>NZ_JBEPLV010000004.1:0-786404 GCF_040545415.1 Paenibacillus favisporus | reverse complement strand
ATTTTGAATCTGACGAGATTGATTTAATCTCAATCGCTCCGGTCATAAGACCATCGCGTTTATACTCACTCGTTGTTCAGTTTTCAAAGATCAAACTTCGTTTCGTTACCGCCAGTGTTTCAGCAGCAACTCTTATATTATATCAAGTCCGACTCAGTTTTGCAAGCTTTTTTTAAATCTATTTTTCAGGCTTGCTGTCCAACGCTTAAAGCGATGTTTTCTTGGCCGGAATTAGAATATACCATGTTTATAATTCTATTGCAAGCTTTTTCGACAAAAAATTTATATCCTCATTTATTCCATTCCCCTGGATCTATTCGTGGCACGCTGCAAACCATGCATAACCTTCATATATACTATCAAACCGTCTACACTTGTCTCCAAGCACGTCTTAAAGGTTAGAGTAACTTCCCTCCTTATCGGGGTGCGCCTGCTCGTTCGAGCAACAGGAATCCACACAGCATTCCCCAATTATTTTCTACAACAACTATATATTCCCCCCATCCACACATTTCTTTGCGTTATATATAGATACTTTTCAATTTTGCCAAAAATAAAAAAGCCCTCATCCGCTCTAAAGCAGACAAGGGCAAACCATTCAACTCATCAATTACTTAACTTACTCGGCACCGAGGAATGCGAACCGGCACACCACGATGATGGCCAGCACCCACATCAGCCAGTGAACTTTCTCTTTGCGCTTACCGAAGATGTTGGCGAAAACCGCAAGAATTACATAGGACAGGATTCCTGCCGAAATCCCGTTGGCGATCCCGCCGGAGAACGGCATCAGTACGATGGTCAGGAAAGCCGGGAAAGCTTCAAAAAAGTCGTCCCACTCGATGTGGCGAACCTGGCTCATCATCAGCACCCCGACGATGATCAGTGCCGGCGCGGTAGCTGCCGAAGGAACCACCAGCGCGAGCGGAGCGATGAACAGGGACAGCAGGAACAGAACGCCTGTAGTAATAGCCGTCAAGCCAGTGCGTCCGCCTTCCTCAACGCCTGCCGTGCTTTCTACAAAGGAAGTGATCGTGCTCGTACCCAGAACAGCACCGGCGCTGACGCCGACCGCATCGACGAGCATCGCTTTACCGACGATTTTCTCGCCTTTCTCTTTATCCTTCATGATGCCCATCCGGGTTGTCGTACCCACGAGTGTTCCAAAGGTGTCAAACAGCTCCACGAACGTGAAAATAAAGACGATATCGAACAATCCGATGTGCAGCGCGCCCTTCAGATCCAGATCTCCGACAGCCAGGTTGGAGAATGAAGGCAGCCAGTTGGCATGGGACAAGCCGCTGAGGTCCGTCACGCCCATTGGAATGCCGATCAGCGTCGTTACGATAATGCCGATCAGGAGTGCCCCTCTTACTTTCAGCACCATCAGAATGGCGATAATCAAAAGTCCGATCAAAGCAAGCAGCGCATCTTTATGTGTAAAGAAATCGCTTAGTGCCAGGTTGAAGCTTCCGCCGCCGATCGGTTTGCTGATATCGGTACCGGCGTTCACCGTGATCGAGATCAGGTTGGCGAGCTTAAAGCCGATGATGGAGACGAACAAGCCGATACCAACCGTAATGGCGGTTTTAATGTTTTTCGGAACGGCGACCATCAGCATTTGCCGGACGCGCGTTACCGTCAGAATGATAAAAATAATACCCGAAATAAATACGGCGCCCAAAGCAGCCTGCCAGGTAATTTGACCATTGGATCCAAGCACGACGGTCATAAAATAAGCGTTCAGACCCATACCCGGCGCCAAGGCGACCGGGATATTGACAAACAATCCCATCAGAATGGTAACGAGGCCCGCGCCGACTGCGGTGGCGAAAAACACGCCTTCATGAGGGATACCCGCACCGTCCGGCCCGAGAAACAGATTGTTGACGAACAGGATGTACGCCATCGCCATAAACGTCGTGAGACCGGCGATCATTTCTGTTTTTACATTTGTGCCGCGTTCCTTTAATTTAAAGAACCGTTCCATTTTCAAATAATCCCCCTTAGAAATTTGAGTCAGAACGACAAAAAAGCCCGGCAGACCGCAAAGCGACCACCGGACATTATGAATGAAAGAAAGAGATATCCCGCCAGCATCAGCTTGGACTTACCATGGTCAAGGCAAGCTGCGCTGCGAGTTGGACATCATCTCTTCTAAATTCGTAGCCAGATCATTACGGTGATCTCGTAGAGACTCCCGGGCCAATTCCCGGGATTATACGAAAGAACATATGTCGTTTCTCACATCATTCATTGTATGGAGACAAGCTTCACTTGTCAACAGAAAAAACGAATAATCGAGAGTGTGACATGATTCAATGTTCGGAAATTTACATAATTCTCCCATGGAACGATGGCGCCTTACACAGAACATTTTCTCTAACTAGATAGATTGAACTAAAGTTTTGCATTGAACTTCCTGTTATAACGGCCCACTGCGGCCCTGTAACGTTCATTTCTTTAGTTCATTCTATATAGGGCTTAGCTTTTGGAATCGACCCGGAAATTATGTAGAAAACAAAAAAAAGACCCGCACCTGCCTAAGCAGATACGGATCTTGAACCTTGAAAAGGATAACGAATAACCTTACTCCCACTCGATCGTGGCCGGCGGCTTGGAGGTGATATCGTACACGATGCGGTTAACGTTCTCCACCTCGTTGACGATACGCACCGAAATTTTCTCCAATACGTCCCACGGAATGCGGGCCCAGTCGGCGGTCATGCCGTCGATCGAAGTTACCGCGCGGATGCCGACGGTATACGAATACGTACGTGCGTCACCCATGACGCCCACGCTCTTCATGTTCGGCAGAGCCGTGAAGTACTGCCAAATTTCCCGGTCAAGCCCGGCTTTGGCGATTTCTTCGCGCAAAATGTAGTCGGAATCCCGAACGATCGTCAGCTTCTCTTCCGTCACTTCGCCCAGCACGCGGATCGCAAGGCCCGGACCCGGGAAAGGCTGGCGATAAACGATTTCATCAGGCAGACCGCATTCCTCGCCGACTTTGCGGACTTCGTCCTTGAAGAGCGTTTTGAGCGGCTCGATCAGTTTAAATTTCATATCCTCCGGAAGGCCGCCCACGTTATGGTGCGACTTGATCGTCTGAGCCGTTGCCGTTCCGCTCTCGACGATATCCGTGTACAGCGTTCCTTGTGCCAGGAAGGCAAAGTCGTCAAAACGCGCAGACTCTTCCTCAAACACGTAAATGAATTCGTTGCCGATGATTTTCCGTTTTTGTTCCGGATCATCCACGCCGGCCAGCTTGGACAAGAAACGCTCGCGGGCGTCGATTTTGACAACCTTCATATCGAATTTGCCTACAAAGGTATCCATTACGCTCTCGGCTTCGCCCTTGCGCAGCAGGCCGTGGTCGATAAACATACAGGTCAGCTGATCGCCGATCGCCTTGTGGATCAGCATCGCAACGACAGAGGAATCCACGCCGCCGCTCAGCGCGCACAGCACTTTCTGGTCACCGACGGTTTCGCGGATTTCACGAACCTGATCCTCGATAAAGGATTCCATCGTCCAGTTACCCTCACAGCCGCAAACTTCATAAAGGAAGTTGCGGATCATTTCGTTGCCGTTCACGGAGTGGCGTACTTCCGGATGGAACTGCACCGCGTACAGCTTCTTCTCGCCATGGCTCATCGCCGCGATCGGAGCCGACTCCGTACCCGCGTCGAGCTGGAATCCGGACGGAAGCTCAACGACATGGTCCCCGTGGCTCATCCATACGACCTGACGGTTGTCCAATCCCTGGGTAAGCGTCGTGTTTGGTTTGAACTCAAGCTCTGCTTTTCCGTACTCGCGTTTGTGCGCGCGCTCCACTTTGCCGCCGAGCTGCTGCGCCATCATCTGCATGCCGTAGCAAATGCCGAAGATCGGCAGCCCCAAATCGTACACAGCCGGGTCCACATGGGGTGCGTCTTCCGCATACACGCTAAGCGGTCCGCCGGAGAACACGATACCCTTCGGGTTCAGCTCCCGGATCTTCTCGATTGGCGTGTTAAAAGGCAAGAGCTCGCTATATACTCCCAGATCGCGGATGCGTCTTGCGATTAATTGGTTATATTGTCCCCCGAAATCGAGGACAACGATGATTTCATTTGGCTTATTCATTACCGTGCCTCCCTCAATTAATGAAATCAATTATACGCAACGATAATTCATACCGTCAAGGAAGCCGCAGCACCTAAGTTATACCAGCCTGCCGGCGATCAAAAGGCATCTTCGAAGGAAAGCGCTCCCTTGGCTGCGGCTTACGGGAACCTGACCATAAGCTATCTTTTCCCATTCCGCGGCAAAATCGTACATTTCTTTGCGCATCATTTCATCATCGACCTGTAGGGACTGCACGTATTCCCGAACGGTGGCCCCCGGCGGAGCCGCGCCATAGCGGCGGGTAATGCCCTTCCAGGCCGGAAGCGCCGCCCGGAGCAGCTGCTCCTTGCCCGGAAAGGTCCGCCGCGATAAATACACCAGGCACCACAGCCAAATCAGGCCGCGATACATCCAGACGCAGCGGACGGCGGCGGCCAGCAGCAGAGCGGTGGCAGCTGCTCCAACCGCGATCCACGCATGCTTGGCTAACAAAGACGCGATCCCGAGCGTGATGTTCTTCAACTGGAGGGCGGCACGAACCCAGTCCCAGGTCCCCCCTGAATGGACGTCCTGTGCCTGGACCGTTCCGCTGTCGGAAGGCAGCACAAATCCAGGCGTCGGGTCGAACGGAATCCAGCCGGAGCCGGGGAAATACACCTCGACCCAGGCGTGAGCGTCGCCTTCGCTGATTTGATAGCGTCCCGGGTGGCCGCTGTCCTCTTTTCCCGGGGCAAATCCCCTGACATACCTTGTTGGAATTCCCTCGCTTCGCAGCAGTACCGCCATAGCGGTCGAAAAGTGGTTGCAGTATCCTTTCCTTGTCGTAAACAGAAAGTCATCCACAAAATCCTCGCCTTGGGGCGGAACGCGGGTATCCATCGTGTAGGCATAGTAGGTTTTCAAATAGTCCTCCACCGCGACGACCGCGTCATATCGCGTGAGCGACGCCGACGTAATCCGGTCCGCCAGCTGCTTCACGCGTTCGGGCAGCTTGTCCGGCAGCTGAAGGTATTCGTCCTTCACCCGCGCCGGATCCGCGCCTGCATCTTCCCGCAGCACCTGAGGATCCACGGCGGGAATGTCCGCCTTGATCCGGTAGCCGTTCACCTCCGGCACGCCCGAAATCAGCGGCACCTTGACCGTTCCCGCATCTTCGTCGGCGATCACGGTCAGGGACACCGATTTCCGGCTCGACTCCAAGTCGAGCACCTCGGCGATGGGGCCGCCGGCAAAGAGAGGGAAGCTCTCGGTCATGGGACGGCTGAACATGATTTGCTGGGTAACGGTCCGGTACTCGGCCATCGGAGCTGCCAGCTCCTCTGCTTCCGGGTCCGAGCCTTCAGGCCGGACCGCGCCCGGAATGAACAGGGTGCGGGAATTGGCCTCCTGACCGGTCCATTTACGGCCGTCATAGAGGCTGAGCGTTTCCCCGCGCCAATATGTAGGGACGGGGCTCTCCGCTTCAAAATAGAGCCGCCCGCCTTGGCTCAGGGGCATTCCCATGTCCTGATCGTCCCCGCTCAGGTTGTAGCCCGTCACGGCTGTGGCTGAGGCGTCGCCGTAATTGTCCCGGATCCAGGATTCCAGCCGGCCGGCCGCCTGCTCCAAGGATAACCTCCCCGGAGGCTTGGCCTCGGCCGCATATCCCAGTCCCCAGCTGCCGCCGAGGACCAGGAGGGACAACAGGCTGAGCGACACGATCCAGGTGCCGTACACCTTGCCGCCAAACCTCCCCGACGTATCGCTCTCGCGCAGTTCGGACAAATGCAGCATCCCTTGAAGCAGCAGCAGCAAACCGCAGGTGCGGATCATATCGGCGTAAATATGGATGCCGAGCAGCGTCTCAAGGCATATCAAGTAGAGCAGGGTGGCCGCGGCGAACAGAAAAATGCTGCGCCGCGATAGGGCGAGCGATTGCACGGAATAAACCAATAAGGACCAGCCGACGATCAAAACCAGCGTCCGGGTCTCAGAGCTGGTTTCGGCAAAGTGCCCGGTGGACAGCAGCAGCAGAATATCATCGCGGCATTGCGATATCCAGGAAATCAGCCAGCTAAAGGGCTGGCCCTCTCCGGAAACGTTAAACCAAGCGGCGCCGACCAGCACGATGTACACCGGGAGGGTCAACGTCCACCTCGCCAGCAGGGTTCCCCACAGCAGCAGAAGCGCTGTCAGCCACAACAGCGTCGTCATAAATCCGTCGTCCGCGGAACCCGTCAGCGGCCGGAGCGGAATGAGCCATTCGGCGAACAGCCCCATAAAGGGCAGAGAGAGGATGAGTCTGTACAGAAGCGGATCCGTACGTTCCTCCATCTATACCGCCCCCTCTCCGGGGAAGTTCGACTCCACGTGACCGACGCGGGATACGCGGCCGCCGTGCACGATAAATACACCTGCCCCGAGACGCGAAAGCAGCGCCGCCCGGCGGAACAGGCCGGGATCGTGAACCGCCGTAGCGTACGATGCCGAATCGCTGCTGTCGTTTCTTTCCGAAGCGCCTGCGCAATAGATATCCACATATCCCCCGGAGGAGATGATTCCGGATACGGCGCGGAGCAGCTCGTCGGTCAGATAGCCGGTGACGACGGCCGTTCTTTTGCCTTTCAAGTTCCCGGCGGCTTCCTGAAGCTGTGCAGGCAGCGGCATGCCGCCGGCCAACGTCAGTCCCGACAGGGCTGCGAGCATGCCGGTGATCTCTTGCCCGGTCTCCTGCCTTGACGCAGGGCCGGGTTCTCCGGCTTCTCCCGGCATATCGGTACGGAGCCCGGAGCCGAGCAGAACCGCCTTCTCGCCGGCACGTCCGGCTTCAACGAGCAGCCCTGCCGCCGTCGATACGGCGGTCTCGAACCCCCGCTGCGCGGCCTCGCCGCTGACGTCGCCTACCCGGGCGCCGTCTGGCATATAGCCGCTGAAGGAGCGGTCGATCATGACCGCGTAAGAGGACTGCTGCGCCTCCTCCGGCAGGCTCGTATGCAGGCGGCCCCACCGAGCAAGGTGCTTCCAATGGATACGGTTCGGCGGATCCCCCGGAACATATTCCCGCACCTCCATCCCCTTCATGCCGTCCGCAAACCGGGGAGGCCGGAGACTGACCTCTTCGCTGGATGACAACGAAGCCGCCGGCCGGCATTCCTGTCCGACGGGCAGCGGCTCCGGCAGCACGATAAACCGGCCTTCTCCCTTAACGACCTTCCTTCCCTGGAACCAGCCGAACAAGCCGCCCCATTCCAGCGCACAGGCTTCAAACCCGTAATGCCCCCGCGGAAGAGCGGGAACCTCATAGCGATACGTTAAGGAGCGCCGAAATCCCGGAAAAAGCACGCGGCGGAAGCTCCCGCCAGTATAATAATCCTCCACAGCCATCCAGGGGAGGGGCAGCGGTGAGCGGAAATGAATCCGCATGGTCACGGGCACGGCCTCCCCTGACGGAATCAGGCTTTGGGGCAAGCTGCGTTCCACCTGGATTTGCCGGGGGCCGAGCAGCTGAACCAGCATGCCGCCGGCCAGCACCAGGCAGGTCACAAACATCATGAACCATAAGGCTTCGCCTCCGTGCAGCCGGTACATGGCCACCAGACCGCCCAGCACGGCAAGCCCGATCCCCCATTCGAGGACCCGCCGCATCATAAGCGGCCTCCTTTGCGGGAGTGAACGGGCAGCACCAGCTGCTGCAGCAGCTCCCGGACCAGCTCCTCCCCGCTGGCCCCCGCAAGAAGCGCGGCATGGTTCAGCATCAGCCGGTGAGCAAGGACCGGCACGGCGGTATCCTTGATGTCATCCGGGATGACATAAGAGCGGCCGGCCATATAGGCCGAAGCCTGGGATGCGTTCATCCAGGCCAGCGTCCCCCGCGGGCTGATGCCGAGCTGGACGTTCGGATGCCGGCGCGAGGCGTCGGCCACCTGGACGAGGGCCAGCTTGATGGACTCGTCAACGAAGACGCCGCGGACGGCGCGCTGCATGTTCGCCATTTCTTCCGCCAGCATGACCGGCTTTATGGCGTCCAGCGGATGCTCCAGCTGCATTCGCGTCAGCAGCTCCACCTCCTGAGCCGGCTCCGGATACCCCAGGCTCAGCCGCATCATGAACCGGTCCATCTGCGCCTCAGGCAGGCGGTAAGTCCCTTCGAAATGCAGCGGGTTTTGCGTCGCCAGCAGCAGGAACGGACGCGGAAGCGGATAGGTGGTGCCGTCCACGGTCACCTTCCGCTCTTCCATCGCCTCCAGCAGGGCGGATTGGGTCCGGGGCGAAGCCCGGTTGATTTCGTCCGCCAGCACGATATTGGAGAGAACCGGCCCGGGCCGGAACTCGAAGCTGCCGCTGTGCGGATGGTATATCGAAGTGCCCGTTACGTCGCCGGGCATCAGATCGTATGTGAACTGGATCCGGCCAAACGTGCAGCCAAGGCAAGCGGCGATGGCCCGGACCAGCATTGTTTTACCTACCCCTGGAACATCCTCCAGCAGAATGTGGCCGCCGCTAAGCATGGATATTAGGGCAAGGCGTATTTCCTTTTCTTTACCGACGATAACGGATCCGACGCGCGATAAGACGCGGTTCAATAATTCCGGGGCAACATCATCATGAAACACCGATGGAGTCGACATAGTAACAACCTCCGTTTCCAATCATGGCTTGTTCCCGTCAAAACAGGGAATCTATCAATATTCTCTCCATGTAGAAAAGGAAGTAGACCTGCCGCACCGGCTCATTTTTTAAGAGTGATGAAATCCTCTGCAAAAATCGTAGATTCGCTCCATTGGGCACCCAAACCGTTAAAATACAGTGACCCGCCGCTCCTCTTCATTAACCGATGCCGTGATTCCGGCATATCCGGAAGCTTCAAACAAGCTGCGCAGAGGCACCCACAGCGATCCATTGACCGTCAGCACCTGCAGCGTCGCCCTAGAGACCACCTGATTGCCCTCCACCGCCTCCAGCCTGCCCGTGTCCGCATGGATCCGGAGCGAAACCGCGGCGTCCGCCGACAAGGACGCGACCCAGGCCGCCCCGCCCGAATCCCAGACCGTACTGCCCCCAATCCGCTCGGTCAGCGCGCGCAAAGGCACCATGTAATGTCCGTCAACGATGCTGTACTCTCCGGTATCCAGCGTGGTCTCGAGCCCGCCGACATCCAGGCGGAGCGGTTTGCCAGGCTCGAACAATGCGGCATTCTGCGCAATATGCGACTGAATCCAGGCGGCGCTTGGCGCGCTTCGCTTCAGTCCGCGGGCTGTCGCGTTCACTTTAAATTGAACAGGCGGATCTTGCGGTGACAACACACCGAACTGATATCCGCGGGCCTTGTACCAGCTAATAATTTGCGGGAGGGCCTTCACGCTTTCCGAATGGCCGGGACCGTCATGCATGAGAAGAACTACCTTGCCTCCCGGGACGTCCGTCGTGGCACCCTTCACGATCTCCGCAGCCGGGACATTACGCCGCTTGGAATCGCCGCTGTCCACGTTCCAATCCGTCACGACGTACCCTGCCTGCTGCAGCAGTTTAAAATACGTGTCGTCAAAATGCCCGGCCGTCCCCCCAGGGGCCCTGACCAGCTGCGGCCTTTCCCCCGTGATCAGGCGTATCTCCTCTTCAGTCTCCTTGATTTGGTCCCAGAACGCGGGAAAAGATTGATAGAGTTCGGTATAATTATGGTCATATGTATGATTGCCGATGGCATGGCCTTCTTCGTAGATCCGCGAAATGAGCTGCGGATATTTCTTTACCTGCTCACCGAGAACAAAGAAGGTTGCACCAATCTTGTTTTTCTTTAAAATATCCAGCACCTGGCCCGTTAAATCGCTGGGGCCGTCGTCAAAGGTCAGATACACCGTTTTGGGGCTGACCGGAGCGGGTTTCTTCGTCGTATTGGAGGCAAGCAGCCCCGCTTGGCCCACATGGACCGGATCGGTTTGCCGTCCGATGACAGCAGAACTCTTTTCGCTTGCAGATTCATTGTCCGGAGCCGTCTTGACCGCATTCTGAACCAAGGGCGTTATAGGCTGAAGCAAGGTTCGCCCTTCCCAGACGCTTGCGCAGAATATGATAGCCATCACCGCCAATACGACCCCGATCGATCCCAGAACAACGCTGAATGTCTTCTTCACCATGTACCTTCTACCTCCACTATTTCTATGAGTTCTGCTTTCTGGTAGATTATATGGTGAGAGAAGTGGAAATAGACTTAAGGAAAGCCGAATCTTTCAAGAGCTTAATCATTCTTGCTTCCGGATGGCATTCCATCGGAGTCCGTTGTAACTCGTTGGAGTCCGGTTGTGTGATCTTTGGGGCCCGACCTGAATTGGAGTGAAAACCTTTTGGAATTGTTAAAATGGATTCATTTGATGTTCGAGCAGTACGGCTACCTTGTGCTGTTTCTCGGACTGGCTTTGGAATTTATCGCCCTCCCCTTTCCCGGAGAAACGACGATGGCCTATGCAGGCTACCTGTCCTACGACGGCATGCTTCATTACGGTTGGCTGCTGATTATCGCATTTGCCGGAACGACCCTGGGGATGACCATTACATACTTCATCGGCCTCAAGGCAGGCCTTCCTTTTCTACAGCGCTACGGCAAATGGTTCCTGCTCTCCGAGCATAAACTGGAACGGGCAAGCCGCTGGTTTAACAAATACGGGCAAAGCTTGGTCTTTATCGGATATTTCATCCCCGGCGTCCGCCATTTTACCGGCTACTTCGCCGGCATGATTGCCCTGCCCTTCCGCAAGTTTGCGCTGTTCGCCTACAGCGGAGCGCTGGTTTGGGTCTTGTTGTTTATCAGCATCGGCAAAATATTCGGGCCGCAGTGGAAGTTCGCTTTTCACCTGGTGGAAAAGTACTCCTTCTGGATCGTCGGCGCCGTCATTATCGCTGTTGTCGGGTTTCTTCTCTACCGTTACCGCAAAAAAATGCGCTCGCTGCTGTCCAAACTGCATGTCAGCTGACATGCCGGGACAGTGAACCGCCACGGCAAGGAAGCGATCAGCTCCGTCCAGTGACGTCTTCCCCGCCCGTTCCCACAAATAAAAAAGACGCACGCTGCATGAAATGCAGTGCGCGTCTTTTCTTTTACATCCTAAAAATATAAGTACATTAACCCTCCGCGTTTGCGGTGCTGACGCTTTGTCCTTGAAGCTCGTTCTTGAGCTCGGTGTGCGGCTTCGTTCTCTTGATGAAGAAAGCGAGAACCAGCGCGGCAACACTCAGCCAAGTGGCCACGATGAACGCATAGTTAATGCCGTGAACCATCGAATCGGCGGTCAGCTTCGCCATAGCGGCTTTGTCGGCTGGATTGACCGTACCCCCGGCAAGAACGTCCTTGACATGACTCTTCGTTTCATTGGTCATGACCGTCACCAGGATCGCCGTACCGATCGAACCCGAAATCGTACGAAGCGTGTTGGACATCGCCGTACCGTGGGCGTTCATGTTCCGCGGCAGCTGGTTGAGACCGGCGGTCTGAATCGGCATCATCAGCATCGACATACCGAACATCCGAATCGTATAAATGACGATCAGATGGGCGTACGATGTTTCAACAGTCAAGCGGCTGAATTCATAAGTCATGACCACCGTGATGATCAAGCCGACGACGGCCAGCCATCTTGCGCCGATTTTATCAAAGACCGCGCCGGTAATCGGCGACATGATCCCCATCAGAATCGCGCCGGGCAGCATCATGAGGCCCGATTCGAGCGGCGTGAAGCCGCGGATGTTCTGCAGGAAGATCGGCATCAGGATCATGCCCGCGTACATCGCCATCGTGATAATGACGTTAATGATCGTCGTCAGCGTAAACATGTTGTATTTAAAAATCCGGAACTCCAGCATCGGAGTCTTGGATACGAGCTGGCGCCATACAAAGAGGATCAGACCTACCGCGCCGACAATCAGCGTGGCAATAACGGTCGCGCTTCCCCAACCGTCGGTACCCGCGTCACTGAAGCCATAGAGCAGGCCGCCGAAGCCGATGGTCGACAGAACCACCGACAGGAAGTCGAATTTCGGTTTGGTCACGCTCGTTACGTTCTTCAAGAAAAATACGCCGATTAATGTGGCGATGATCGCTACCGGCAGGATGATGTAGAACAGAACCCGCCAGGAGTGATGTTCAACGATGTACCCCGACAACGTCGGTCCGATAGCCGGAGCCAGAATCATGGCGATCCCCATCATGCCCATCGCAGAGCCCCGTTTTTCGATCGGGAAAATGTTCAGGAACACGACGGTCATCAGCGGCATCAGAATGCCTGCGCCAGCCGCCTGAATGACGCGCCCGGCCATAAGTATCCCAAAGCTGGGTGATATCGCGCATATCAGCGTTCCCAGCGAAAACATCGTCATCGCCGAAATAAACAGCTGGCGGGTTGTAAACCGCGCGATCAAAAATGCCGATACTGGAATCAATACGCCGTTAACCAGCATGAAGCCGGTCGTAAGCCATTGGCCTGTCGTCGGCTGAATGCCCAAATCATCCATAATTTTGGGCAGGGCGATATTCATCAAGGTCTGATTCAAAAATGCCACGAATGCGCCGAGGAGCAGTGCGGCAATGATCGGCCCTTTCCGGATATGCTCCATTGACTGAGCTTGACTGCTATTCATAATTGCTTTCTCTCTCTCCCTTTTGGCTGAAAATCTGAATAATTTGCTGGTGTGTCGCTAGTAAATGGCTTCTGTCCTCCTGTTTGATCTGTAAAAGAGGCAGCAGGCAGCCCATGCTGACTTGCTCGGTCTGCTGTCTAAGTTCATCTCCCTTCTCAGTTATCCGCAGCGCGATCGACCGCCGGTCCGTCTGGAGCCGTCGGCGTTCAACGAGCCCGGCCTTGACAAGCCGATTGACAACCCCGCTGGTGGCGCTGTTCCCCATAAGAATTAAATCTGCCAGCTCAGAGAGTCCGATGTCCGGACGCTCGCGGAGCGTGTGCAGGACAAGATATTGAATCCAGGTGGTCTCAAGGGAATCGGCATGCTTCCAGAAGATTTGGTAAAACGTGAGATTGACCTGGCGAAAAGAGTACAACAGTTCGAGAATTTCTTCTTGAGGACCTAAAATCATTCTTCACCCTGTTTCTATTTCCATCTCTTAATATTTCGCATACGAATTATTTTAAAACCAACATGTTTACGTGTCAATAAAAACATAAGAATAAATTTACATATATTTTTGCAATCCATTTTCAAAAATATCCCTGAAATTTACCAGAATCGCTTTCATTAGAAGAGCGGTACCCGGAGCGGCTGCAGACCAAAACTGGGCCCCCGAACCATTCCGGGCAGCCCAGCTCCTATTCAATGCTTTACTTCCTATAGATATGATCATGCATTTTAATATTTGTACGGCGAGCTACATAAAATTAAAGGACTGACACGACGTCGCCGGTATGGCCCGCCACTCGGAGCTTCCGCCATTCCTTGATGAGCCTTCCCTCTTCATCGATCAGGAACGTCGAACGGACGACGCCCCAGAACTCGCGCCCGTACATTTTCTTCAGCTGCCATACGCCGTACAATTCGCTCACATGATGGTCCTTGTCGGACAGCAAAGGAAACGGCAGGCTATATTTCTCGGCAAATTTGCCATGGGATTTAAGCTCGTCCGGGCTGATCCCAAGCACGACCGCGCCTTTCGCTTCAATCTGAGGAAGTGCGTCGCGGAAATCGCAGGCTTCCTGCGTGCACGCGGGCGTATTGTCTTTCGGGTAGAAATACAGCACCACCTTGCGTCCCCTAAAGCTGCTGAGGGTGATCTCCTCCCCGTTCGAGGCCGGAAGGGTAAAATCGGGAACCATGTCTCCAACTGCAAATTGTGTCATATGTATCACTTTCTCCTTTCAGAGGCCAAGCACTGCATCTATATAAACTGAACACTTTCGTTCATTTTATCTTGGTGAAATGCTTTCCAGAATGTAAAATTGATTGTATTGTCAAAAAAAATTATAATAAATGAATCCTTACTCTACAAATGTCTGAACATGTCGAAGACAAGCACTCTCCTTCAACAGGATAGCGAAAGGAAGAAAAGGAATGACTCCAAGGAAAAAAACAATATTATGGATTATAGCCATTATCGTATTAGCCATCATCGGTTATGCGGTCTATTATTTTGCATCGATTTATAATGGCCTGCAGGGATTGCAGAAATCCGCCGAAAACTCTCCTTTTAAATCAGTTACCCCCGTCGAAGTCAAAGTTCCCGATCCTCCCAAATGGGAAGGCACCGAACCAGTCAACATCCTGCTGATGGGCGTGGACGCCCGCGGCATCAAGGAAGGTGAAGTTCCCAGGTCTGACAGCATGATGGTCGCCTCCCTGGATCCCGTCAAGAAGCGCATCAATGTCTTTTCGATCCTCCGCGACACGTACACCGACATTCCCGAACACGGCCAAGACCGCATCAATACAGCGATTACCCATGGACCGAATACGGCAATGAAGGCGGTCGGCGATCTGCTTGGCATTCCTATCCAGTATTATGTCTATACGGACTTTCAAGGATTCATCAAGCTGGTGGACGCCGTCGGCGGCGTAGATTTTTACGTGGAGAAGGATATGTATTATCCGAGCAACGCAGACAACCATGAATACGATATCGACCTGAAAAAGGGCCAGCAGCATCTCGACGGCACAACGGCTCTGCAGTACGTGCGTTTCCGTCATGACGCAACATCGGACTTTACGCGGACGGAGCGGCAGCGGGCTTTCCTGAAGGCGGTCGCCCAGAAAATGCAGTCCACGACGTCCATCATGAAGCTGCCGAACATTTTGGAGCAGGTCAGCCCATATATAGATACGAACCTGTCCGTCAATGACATGTGGAAACTGGCGACAGTCGGTTACCAGAGTCAAATGGCCGGCAGCGAGCAAATTCCGCCGATGAAGCTGCTGAAAGAGGAAAAGGTCGGCGGGGCTTCCGTCCTGACCGTTTCCAGCGAAAGCAAGCTGAAGCAGTATATCCAGGACATTATGAACAAGCCGGAGACGGTGCCGGTATCCAGCGAAGGCAAAACAGGCACCCCAACCAATACCAATACTAACACCAATTCAACAACCTCCGGGGAGACCGGGGAGAACGGCAGTACGGGCAGCAGCAACTAGGCTGCCCGCCTGCTTTTTATTTGAGAAAGGAAGTTATCCGTCATGAATCGAACACGTTCTGAACAATTATATCAAGAAGCTCTACAGCACATCGTCGGAGGCGTCAACAGCCCCTCCCGCTCGTTTAAGGCGGTTGGCGGCGGGGCGCCCGTCTTTATGAAGCGGGCGAACGGAGCCTATTTCTGGGATGAGGACGACAACCGTTATATCGATTACCTCGCCGCTTACGGCCCGATCATTACCGGTCATGCCCACCCGCATATCACGGAAGCCATTACGCGTGCCGCTCAGAACGGCACCTTGTACGGAACGCCGACGCAGCTCGAAATCCAGCTCGCCCGGATGCTGAAGGAAGCGATCCCGTCGATGGACAAGGTCCGCTTCGTCAACTCCGGTACGGAGGCCGTCATGACGACGATCCGCGTCGCGCGTGCCTACACAAAGCGCAACAAGGTCATCAAGTTTGCCGGATGCTATCACGGCCATTCGGACCTCGTGCTCGTGGCGGCCGGCTCGGGCCCTTCCACGCTCGGCATTCCGGACAGCGCCGGCATCCCGACCAGCATTGCGCACGAGGTCATTACCGTGCCTTTTAATGACCTCGACGCCCTGCAGGCGGCGCTGGCCAAATGGGGCGACGACGTGGCGGCCGTCATGGTCGAGCCGATCGTCGGCAACTTCGGCATGGTTATGCCGAAGGAGGGCTTCCTCGAGGGCCTCTGCCGCATGGCTCATGACAACGGCTCCCTCGTCATCTATGACGAGGTGATCACCGCCTTCCGCTTCCACTACGGCAGCACGCAGACCTTTGCGGACCTGCAGAACCATGACGCGATCCGGCCGGATCTGACCGCCCTCGGCAAAATCATCGGCGGCGGGCTGCCGATCGGAGCCTACGGCGGCTCCAAAGAAGTGATGGAGCAGGTCGCACCGCTCGGCCCGGCCTACCAGGCCGGCACGATGGCGGGCAACCCGGCCTCCATCTCGGCGGGCATCGCCTGCCTTGAAGTGCTTCAAGGCGAGGGCGTCTATGAAGAGATGGACCGGCTCGCAGCGAAGCTCGCGGACGGACTGCAGGCATCGGCCGGCCGGTACGGTGTGCCGCTGACGATCAACCGCATCCGCGGCTCGCTGTCCACGCATTTCTGCGACCATCCAGTGACCAACTACGACGAGGCGCAGGATACGGACGGCGAAGCCTTCGCCGCCTTCTTCCGCGCCATGCTAAACCGTAATATCAATCTCGCGCCGTCTAAATACGAGGCCTGGTTCCTGACCACGGCCCACACCGAAGCGGACATTGACGCGACGCTAGAAGCGGCGGAAGCCTCCTTCAAGGAGATCAGCAAGTAAACGAGGATCCGGGGATGGCTGGTATCCACCCCGATCATAACGAAAGACCCTGCCTGCAGCTGTTATGCCGCGGGACAGGGTCTTTTTGTATTTATGATAAGTACCTCTAAGCTAACATCTGGCCATAATTCCGGCCGTCCGCTTCCTTACTGCTGAGGCTTGATCTCATCGAAAAACTTGGTTTGTACCAGTTTGGCCGCGTCGTCCAGCTGCTTCTTGGAATCCGTGTCTTTCTTCGAGAACAGCTCCTGTACGACGTTGGACATCGCGCCATAGTAATCCTGGGTGCCGTACTGGGCTTCAGGCTTGCCGTCCAGCAGTCCAAACAGGTTCGGATCGTATTTGTACACGTTGTCGTACTTGTCGTAAATCGCGGCCACCTTTTTACCGTACTCCGAATCGTCCTTGAAGTAGTTCAGCGGCGCCGGCACGAAATATTTGTTGTTGGCCTTACGCTCCTGAATGTTGCCTTCGAGCGCTTCCAGCCCTTTATCCGTAAAATAGTCGAACGTGATGTAGCGGAACGCCATTTCCTGCTCATCCTTGGTGGCGTTTGGATTAATGACGAGATAGTTGCCGCCGAGAATTCCGTAATGCTTGCCGCCTTTCTCAGCCGCCGGCATCGGATAAGCCAGCACGTTCTCCGGCTTCAGCCCACCTTGGTTGAGCGCGGCGTCGATGACGTCATACGCGCCTGCGATGACCATCGCCGTCCGTCCCTGCTGGAACGCGTTCAGGGCATCGCTCCAGCCGAGAGCCCAATCCTTCGGAATGGCGTTGGCTTCCCATCTCAGCTTTTTATAGAAATCGAGCGCCTTCACGCCGGCATCCGAATTGAACACCGCCGTATACTTCCCGTTCTCCACCTTTTGAATTTCCCCGCCCGCTTCGAACAGGAAGTTCGTCCAGTTCCATCCGGCTTCATTGCCTTTCCCCATCGGCGCAATGCCGGAGATGCCCTTCTTCACATCAGCCGCGCCTTTGGCCGTGTTGTACATATCGTCCCACGTCCAGTCCAAGGGCGGCACCGGAACCTGCTTGGCGTCAAGCAGCGCTTTATTGATCATGGTCGACGTGATGTACCCGTTCTGGGTAACACCGTAGACCTTGCCGTCCACCATGAACTGGTTTTGCAGCAGCGGATTCATTTCGTCCTTGTATTCCCACTTGTTGTACAGGTCCGAAATATCCGCGACCCAGCCGCGTTCCACCAGCATCTGTGCTTCGGTCGCAAACGTGTTGTAGAACGTCGGGGCTTCGTTTGAAGCCATTTTGATGCCGATTTCGTTGACGCTGTACTGCCAGTCGTCCTTCACGATCGTCACGTTCGGATACTTCTCGGTGAACCGTTTGATCTTGTCGTCTTCCTGCGCCCGCAGATCTTTTTGGTCCGGGAGCGGGTAGTGGATCTTAATCGTGATTTTCTTCTGGGTAATATCGTCCTCCGATTTCCCCGCATCCGTCGTCGCCGTCGTTCCCCCGGATCCGGATCCATCGGACCCGCCGCCCTGATTGTCGCCGCCGGCCGTTTTACTGCCGCCGCCGCAAGCCGCAAGCACCGAGGCCGACAACAGGAGGCACATCAGCACCATGGAAAACTTACGCATTGAAACTCCCCTTTTCGTCAAATGGTATGGTTTACCCTCTCATCATAAGAGAGGATGGTTCATCAATCGATGTGTAATCGTATGCCCTTCATGTGCATGCCTACGATGTTGGCCGGTCAGCCTTTGACCGCCGACAAGCTGACACTCCGCATAATGAACCTCTGGAACACGAGGAACACGAAGATCGGCGGGATCATGACCATGAACAAAATCGTGAATTTGATGTTGTTGTCCATGCTCCGCGCGTTGATGACGTATTTGTAGATCGCCGTGGCCAGCGTATACTTCTCCTCACTGTGCATCACGAGCGACGGCCAGAACCAGTCGTTCCATGCCGTGGAAAAGATAAAGATGGCCAGCGTGGCGAAGATCGGCACGGACAAAGGAACGGCAATCCGGACGTAGCTTGTGAGCTCGGACGCTCCGTCGATGCGGGCCGCTTCGAAGATCTCCGGATGAATGCCGTCGAAGAAATTTTTCATCAGCAGAAAATAGTAGGCGCTCGCTCCGGCCGGCAGCCAGAACGCCCAGTACGAATTGAGCAGGCCCAGCTCCTTCAAATTAACAAAGTTCGGAATGATATAGCTCGACGCCGGGATAAACAAGGTCATCAGGATGAAAAAGTAGATTCCCCTGCGGAACGGCACATTCAGCTTCGAGATGCTGAACGAGGCCAGGCCCAGCACCAGCACGGTCATCAGCAGATTGCCGACGAAGATCAAGATCGTATTCTTCAAAAACATCGGCAGGTTAATGTAGTCCCAGCCTTCCGAGAAATTGTCCCAATTCCACGTTTGCGGAAAGAAATGCGGCGGAAACGAGTTGACTTCCTGGTTCGTCTTCAGACCGTTAAACATCGTCATCAGAATCGGGTACAGCATCGTGACGACCATCACCGCGATGCCAAGCACCATGATGCCGTACACCACTTTGTTCAGCGGCTTCCTCAAATCGGAAGAAGAAAGGATTCCTCTGTCATGCTGGCTCATCTAGTAATCCTCCTTGTTCATCTTGAATTGAAGCAGTCCGAGCAGGCTGAGTACGATAAACATCAGCATGCCCAGTGCCGTCGCCGAACCGTAATCCAGCTGGTTGAACGCGTACTTCACGATAAGCAGCGCATAAGTCAGCGTCGTGTTGTTCGGTCCCCCGTCCAGCAGGGCGAGCTGGGATTGGTAGGCTTGGGACGTCCCGATGATTTGCAGGATAAACATCAGCACGATCAGATTCCGTATGGAAGGGATCGTAATGTAGCGGATCCGATTCCATACGCCGGCCCCGTCGATCTCGGCGGCTTCATACCAGTCT
The DNA here is from genome assembly GCF_040545415.1 of Paenibacillus favisporus. Classification (NCBI taxonomy): domain Bacteria; kingdom Bacillati; phylum Bacillota; class Bacilli; order Caryophanales; family Paenibacillaceae; genus Paenibacillus; species Paenibacillus favisporus. The sequence goes on along the minus strand of NZ_JBEPLV010000004.1, from coordinate 766,926 downwards.
CTCGGAATGCTGAGCACGCCGGCCAAATAGATCAGCATCGCGGATCCGAACTGCTGCCAAGTCTCCATGAACACGATGGAGATCATGGACCATCGCCCGTCGGAGATAAAGGACACCGGTTCCACACCGAAGCTGCTGAGCAGCCCGTTGATCGGACCGACCGGGTCATACATCCACCGCCACATGCCGTACAGTACCACGCCCGGCACGACAAACGGCAGGTAAGCGGCAATCCGGGCGAAGCCCTGAAAAAAGCGCAGCTCCGAAATCGCGATCGATGCCACGATCGGCACCCAGAAGCCGATGATGACCGTTAAAAACATGTAATACAGCGTATTTTTAACGGCTGTCCATACATCGGGGTCGTGCAGCACCCTGGCGTAATTATCGAAACCGACAAAGGTGTTGCCTTTGACGAAATCAATCGTAAAGAAGCTGTACACCGCTCCTTTGATAATCGGCACCCACAAAAACAAAATGAAAATGACAATGGCCGGCAGGATGAACAGGTATCCCCAAAGATGCTTTTTCCACCTGCTCGTTCGTCTGCCCGCCGGCTTGCTCTTCGCTTCCGGCTTTAACATAGCTGTAGCGGGTTCCCCCATCTGTCTCCCTCTTTCCTCTAATGTTTCTTAAGGATAATTGTAGAAAAGCGGGCTGCCCGCGCACATGTCTAGTTCTATGGAAATGATGGCTGTTCTTACTTCTTCATCTCGCTCGGGCTCATGCCGAAATACTTTTTGAATATTTTGCTGAAATGCTCCGGCGACTCGTACCCCACCCGCTCGGCGATTTCATAGCGGCGCAGGTCCGTGTTCTGAAGCAGGTGGCGGCTCTCCTCCATCCGCAGCTTGATAACGTACTCCCACAGGTTATGCCCGGTAATTTTCTTAAACAGGTAGCTCAAATAGTTCGGACTGACATGGTTCTTCTTCGCCACCTCATGAATGGTCAGCCCCTTCTGGCTGTAGTTCTCTTCGATATAGCGCCTCGTGCTCTCCACAATCCGGTTGCTCTGCGTCGACAGCTCTTCTGCGGACGGATCTTCAGCGTAGTTATGCCAATTGAAGTCCCCGTAATAAAAAACGTGGTAGTCCGGGTAGTGCCGGCTCCACAGCATCGCTTTATCGGCCTGGCGGCCGAGTACGGAAAGAAAAGGAATGCCCTTCAGGATCTGGCTGATGGCGACTGTACAATCCAGCTTCAAATATTTGCGGATGTGATGGTACACGCTGCGGCCGGCCATTTCGAGCTGGCTGAGCTTGTTCTCGCCGGTTTCGGCATTTGCCGCCTCGCTCCACTGGATAATCGCATGGATGTCGTCATCCGGCGAGTAAAACAGAAGCGCATCCCATTCCTGATCGAGCAGCTCCTTCACAATATTGAGCGAGGCATACCGGAGAAGCCGCCGATCCCTGTCGGTATAGGACGGGCTGCTGGAGGAAAGGTCCAGCCTCATTTTCATGACGGCAAAATACGGACCCTTCAGCCCAAGCTCGTCATATTCACCGCCCGTCTCAAGATCCCCCGATTCATGGCCCGCTTCTTCCGACAGCAGCCGGTTCAGAAGCTCGTTCTTGCGGGGCTCGGGCTCCTCCATGCGAAAATCCTCTTGTGTGGCTGTCAAAAGCTCATTCACCTGCGGTATCCGTTTATCCATCTTAAGCAGCACGCTGCCGACGGAGTCCAGAAACTGCTCGCTGTTCAGCGGCTTCAGCAAATAGTCCTTGGCTCCGAGCCGGATCGCGCTTTGCGCGTACTGGAACGTTTCATGCGCTGAAATAATAATCGTCTGCACCCACGGCTTGATAATTTTCGCCTGGTGCATCAGCTCGATTCCGTTCATCTCCCCCATCTGAATGTCGGTGACGAGCAGGTCGACCTCCTCCATCCGGACGATATCGAGCGCCTCATGGCCGCTGCCCGCCGTGTAGACTTGACCGATGTCGAGGCCCGATGTGCTAAGCAGCCCGGCTAATCCCTTGCAGATGAGCGGCTCGTCGTCGACGACCAAAATATTGAACATGGATGCTCCCCCTTGTATGTAGCTTGTATGCAGCTTGTTTATACCTTGTTTGTCAGGAACCGCCTGCCGTTTCGGCGGGAAGCGTGATCGTGACCAGCGTGCCCCCGCCCGGGCGGACGTTGTAGACAAGGCCGTACTCCTTGCCGTAGTGAAGCTGAATCCGCTGATGAATGTTCCGGACCCCGTAACCGGTCGAAGGATCATTTGTTTCACTGTTCAAGTTCCGGTTGATGGCTTCGATGTCCACCGGTTTGTAGCCGTTATCGGAAATGCGGATGCGCAGGATACCCCCGGACGCCTCCGCTTCGATGCGGATTTCGCCGTCCTCGCCCATATTTTTAATGCCATGAATGATTCCGTTTTCGATCAAAGGCTGCAGCGTAATTTTCGGAATGCTCAACGGGTGCAGAGATTCCGGGAGGTCGATGTCCACCTGGAACGCATAGTCATAGCGGTTCTGCTGCAGCTTGATATAAGCGGTCGCATGCTCCAGCTCCTCTCCGAGCGTAATCAGCTCCCTCCCGCGGCTCAGGCTGATTTTCATCAGCTTGGACAGGTCCTTGATCATCTCGGCCGACACGTGGTTGCCTTCCATCTTGCTTTTCCAGTAGATGCTCTCCAGCGTGTTGTACAGCAAATGCGGGTTGATCTGCTGGTACAACAGCGACAGCTGCGCTTCTTTTTGCTTTAAATCCATGTCGTATTTGTAATGAATCAGGTCGTTCAGGCGCCGGGCCATTTCGTAAATGGTGGAGATCAGCACGCTGACCTCGTCGTTGCGCTTTCGGTGCGGCGTTTCGGGCACGGCATTCCCCGGCTCATAACGCCGGACGAAGGTAACCAGCTTTTGCAGCGGGGTCATCAAGGACCGCCAGAAATATAAAATGATGATCAGACCGGCGGCGAAATACGCGACCGAGATGATCTGGATGACATGCTTCATTTCGTCCTGCTGCTGCAGGAGCGCTTTGACCGGCACTTTGTACACCAGCTTCTGCTGGAGCACGTAGTTATAATCCACGACATAGATAAAATCCTTCGTAATGACGTCCTTGACGCCCATAGGTGAATTCCCCGGCTCCACTTCGGTAGGAAGGCTGAGCACGCCCTCGGCATCCGGCTGGGTGGAGGTCAGAATGTGATTGTTCCAATCGGTAAAATACAGCTCGCCTTCCGGCAGCGACACGGTCTTCAGCGATTCGCCGATCCTCGCGTCCACGTTCGTTACCATCAGCACGCCGATCGTACCGCCCTGATCAATGTTGTTGATCGCGCGGACATAGCCGAGCGTCTTCTGGTCGTACTGCCCCTTCGCCGGCGGGGATAAATGATCGGTGAGCCGCAAATAGCCGTTCCCTTTACGGGCTACCGCTTCGTCAAACCATTCCGGCTTCTCGGCCTCGTTCGAAAAGAAATAAACCCCCGACTTTTTGGACTCCGGATAATAAGGGGCAAAAAAGTAATGGTTGCCGGGATCGTACACGTACAGCGAATAGTACAGCGGCTGCCGCTCATCGCTCTCCTGCGAGTATGAGCTAAGCATGCGCTCCAGCTTCTCGTAGGTTTTCACCCGCTGCAGCACCGTGTCCTTCCCCGACGTATCCAGCTGCTGGACCACCGAATTCTGAAACACCGTCGCCGTCACCTTGTTAACGGTTTCAATATCGCGGCTGATCAGTTTGAAATTTTGCTTGTTCAGCTCTATATAAGCATTGGTTACATGGCGTTTTAAAATCTGGCCCGCCCTGTTGTTGCCGTACCCGTTCAGAATAAACACGGGAATGACGAGAACCAGAAACAGCAGGATCATCTGCTGCCTGACGTTCATTCTCGCCAGCGGATTGCGGATCCCCCGCTTCATCAGTCATAACACCTCCGGCTTTCTTTCAATATACCAACAATAAAAATGGGGAAGTATGTGCGTTTCTACGACAATCATTCGCGATTGTAAGATATGGCCCGGCAGACAGGCCCATGGGCGATTAGTCCTAGTGTAATTTATTTTCGGCGGGTTGCCAGTAAAATTTTACGGCAGCGTTATTGGCGGGCCTCGGCGGTGGAATAGCGACGGGATGACAACGGAATAGCGGCAGATGCCCTCTTTCCTTCCTCGAAAAAATGAGCTACAATAGTCCAAATCCATTTTCACGATGATGAAGAAGAGTACGCGCGAATCGCGGCCTCACAGAGAGCCGGCGGGTGGTGCAAGCCGGTGGCGGCGCGCGCGGAAGTGGGCTTCGGAGTGCCCCGTCTGAACAGGAACGCTTCCCCAAAGAAGCGGACAGTAGGATGGGCGGCAGGTCCCCACCGTTAACCGGGGCAGGGTATCGAGGAAGGCATATGCAATTTTCTTTTCGTTTAGCGCCGGAATCCGTACCTGTTGAGCAGGGCTGCATCCCTAGAGGATGGCGGCCAATCAAGGTGGCACCGCGGGCTGGAGCCCCGTCCTTGGATAGATCTCCGTCTGGAAATTTTTCAGCATGGAGATCCCAAGGGCGGGGCTTTTTTGGCGTTGATATAAGGACGTATTAGCCTCGGAGACTTATCGTCGGCCCTTCTGCCCGATCAACTAAAGCAAAACTGAAAACTGCATGATTGAAGGAGGTGATGGCCATGGATGACGGCTGGTGGTGGCGTCCCGGGAAGACCGGGTTACTAGACATGCTCGCTAATGAAGTTCCGTATACAAAACAATTTCAATTCAGGAGGAATAACCATGACAATTTCAACAAACTCACAACCCAAGGACATTGTCCTCACCGGAGACCGGACGACCGGCAAGCTGCATCTCGGCCATTACGTCGGCAGCCTGAAGAACCGGGTGCAGCTTCAGCAGCAGTACGAAACCTATATCATGCTGGCGGATGTGCAGGCGCTGACCACCCATTTTCATACGCCGGAAATGCTGGCGGGAAGCGTGCGCCAGGTGGCGCTGGACTATTTGTCGGTAGGCATTGACCCTGATCGTGCGACGTTGTTCGTGCAGTCGATGATCCCCGAGATAGCCGAGCTGACGGTGCTTTATTCGATGTTCGTGTCGGTCAGCTCGCTGCGCCACAACCCGACGATCAAGAGCGAAGCGGCCGAGCGCGGATACGAGGATCTGTATTACGGTTTCCTCGGCTACCCGGTCAGCCAGGCGGCGGACATCACCTTCTGCAAAGCTACCCTGGTTCCCGCCGGCGATGACCAGATCCCCCATATCGAGCAGACGCGCAAAATCGTCCGGCGCTTTAACGAGCTGTACGCCCCCGTCCTGGTTGAGCCGCAAATCATCGTAGGTGAACGGCTGGATGGGCTCGACGGTTCAAGCAAAATGAGCAAAAGCCTCGGCAACGCCATCTCCCTCGATTCCACCACGGACGAGGTCAGCAGCCGGATTCGCAAGGCCCCAACCGATCCGGCGCGCGTGCACAAAACCGATCCCGGCCATCCGGAGGTCTGCACAATTTACGGGTATCACCGGATTTTTCGCCCGGAGGACAGCGGCAATATTCATGACATGTGCACCCGGGGCACGCTCGGCTGCGCCGCCTGCAAAGCTAAAATCACCGGGGCGATCGAAGAGGTGCTGGAGCCGATCCGCGAACGCCGCGCCCGGTATGAACAGCGTTCCGGCGACATCGACGACATTCTAATGGCAGGTACCACCAAAGCCCGCGAGGCCGCGCGCCAAACGATGGGCGAGGTGCGGGAGGCTATGGGGATCAACTATTTTGACCGGAGATAAAATAGCCATAAAAATGGGCTGCCCGGAACCCTCCGGTTAGCCCATAGGAGAATACCCGTCCAAGGTGATACGGCAGAAGCCGTTCCTTGGGCGGTTTTTTTGATTGGTAATAACGAAGCGGCACGCTTTAAAAGCTCTGGACCAGGAAGTCCCGAAATTCGCGCGCAGCTTGGGATAAATAGCGCTCCTTTTGCCATGCGATTTGGTAAGTACGCCGACAGACCGGTTCCTCGATCCGCAGCACATGAAACGAAAATCCGATCCGATCTACCAGCGTCTCAGGGATAAAGGCGATGCCTACCCCCGCCCGGATAAAATGGCCAACGGCCGAATGCTCATCCACCTCGCACACAATATCCGGCTCAAACCCGGCCTGCCTGCAAAACTGATCCGTCATTTTCCGAAATGGATTGCTGCTCTGGATGCAAATAAAAGCCTCCCCCGCCGCCTCGCTTAACCGGATACTGCTGCGGCCCGCAAACCGGTGTGACGAAGGCACTGCCAGCAAAATTTCTTCCGTCAAAAAGGAAATTCCCTTGATGCCCGGCTGCTCGATCGGTGGGAACGTGATGCACAGGTCCAGTTCCCCGCTCAACAGCTTATCCCGCTTCTCCTGCTCTCCCGCCTGGGAAATTTGCAGCCGGATTTCCGGATGGATCCCCAGAAAATCTCCGATCCGGTCGGAGAAGCATTTATGCGTGGTCGTCGCCAGATTCACCCTGCCCTTCTCCGCTCCCGCCAGATCTTCGAGTTCCCTTTTTCCGTCTTCCAGGGCGTTCAGCGCGGTCTCTACCCTCCGCAGATAGGCCCGGCCAAAGGCGTTCAGCCGGATCTGCCGCCCCTTCCGGTCAAACAGCGGCACGCCCAGGTCCTCCTCCAGCCGTGAAATCGTCTTGCTGAGGGCAGGCTGGGCAATGCGCAGCTCCTCTGCCGCACGGGTCATGTGCTCAAGTTCGGCAACTTTGCGAAAATATTGAAGCTGCAGCAGCTCCATTAAGACCCCCTCCTTATATACCAAAGGTTATTAATAAATAGCATTATATATATTTTTTATTATTTATGATCGATTATAGAATAAATACAGGCCGAAGGCGAGAGAGGCTGCTCAAGCTCACCGCAGGAGGCATGAAATAAAAGCTCTGGATATCACTATATTCAATGACCGAAAGGATGATCGATAGCATGACAGAACAACAGACCATGAAAGCGGCGGTGATCCGCGCGTTCGGTCCGCCAGACGTACTGCATACGGCGGATGTGCCGCTCCCCTTACCCGGCCCTGATGAGGTCAGGGTTCGCGTAAAAGCGGCCGGCGTTCAACCGTTCGACCTGGCCGTTCGGGAAACGGGATGGATCCCGCCTGGTCTAAGCATCCGGTTTCCGCAAATTCTCGGCAATGACTTCGCCGGAACGATCGAGCAGGCCGGAGACCACGTAACGGACTTCGCGGCCGGCGATGACGTGATCGGCTGGGCTCTGCTGGCCAGCTACGCCGAATACGTCGTCGTTCCCGCCAGCCAAATCGTACGTAAGCCGCCGGGCATCCCTTGGGCAGAAGCCGGGTCGCTCGCAGCTTCGGGACAGACCGCCCACACCGCCCTGCAGGAGCTTCGCGTCGGGGAGGGCGATACCGTCCTGATCCATGGCGCCGCCGGCGGGGTCGGCACCATGGCTGTCCAGCTTGCCCGCGCCCTAGGCGCCACGGTTATCGGTACCGCCAGCGAGCGGAACCACGACTACCTACGCGCCCTGGGGGCTATCCCCGTCGCCTACGGCCCCGGCCTGGGCGAGCGGGTGCGTGCCCTTGCTCCTGGCGGCGTCGATGCAGCCCTCGACGCCGCCGGGAGGGATGCGCTCCGCGTGTCCGTGGACCTCGTCCCGGACAGGGAGCGCATCGGCACGATCGTGGACGGCGAGCTTGCAGCGGAGCTCGGCGTCCGCATGATCCGCAACCAGCGCTCGGCCGCGCGGCTGGCCGAGCTGGCGGATCTCTGCGCCGAGGGCAAGCTGAAGGTCCGCGTCCGCAGGACCTTCCCGCTGGAAGAGGCCGCCGCGGCGCACCGCGAGCTGGCCAGCGGGCACGGCCAGGGCAAGGTTGTGCTGGTGATCGGGTAAGGGAGGCTCCTGCTGGGGTCTCCGCCGTTCGCCCGAAACCAGCGGTTTGGTCGTGGAAGCGGTGCACCGTCGCATGGGCGTGGGCCTGAAGCTGGTTGGCCGGTGCATCGGGTAGTTGCAGCGTAAAGAGTACGGGCAGATCCGGTGCGTTCGAATGGAGAAAAGTAGAAGCGGGTTTTGAGAATACGGAGTGGCAGCAGATGCGATAGCTGATGCTGTAGGGGCTCCTGCCTGCCGGGTTGCGGCAGCAGGAGCAGGGATCAGGGAGGGGCTATAAAGAGGCTTTAATCAGAGAAGTTGGGCACCAGTCGGCTCTGCTCTCACAGGCTTCGGAGCCGATGCTCTCCCTGCCCTAATTAGTTGACTTAACGCAGCAGGCATGGCTCCCCCTTCCCCGAATCCAGCGGAGCGGCCGGATTCATGCTGGAGAAGCGGAAGCGGCCGCCTTTGTGAGCGAATTTCTTCCTCATCGTCCATTCCCAGAAATTCGCGAGCAACAGCGGTCGGAAGCATGAGCCGGACGCGCAGCGGGCTTACAAGAAGGCTTCGGAGCGATTCCACCAGAGATGTGGGCATCGGAGAAATCCCACCAGAGGTCTGAGCTCGGGAGCGCCGCTGTCTTAACAGCTTCCGAGCGATGCTCTCCTTGCGTAATTAGGTGCCTTAGCGCAGCAGGCATAGCTACCTCCACTTCCCCGATTCCAGCGGAGCGGCCGCCTTTGTGAGCGAATTTCTTCCCCATCGTCCATTCCCAGAAATTCGCGAGCAACAGCGGTCGGAAGCATGAGCCGGACGCGCAGCGGGCCTGCAGGATGGCTTCGGAGCGCACGCTCTCAAGCATTACAGGCTTCGGAGCATCCACCCTCAAGCATTACAGCTTCGAAGCCTCCGCAATAAACAAGGGCTCCCCCATCCGGGGAAGCCCTTCTCGTGCTTATTATGGATTGATAAATGCCGTTCTCAGCTTCGCCACGTACTGGACATCGAAGCCGAGGCCTTGCGCCAGCGCTGCCAGCGGTACGTACGTCTTCGATTCCTTGCCGACCTTGTTAAGGAATGCCGGTGCGCCGACGGCGACCGGTTGGCCGTTTACCTTCACGGAGCTGGCGCCGATCGTGATGACGACCGTGTTGCCCGCGTAACTGATCGTCGCGCTGGACGTCTTGCCGTCCCACTTAGAAGTGGCGCCGACCGCGTTCACGATGTCTTGGATAGCCACGAAATTTGCGCCGTTCTTAATGACCGGCTTGTAAGGCGTGTTCAGCTCCTTACCGCCGACGATAATGCCCATCGGCGCGCCCACCTCGTGAACAGCCAGCTTGGTGTAGCCGCCCCAGATCACTTCGGAGAAGACTTTGGCCATCGCTTCATACCCCATCTGGTTCGGGTGGATGTCCCGATCCGCGATGATATGCGTCATCGTGCCCTCGCCGCCGACGAACTCCTTGGCCACATGGGCCACCTTGACATTGACGCCCTGCGACTGGTAGGAGGCCGCCATCTTGTCAATGACGTCCGTAAAAGCCTGGGCCGCCTGCCCCAGCTTCGGATACAGCGCCTTGTCGGCGATTTCCGGCATCGGCTGGTACTGGTCGGCGACCACGATCAGCGCGTCCGGATTCAAGCCGTGCAGGTCGTCCAGCACGACCTTCATGCTGTCCGAGTACAGCTTGAACAGCTCCTGTACGCGGTCGGACAGCTGCTGGTCCGTCATTTGGCTCCCGGTCTCAAGCAGCTGGGACATGTCGTTGCCGCCGATCGTGATCGTAATGGCGTCCGCGGCCTTCACGGCCGCTTGAGTCTGTGGAGCCGCTGCGCCGATCTGGGCGGTCCGGGGATCCGGCAGGTTCGGCTGAATCGCCTCGGCACCGATCGGCTGTCCGGCTGCGACGGCTTCCACAAAGTTTTGGAGCCCTTGGCTCTTCAGCCCGGCAATCCCCACGTTCAGCGTTTCCGTCCGGCCGTGAAGCAGCCCCTGCTCCTGCAGGCGGTCCACAAAACCGTAAGGAACGTCCTTCTCTCCCTTGCCGGGCTCATAGCCGACGGTTAGCGAATCGCCGAAGGCGACGATCCGGTAGGGCTCTTTCGCCGCCGCTTGCGGTGAAGAAGCGGGTGCCGCTCCCGCCGCGCTCAGCACCAGTGCCGAAGACAGCAGCGCAACGGACAGCGAGCCTATGTACTTGTGAACAGTACGAAGCATGTGATCACTCCTTATTCAATGGAACAAGCCTCCGGCAGGACGCCAAAGGCTTGCTTGCTAACTTCAGTTTACCACCATTTACCGGTTTGGGGGATTAGTTTTTCCCCGAAATGGCGGCATGCGATTCGCGATATTCCGTCGGGGTTTGGCCCGTGGCCTTTTTAAAAACCTGGGTAAAATATTTCGGATCCTGATACCCCACCAGCGGCGCGATTTGATACACTTTTACGCTCGTATGGCTCAGCATGTACTTGGCTTTTTCCATCCGGCACTCCGTTAAATACTCAAGGAACGTATAGCCCGACACCTGTTTGAACAAGGTGCAGAAATGGCTAATGCTCAGGTCGGCGACTTCGGCAACTTCCTCGATGCTGAGATCTTGATGATAATGGTTCGAAATATACTGCTTCGCCTTTTCAACCACAGTTGGTCCGTCTTCCCGGTGCTGGCTTTTCAGGTGATCCGTCAGCTGCACCGCAAATGCTTCTTTAAGCAGAGCGATCGCGTCATGCAGGCTTCCCTGGTCATGCAGCTCATGAATCAGGCCGTCCAGGCGCCAATCCATCGGCGGATTTCCCTGCTCCAGCTGGCGGCACAGGACGATCGTCAGCTCAATGAGCATCCGCTCGGCTTCCTCCTTCGGATAGGCCTGTTCTTCCAGATATCCCTTCATCTCATCCCAGCATGCGTTCAGGCGCCCCGTATCGAGCGTCCGGATGGCGTCCAGCAGCTGTGATTCCAGATGCTTCGGATATTTTAAATCCGGATGCCCGGCCATATCCTCATGTTCCGTATCGGCAAACACACCCTCCTGCTCGGAATAAAAGCGCTGGTACAGCGCCCGGGCTGCCCCGTCATAGGCTCTGCTCAGCTGATGGATTCCCCGGGTCGTCCGGCTGAGGCCCACCGAGCACTTCAGCTTGGAATACGTACGGATCCGGTCGATCAGATCGTGGCCAAGCGTGATTTTCCGCGGCTGCAGCGCATCGGGGAACAGCACGATCCATTCTCCGCTGTGAAAAGGAAATACCGCCAGGCAGCCGTACTGCTGCGACCACTCCTCCAAAATGTTGCGGACTGCAAACAGCCACAGCCGCTTTTCGGCCATCGACCACCGTTCGCTCAGCTGGTGGTAATGATCCAGCTGCACAACGGCCATAAAGTAGTCCTCATCCAGCTCATGGCTCTCCAGCCACGCCAGCGGTCCGCGCGGACGGTCGTTGCCCTCGATCCATTCCGCGTACATCCGCTCGCGGGCCATCACGGACAGCACCTGAACCGAGTGCAGCAGCCTGTCGTCGGCCCGCCGCGCGTCCAGCCGGGCAGCGGCCCGCTTCAGCATCTCTGTCAATTCGTCATGATCGATGGGCTTCAGCAGATAGTCGAAAGCCCCCTGCCGAAGCGCCTCCCTGGCATATTCGAATTCGCCATAACCGCTGATCACGATGAAAATGCGTCCAGGATTGCCCGTAAGCACTTCCTTCATCAGCGTAATGCCATCCATGCCGGGCATGCGGATATCGCTGATGATGATGTCCGGCGCATGCTCCCGGACCAGGTCGAGCGCCCCTTCCCCGTTCTTCGCCTCGCCGGCCACCTCGATGCCCAGCTCCTCCCAGGGGATGGCAGCCTTCAGACTCCGCAGAATGATCGGTTCGTCATCCACCAATATGGCTGTGTAATGCCGGCCTGAACCTTCCACTTCCTATCCCTCCTTTCATTTCACCGCCGTGCTGCGCCTCAGATTCCAGTACTGCTGTGAGGAGACGTCCAGCTCCTGCAATGCGTCTCCTGCCGAAATGCCCCCGTGCATCATCTCTGCGATGACCGCCAGAAACGATTTGTTCACTTCCGGGGACAGCATATTGTCATAAGGAACGAAGGTTTGCGGGTCCTGCTCCATTAAGGCGGTCACCTGCGGAAAAACCGGCCCGGTCCGCTCGGCATCAAAAGGAATACGCATGGACGGAATCCGCAGGCCCTCGTACACAATCCGTTCCTGCACTTCGGTCGTGTACAAGCTCTTCATCAGCTCCAAGGCCGCCTTTTTCTGCGCTTCGCTTAAATTGGAAGATAAACCGATCCCGATCGTATAACCTCCCGCAAGCGACTTGGAGCCGCCCGGCTCAAGGGACGGGAACGGAATCGCCTTGATATCGTTCTGAAAATCGGCCGGCGCACGTTCGTTATGAAACAGCGTAATGTCCCAGTTGCCGTTTAAATACATGCCCGCTTTGCCATGGCTGAACAGATCGATCGCTTCTTCGGTCGAGATATCGTTGGGATGGGGGCCGAATGCCCCCTTTTCCGCCCATGCCTCGATCTGGTTAAATGCCTTCAGATAAGCCGCATTTTGAAACGCGCTGCCGCTGTTTCCCTCGACGAGGTTTTCGATCATTTGCGGATTGCCGTAGCGGTCCATTAAATAATGGGCAAAAATAGCCGCCGGCCAGCGCTCCTCGTTGCCGAGGGCAAACGGGATATAGCCGTGCTGCCGCAGCACGTCCACCGCTTCGTTTAACTGGCTTAACGTTTCCGGAATGGCGATCCCGAGCTTGCGGAACAGGGCGGCGTTCACATACAGCGGCTCGGCGTTGCCTTCAATCGGCAGGCCGTAGACATGGCGGTCGAAGGTCCACAGCTTCAAATCTTTAAATTCGTTCTCCAGGTGGTTGCCGTTCACGAACTTCGTCAAATCGAGCAGCCGGTTCGACCTGACGTACGGTTCGATCTCGGCGCCGCCAAACAGGACGAACATGTCCGGAGGCGTGCCGGTCACCATCTCGCTCTTGAGCTTCTGCTCCCGGTGGATCGTTTGATCCATCCCGTCAAAATTGACCTTGACGTTGGGATGGGCCTCCTCGAACTCGCGCACGACATCTTCAAAAATGTTCAGCATCGGCCGGTCATGCTCGCTGATCCAGAAATGCCGGAAGGTCAGCGTGACCTTATCGGTGGCGTCCTCCTCGATCGGCTCATGGTTGGCATGCGCCACGACGACGACCGTGCCGGTCAGTACGACCGCATAGAGGAGCACCCAGCCCCAGCTTCGCAGTTTTCTTCTTAACATCCGTTTTTCTCCTCCCCTGACGCACCGGTCCTATGGCATAATCTTCGGCACCCGGATCCGGACGACCGATCCGCCGCCGGGAGAGGAGCATATGAGGATGCCGTAATAGCCTCCGAACCGGATCCGCAGCCGTTCATGGACGTTTTTCAGGCCCACGCCGCTGTCATGGTACTTTTTCGATCCGGCGGACTCCTTGTTCCAAATACGAAGCAGCGACTCCGGGTCAAAGCCCGGCCCGTTGTCCGTCACGTCGATGACGATGTCCCGGCCGGCTTCAATGGCCTGGATGCGGATATATCCTTTGTCCTCCATCGGCTCAATGGCGTGGTACAAAGCGTTTTCAACAATCGGCTGTACGATCAGCTTCTGAGTCATATATGATCGCAGCGTCTCGGGAATGTCGATTTCATAGTCAAACCGGTCTTCGAACCGGTATTTCTGAATGTTCAAATAATGGCGCACATGCTCAAACTCCATATACAGCGGAATAAGCTCCTGGTTCTCGCTGATGCTGATCCGCAGCAGCTTGCCGAGGGAAATGACCATTTTGCTGATATCCCGGTTCCCAGCCAGCACCGCCATCGAGTTGATCGATTCCAGCGAATTGTAAATGAAATGTGGATTGATCTGGGCCACCAGCGCCTGCAGCTCGGCTTCCTTCTTGCGGGTCTGCTCCGTCTCGACCTGCTGGATCAGCTCCTGGATCTGCGAGCTCATCCGGTTAAAGCCGTCGATCAGCAGATCGGTTTCATCATCGCTTTGCGTATGGGATGTGATCGGCACGAAGATGCCCTGCTTAACCCGCTTCATGCCGTTTACGGCGCTGATCAGGCTGCGGACCAGCCTGCGGATAAAAAATTGGTCGAACCAAAGTGCCGACAGCAAAGAAAACAGACCTAAAATAATGGCGATATTCCGAATGGAAACGGATTCAGAACGAATCAGCTTCAGCGGCGTCACCGCAACCAGATACCACTGTTCGTTGTGGGACGGCAGAAAGGTAATGAGCGATTTTTCATGATGAAACGAATCTACGTAATAGTCCTTCGTCTTGGTGTACGTGTCTGACAGAAAAGGAAAAGAGATGTTCTCCCCGATCCGGTCTCCGGATTTGTTAAATACGACGCTGCCCTCTTTGTTCACCAGCAGAATGTCCCCGTTCTTCAACGTCGCAGCTTCCCAGAATACCTGATCCAAAATATCCGGCTTCACATAGATGACCAGATAACCGATCGTCTCCAGCGAGTAGTAGTCTTTGATGACGCGGGCATGAATCATAACGGGACGGCCCGCTGCCGCCGAACCGTTCTCCCCCGGCCCGGACCATACCGGACGCCCTTCGGCGCCCAGCATGGACGCATACCAGGTTTGCCGCTTCAAATCGCCGAATGACATCGGCGCATTGTACTGATAGATCAATTGGCTGGTGGAGTACAGGCTGAACGAAGTAATCATCGGGTGGTTGATCAGCAGATTGTTGATCTCCTGCTTGCGGTCGTACGTCACACTTACATCCGGATTTTTCAGAAACTGCTGAATGACCGGCTGGGTAATCGCCGCATTGGAGACGGAGTTGATCTCATTCAAGGCGAACTTGAGCTTGCGGTCCGTCTCCAGCAGCGAAATCCAGTAGAAATTGTTCGACTTCTTCTCCATGGCGCTGGAAAAGTTGTAATAGGTGACCACGCCCATGATGATGACCGGTATGAACACCAGAAGAATAATAGCCAGTAATATTTTGCGGCGGAGCTTCATGGCACTTGGGTCCTCCTGCCTCCTGCTTCTATGTCTTTAGATCTATTCATTCTTCATGGCATGAAATAATTCCTTCGTGTTTGGCAGATTTTAGGTGAATCAGCTCTTGATCGCCCCGGAGGTCAGGCCTGCAATGACCCAGCGGCTGAAGAGAAGGAACACGATCAGAAGGGGCAGCGTCGCCGTAAACGTCGCGGACATGATCATGCCGTAATCGAGCCCGTCGCGGTTAGAGAACAGCTGCTGCAGTGCGATTTGGATCGTAAAGTGCTCACTGTTCTTCAGCACAACGAGCGGCCAGAAGAAGTCGTTCCAGACGTTCATAAAATTGAGAATGCCAAGCGTCGCCATGGCCGGCGTAATGACAGGGACCGCTATGCTCCAGAAAATCCGGAAGTGCCCGCCGCCGTCGATCCGTCCGGACTCGATCAGCTCGGAGTGGACCGCCGTGGAAATATACTGCCGCATCCAGAAGATCCCGAAGGCGTTCACCATCGCCGGCACGATCAGCGCCTTGTACGTATCGATCCAGTGCAGCTTCGCCATGATGATGTACGTCGGTAACACGCTCAGCTGGGTCGGCACGAACAGGGTCGCGATCACGAAGTAAAAGAGCGCATTTTTCAGCGGAAAATCGTACTTGGCAAAAGC
The DNA here is from genome assembly GCF_040545415.1 of Paenibacillus favisporus. NCBI lineage: Bacteria > Bacillati > Bacillota > Bacilli > Caryophanales > Paenibacillaceae > Paenibacillus > Paenibacillus favisporus. The sequence goes on along the minus strand of NZ_JBEPLV010000004.1, from coordinate 751,379 downwards.
GTATCCGGCCAAGGTGCAGAAGAACACCACCGACACGGTCACCATGGAAGAGACAAAGAGCGAATTGAGCAACGCGCGAAAGAAGTCCGTCCGCTCCAGCACCCGCTGGAAATTGTTCAGAAATTCGCCGCCGATGGACAGCATCGGGGGAATATGAAATACCGCCCCGCGGTCATTCGTCGCAATGACAAACATCCAGTAAAAAGGAAAGATCGAGACCAGCGCCCCGAGCACGAGTAAAATGTAAAAGAGCGTTTTGCCGATGATTCCCGTATCCCCCGGCGTCCGGGAAGAAGCTGTATGAAGTGAACTCATGCCTTACCACCTTCCGTATCTCCGTTCATCCGTCCCGACACCCACATGTTAATCATGGAGAAGATGATCGTAATGATAAACAGCATGACCGCCGTGGCCGCCGCCGTTCCGAAAAATCCGTTGCGGAAGGCTTCGCTGTACAAATAAGTCACCATCGTGATCCCTTCCTGGCGGGTCGATCCCGTTCCGGACTGCCCCAAATAGACGTACGGCTCGGTAAACAGCTGGAGTGCGCCGATGGTCGAGATCAGCGTCACGAAGACGATAAACGGCTTTAGCAGCGGCAGCGTAATGTAAGCCAGCTGCTGGCGGCGGTTCGCCCCGTCGATCCGCGCGGCTTCGTACAGGTCCATCGGAATGCTCTGCAGGCCGGACAAGAAAATGATCGCGTTGTAGCCCGTCCAGCGCCACATGACCATGGTGGAGATGGCGATTTTGACGCCCCACCAGCCGGAGTTAAAGGCCACGCTCTCCAGCCCCAGGCCGTTCAGCATCCAGTTGATCATGCCGTTGTTGCCGAACAGGGTGCTGAATACGAGTGTCACAGCAACGATCGACGTAATGTTGGGCATGAAAAAGAGAACCCGGAACGTCTTCTTGAACCGGGTCATCGCCGAGTTAAGCATCACCGCCAGCAGAAGCGCAATAATCAGCTGCGGGACGGTGCCCATCACGCCCATGATGAGCGTATTGGTGAACGAGATCCAGAAGGTCGGATCGCTCGTGATCAGGTCGTAGTTTTTCATCCCGACGTATTTCATCGGGCCGAGCGCATCCCACTTGTAGAAGGATAAATAAATCGTAAAGAATATTGGGTACAACCCGAAAATGGCGAACAAAATAAAAAAAGGCGAAATAAACGTATAGGCTGTCATCCGGCTCCGCCTTTGCTCCGTCAGAAAAGGCTTCTTGCTGCTCCGGGCCTGCGAAGCGATTACGGTTTCTGCCATGCTGCACCTCCGCGGTTCTCATAGGATCATCCAAACCCGCCAGGCGCGGCCCTGCGGCCGTCCTGACGAATTTGGATGCAGACTTAATGCTACATTTGAATTTCCGAAAAATGGTTAGCTGCGTTCCGCCAGCGTTTTGGCTTTCTCGACGGCAGCGTCCCATTCTTTGGCCGGGTCGGCTTTTTTCTCGAGGACGTTTTTCAGCGCATCCTTGAAGAACGTATCCGTCTGGTCATGCAGCGGACCGTAGTAGACCGGTTTGACGCGCTGTGCGGCTTTACCGTATTCCACGGCCGTCGCCTGTCCGCCGAAGAAGTCGTCCTTGAAGCCGGTGAAGGCCGCATCCGTATACAAAGCAGGAATCGAAGGCATCAAGCCTTTGGATTTGAACGATTCCAGCTGATTCTCCTTGCTGTCAAGCCAGGCGATGAATTCGTAAGCTTCCTTCGGATGCTTGCCCTGCTTCGGCAGCGTCAGGAAGGAACCGCCCCAGTTGCCCGCGCCTTCAGGCAGCTGTGTAATTCTCCACTTGCCGGAGGAGTCCGGTCCGTTGGTCTTGATGTTGCCGGCCATCCAAGCCGGTCCAAGCATGACGCCGAATCCGCCGTCGTTGGTCGCCTGACCCCATTCCGGAGACCACAGCAGCGTATTGCCGATCCAGCCTTCCTGAATGCCTTTGACCGTAAAGTCATAGGCTTTCTTCACCATCGGGTTTTTGTCGCCGATGAAGGAGCCGTCCGCCTTGCTGAAATAGATTTCGCCGTCGGATTGGTCACGAACGCCGTTGTAGACCAGATCCGTCAAATCCGCAAATGGCTTGCCGGTTTTCTCTTTGAACTGCTTTGCCACGGCAGCGAATTTATCCCACGTATCGATCGCCTTGCCGAATTCTTCCGGATCGGTCGGCAGCCCCGCCTTCTCCATCAAATCGGTGCGGTAATACACGACGGTCGGGCCGATGTCGGTCGGAAGCCCGATCTGGAAGCTGCCGTCCTTGGACGAGCCCTGCTTCCATTTCCAGTCCAGGTAGTTGGCGGCGATATCTTTAGCCCCTAAATCATTCAGGTTGTAAAATTTGTCTTCCGCCGTAATGAACCGCTCCATGAAGCCGATCTCCAGCATAAAGATGTCCGGAGCTCCGGATCCGGCGGACAAAGCCGTCGTCAGGTTGTTATGGTGCGCAGTCTGGTCGGAGGTGTTCTGGAATTTGATCGTAATGTTGGGATGCTCTTTGGTGTATTCTTTGCCGAGCTCCTCATAGTTGGTCGTGCCGAGCGACCAGAAGGACAGCTCGATCTTCTCGTCCGAGCTCGTCTTTGAGGAATCGTCCGTCGTGGCCGCCGGCTCCGCCGTTCCTTCTGAGGAACCGCTGCCGCTTTTACTGCCCCCGCCGCAGGCGGACAAGGATACCATCAGGATGAGCGCAAGCAGCATGACCGGCCATTTCTTGCCTTTTCTCATTTGTTTAATGCCCCTCTCGAAAATAGGTTGATTTACAAGGATCAGTCTACCGGATCGCTTTCCAAATTTTGAGGAGGCAATATTGCGATTTAGGGTTGAAATTATTACGGTGGGGATGCGCTGTACAAAGTGTTGGGAAAGTATGTTGGAGAGGAATCTCAGCTTGGAGGTAAATTTCGGAGTCCTTAACAAACGACAAAAGACCTGTACGGCCTATCTGCCGGAACCGGCAGCTGCCACACAGGTCTAATTTGGAATGATCAAGCGATACTGTTCTCTACGACTTCCCGTCCTCCAGGGATTTGCTTTCGGAAGCTCCGTCCCCTTCGGCTCTCTTCATATATTTATCATACCGGTCATCAAGCTCCTTCGCCATGCCCCGGTAAATCTTCGTTTCTTCCACGATCGGGTCCATCTTCGTCTGGATCCGGATTTCATATCTCGGAGAAATGAGCTCGCGCTCCTTCTCTTCACGGTCTTGCTGCTGCTGCAGCTCGCCTTCGGTCAGCATGTCACTGAGCTGCCGCTCCAAATTGTCCTTCTCACTCATGGGTTGACACTCCTTTGCGCTGTACCGGTGGCCTGCCACCGCGTGAATAAGATCGATTACGTCCTTTGTTTGGTTAACCCGATTCAAGCCTAATGAAACAGCCTGACAGTCAAGCTCAGCCTCTGAGTCTCCGAACTATTCGCCGGTCCCCTTCGCTTCCTTCAATGCGCCGACCAGCTCCTGCTGGATCAGCCCGTTCGTGGCGACCACATGGCGTACGCCCAGATGATAAGGATTGCCGAGCGTATCCGTGATGCTGCCGCCGGACTCGGTGATCATCAGCGATCCGGCCGCCAGGTCCCAGGCGTTCAAGCCGACTTCCCAGTAACCGGTAAGCCGCCCGCTGGCAACATAAGCCAGATGCAGGGCTGCAGAGCCCCCGGAGCGGATGTTGCGCACCCGCGGCGCAAGGTAATTGAGTCCGGCCATATTTTGCGGAAGCGTCGTATCTCTTCCCACCGGAAAGCCTGTTGCGAGAAGGCTCTCATTCAGCGTTTCCTGCTGGGAAACGGACATGCGCTTGCCATGCACATAAGCGCCCTTGCCCTTCTCAGCCACAAACATTTCATCGCGTGAAGGATCATAAATGACGCCGACGATCACTTCACCTTTATGCGCCAAGGCAATGGATACGGAAAAGAACGGATACCCGTGAACATAGTTCGTCGTTCCGTCCACCGGGTCCACGATCCACAAGTATTCTTCGTCCAGCGCCTGCTCAAGCGCTTTCTTGGAAGCCTCCGGCCCGGGCTCGACCCCTTCCTCGCCAAGAAGCGCATGATCCGGAAAATGAGTGAAAATCAGCTTGCGGATCATTTGCTCGGCGCCCTTGTCCACTTCAGTGACCAAATCCGGCGCTCCGGACTTGGTATCCAACTGTTTTACCGTGCCCAGTTTACTCTTAATCCATTCGCCTGCTTTCGAGGCGGCGTTAATCGCTACAGCCGTAAAGCTCTTGCTGGTTACGACATATGGTACCTTACCCTCTTGGTTCAAAGCATTCACTCTACTTTCTGATTAGATCTGTACTTTGGGACGGCCCCGTCCGCGGGCGGAGCCAAGACACTCATGAACACAGCTCCCGTCCCCGTGTGGATCAGCTTATAACGTTACACCGCTGATTCTATCTCCTAAAACTATACGTATAGACTCCGGCAAAGTTTCGCCCGATTCGGACCGGGAAACCGATTTCCACATTGGCCCCAAAGGTGATGCCCGTAAAGAAATCAACCTTATCTAGGGTGTAATCTCAATACTCGCACCATCCAGAATACGCACTCCGTCACCCTGATATGCCTGCAAATCCTCCATCAGCTTGAACAGCGCCCCGTCCTTGGCTTTGGCTTCAATCATGACATCCACGGCAGGTGTGTCTCCCGCAATCTTCCGTAAAAAGGTCAAGAGCGGCTCCATCTCGACGTGATCGGCATGGCCGCGCGGGTCCGACTCGCTCTTGGGGCTGGACACGTGAATTTTCGGCGGAAGCGGCTTGTCCTTCGCCGCATCGGCCTGCGCCAGCGGCGTCGACCAGGTCTGCAGGATGTCCGGCCACAGCTCCCAGGGCTTCTCCCCATCATTATTGACCCATTGGTGGTGAATATCCAGCACCATCGGCAGTCCGACATGCTGACAGACCTCAAGCGTCTCGACGGCCGTAAACGTCTTGTCGTCGTTTTCCAGCGTCAGCCGCTGCTTGATGTCTTCGTCCAGCGCGGCAAAATGCTCCTCAAACCGCTGCGCCGCAGCGGTTTTGTCACCATAAGCTCCACCGATATGTATGTTGTTCTTCGCTGTCGCGTTCAGTCCCATCGCTTTCAGCATCGTGACATGGTGGCGGAGGTCGCGAATGGAGCTCTCCAGCACCTCGGCCCGCGGCGTGCTGAGCACCGTGAAATGATCGGGGTGAAAAGACACCCGCATGTCATGCTGCTTGACGTAATGGCCCACCTCGGCAAACGGCTCGCGAAGGGCATCATAGGGGCTCCAATCGCTTAGGTCCGAATGGGTCGCCAGCGGAATCAGTTTGGAAGAAAACCGGTACACATGAATGCCGCTGCCGTTGTTATGCTTCAGCAGCCGCAGCGTGTTATGCAAATTTTCGGCCGCGATCCGCTCCAATTTGCGAATGGCCGCCTCCCGGTCGTTCAGTTTGGTGAAACTGGCCATCGTCATCGTTTTGGAGGGAGATGCATCTTTTATTACAGTTGACATCGCCACGTATCCGAAACGGACCCTCATCATTGGCTTCTACTCCTCTTGGTTATAAAATCATCCTTAAGAAGTATGTTCCCCAAAAAACATTTCGTAAGCCAAATCGGTCTGAATCCGCGACTCCTCGTCGGTCAGCTTGCGGATGAGCTCCATTTCGACCTCCGTAACCTCCTGCCCCTGAAAATTGATCTCAGCGATGCAGCCGACGATCTTAACGATTGCCACCGCCACGTTGTTTGGGGTATAGGCAATCACTTTCTGGCCTGTCGGGAAGACGCGGAAGCCCTGCTTGACCATTTTGCCACGTCCGTATTCGAGCAGCTCGTACAGCTCCTGGTCGCTTTTGAACTTGCACACGGAATTGAATTCGGTCTGGAAACCCATCATTTCATCTCCTTCTCCTGATTAAAATGGAAAAGGTACCCGGCCTATACTGCAGAGCCGGCCGGATACCTTATATGGTGTTGCTGTACGTCTAACCGTTCATTCAGGCGGACCTTCACTCAAGCAATCTCGCAGCGCCAAGTTAAATGTCGTTGGCAAAAACCAGCGACTGCTTGCTGTTGTAGCGCTCCAGCGCCAGCTCGATCATCCGGTCCAGCAGCGCCTGATAGCCGAGGCCCGTTTCACGCCAGAGCAGCGGATACATGCTGTATGGAGTGAAGCCCGGCATCGTGTTGACCTCATTGATAAAGATGGCGCCGTCCGATTTACGGATGAAGAAATCGGCCCGGGTAATGCCGCTGCCTTCGATCGCCTGAAAAGCAATCAGGGCGAGCTCCCGCAGCCGGTCCGCCGTCTCCGCATCCAGCGAAGCCGGAATGACCATTTCAGATTGCCCATCCGTATACTTCGCCGCGTAGTCGTAATAATCGCTGGAGGAAATAATTTCTCCCGGCACAGATGCCATCGGCTCGTCATTGCCGAGCACAGCCACCTCCACTTCGCGCGCGTCCACAAACTCTTCGACGATGACTTTGAGGTCATAGCGGAAAGCGAGCTCAACCGCCTGCTCCAACTCCTCGCGGTTTCTCGCCTTGGAGATGCCAACGCTCGATCCCAAATTCGCCGGTTTTACAAAGCATGGGTATCCAAGGTCGTCTTCGACGCCCATGATCAGATTGAAGCTGCTGCGCTCCCACTGCGATTTCGTGAAAAAGCGGTAGCCGCATTGAGGCAGGCCCGCCTGCGCAAACAGCTTTTTCATTACGGCCTTATCCATTCCGGCTGCGGAAGCCAGGACTCCGGCGCCTACGTAAGGAATGTTCGCCATTTCGAACAGACCCTGGATGGTTCCGTCTTCCCCAAAGGTTCCGTGAAGAAGCGGGAACATCAGGTCGATGCCGGCCTCACCGCCGTACAGCCTGCTGAAAATCGCTCCCAGCGCCGCTTCCGTGCCCTCCTGGCTCTGTTCCAGCTTCAACTGGTCCAGCTTGCCGAGGGGAGCCTGCAGCGTCGTTCCTTTTCTCCACTCGCCTTGCTTCGTAATATAAAATGGAATAAGTTCGTATTTATCATAATCAAAGGCGTTCATCACCGCAAAGGCCGTCTGCAGCGATACCTCGTGTTCTCCTGATTTACCGCCGTACACAAGGCCTACGGTTGTTTTGTTGTTCCCCATGCCAAACCTCTCTTTTTCCTCATGATTGCAGGTGTCCTCCTGCCGCTGTTCATATACCATTATAATGGCTTAGAAGTAGTCCGGGATATGTAAAAAACGGTATACGGTGTTCTCCGACCAGGCGTAGGAGTCCTTGTAGTCCCAGAAACGGTGCTTGCTGCTGACCGTATGGGCGTTAACCAGCGGGCTGCCGCCGGCATCAAACGCCGTGACAATCGTGCTGTGCTGGAAGGAGCCGTCGCCGTCCCAGTCATAAAAAATGACATCGCCCAGCATCAGCTGCTCGGGCCGCTCCACCAGCTCACCGCGAAGCCCCCAGCTGCTTGACGACAAAAAGGACTGCAGCGCGTTCGAAACCGCCCAGCTGTAGCTCCACCACTCTTTGCTCCCGACATATCCTTTGTACCACCAGCCCGATTCTCTTTTACCAGTATAGTGGATTGGAGCGCCCCCTGCAAAGAGGCATTGCGAGATGTAATTGGTGCAGTCCACCTCGAATACGGCAAACTCCGGATTGCTGGTTTCCCACCACTCGTCGGCATAAGCCGCCGCTGCCGCGCGGTTGTAGCGCGATGTTTTGCGGCCGGGGCCGCCCTGCAGCACCTCAGCGTTCAGGTAAGGCTTTGACCCGCCGCTGGAATAGGCGTAGGCCGGCTGCCCGGTGTGCACGGCAGGGATGCCGGCGGCCGGATGCTTCTCCGGCGTCAGCTGCTCCACCGACACGATCACCCAGGCGTCCCCATCCCGGATCAGGGTCAGCCTCTCCCGCTGGATCATTTCCTCCACATGATTGACGCCGCCCTTTTCGTAGAACAGCTGCACATACAGCTGCACGTCGATGACCGCCTCCTTCGGGGTATCGCGGATCGTCCGCAGCAGCTTGGCCCTCGTCTCGCTGCGAAGCGGCCTTGCCCCCCTTGCGGCATACCATTGTGACAGCCGGGAAGCCCGCTCACTCCTTGCCAATAAATAAGCCGGATCCGTCACGACCTGATCTGTATGTTGTGACCGGTAATCGATCTGATGCTGGTTGTATTGATTTACATAGGCGTACAGCGTCTGCTTCCATTCCTTCTCCATTCCCATGCATTCCCCTTTCACCCGTTTCGTTAACCCGAAATATGTTGTTTCGGCTGCGTATATTCCACTATATGAAAAAAAGGGTGCACCTATGAACCCTGGTCCATTTTCGCGCGGCGGAGGTCCGCCGGAAGGCCGGAAGCGGACAAGCTGCGCATGCCGTCCCGCCAGTGCGCTGAACCAGTCCCGGCGCAGATCGGGGGAACGTTTTCCCGTACTTTTGCCGCCTCGGTCTCTTCATATAAATAGACGCAAAAAGTACTTTACTCCCCGGCTTGTAAACGGTATACTAAAAGCGAACCTCACTATTTTGAAATTATGTTTCATCTAGTGAAACAAGAAACGGCAAAGTGATCGCCCTTATCGCTCTCACCCAAGCCACCTGAATGATGACTGTTTTGATGATCCACAGTAAGCAGAGGAACCGAATTACGATCAAGGAGGTACATGTAATGACAGCAAAGGATCAATTCTCCACGGCCCGCAGTCTGGAAGTCGGAGGCAAAACCTACCGTTACTACAGCCTGCAGGCTCTTGAGGAGCAGGGACTCGGCAGCATTTCCAAGCTTCCGTTCTCCATCAAGGTGCTTCTGGAAGCCGCTGTCCGCCAATTCGACGGACGTGCCATTACCCAGGAGCATGTATCGCAGCTGGCCAAATGGAATGAAGGACGTGACGATAACAAGGAAATCCCGTTCATTCCAGCCCGTATCGTATTGCAGGACTTCACCGGCGTACCGGTCGTCGTCGACCTTGCGGCTATGCGCGACACCGTGAAGAAAGCCGGCGGGGATCCGAAGAAGATCAACCCGCTCGTTCCGGTCGACCTCGTTATCGACCACTCCGTTATGGTTGATGCGTTCGGTACCAGCGACGCCCTCAACTACAACATGCAAGTGGAGTTTGAGCGCAACGAGGAACGCTACCGCTTCCTGCGCTGGGCCCAAACGGCATTTAACAATTTCCGCGCCGTTCCTCCGGGAACCGGGATCGTTCACCAGGTCAACCTGGAATATCTCGCATCCGTGGCGGCGACCAAAACAACCGACGGAGAAACGGTCGTATATCCGGACTCCCTCGTTGGTACGGACTCCCATACTACGATGATCAACGGCCTCGGCGTTGTCGGCTGGGGTGTCGGCGGGATCGAAGCCGAAGCGGGCATGCTCGGACAGCCGCTTTACTTCGTAACGCCTGACGTTATCGGCTTTAAACTTACAGGCAGCCTGACGGAAGGCGCTACGGCGACCGACCTTGCGCTGACCGTTACCCAAATGCTCCGCAAAAAAGGCGTTGTCGGCAAATTCGTCGAGTTCTTCGGACCGGGTCTGGCCAACATCAGCCTCGCGGACCGCGCAACGGTAGCCAACATGGCACCGGAATACGGCGCAACCATCGGCTTCTTCCCTGTCGATGACGAGACGCTGGCTTATCTGCGCAACACCGGCCGTACCGATGAGCAGGTTGCTCTGGTAGAAGCCTACTACAAAGCACAGAACATGTTCCGCACCGCGGAAACCGAAGATCCTGAATTTACGGACATCATCGAACTCGACCTGGCCTCGGTCGTACCGAGCCTTGCCGGACCGAAACGCCCGCAGGACCGCATCGAGCTGACTCATATGAAGGACGCCTTCAACGACATCGTCCGTACGCCGATCGAAAAAGGCGGATACGGCCTCAGCGATGCCAAGATTGAAGAAAAAGTGTCCGTGAAGCATAAAGACGGATCCGTCAGCGAAATGGGAACCGGCGCAGTCGTTATCGCGGCGATCACCAGCTGTACGAATACGTCGAACCCAAGCGTTATGCTGGGCGCAGGTCTCCTGGCGAAGAAAGCCGTGGAACGCGGCTTGAAGAAACCGGGATACGTGAAGAGCAGCTTGACACCGGGCTCCCTCGTCGTTACGGATTACCTGGAAAAAGCCGGACTGCTTGAGCCGCTGGAAGCCCTGGGCTTCTACGTAGCGGGCTACGGCTGCGCAACATGTATCGGTAACTCCGGTCCGCTTCCGGACGAAGTGAGCCAGGCCATCACCGACAACGACATGACCGTCGCTGCCGTGCTGTCCGGTAACCGTAACTTTGAAGGACGCGTCCACGCGCAGGTTAAAGCCAACTACCTGGCTTCGCCGCCGCTCGTTGTCGCTTACGCACTGGCAGGTACGGTCAACATTGACCTGCAGAACGATCCGATCGGTTACGATCCGAACAACCAGCCGGTTTATCTGAAAGATATCTGGCCGACTTCCGCGGAAATCAGAGAAGCGATCGGCTTGTCCGTCAGCCCTGAAGCGTTCCGCCGCAAATACGCGAACGTGTTTACCGCCAACGAGCGCTGGAATGCGATTCCGGTTCCGGAAGGCGAGCTGTACGAGTGGGACGACAAGTCCACGTACATTCAGAACCCTCCGTTCTTCGAGAATCTCGGAAACGGCTTGGCCGACATCGAGGATATCAAGTCCGCACGTGTGCTTGCCCTGCTGGGTGACTCCGTCACGACGGACCACATCTCCCCTGCCGGCAACATTTCGCCGACCAGCCCTGCAGGTCTGTACCTGAAGGAGCATGGCGTTGAACGCAAGGACTTCAACTCTTACGGTTCCCGCCGCGGTAACCACGAGGTCATGATGCGCGGTACGTTCGCGAACATCCGCATCCGCAACCAAGTGGCGCCGGGCACCGAAGGCGGCGTTACGACTTACCTGCCTACGGACGAAGTCGTGTCCATCTATGATGCTTCCATGAAGTATCAGGACAACGGACAGAACCTGGTCGTTATTGCCGGTAAAGAATACGGTACGGGAAGCTCCCGCGACTGGGCAGCCAAAGGTACGTTCCTGCTCGGCGTCAAAGCCGTTATCGCCGAAAGCTTTGAGCGGATTCACCGCAGCAATCTCGTCGGCATGGGCGTGCTTCCGCTGCAGTTCCAGGAAGGCCATGGCTGGAGCAGCCTGGGCCTTACCGGCCGCGAAACGTTCGACATTGTCGGACTCAGCAACGACATCAAGCCGGGCGAGAGCCTGACCGTCACCGCTACACGCGAAGACGGCACCAAGTTCGAATTCCCGGTAACGGCCCGTCTGGACAGCATGGTCGACGTGGATTACTACCACAACGGCGGCATTCTGCAAACCGTGCTGCGTCAAATGATCGCCAACCAATAATTATCGTTAAATAGTAAAGCCCCGCAGTGCCATGGACATGGCCTGCGGGGCTTTATTTATCATACTGCTTATTCTTTGATACCATGGGACGTTGAATAACTGTCGATGATGACGATCGTATCCACGATTCCGTCGTACTCCAGCGCACTGAAGATCAGCAGATTTTTGGCTTCCTTATCGTTCTTGGGCTTGTTCTCCTTCAGAAGCACCTGCTTTTTCATATCAAAAACATACGTTAATTGGGAATCCGGTATGGTCGGCATATGAACATCCCCGTAAATACTTTCGAACTGGTCTTTGTGCATGCCGATCTCGGCATCTAAGGCAGTTTTATAATGATCCTTCGCTTCTTCCTCGAGCCGGATAGCGGCAACCTTGCCGTCCCGATAAAATGCGTAGACACCGAAGGCATATTCAAACTCTCCCTTTCTCCTTTCTTTGCCCTGTCCCAATACGGCCTCAGCGTCCGCCTGCTTCATTCCATAATACACCTTTCGTCCATCCGCCTTGCTGACGATGCCCAAATCCTCCACGGTCAACTTCTTTTCATCCTCCTTTTCGCTGCTGCTGCAGCCTCCCAATGCCAGGACAAACAAGATCATTAGAATGCAAGCGGTTCTCATGATTTCCCCCCTCGTTTGGATTTACTAAATTTTACAACAGCTGGGGCGGTTCGCCAATCACGATTCCGGAATCATGGCACTACGTCATCTGATGTTTCATTTACCTAGCAACGGGGTAAAAAAGATACACAATCCCCGTGACGGACTTTGCGTCTTCGGATCAGACTTCATTAAACTTGCTTCACGAAAATCTGTTTCCAAATCCCTGGCATAAGGAGGCCTGGAGAATGATACATATGCACGGCATCATGCCCTATCACCCGTCTTACCCTAAGCCGCAGCCCGTTAACCGGCCGGTGAAGGAAGATACGGACAAGAATAGGAGCTTTCAAGAGATTTTGCAGGAGAAAATCAGCCAGAACCGCTGATGCACCAAGGTCGCGCTAGTCGGGCGCCAGGCGGAATCACAATCACGCCGATCAGCTGTATAAATTAGAAAGACCGTGCGCATGATGCGTACGGTCTTTCTCTGTTCCGGTTAACATTAAAATTGCAAATACTTATGCCGACACCCGGCCGCCCGGCAGTGATCTTCGATAATGGGTGGACAAAAAAGCCATATACTTTTTAAGACCTATCCAGCTGAAGTATGCGATCCCTCCAATGATGGCGCCAACGATCGCCGCGACCACCATGCTGTATTCCGTCGGGACCTCCATGCCGGGCACGCCCATACTGATCCAGGTCGCGCCGAAAGTACGAATCACGCCTGCGACCAGAATCAACAAGGTGCAAAAGCCAAAGCCGTAGGCAATCACGGCAAGGACCGGGATGACCATGATGCTCAGCAGCCCTGTCGTGCAGTAGAACAACGCCATAGCCAAAATATCGCTGAAAGATCCGCTCCGATGCCCCTCGATGAAGTGCTGGCTCCGATACGCCTTGGCGAGCTTGCGGGGATCGCCCAAACGCGACAGGATCGCCGCCTCCGGCTGCCCGTTCGCGATGCCTTCTGCAATATGGCTCTCGATTTCCATAACAGCATCCATCCGCTCTTCATCGGGAAGCTTCTCCAAGTACTTGTTCAATTTCTCTAAATAAGACCTTCCATATGGGCTGATCATAAGATCTCTCCTCCATAGATTTGAATTTGATCGACGCTCCGGCTGATCTTGTTCCACTCCGCAGACATCATCTCCACCAGCTGGTGCCCCGAAGGGGTCAGGCTGTAATATTTGCGCGGCGGACCTGCCTCCGATTCCTTCCAGAACGATTCGATGTATTGATCCTTTAGCAGCCGCCGAAGCAGCGGATAGAGCGTTCCCTCCGTCACGGCAAGCGGCTCCCACTGATCCAGCAGCGTCACAAGCTCGTATCCGTATCTCGGCTGCTTGGCGATAAGCTGCAAAATGCAGTATTCCAGGATGCCTCTGCGGACCTGTGAAGTCCATTCCGACATTTCCATTTCGTTTGTCCGCTCCCTTCGTCACAATAATAACACCAGGTACTTTGCATTGCAAGGTACTATGTCAAAATAGTTTTGAAAACTGATTACAGTCATACGCGCGATGGTTCTGCGAACTATTTACAACGATATGTTCATTAGTTTGGCGAACTGATTTCAGTCATGCGTCCATTAATTCGGGCGAACTGATTTCTGTCATACGTACCTTAATTTGGTGAACTATTTACAATCTTACGTGCACTGGGTTGGCGAACTATTTACAATCACATGCGTAACTGTTATATTTGTTGTATAACAGATGTTCATACTCTAACAATAAATACGACCTACGCAGCATGTTGATGAAAGGAGGGCTCATCATTGATTATCCGGTTGGATATGCAGTCCGACGTGCCCATTTACACACAGCTCATGAATCAGATCATCGAAGGGATCGCCAGCAAACAGCTGGCCCCGGGCGAGTATCTTCCCTCCGTCCGCAGCCTTGCCTCGGATATCGGTGTGAACCTGCACACCGTTAATAAGGCTTACACGCTGCTCAAGCAGGAAGGGTTTATCCAAATTCACCGGCAAAAAGGGGTCGTCGTGAACCCCGACGGCATGCCGGGAATCACCCCGGACTATACGCACAAACAGGAAGCTCAGCTTAGACCCGTCATCGCCGAAGCCATTTGCCGGGGCATGGATAAAGCGGAGCTGCTGCGGGTCGTGGAAAGCTTTTACGACGAAATCACCCAAGAACCAAAGGAGAATGCCTAATGTACTGGATATCCGTTTTGTTTCTGATTGCCATGTTCGTTCCCCTGTCGCTGTCTCTGATCTGCATGCCTTATTTGACGCGGGAAACCGTCAGCTTCGGCGTATCGGTCAGCGAAGCCGTGTATCACAGCGCTCCGCTGCGCCGCATGCGCAGACAGTATGTATGGACCAGCTCAGTCGCATATGGCGTGCTGCTGATCGCCTGCCTCCTCGCCATGCTGACTGTGCCGGAAAAGCAGCAGCCTTCCATCATCTCAGGATTCGTAGTGCTGCTGATCGCCGCTTCGGCAGTCATCAATCTGATTTTTTATACGAAAATGAAACGTTACAAAGCCACGCTTCCCCAGGAGACGTTGAACCCTTCCGTCGTGGCCGTGGATACGTCATTCCGCAGCGGGAACAAGCTGGTCTGGTCGAATAAATGGTTTCTGATCCATGGAGCCGTTGCATTGATCAGCGCCGCCCTGGCCCTGGCTTACTACGATAAAATCCCCGACACGCTGAACATGAAGTTCAACTGGCAGGGCGAAGTGACCCGAACGGCGGCCAAATCGTACCGGACGGTTCTCGGCCTGAACTTGATGCAGCTTGTCATGATCGGAATCTTTATGACCACGAACTGGTCGATCCTCCGCAGCAAGCAGCAGCTTGACCCGGCCAATCCGCAGCAGTCGGTACGCCGTAACGCTGCCTTCCGCCGCAGATGGTCCATGTTCAACGTCGCGGCCGGCCTCATGATGGTGCTGCTGTTCTCGTTCGTTCAGTACAACATGATCTATCCGCTGAGCCGGGAGGTTATGATGCTTGTCAGCCTGATGATGCCCCTTCTGATCGTCGTGCTGGCCATCGTGCTGGCCTTTTCCACCGGCCAGGGCGGACGGCGGATCGGCGGTCCATCTTCCGGTTCCGGGGCGACGCATGTCGTTAATGATGATAAATACTGGAAGCTCGGCAATATTTATTTCAATCCGCAGGACCCCGCCCTGTTCGTGGAAAAACGTATGGGCATCGGCTGGACGGTCAACTTCGGCAGACCCGGCGCCTGGATTTTCCTGATCGGTATCTTAGCTGTGATCATCATCGCTGCCCGAGTTGCAAGTTAACCCGCCGGAACGCGATATGTCATATTTACATTCGGGGATATCCCCTTTAGGAGGAATGTTTATGAAAAAGAAACGAACCCTAAGCGCGGTAGCTGCTGCTTCCCTGACCGCCATCAGTCTTTCTGTCCCTGCGGCGGCTGCTGCCGAAACTCCGGACGCCGCATCCTACGTCTCCATTCGCGAAACCGCAGTTCGATTGGGCGCCCAAGTCAGCTGGGACCCGAATCAGCACTCGGTGACCGTCACAAAAGAAGGTACGAAGCTGGTACTGACCATCGGGCGCTCCACCGCCGTACTGAATGGCAAAACCGTGCCAGCCGGAGGAACGGTCCGGATTACCGGCCAACAAGCGATGGCTCCGGATGCCTTCCTGTCGGCAGCATTAGGTGGCACAGAGAATGCCAAAGGCCCTTCTGAAGCCGCCGACAATGCCGATCTGTTCCTTCAGGCCTTGCGGGCCGGGAACGGGGCTGAGGCGGCCAAGGTTATGAGCCCCGCCCTGCAGCAGGCCCTGCCCGCTCAAACGCTGAGCGGCCTGTGGAAGAACTACGAGAGCGTCTACGGCCAAGTATCGTCAGTAGGCGGCAAGCAGGAAAGCGACAATGCCGTCCACCATAATGTGGCGTATACACTGCAGACGGCGGCCGTACCGCTTCAGATCACCCTTCGCCTGAATGCAGACCGCCTGGTGGACGATCTGAATATCGGCCCGGTCTCGGCGGGAGGATACCGGCCCCCGGCTTATGATCGCCCGGAGGCTTATACCGAACGGGAGGTCCAAATCGGCGAAGGGGAATGGGCTCTTCCCGGAACGCTGACCTTGCCGGCTGGCCAAGGACCGTTCCCTGCCGTCGTGCTCGTTCACGGCTCCGGTCCGAACGACCGGGACACCTCCATCGGCGGAGCCAAGCCGTTCCGCGACCTGGCAGCGGGATTAGCCGCCAAAGGCATCGCCGTCCTGCGCTACGACAAGATCACGTTTGAGCATACCTTTAAAATCGCCGCCAACCCGAAATTAACCGTCAAAGAAGAGACGGTTGACGATGCACTGTCGGCGGTGAAGCTGCTGACCCAAACCCCGGGCGTCGATCCCGCCCGGATTTACGTGGCGGGGCACAGTCAAGGCGGTTATGCGATGCCGCTCATCGTTGATGCCGATGCCAATGCCGGCCGGAACATCGCCGGCACCATCCTGCTCTCCGGCCCGAGCTCTTCATTTATCGACGTTGTCGTGGAGCAGCAGGCGGAATTGGTTTCTCGCGTGAAACAGCTGGGTCAGGATCCTGCGCCTTACGAGCAGCAGGCAGCTGTGTGGACCCAGGCCGCCAAGCTGCTGGACGACCCGCAGTATTCAGTCTCGCACCTGCCGGAGAGCTTTCCTATTCCACCGGCTTACTGGTGGTACGATAAGAAGGATTACAAGCCAGCCGAATTAGCCAAAACGCAGAGCGGCCCCATGCTCGTCCTGCAGGGCGAAAACGACTGGCAGGTGCCGATGCATGAATTTGAGCAGTGGAAGGAAGCATTAAAAGGCCGTGCCGATGTGGAGTATAAGTCATTCCCGAAAGTAAACCATCTGCTTGCCGAATATGACGGCCTCTCCACCGGTTCGGAATACGCGCAGCCTTCCAACGTGACACCGGCAATCATCGATACGATCGCAAGCTGGATCGGCAAGCAGAAATAGACCGGACATAAGGCGTCGGCCGGCAGCGGGAACCCCGACACTAGATGGCCCAGACGCCGCCAGCTAATAACGCCACTAAGATACATGGCAAGCCCCTTGAACCGGATCAAGGGGCTTGTTTTTTGTGTCTTCCTATTGAGGTTGGTAAACCCATCGATGTTTGGGATGTTGGGGATGTGTGGATTTGTCGTCACGCCCTCTCCCCCTGCGCGGATCCCCGGATGGATTTCCCGCCGGAACTCTGGGATAATGTGGTTTAGAATCTGATTGCTTCATACCTATTCCAATTTCATGCTTAGGAGGCCCTGTCCATGAGTGAAAAACGTCCCATTACCGCCGATGACTTGTACCGGATGCATTGGGTCAGCGACCCTGCTGTATCCCCCAAGAACGGCGCCGTCGCGTACATAATGAAAGCCGTTAACGACCAGCATGGGGGCTACACCTCCCATATTCGCCTGATCTCGCCGGACGGCCGGGAGGATACCACCTTTACCGCCGGCGAGCAGGACGCCTCGCCAGCATGGTCTCCCGACGGCTCCAGGCTGGCCTTTCTGCGCAAGAAGGGCGATGCCCGCCAAGTCTGGGTCATGCCCGCGCACGGCGGCGAAGCCCAGGCCGTAACGGAGCTGAAGCACGGCGTCAGCGCCTTCAAATGGGCGCCCGACGGCAGCGCCCTTCTGCTCCGCGCCGAGGCTCCTTCGGCCGATGAAGCCGTCGGTGCGGACTCCGGAGCCCAAGCGGAGAAGGCCGGCAAGGACAAACAGCCGGACGAAAAAATTATTCATCGTATAAAATACAAGGCCGACGGCGCCGGACTGTGGAATGACCGCAGAACGCATCTGTTCGTTCACGATCTTGCCACTTCCGCTTGTACGCCAGTCACTTCGGGCGACTTCGATGTGTCTTCGTTCAATTGGTCGCCGGACGGCAGCCGCATCATCTATACCGCCACACATGCCTCCGCTTCCTTCCCGGATCCGGACCTCCGCCTGACCAACGATTTATTCGTGGCGGAGCGGGACGGCGGAAACGTCCGCCAATTGACGGACGGGCGGCTGAGCATCGGGGCCATCGCCTACACGCCGGACGGCAGCCATATCCTGATGCTGGCCGACGACCTGAACTGCGGCTTTGCCACGCTGACGCGCATCTACCTGATTCCCGTGAAGGCGGCGAGGCACGCGCCTGCTATGAGGACCTCGACGTACAGCTCGGACACGCCTGCGTTGGCGATATGCGCGCGGGAGCCGGCAGTCCGCCCGTCTTCAGTGAAGACGGCAAGCACGTCTTCCTGCAGCTGAGCGAGGACGGCGGCGTCAAGGTCGCCCGCTTTGCGCTGGACGGCTCCGATTACGAGATCATCGCCGGCGGCGACCGGGAAATTTACCAGTTCGCCCTGGCACCGGAAGGCAGGCTGATTCTCGCTTCCGCAGATACGCTTCATCCGGGAGATCTGTTTGCCTTTGACATGGCAAACGGTGAAGAGACCCGGCTGACCGACTGCAACAAGGAGCTGTTCAGCGAGCTTGTGCTGAGCGAGCCGGAAGCCTTCCGCTTCGAAGCCTCGGACGGCTGGCCGATCCAGGGATGGATCATGAAGCCGGTCGGCTTCAAGGAAGGCTCCAAGGTGCCGGCCATCCTGGAAATCCACGGCGGACCGCAAGCGATGTACGGCTGCACGTTCATGCACGAGTTCCAGCTGCTCGCCGCGGCCGGATTTGCCGTGTTCTACACGAACCCGCGCGGCGGCCACGGGTATGGCCAGGTCCATGTCAATACGGTCCGCGGCGATTACGGCGGACGCGACTACCAGGACCTGATGGATGCGGTGGACTATGTCCTGTCCGCCTATGACTACATCGACGATGCCCGGCTCGGCGTCACCGGCGGCAGCTACGGCGGCTTCATGACGAACTGGATCGTCGGGCATACCGACCGGTTCCAGGCCGCCGTCACCCAGCGTTCGATCTGCAACTGGGTGTCGTTCTACGGCGTCAGCGATATCGGGTACTATTTTACCGAGGACCAGATTTGGGGCAATCCGTGGGACGATCTGGAGAAGCTGTGGAAGCATTCCCCGATCGCTTACGTGAAGCAGGTGAACACGCCGCTCCTGATCCTGCACGGGGAGCAGGATCTCCGCTGCCCGATCGAGCAGGGAGAGCAGCTGTTCGTGGCGCTCAAGCGCCTTGGCAAGGAAGCACAGTTTATCCGTTTTCCGGGAGCCGACCACAACCTGTCCCGCAGCGGCAATCCGCATCTGCGCACCCGCCGGCTGACCCATATCGTACGCTGGTTTGAAGAGCATATCGAGCACTGATTTCACTGACTTCACTGATGCCATTGATTTCTAATTCATAAATGCTATAATCTAAAAAAAGCCCGCCATACCGGATTTCCCCGGTATGACGGGCTTTCTCTATAACGATGACGCAGACCGTTTGTTTTCTTATTCTATTCATCCGTTCACAACCTCAGTGGGCTTACGTCTGTTTACGGAATCATCAGCCCCATTTCCCGCGCCGCTTCGATCAGCACGGGAGCAAACTCATTCAGCGTTTCGCTGGACAGCCGGCTCACCGGGCCAGATACGGACAGGGCAGCGGCGACGTGGCCGTTCCGATTCACGATCGGCACCGCCACCGCGGCGGCGCCAGGCTCGCGCTCCTCGATGCTCGTCGCATAGCCCCGCTCGCGGATGTCCTGCAGCTGCCGCACATAGCTGCCGCCCTTCACCAGCTCCGCCCAATCCGGATCGCTCAGGAGCTCCTCCTGATCGGCAGGCGCGGCAAACGCCACCAGCACCTTGCTCGACGCTCCCACCGTAAGCGGCAGGCGCGCCCCGACCTGCGCCACCCTCCGGATGGCCTGGTTGCTCTGCACCGCCTGGATCCGCAGACGGTCCTTCCCGTCCCGCAGGTACAGGCTGACCGTCTCACCCAGCCGGTCGCGCAGCCGCTCCATCGCCGGCAGCAGCAGCACCGCCGGATCGTCGCTTTGCGATAAATGCGTGGACAGCTCCCACACTTTAATGCCAAGCCGATATTTCTCCGTCGCCGCATCGCGGACGACGAAAGCCTTCTCCTCAAGAGTCGTCATCAGCCGATGGACGGTGCTCTTGTGCAGTCCGATCATTCCGGCAATTTCGGTCAGTCCCAGCTCGCTGTTCTGCGTAAAACACATCAATATATCCAGTGCCCGTTCAACGGCACGAACCGTTAATTTGCGGTCTTCCATTCCGATCCCGCCCCTCAAATGTTTCACCACATGAAACATGGTTACATAAATTATAAGAAATTCGCCGGATAAAGTCTATATTTTCTTCTTTGACCCTTTTGCAAGAAGACGCCAATACGTAGCTAGGGCCAATGTCCGGCATCGCTGCACTCGCACACCACCGGGTGCCCATCTGCATGTGCAAGTTCATGCCGCCGGGCACTCTATGCTCATGTCCGCATCAGGAGGACAAGGGTAGCCGGCAGGTGAACTATGGAGCGGTTCACTATTACAATTGTCTAACAATTGTCCGCCCCGGATTGACTTTGACCTCAGGCTTGCATAGGATATAGAGTAAAATTTTATATGTTTCGTAAACGAAGCCCGGAAGTTAAACTTAATATAGTAAAGTATTTATAAGGAGGGGCACGCATGAACATGACATCCCGTAACGACGTACATCTTCCCCGCCCCCTGCCCGATACACCATTACCGTTATCTACGCGAATGATTCGCTTTAAGCATATTTTGGTGGCACTGCTCTTGTCTGTTGTATTTTTCCTGCTCTTCTGTTTCATTGCGCTGCATGCCTACATCGCCTGGGTGTTGTCCAATCCGACAGTCGCCCCCTTGTACTCCAATCCGATGCAGGCCAAGTCCATGAAATACGAGGACGTCACTTTCCCGGCCCATGACGGCAGCCGGATGATGCAGGGCTGGTACATTCCAGCCGCAGGATCAACCAAGACGATCGTGTTCAGTCACGGGTACGGCGCCAACCGGGAGGAAACCTGGATCCCGATGTACGATTTGGCGCATTTCGCCCACCGCTTAAATTTTAACGTCATTATGTTTGATTACGGTTTCGCTTCTCAGAACAGCAAAGCCGTGGCGACGGGCGGCAAGGTGGAAGCCCAGCAGCTGCTGGGGGCCATCGATCTGGCCAAGCAGCGCGGGGCCAAGCAGATCGTGGTATGGGGCTTCTCGATGGGCGCCGGCACCGCCCTTCAGGCCGGACTGCAGACCAAGGATGTCGACGCCATGATTCTCGACAGCACCTTCCTGCTCGAGCCGGATACGCTGTACCATAACATCAAAAATCAGATCGACCTGCCGCGGCATCCGTCGCTGGAAATTCTGCAGCTGCTGTTCCCTGTACTGAACGGCACGAGCCTGAACCAGATTCCATACCAGCAGGTCAAAAAAGAGGATTATCCGTTCCCGATCTTCTTTATCCACGGGACGGAGGACGAGAAGGCGCCTTATCCAATCGCGGAGAAGCTTGCTTCCAACCAGACCAATCCGTATTCGGACGTCTGGATCGTGAAAGGCAGCCACCACGAGCTGGTCTTCCGCGAACACTCGCGTGAATACCTGCGCCGGGTGTCCACCTTCCTTGGCAATATCAAGCTGGCTGAGCAGAAGGATATCGACAATGACCCTATGATAAGAAAAACGTCTATCGACGTACCTTCAAAGAAGACAGACCGCGATTAGCTGAAGTTTTTCTTGCGATTATAGAATGGTTCAGCTTCGCTGAAATTTATAAATTCTATAATCTTAAAAAAATAGCTGGTACAAACAAAAGAGGGCACGCCCCCTTCCGGGCGTGCCCTCTTTCTATATTGCCGTCATTATTCTTTGATCAAAGACAGAAACTCCGCTCTCGACGCCGGGTCTTCACGGAAAATGCCGCGTACGCCGGAAGTCACCGTCTTGCTGCCCGGCTTCTTCACGCCCCGCGAACACATGCACAGATGCTCGCCTTCCACGACGACCATCACACCATGCGGCTGCAGCACATCGACCATAATGTCGGCGATTTGGGACGTAATCCGCTCCTGTACCTGCAGACGGCGGGTGACCGCCTCGACCAACCGGGCCAACTTGCTGAGTCCGGCAATTTTCCCGCTCGGAATGTAGCCGATATGGACCTTGCCGAAAAACGGCGCCATATGATGCTCGCATTGGCTGTAATACACGATATCCTTGACGATCACCAATTCCTCATGATTTTCGTCAAAAGTCACGCCCAGCACATCACGCGGGTCTACCTCATATCCGGCAAAAATTTCCTCATACATCCGGGTAACGCGGGCGGGTGTCTCAAGAAGCCCTTCCCGCTCGGGATTTTCACCGATCAGCTTCAAAATTTGCTCGATATGGTACTCGATCTTCTCGCGGTTTTCACCAACCCGCGCGTTCACGTAATCTTTAACGCCAGCCACAGCACTTCCTCCTATCGCTACCCCCTGCTTCTCTGTAGACGTTCTATGCCGAGGGGATTATTTCTTCTTGCGGCCTTGACCTTGTGCCGGGCCTTTCTTGCCGGAAAACTGCTGATTTTTCATCATCTGCTGCGCTTTCTGCATCTGGCGCCCGTTCAGGTTGTAACCCATTTGCTTGGCCATCTTTTGAAGCATTTGCGGGTCATTTTGCATTTTTTCCATTTGCTTGCGCAGATAATACACGCCGATAAAAAACCCGCCGACCAAGCCGACGATCAGCGTAATAATTGGAATTACATATTGCATATTCCGCCACCCCTATAAGTATAAATCGATTCCTTGCGCGTGCCTGAGCAGCACGAACCTATCATAGCATGTCCAAATGCGGCTCGCAAATGAATTCTAGGCCAATACAGCCTCGATAAATACGGTCGTTTCCTGCGCCAAATCCAGCTCTTTAATATCCAAATGACCCGCTTCGCCGCGCACGATCCGGACGACCGGACGTCCCGGCAGCCCCCGGTGCTGACGGACGACAAGCCCCGTCTCCTTGTTCGACAGCCTGACGGCCGTCCCGTTGGGATAGATCGACACCATCCTCGTAAACTGGACCAGCACGCCGTGGTCGAGCTGCTTTTCCGACATGGCCATCATTTGCTCGCAGGCTTCATGCGGCATCAGCCTCCGGCCCGAAGGCTTCAGCGGATGAATCATCCGGTCGTAAGCGTCCGCAGCGGCGACGATTTTGGCATATAAATGAATCTCTTCTCCGGTCAGTCCCCGGGGAATGCCCAAGCCGTCTACCCGCTCATGATGCTGAAGGGCGACGTGGGCGATCAGCAGGCCGAACTCCCTTTTGTTCTTGAGCTTCTCGAAACCGCGCCAGGTGTGATGGCTCTTGGAATCCGGGAACAACTCGTCTCCCTCCCGCATGCCGTTCTTACCGATATCATGCAGCAGGGCGCCCGTAGCGAGCTCTTTGACCTGCTGATAATTCAGGCCCATATTGACGCCCATTACCGTGGACAGCAAGCATACATTCATCGCGTGAACATACTGGGCGTTGTCTGCGGTCCGTACATCCGTAAGCTGCACGAGCAGCTCCTTGTTATCCATCACGTCCTCGAGGAGATGGTCCACACTCGCGCCGATCAGCTGGGTGTTCCATTCCTTCCCTGACCGCACCGCTTCAAAAGCGTCGCTCATCTCCTGAATCAAGCCCTGTTTGGTCGCTTCGCTGAGAATGTCCTCCGTATCCACGTCCGCGTACAGCGGATCCTGAATGTAGAGCATCGTGACCCCGATTCGGTTCAGCGTACTGATCATATACACGGTAAGCTGGACACCCGCCGACAGCAGTACCGTCCCATTCCCGGAATAGATGGTTTTCCCCAAAAATTGACCGGGCTCCACACTTTCAATGCCTACATACCTCATGAACGTTCCCCCGATTGGTTACTTAATCGGCCCATCCCTTTCTTTCGGGCAGGGAGTTCTCCAAGGTCAAGAGATGGCGCTTGATCTCCATCCCTCCGCCATATCCTACGAGACTGCCGTCGGCGCCGATCACCCGGTGACACGGGACGATCAGCGGTACGGGATTTTTGTTGTTGGCTCCGCCGACGGCACGGACGGCCTTCGGTCTGCCAATCGCATTTGCGATATCTGCATAGGATCGGATCTCTCCATAAGGAATATCGGCAAGCGAGCTCCAAACCTGAAGCTGGAACGGCGTTCCCCGCATATCCAGCTGCACGTCGAACGTCTTGCGCTCCCCGGCAAAGTACTCACCCAGCTGGCGCTTCGCCTCAGCCAAACGCTCATCATCCTGAACGAAATCACCGCCGCCGCACCAGGTGCGGGACCATTTCTGGAGAACCGCCTCCTTGACGTTAAACGGTCCGAACTCGATCAGGCACAGCCCTTTCTCCGTTGCGCACAGCGTCAGCGGGCCGATCGGAGAAATCATCTCCGAATAATAGACCGTTTCCTTCTCGCCTCCCAGACCGGGAGAAAAATCATCCGCAGCCATTTCGGCATCTGCGGGTTGTCCGCTTCCAGCGGGCTGAAGCTTTTCCTGCGCTTCTCTCATCATGTCTATCACCTTCTCGTCTTGTTCTGAAGCCAGACCTTTATTCAGCCAATTCAAAGCTTCTTCCCCTCCTATCCGGCCCAAAGACCACGCTGCGGCACCCCGCAGTTCCGGTCTTGGGTCTTCCAGCAGCACCCGGCCGAGGCGGGGCACCGCCGATGTATCCTTGAAGTTGCCGAGCGCAATCACGGCGTTGCGCTGAATCGGCTTGCGGCCGCGCCAGGCGGCTGCGCTTTCCCCAAACTTCTCCTTGAACTCCTTATTGCTCAAATCCAGAATAGGCAGCAGCAGCGGCTTGTCCTTCTCGGGATCCGGCAGCAGATACTCATGATGCGTCCAGTTCTTCCCCTTGTTCTTTGGACAGATGACCTGGCAGGTATCGCATCCATACAGCCGGTTGCCGATCTTGCGCATCACCTCGTCCTCCAGAAAGCCCTTGGTCTGGGTCAAAAAGGAGATGCACCGCTGCGCATTGAGCTGGCCGGGGCCGACCAGCGCTCCCGTCGGGCATGCGTCGATGCACATCGTGCAGTCGCCGCAGTCCTCCGTGACGGGCGTATCCGGCGGAAACGGAATGTTGGTCACCATCTCCCCGAGATAGATCCATGAACCCCATTTGGGCGAAATGATGCAGCAGTTCTTCGCGCTGAAGCCGATGCCGGCCCGCTCCGAAACCGCCCGGTCCACCAATGCCCCGGTATCCACCATGCTCTCCATCACCGCATCCGGCACCCGCTCCCGGATAAACGCTTCTAGCTTGCCCATAGCGTCCCGCAGCACCTGATGGTAATCCCGCCCCCATGCGGAACGGGCAAGAATCCCCCGGTATTGTCCAGGCACCTGCTTGGGCTTGTGTTCCATTTTGGATGGATAGGCTACGGCGATAGCAATGAGGGAGGCGGGCTGTGCATCGGGGAGTGCCGGGGTGACGCGTTTGTCCAGATCCGGCTCTTCAAAGCCGGATTCGTAACCAAGCTTGCGGTGGTTCTCGAGAATCGATTTCAGAGAGACAAACGGGTCAGCCGAAGCAAAACCGATATCGTCAATACCGAACCCGGCTGCCGCCTCTTTAATGTCCTGTTTCAGCTGCTCCCACGGCGAAGCCGAAGGAGCGTACGCAGCCTGTGGTTTACTTGATGTCATTTCTCCTTGCGGCCTCCTTTCCGTTAAGAGTCATTCCATAATGTCTTACAGCGATCTCGCTTTGGACAACGGCCAGAAAATAAATTCGGCCCGCCCCACGATGGCGCTCGCTTCCACGCTGCCGAAGGAACGGCTGTCCCGGCTTGCGCCGGCATGCCGGTTGTCCCCCATCACAAAATAGTGATCCTTGTCCAGCTTGACCGGGCCGAAATCCGCATCCTGAATTTCCACCTCGGTGTAAGGCTCGCTCTGCTCCTTACCGTTTACGTACAGCTTGTGGTTCTTCACTTCCACGGTGTCGCCCGGCACGCCGATGATCCGCTTCACCAGAAATTCCTTTTTCTCCGGACCGTTGCTCGGGTCGCGAAGCACGACGACCTCGCCATGCTTCGGTGCGGTAAAATCATATACGATCTTATCGACAAACAGCCGTTCCTGCTCTACCAGCGTCGGCTGCATCGACTGCCCGCGGACCATGGACAGATTAAAAACAAATAAATTCAGCAGCATCATAATGACAAATGCGATAACCAGTGTTTTGGCCCAGTCCCAAAATTCGGACAGCCAGCCGCGCTTGCCTGCCTGCTCTCCCGGCGTTGTAACCGGCACCGGCTCGGGGCGGCCTTGCTCCCGCTGATCGACTTGATTCATGCTACACCTCATTTTTATGACAAATTCCCATATATACAGAAAAGCATATCTTCGGGCCTTTTGCAACGGCGCGTAGATATGCTCAAGTATAGTAAATATTGCTTATTCACGATATGGATGTAGGTTTTCTCCATAATACCAAAGGGTCGTTATCTCTATTGCGGCGCGACAATGCTGAGTTTCTGGAATGCCTGCAGCACCTTGTTGGCCCCGTAGCCCATCGCCTCATACAGAGGCATCGCGGCCTTGTTATGCTCGTCTCCTGCAATCATAATTCCGCTGACCTTACGCTGCTGGAACCGGCCTTCCATCATGGTGACCAGTGCCTTGCCAATTCCCTTGCGGCGGTAATCCGGATGGATGGCGATACGATAGTAGAAGCCGTGGTTATGCTCGATCGTGCCGATCAGGGCACCGACGATCTGTTCATCCTCTTCTGCAACCATAATCAGGTCGGAATCCCAGTAGAGCTGCCTGGAGAAAGGTTCGATCGTATTCTCGTAGCATTCTTCGGATAACGCGATTTGCAGCAGCTCGTTGACACGAGTCGCATCACTTAACTGAAAGGAACGAACATGCATGTTTAAATCTCCCTTTTCGTTAGCTTTATAGGATTAAGGGGATTTTCAGGGAAAACAAAAAAACCCTCTAATCCAAGGTATAGTATTACGACAAAAACCGTGAAAATCCTTCTTTATCATCCATTAAACCATAGTTTACTTTAAAAAACACGCGTTTTCTTTTGAAAGCGCTTTATGGCAAGCGTTTTCATTCTATCATCTGTAAATTTCCCATATAATGGACTAGTTTTGCGGCATAATCCTTCGGGATTTGGGTAAAGGATAACAAATGCGTCTTTCGGCGTGCCTTCACGGAATCCAAAAAAGTTTTTTTCTCGCGATGAAAGAATGGCTCTACCCGCCTGGATCTTTTGAGGTTCTCACTGGAAAAGGCTGCGGTTAAGTCCGTTCCAACACAGCTGGCAAGCCCGCCTCAGGATTAATTCGACTTTGTAAACATAAATGTTGATTTAATCGAAAAAATACGGTTTAATAGAAATGGAATCACGTTCCATGCTACATACTTATGCCGATAAAGGGCTCTTTTGGACAACAAAAGCGTTCCTTTATTCATATGAATCAGCCACTTGCGTTGATTCTACCCAAAAAAACATTAACAGGAGGTATTTATTATGGCATTTCAATTACCACCACTTCCATACCCGAATGATGCGCTCGAGCCGCACATCGACGCTCAAACGATGGAAATCCATCACGACCGTCACCATAACACTTATGTAACGAACCTGAACGCGGCTCTGGAAAATGCTCCTGAACTGCAAAACAAAAGCCTTGAAGAGCTGATCTCCAACCTGGACAGCGTACCTGAGAACATCCGTACAGCCGTTCGCAACAACGGCGGCGGACACGCTAACCACTCCCTCTTCTGGGAAATCATTGCCCCTAAAGGCGGAGACAAGCCAAACGGCCTTCTGGCTCAAGCGATCGACAGCGAGCTTGGCGGCTTGGACAAATTTAAGGAAGAATTCACCAAAGCGGCTACAACCCGTTTCGGCAGCGGCTGGGCATGGCTCGTCGTGGACAAGAACGGCAAACTGGCTGTAACAAGCACGCCTAACCAAGACAACCCGCTGATGGAAGGTCAAACACCGGTCCTCGGTCTGGACGTTTGGGAGCATGCTTACTACCTGAAATACCAAAACAAACGCCCTGACTACATCGCAGCGTTCTGGAACGTTCTGAACTGGGATGTTGTCAGCAAACGTTACCAGGAAATCGTACAGCCGTAAGCTGTACCTTCCCGGAAATAAAGGGGCTGCCCCCAAAGAACTGCATTGCAGTTTCTTGAGGGGCAGCCCCTTTTGCTTGTCTCTCAGCGAGATGATTCCCGGCTGCCGAGAACAGGCACGCTTTGGTTAACATTTTAAACGATTAATAGGATGAATGTTTGAAATAGTTCTGTAAAATTTTTAAAAACACATTGGGAAAGGCGTAATGCTGCATATCCTGCTCATCGATCCATCGGTACTCCGTCTGGACGGACTGCTCGCCGCTGTCCCCGGCCGCGTACATCGCCTTCAGCTCGGCTGCCTGCGGCAGGTCCTCTTCGCGGCAGCGGTAGACCTGCAGGTTCCAGTGAATATGGCTGAAGGTATGCTCCGCGTCCGTTAAATGCGCGATCGGCCGCGCAGCGATGCCTTCCTCGAGCAGCGCCCCGGCGAGGATATCCATCGCCGGCTCGTCAGGCAGCCGCCCGCTGCGCGCCGCCGGCGTCTGCAAATGCGGCAGCTCCCACATGCGGGCGAGCAGCCCTTCCTGCGGACGCTGGCGGATCAGGACGCGGCCGCTATGATCACCGCGGCCCTCCACGAGGGCCACCACCCGATACTCGGGCCGCGGCGGCTTCGCCTTGGTCTTGATCGGCAGCTGCTCCTCCTTGCCTTCCTGCCTGGCGGAGCAGTGCTCCATCACCGGGCAGGTCAGGCAGTGCGGCGACTTGGGTGTGCACACCAAGGCGCCCAGCTCCATGAGCGCCTGGTTGAAGTCCGATGCCCGGCCGTCCGGGATCAGCTCCACGACCAGGCTTTCCATAAAGGCGCGGGTACTTCCTTTCATGATATCTTCCTCAATTAGGAAGTATCGCGACAGCACCCGCATCACATTGCCGTCAACGGCCGGCTCCGGCTTGTTGAAGGCAATGCTCAGAATCGCGCCGGCCGTATACGGGCCGACCCCCTTCAAGGCGAACACGGACGCCTTGTCGTCCGGCACCATACCGCCGTGCAGCTCCTTCACCTGCTTGGCCGCAGCCTGCAAATTGCGCGCCCGGGAGTAATACCCCAGGCCTTCCCAGCATTTGAGCACATCCTGCTCAGGGGCGTCGGCCAGGTCCTCCACGGTCGGAAACCGCTCGATGAACCGGTTGAAGAACGGAATGACCGTGTCCACCCGCGTTTGCTGCAGCATGATTTCCGACACCCAAATATAGTAGGGATTGCGGTGGCGCCGCCACGGCAAATCCCGTTTATGCTTGTCGTACCATTCCAGCAGGTTGATGCTGAAATGCCGTTTCTGCTCCATTGAACTTATCGAACTGCTCATGAGGTCCTTCATACCTTTCTGGCTGGCTTGATCATGAGCCGGCCTATTCCCGCTTCTCTACAACAGCGAAGGCGGAAGCCAGCTCGGTCTGGTGGGAGATCGATAGATGGATTACATATTCCGGCTCACCCGGCAGCTCGAGGCGCTCCCAAGCCTGCTCGTTCAGCACCACGACGGGTTTGCCGCTCTCATCGGGAAGCACTTCCATGTCCACAAAGCCGATTACCCCGCCGATGCCGCAGCCAAAGGCTTTGGAGATAGCCTCCTTTGCGGCGAAGCGCCCGGCGACAAACTCGGTCAGGTTTCCGCCCCGTTTCTTGGCTTCCTCCCTTTCACGGGCGGTCAGCACCCGCTCCATAAAACGGAAGCCCTGACGGCTGCCGAGAAGCAGCCCAACCCGCTTGATTTCCAGCACATCGTGCCCGATTCCGTAAATCAATGCCCCGCACCTTCCCTTCCATGACATACAAATCCTATTGTAACAGGTGCACGTCCCAAAAACGAGCAGCTTGTGAGCAGGCATCTTTCACCAGCCATTCTTCATGGAACGATCCCTGGCACCGCAGGCAAACCCGGAGCGGATACGAAAAATGCGGAGCCCCTCGCCGGGCTCCGCATTCCTGTTACCGTCTACGATTTATATGGTGCTCCGCGCCAGCAGCCTCGCACCGTATCCCTCCAGCTTGATGCTTCCGGCGACGGGATCGCCGCCAAGCAGATCGCGGTATTCCCGCTCATCCAGATCCACTTGCTTGTCCTCACCCGTGAAGTTCAGGACAAACACATAGTCTGTGCTGCCGTCCGACCGAAGCTGGACCGTAACTCCTTGCGGAAGCTCGGTATCCATCACCGGGCTGACCCCCGCTTCCCGAATAAGGCGGGCATAGAAATCGCCGTAGAACGGCTCCTTCGCGCGTGAGGCGAGGAAATAGGCCTTGCCTTGTCCGAACGAATGTACCGTCAGCACCGGACGCCCGGCGTAAAAATCGTCGCCGTACTCCGCCAGCACCTGGGCACCTTCGGGATGAATCAGGTCGCACAGGTCGTACAGCTCATAATCGCCTTCGAGGCCCAGACCGTTGTCCTGGACGGGGATCATCCGGTTGAGCTCGCCCTCATGCAGGCCGTCGATCTCTTCGGACCAGATGCCGAGCGTCTTGCGAAGCGGTCCGGGGAATCCGCCCAGATGGCACAGGTCGCTCTCATTGACGATGCCGGACCAGTAGGTCGCCACCAAGGTGCCTCCGCCGGCCACAAACGCCTCCAGCGCGGCACCGGCTTCCGCCGTGCACAAATACATCATCGGGGCGACGATCAGCTTATACCGGGAGAAGTCGTCGCCCGAACCGATGACATCCACGGGCACGCCCATGTTCCAGAAGGCGCGGTAATGCTGCATCACCGTGCCCTCGTAGTCAATTCCCCGGTTCAGCGGCCCCTGGGAATCTTTCACGGCCCAGCGGTTGTCCCAATCCGCGATAATGGCCGTCTCTGCCGGCACGCCGGAACCGGTCACCGCGGCGATCTGCTCCAGCAGGCCGCCCAGCCGGGCTACATCCTGAAACACCCGCGTGTGCTCGTGCCCCGCATGGTCGACGACGGCACCGTGAAACTTCTCGCTGGAGCCGCGGCTCTTGCGCCACTGGAAATACTGCACGGTGTCCGAGCCATGAGCTACGGCCTGCAGCGAGGAGAGCAGATGCATGCCCGGGCGCTTCAGCTTGCTGACCGGCTGCCAGTTCGTCAGGCTCGGCGTGCTCTCCATCAGCATAAACGGCTGCCCGCCTTTCAGCGAACGAAATAGGTCGTGGTTAAAGGAGAACCAGGATGCGAGCTTGCCCGGGTCCTGCTTGTCATGCCACGTCGGATAGGCGTCCCAGGAGATGACGTCCAGGATATCCGCGAATTTGCGGTAATCCAGCCCTTCGAACCAATCCATCATATTCGTGGTCGCAGGAAGGTCCGGCCGGATCGCTTTGAGCGGAGCGATTTCCTGTTTGCAGAAGTCCACGGTTTGGTCCGTGACGAACCTTCTCCAGTCCAGATTGTGGCCGTGGACCATCTTTTCTCCATGCCGGGCGGGAGATTCGATCTGGGACCAGTCCGTATACGTATGGCTCCAGAACGACGTCCACCAAGCCTGATTCAAAGCCTCAAGCGATCCGTAACGCGCCTTCAGCCACTCGCGGAACGCTTCCTGGCAGTAATTGCAGTGGCACTCCCCGCCGTATTCATTGGAAATATGCCAGCCGATCACGGCCGGATGGTTCGCATACCGCTCCGCCAGCTTCGTATTGATGATCCGGGTCTTCTCCCGGTATACGGGCGAAGAATAGCAGTGGTTATGGCGCCCGCCATGCAGATTGCGCACCCGGTTCTCCCCTACTCGCAGCACTTCGGGATACTTCTGCGACATCCATGCAGGCCTTGCGCCGCTGGGGGTTGCCAGCCATGCATAAATTCCGTTTGCGGCAAACCGGTCAAGCACCTGGTCGAGCCAATCGAACGTAAATACGCCTTCCTCCGGCTCCAGCGCAGCCCAGGCAAAAATGCCGATGGCCATCACGTTGCATTTGGCCAGCTTCATCAGCCGGATGTCCTCTTCAAGCACTTCCGGATCATGCTGCCATTGGTCCGGGTTATAGTCAGCCCCATGCATGAATCCTGAAATTTGCGGGCTGATCGGTGGATAGGATGTTTTCATATGAATACAAGCCTCTTTTCTGTTATGGGGTATAAAGCGCTGGGAGCGGATAACCGTCATGATCAAACAGCGTCAGATTGCTCCAATTGTTGGCATGGCCGACAGACCACACCTGCTGCGACGGGATCCAGCACGGCTCCCAATAATAGAAGCCCAAGCCCCGGCCGTCCGGCGTGCGGCGGATGATGTCGGTTAGCGCTTTCAAATAAGCCTGCTGGCCTTCCGGCGAAACGGGGAACGCGGACGGCAGTGCTTCATCATTCTCCATGATGAGGGGAAATCCTTCCCTAGTCCGAAAAGTCCAGGGGTAAGCCGTTTCCACGACGACGATGTCCCGCCCAAACCGCAGAGACAAATCCTGCAAATTCCGTTCGATCTGCTCCAGGGGGCCATGCCACCACGGATAATACGACAATCCGATCACGTCAAATGGAACCCCTTCGGCTTCCATCCGTTCAAAGAAGGTCCGGCTTCCTTCCGGATCCCCGCCGCGGTCGATATGGAGCATCACCCGAACTGATCGGTCCACCGCCCGCACAGCGCTTGCACCGGATTTGAGAAGCCCGCACAAGCGGGCCCATGGCTCCTCATCCGCACCGGCCACCGCATTCGGATCCACCTTCGCATCCGGCCAGAGCATGCCGTTCGTAATTTCATTTCCGATCTGAACCATATCCGGCAGGGCACCACCGGCGCGCAGCACCGCCATCACTTCGTACGTATAGTCGTAAACAGCCTGTTCCAGCGCCGCCCCGTGCAGTCCTTCCCAAGCGGCCGGCTTCCACTGGTTCGCCGGGTCGGCCCACTTGTCCGAGTAATGAAAATCCAGCAGCAGATGCATGCCGAGCTCTTTGACCCTTTTGGCCATTATCAAAGTCCGCTCCAGATTGCAGTAGCCTCCCGGCGGGTCGTTCCAGATCCGCAGCCGGATGGAGGTGGTGCCGCTGCGCTGTAAAAGCTCGAGAACGTCCACCTTGTTCGGACCCTCATGAAACGTGCCTCCCCCCTGTTCGATCTCATCCAGGAAGGACACGTCCATGCCCTTGATCCACATCTTTTCCATTTCCATGCCCTGCCTCCTATTCCTTAACCGAGCCCATTACAAGGCCCTTGACGAAATATTTTTGCAAAAACGGATAAACCAGCAGCACCGGCACTGCGCCGATGAAGATCTGGGCGGCGTTGACCGTTTTCTGTGAGAGCAGTGCCACCTCTTTCGGATCAATGCTCATGGTGCTCATATCCTTCTGCACAATGACCGTCTGCAGGAAGGTCGCCAGCGGAAACTGCTTGGCATTGTTCAGGTACAGCAGCCCGTCGAACCACGAGTTCCAGTGGAACACCATGCTGAACAGCGCCAGCGTTGCGATTGAAGGAAGCGATACCGGCAGAAAAATCGAGAAGAGGGTGCGGAAATGCCCGGCTCCGTCAATGAACGCCGCTTCCTCCAGCTCTTTCGGGATCCCCCGGAAAAAGTTCAGCAGCAATATCGTGAGATACACGTTGACCGCTCCTGGCAGAACGAGCACCCAGAAGGAGTTGATGAGATGCAGCTTCTGGATGACGATATAGAACGGCACCAGCCCGCCGCTGAAGATCATCGTGAACACGAACACCCAGGAGTACACGTTTCTCGCCCGGAAGACCGAAGCTTCCTTTGACAGCGGATAGGCCGCCAGAAAGGCCAGCAGCAGCGTGAGCGCGGTGCCCAGCACCGTACGCTTTACCGAAACCCAAATGGAGTGCAGGAACACGGGGTTGTCGATCGTTTTTTTGTAGGCCTCCGTCGAGAACTGCACCGGCCAGAGGCCGACCAGATTGGCGTCCGCCGCCGACTTGGCGCTGAACGACACCGCCAGCACATGCAGCAGCGGAATGATGCACATCAGCGACAGGCACAGCAGCACCAGGGTATTGGCGACCGAAAATATGCGGTATGAAGCGGTTTTATGATACATCCTTCTGATATCCCCCTCTTAAAAAATCCGGTAGTTCGCCAGCTTATAGGCCAGCCGGTACGAAATGAGGATCAGGATCATCGATATGACCGACTTGAACAGACCGATCGCCGTGCCAAGCCCCATCTCTCCGTTCAGAATCGCGGTACGGTACACGAACGTGTCGATGATATCCCCTTTCTGGTACACAAGCGGATTGTACAAGTTAAAAATTTGGTCAAAGCCCGCGTTCAAAATGTTGCCCAGCGCCAGCGTTCCGACGACCACTGCAATCGGCAGCATGGACGGAATCGTAATATGTAGTGTCTGCTTCCAGCGGGTTGCCCCGTCTACCTCCGCCGCTTCGTAAAGGGACGGATTCACGTTTGCGAGCGCAGCCAGGAATACGATCGTGCCGAAGCCGAACTCCTTCCATACGTCCGAGGCAATGACAGTAAACCGGAACCAGTTGTTATCGCCAAGGAAAAAGATCGGCTGGATGCCGAACCAGGAGCTCAGGATGCGGTTCAGAAACCCGCCGTCCGTGGACAGAAAATCCAGCAGAATGCCGCCCAGAATGACCCATGACAAAAAGTGGGGCAAATAGACCAGCGTCTGCACGAAACGCTTGAAGAACGCCCTGCGTACCTCGTTGAGCAGCAGCGCAAACGTGAACGGCGCCAGCAGGTTCAGCACGATCTTGAGCGCGGAAATGATCAGCGTATTCCAGATCACCTCCACGCTGTCCTGCCGTTCAAACAGCATGCGGAAGTTGTCCAGTCCAACCCACTCGGAGTGGGCAAAGCCGAGCCAGGGCTTAAAATTTTGAAAGGCCATGACGATCCCCGCCATCGGCACATAGCTGAAAATGACCAGAAACACCAGCGCCGGCAGCAGCATGATGTGCAGCGGCCAGGTTCTTTTTAGACGGTTCATAAAAGGTCGTTCCCCCTCTTGGAATGCCAATTTCTCTTTTGGTACCGTCATTATAGCAACCGCCCAAATGTCGTCGTAGCTCATAAAACCAACATAAATGGCACTATTGCAACCAATTGCAGGCATGGATCCGCGAAGGGCTTGTCCCCCTGCCGAGCCTTGCCTCCGCCAATGGAGAGTTCATGAAGCCAGGCATGCCGAATACAAAAAACCGATGAAAATCAAATTGATTTTCACCGGTTTCCTGCTCACTCATTCTATGATCGGGACTCCAGGCTGGCCGGGCTGTTGGCATGCGCCGCCTCGCCATGGGTGCCGGCTTCCTGCGCTTCGCGCTGATCGAACATTCTGCCGATTTTCCAGCCGATGCCTATATTCAAAACAGCCATCGCTCCAAATAAAACCACATCACCCCAGGGCTCCGGCAGCAGCAGATCGGCAAGCAGCCACCCTCCGGTCATGGCAGCCCCCATCACTGCGCCCTTTACGGACGACCTTAAATTCATTTTTCCCATTCGACACACTCCCCCCGCCTGATTCCTTATAACCTGAATCGACAAGCAATAGGCCTGCACGCCAAAGTTCTTTGTTTCCTGCCTTTTTTGATATATATGTCGTGGACAAAATCGAATATTCCCGTATAACCGTTAAAAAGCCCCTGGCTCCCCATCTGTATAAGCTCACTTCTTCCGTGACACAATAACGTAAGCTTAAAAACATACTCCGAAGGAAGGTAGCCTCAATGAGACAACAGTTAAGAATCGGTGTATTGATTGCAGGCATGTCTTTGATGCTGGCTGCTCCGGCCTTTGCTTATGGGGCGGCTGGAACGGCGCAAGACGGCGGAAATGGCGGCATGGGCACCGGTATGGGCACGGGGACCCTCGGAACCGAATCCACTGGCGGTTCACATTACCGGGTGAACAATGCCGGAACGACATCCCATTACCATGTCAGCGTATATGGCACTGGAACAGGCAGCCAATACCTGAATACGAATTACGGAACGAACAACACCGGCCGGATGGGAACAAACAGCTACACCGGATCCAATACGAATATGCTGACTGACAATAACCGAATCCGGACGAACGCGGCGACGGACAGGAACCGCGGCGGAGGCTGGGGCTGGCTCGGACTGCTGGGTCTGATCGGATTAGCCGGCATGCGCAAAAGAAACCCGGAACGAGACCGCGGTTAGTTTGCCCTAAATGCATGGTCAGCTATCATAAAAATCCCTGACTTACTTAAAATGTAGGTCAGGGATTTTTGGTGCTTCGACTCCCGGTCGATCAATCAACAGCACATTCTGTTGTGTATCGCTATGCTATCTAAATGGCTGTAGAGTGAGCCGGACGTTCATCATATTTAAACGGAATATGCTTCGGGTCTTCAGCGGCAGGCTGAACAAAACCGGCCGGAAGGGTATCGCCCCAAGTTAAGCGCCCCTCGACGAATTTGGACATCCGGGTCTCGAAAAAGGCCGGCCGCTGCTTCCACACCTTTTTGGCAACGGTCACGGTAAATTCCCCTCGCTTGTTCGGAATGGTGACGGAATAGGGGACATCCTTAGGCAAACTCAGTCCGACCAGCACTCCGGTGTACATCGCGCCAGACGATGTCCGGCTCACCAGATACGGAGGATGATCCGTGATGACCGTGCCCTCTTCCGGCAGTGTGATGTCGATCTCCACGCTCGTGTTCTCGGGCATCTTGAATACCCTGCCTTCAGGAAGCGTGTACCTCTTGGTGCCGATCGTGACCGACAGATTTGTTTCTTCATCCTCGGGCCAATAGAAAATGGAATATCTGCCGTCCTGATCGGTCGGCGTCGATTTCCCGAAGCCTTCGCCTTGATCCCGGTCGAACCAGACCACCGCGTTCTCGACCGGTCTGCCGTTCGCGTCTTTGACAACCCCGCCCATCCGGTATTTATCCACTTGAAAATAAGATACGACGTCACCGCTGCCAGCGATAACCCGTCCGTGAACCTGGACCTTGGACGCATCCTCGGGATCGTCTTCCACCTTCAGCACCTCAATTGGATAATTTACGCTGAGCATGGCCGAAGCAGTAAGAAGCCGCTTCGACATCTCCGGCGTTAGATGTTTCCCGGATACTGTGGCGTCCTTAAGGGAAGCGATACTGATCTTGGTCTCAGCCAGGAGGCTCTGGTCAACGGTCAGGGTGAACGATCCGTCCTTCCCTGTAGGAACGTCAATTTGGCTCTGGCTCGTATGCACCGTGGCGCCGGCCACAGGCTGATTGTCGAGGAGCAGCCTGCCGTGAACGGAGGCCATATGGGACCCGTCCGACTTCCACTGCTTAAGCCGCAAGGACGGCGAATCAACTGTCAGCTGTACGCCATGGTCAGCCGCTTGCGCCGATGCCGGAGCCTCCGAGGATACCGGCTTCGAGGGCATCCCGGCACATCCGGCAAGACATACCGTCATGATCAAAATGGACAGTCGCTGCAAATACCACATGGATTCGATTCCTCCCCTTTACTTGTGCGCAAATAAACAGGGGCAAAGCCATAGGCTCTGCCCCGCTTCATGAACCTTATTTTTTCTGGTGAGCGTTCGTGTCTTCCGCCGTACCCGCTTTGCCTTGGGTTTTGTCGCCGCCAAGCCCGAACACGAACACTTTCGGTTTGGGACCGCCGGATGTAAAGGCCATATATTGTTTGTCGTCGACGACGAAAATCGCCGGTGCTGCTTGAATGCTGCTGCCCGTCGTCTGGAAGGTCCAGATGACCTTGCCGCTTTTAATATCCAGGGCGTTGATCTTCCCGTCGAGCTCGCCGTAGAAAGCCAGTCCCGTCGTCGTGCTCGTAAAGCCTCCGCGCATCGGATCCTTCGTCTTGATCTGGTAGGCTTTTTTGCCGGTATTCACGTCCATCGCCGTGATGGTGCCGTACGGCACATCCTTCGCTGGCGCCGAGGTCGTCGTACCGAATGCGGCCGCTCCGGGCATGTCCGGTGTCGAGGCTTCCGTCTGGCTTTTCGCTGACTTGATGACGGCCCCCTGTTCCACGCCCGGAATCAGCACGTAATTTGTTGCGGGATCATACGTTTCGGGAGCATAGTTCTCGCCGCCGAGCACGCCCGGGTACACGGTAACACCCTCCGGCGTCGGCTTCGGATGATCGATCTTGGCAAAAGGAACCCCATCCCAAACGACGGCGCCGGTCTTGGCGTCCCATGCATACCATTGTCCCGACTTCCCGCCCTGCACGACGATTTTTTGCTGCTTGCCTTTGACGGTGGCATTCAGGATCATTGGCGAAGCTGCAGCGTCATAATCCCAGAGGTCATGGCTGATTTCCTGCTTCGCCCAGATCAGCTTGCCCGTAGCGGCGTCGACGGCGACCACCGAGTCCGTGTGCGGATTGTCTCCCGGCCGGGATTCACCGTAAAAGTCAGGCGCCGGGTTGCCCACGGCAAAGTACATGATTCCTGTCTCCTCATCGATGGCCGGCGGATTCCATACCGCGCCACCGCCCTGGAATTTGCTGTTGGCGAGCCAGTCCTGGCCTTTAGGCGGAACCGTGTAGAAAGGAGAAGCCCAGGCTGGCGACAGATCGCTTGCTTTATAGGCGTTGACAAACCCGCGGATGCCGTTGTCCCCGCCGCTGCTGCCGATATAAATGTTGCCTTTGTAATACACGGGCGCGGTCGTTTCGTAATAACCGTTCTCCAGCGTCACGCCTTTGATGGACTCGGAGATCGGCACCATTTTGATCAGCTTGCCGGTCTTCTGGTCCAAGGACACGATCTGATTGTCGACCGTAAGCATGAACACTTTACCTTCCCCAACAGCGACGCCGCGGTTGGCAATGATCCCTGACTTGCTGAATGTCGCAGCTTGTTCTGCGGACGGCTTCCAGTGCCAGATTTGACTGCCGGTTGCGCCGTCGAAGGCGAATACCTGATTTCCGGCGGTCGTAATGTACACGATGCCGTCGACGAACACCGGATAGCACTGATTCCCGTTCTTGACGTCTTTGTCAAGCTCCTTCAGGTCCGCGCTCCAGATCACGCCCAGATCCTTGACGTTGGCCGCGGTCACCTCTTTATAAGGGACATGGCGGGTATTTTTTAGATCGAATCCATAGGTGCCGAAGTTTTTAAAAGAGGTGCCCGTCACTTTTCCCGGTGTCGTGGATGGTTTGTTCTCGTTTGTATTTTGCGCCGGAGCCGGAGTCGCTGCGTTATTGTTCTTATTCGTATTACAGCCGCTTAGAGCTAGGCTTGTACTTAGAAGGGCTGCGCCAATCATCACGTGAGTTTTTCTCATGTTGGAACGATCTCCTCATTTTTTCATTAGAAGCGTTGTAACGTAATATTTCCAGCTAGACCAAAAATCATGCAGAAAAAATAACAGCCCTTCGTACATACACCTGATTTGCACCCAAGCCGCATTTCCGGCTGATGTCATGCAGGTATAAAAGCGGCTCGAATCGGTCATCTTGAAGGAGAAGAATCACACACCCAGATTTGCATTCAAGGAGGACGACGATGAAACCGAAATTCCGTTGGATCTTTACGATAGCGCTGCTCTCGATCGTATTGGTATTAAGCGCATGCGGCAAAAGCAATAACGGTACGGCGGCTCCGCCTGCCAACAATACAGCTCCGTCCACCGGTGGCGGACAAACCAAAGAAATTACCGTGACGGCGAAAAACTTCGCCTTTGACCCGCCCAATATCGATCTGAAAGCCGGCGACACGGTCAAGCTGACCTTTAAAAACAAGGATGGCGTACACGGCTTCGAAATTCCTGACCTGAACGTCAATCTGCAGGACGGACAAACGGCCACCTTTACCGTAGACAAGGCCGGGACTTACGACTTCAACTGCTCGATCCAATGCGGCTCAGGCCACGACAATATGACGGGTACGATTACGGTATCCTAAGACCAAACAGAAAAGGAGCCCATCCCAAGATGGAACTCCTTTTTTTCGATTATGGCTTGTGGAAAGCTGCAGTAAGCAGACATTAGGTCGCCGCGGGCAGGTGCTTCAAATAAAAACGATACCAGTTGCCGCAGATAAAGCCCTCCACGTCCTCCTCGCTGTAATGCTTCTGCAGTAAATTGACCAGATCATGATATTTCCCCGCATGCTCCAGACCGACGATCTTTTCACGGATACCGTCAAAATCCGAGCCCAGCCCGATATGCCGGCGGCCCCCAAGGGAGCAGATATGGTCGATGTGCGCGAGCAGCCGGTCCATCGTTACCGGTTCCTCCGCATGGACAAAAGGCGGCACAAAGGTGACCCCGATGACTCCGTCCGCCCGGATGATGGAGCCAATCTGCTCATCGCTCAAGTTTCTGCGGCGCGGGCATATTTTGCCGGCATTGGAATGGGAGGCGATGAGCGGCTTCGCGGACAGCGACAACAGCTCCCAGAACGCTTTTTCCGAGAGATGGGACACGTCCAGGATCATGCCCAGACGGTTGCATTCCTGAATCAGCTGCCGACCTTTCTCGGTCAACCCCGCTCTCCTGGACTCCATGACGCCGTCCGCCGCCCAATTGGCGTAATTCCAGGTGATGCCGATACTCCGGACGCCCAGATGATGCAGGATCCGCACATAGGCCAGGTTTCCCTGCAGCGCATCGACTCCTTCAAGCGATAGCAGCGCCCCGGTCAAGCCGTTCTTCTCTGCGTATTCGAGGTCTTCCTTGGACCGGATAAAATGGATGGGGCCGCTTGCAAGCACCTTCTCATGAAACAGATCAATGCTCTCCAGCACATAACGAAACTCCCCGGCATACTTCTCAGGCAAATAGACAGCAAAATTCTGGAACCCGATGCCAGACTTTTGCATGCGTTCCAATGTGACATCCAGCAAATCCTGTTCGTGCCCAAAATCCAGCTGCGGATGCTCGAGCAGTTTGCTCAGCACATCGCAGTGGGCGTCAAATATGGTCACCGGTCATTCCTCCGTTCTTCTTGAACCTGCCGCGATAGGAATAAGAAGGCACAGGGCGATGAGGCGCAGTAACGGATGGTTCATCGTGGTCTTGATTGAGGGAAGATAAAATATCGGATATCAGTTCGTGATGAGGCGACCACTGGCAGACAGGATCCGCCTGCCGGGCGTCACCGGCCAACAGGTAAGCTTGGCAGCGGCATCCGCCGAAATCGCGGAAACGGTGTTCACAGCTCCGGCAGGGCTCCGCCATCCAGTCGAAGCCGCGGAAGCTGTTGAATGCTGCGGATTCCCGCCATATCCATTCGAGGCTCCGCTCTTTAACGGATTCGAAGGTCAAGGTCTGAATGCTGGATGCCGCGGTGCAGGGCAGCACGGTTCCGTCGGGCGTCACCGTCATCGAAATTTCGCCCCACCCGCCCATGCAGGGTTTTGGGAAATCCTCATAGTAATCCGGGAGAACCCAGATCAGTTCAATCTGGCGGTCAAAGCGCGCTTTGGCCCGAAAAAAAGCTTCCTCAGCCGCCGCGAGCTGCGCTCTGGTCGGCAGCAGATGCTGGCGGTTAAGCAGCGCCCAGCCGTAGTACTGGGTATTCGCCAGCTCCAGCCGTCCGGCTCCCCATGACACACACATCTCAATGATTTCCTCCACGAGGTGGATATTTTGCCTGTGCAGGACAGCGTTCATATGTAAGGGGATCCCCGCCTCCCGGATCAAGGCAGCCGTTTTCTTTTTGAATTCGTGGGCCCGGGAGCCGGCAATCGCATCCGCCAGGCCTGGCTCGGACGCCTGTACGCTGAGCTGCATGCTGTCGACCCCTGCGTCCGCCAGCTGCTGCATGCGTTTCTCTGTCACGCCGACCCCGCTGGTAATGACATTCACAAAAAAGCCCAGTTCGCGGGCCTGCCGGATCAACTGGTCCACGTCCGGTCTCATGAGCGGCTCACCGCCTGTCAGGTGAAGCTGCACGACCCCGAGCTCACTGGCTTCCGTGAATACCCTGATCCATTCCTGCGTGCTCAGCTCTTGCTCCCTTTTGGCGAGCTCTACCGGATTCGAACAGTAGGCGCAATGAAGGGGGCACCGGTGGGTAATTTCCGCCGACAGGGCATACGGTATGCTTACGGACACTTTTCGATCCACCCCCGCTCAATGGCTTGCGTGAGAAACTCGAGAACATCCTCCTGCAGATTGGATTGATTGTATTTCTCCTCTAGCTCCCCAATGATTTGGTGAGCCGACCGCGTCCCGTCACACAGCCAAAGAATGGCCCCGGCCGTCGGATTCAGGTTGACGACGCGTTCGGGGAGCAGGAGCATATCGGTTTGCCTGGCTTTATCGAACTTCAGCCGTGCGGGACTTCGCAGCCTGAGCTGCTCTGACGGCCCCCAAGCGATCATCGCTGTGCCTCCGCATCGGGATACGCCAGACTTAACGCATCCAGAATGGCCCAGAGGACATCGCATTTAAAGTGCAGGGCGGATATGACCTGCTCCTGCTCGCCGCGGTCTTTGCATTCGCGCAGAACGAGTTCCAGACCGTGATCCGCGTCACGCGGTGCCTGATGCAGCCTCGCCTGGAAATACTCCAGTCCTTCCGGACGGATCCATGGATACAGCTGTTCAAACACGGCGATTCGCTGGGTGATGAGGACGGGAGCGAACAATTCCGTCAAGGAGGAAGCTACGGCAATGAGCCACGGCTGCATCCGGCAGAAGTTCACGTAGGCATCGACCGCAAACCGGACGGCGGGAAGGACATGGCGCTCATCCAGCATCTCCTCTCTCGGAATGCCGACGGCTTCGCCAAGACGGATCCAGGCTTCGATCCCTCCTTCGCTCCCATCTGTTCCGTCATGGTCCACAATGCGCTGTATCCAGTGACGGCGCTCTTCCCTGGAGGGCAGCTTCGAAAGGATGATGGCATCCTTGACGGGAATATTTTTCTGATAATAAAACCGGTTCGCTACCCAAGCCCGAAGCTGCTCGGGACTCAGCTTTCCTTCATGCATGCGTACGTGATAAGGATGCTTGTCGTGATAGCGCTGTTCCCCGACCTGGCGCAGCCTCATCGTTAATTCTTCGTTCGAGAGCAAATGCTTGTTCATGTCAGACCTCCAATTCCAATCCGTCATAACCGACCTCGATCCCCAGCTCCCGGAGCCTGCGATTCTCCGCAGAAGCCTCGTCAAGGATCGGATTGGTATTGTTGATATGGATGTAAATTTTTCGCCCGGCCGATAGACGGGAAAGGTGCTCCAGGCTTCCACCCGGTCCGGCAATGGGGACATGCCCCATATCGGATGCCACCAATCCGGAAATATCCAGCCGCCGAAGCTCATCCGAATGCCAAAAGGTGCCGTCCACAAGGACGCAGTCGGCTTCTTCCAATTGGGTATGAAGCTCGTTCGACCAGGATTCGACACCGGGTGCGTATACAGCAGTCCCTCCGGTCCGCTGGTCTACCATGCGGTAGCCTACGACCCAAGGGGATGTGGACACCCCATCCGTATGGGGATTCCGAAGGACGGACGCATACCTCGGCGGCTTGGAGCCCAGGAAGAACGGATATACCATTACTCTGCCCCCAAATAGTGGAAAAGATTCCTGCGGCCGGACTTCGAGCCACCGGTATGAAGCATAGGGCTCCAGGATTTGCCTGACCGGGAAGGCTTCCATCAGGGCGTCCAATATGGGGGCCGTGGCGTAAACGTCGATTGCCGAGGACTCCCTTAAGTGGAGGAGGCCCATCGTATGATCCAGCTCCCCGTCCGTCAGCAGCACGGTTGAAATAGGCGAATGCCGGATC
This sequence comes from Paenibacillus favisporus, assembly GCF_040545415.1. NCBI lineage: Bacteria > Bacillati > Bacillota > Bacilli > Caryophanales > Paenibacillaceae > Paenibacillus > Paenibacillus favisporus. The sequence goes on along the minus strand of NZ_JBEPLV010000004.1, from coordinate 707,663 downwards.
GTGGAACCCGGAGCAAGCTCGGCATGGACCTCGATCTGTGCACCGATATCCGGCGTGGCATTGATGAGAACCCAATCCCTGCCATCATCGCTGACGGCCAGCGAATTATGCAGCCGGGCATGTAATGAGGGATCCTTCATCCGCACGCGGCGGCAGTTCGGACAGCCGCAGTTCCACTGCGGGAAACCTCCTCCCGCCGCCGATCCCAGCACCTTCAACAGCATATTCCTACCCCCTCAAAAAAATAGATGCCGGATTGCTCCGGCATGGTTCGTCACTTCTGATACGCGTATGCGGTCACCTCTGCACAAACCTCAATGACTTCAAAATCGGGTTTAACCCACATGCCGCCACCCCCTTTGATGAAATATCCCACCATGCCTGCCAGTAGAGAGCATAAGTCTGTTTAATCATATGTTGTATTTTGGCATTCTATAACACGTAACCATGCGAAGGGGTGTTCTCTTAAGCGTTCTCTCCCGAAGTCAAAATTCGCGAGGTTCGCAAATGCGCTTCGCAGACGGCAGCAAAAAAAACGGCATGCCTCAGCATGCCGCTTCCCTTCTGTGACGCCAGTTATTGCCCCAGCTTGGAATACCAATCGTTCACTTCGTTTGTCATTTGGTCGCCGCCCGAAGACTTCCAGGTTTCGACGAATTTATCAAACGCATCCACGCCTTGCTTGCCGTAGATAATTTCGTTAAAGGTCTGGTTTTCGATTTTATTCAAATAGTCCAGCTTGGATTTCATAGTTGCCGTGGTCGGGCCGGTGTACAGGTTCGGATAAGCGATGTCCTTCTGGGACATCAATACCTTGGCCGCTTCCGGCGTATCCAGACCGTAGTTGAGCTTCACTTCTTTTTCCAGGCGGGTTGTCGCTTCCTTGCCGTCCGCCAGGTTCAGCAGCGCCTTCATCTGCGCGTCTGGAATCCGTGCCCCGTCGCGCACCAGCAGGTAGCGCAGGCTGTTCACGAATCCGCCAGGGATGTCCTCATACCGGAGCGGTTTGCCGCTGGCGTCCAGATCGTAATCGTATCCCTTGAAGAGGCCGTTGTCGAACACGCCTCCCGGCTGGGAATTGGCCAAATTGTCGAACATGTAGTTCTGGTAGGTAAAGAACGCTTCCGGATGCTTCATGTCCTTGTTGATCAGCGTCACGCCGTTCGTGAACAGGGTGCCGTGGCGCCCGGCTTTCCCGTCCGGCCCGGCCGGCAGGGCAATCGGCTTCCAGACCGCCGTCTTGACGTTCTTCACCGTGTCGCTCAGCGGCCATCCGCTCATCCAGTAAGGTCCAGGGATGATTCCGGCTTTGCCGGCGACGGCCGGTTCGGACGTCTTGTTCTCATCCCAGAGCGCCGCTTCCTTCGGAATATAGCCTTTGGTGAACCATTCGTTCAGCTTTTGCAGACCCGGCTTCATGCCCGGGTTGATCGAGCCGTACTCCAGCTTCCCGTCCGCGCCTTTGTTCCACTGCTGCGGGATGGTGCCATAGGCGCCGAAGATCCAGGACGGATCACCCATCCAGGTATTCATCGTGGTCTTGAATCCGATGCTCAGCGGGATGACCTCGTCCGGCTTCAGGCCGTCCGGATTGTTGTTTTTGAAGGCGTCCATGACCTTCTCCAGCTCATCGACCGTTTTCGGCGCGGCAAGTCCCAGCTTGTCGAGCCAATCCTGGCGGATCCACAGCAAATAATCGTGGTTGTAGGCATAATCGAGCACCGGGATCCCCATTCTTTTGCCATCGCGGATATAAGGGTTCCATACGTTCTTGTCCTGATCCATCGCCTGCTTCCACGTGTCGTTGGCATACTTGTCGAACAACGCGCCCGTATCCTGGAACATGCCCGAATCGATCAGGTCCTGCGCCAGCTGCGCATCGCCGACGGTGACCACATCCGGCATTTCCTGGCCGGAAGACATCGCCAGCCGGAGCTTGGTTGCAAATGCGCCGTTCGTATTGGTCACTGACCACAGCGATTTGATCTCGATGCCCAGCGTGTCCTTTGCCCACTTGGTAGCCACGTTATTTTCGATCGACTCTCCGTTCTTGAACTTCAGCTCCGGATCGACGCCCCATACCGTGCTGATCGTCACCGGCGGGTCGTATTTGTCTTTATAAGCGTTTTCATTTTCGACTGCAGCCGGCGGGTTCTGGGCCGAATCCGCAGAAGTTCCTCCTTTGGACCCCGCGCATCCGGTGAACAGCGCGCTGACCAGCACCAGGCTGCATGCAAGCGTCAATGCCTTTTTCGTATAAGCCTTCATGTCGCTCCCCCTTAAATCTATATTTCTTCTACATGTTTCATTATAGAGGTGCCCCAATCGGCGTCCTATGTCATTCTCCGAACATTTCTGCACCTTTTGCAACCTGTTACTGGTCCCGGAATTCGTTTGGATTCAGCCCGTAATGCTTCTTGAACATTTTGCTGAAGTACTGCGGGTTTTGGTATCCGAGCTCGGCGGTAATCTCGTATATTTTTTTGTTCGTTTTCTTCAGCAGATAGAGCGCCCGTTCCATCCGCATCCGGATAATATAATCGCCCAGGCTCTCGCCGGTTTCGGCCTTATAGATTTTGGACAAATAGACCGGATGCAAAAAGACTTTGTCAGCAATCGTCTTCACCGACGTGTCCTGCCCCAAATCGCGGGAGACGAGCTCCTGCACTTGGTGGATAATGTAGCTGCGTGTATATTGATCGCTGGCTGACAGCTCCGTCCGGAGCTTATCCAGCATCCGCAAAGCCCAGCTTCGCAGCTTGTCCAGCGACAGAATCATTCCCTGGTCATGGACCAGGTCAAAGCCCGACTGGTCGACTTGATAGGCAAACTGACCCTGCTTGTGCACCATATACATGAACGCATTCGTCATCAGCAGATACACCTCGTACAGATGCTCACGGGAGTAGCTCGCCCCTTCCAAATCGGCAAAAACCTCGTCAAGCTTGTTCCGCGCGGCATCCCACTGCTTGGACTCCAGCAGGTGAATCAGCGTCGGCGGCTTGTACAGCGATTCCATCGATTGGACCGGGCTGACAGGCTGTGACCGTACATCATCGAGGTACAGGATGCCCCCGGACTCGCCGCCGCCGGACATCATAAAGGAACCGAGACCGGCCCGGTAAGCCTGGGCGATGCCGTCCGGGAACGGAAACCAGTCGGTGATGACCAGCGTGATATCGCCCTTCAAGTAACTGCTCACCTGCGTGCGGAAGTTTTCCGCAAGCCCGTGAAGCTTCGCTTTGCGGCGCTTCTCAAAATCCGGCAGCAGCTCAATGCCCTCCCGGTAAGAGGTTTTCAGCGCGGCCGCCAGCACCAGACAGTCATGGGGCGCCTTGCAGCCCCACACATGAAATGCCTCCGCAAGCGTCTCCTCTGCGATGTTGCCCACCGCGTACTCCATCAGCGCCATCGAATGGTGGTCGTAATGGGCAAACTGCCGTCCGAGCTGGACGAGCAGCAGCACGGCGGGTTCGCCGACCTGCAGCGGAATTTCGTACTGGGCCAGCTTGTCCGCCACAGTCCGGTGCGACCAGGTCCGGCCCAGCACCAAATCGTGCATCAGGCTTGCTTTCAGCACGCCGGAATCCGATTTGATGGCGTACATTAACTGATGCACCTTTTCCGCCGCCTCCCACTCGTCCTTCAAAGATTCGATCGCATTCGACAAGCTGAGAATGAACTCCTCGTCGTTCACGGGCTTTAAAATATAATCAAACGCCTGCAGCTGCAGTGCCTTCTTGGCATATTGAAAGTCCGAATATCCGGTCAGCACCATGCAGCGGATATGCGGCCAGTCCTGCTGAATCCGCTCAATCAGCTGCAGGCCGTCGGTTTCCGGCATCCGAATATCCGATACGACGATATCGATGGACTGCTCGGACAGAACGGCCAGAGCCGCCTCGGCAGAGTCGGCTTGATAAACCTTGGCAATCCCCAAGTCGTCCCACGGGATCGTGGCTTTAATGCTTTCGGTGACATAGGATTCGTCATCCACCAGTAAAATTTCAATCATTCCATGTTCCCCCTTACCTGCTGCCCGTTCGTATATTGGTATGCTCAATGGGCCAGTGGAGCTCTACCCGGACGCCGCCCAGACCGGACTTTGCGAAGCGGAGCCCGGCGGTGTCGCCATAATGGATCAGCATGCGCTGCCGCACGTTCCACAGCCCGCAGCCCATATCCTGGCTCATCGGCAGGGTCAGGGAACGGCGCAGCCCCTCCATCTGCTCTTCCGTCATGCCGCGGCCGCCGTCTTCGACGATGATACGCATTTCACCGGGTCCGACTTCACCGGCGATCCGCACGCTGCCTGCGCCGGACTTTGGCTCGATTCCATGCAGCACCGCATTCTCCACCAGCGGCTGGACGACCAGCAGCGGTACTTCCCATTTGCGCATCACCTCAGGGATATCAACAGCAAATTCGAGCTGAGGCTTGCGCATCTTCTGAATCTCCAAATAGCTGCGGACAAAATCCAGCTCTTCCTGCAGCGGGACGACATCCCTCTCCTGCCGTGTCGTGTAACGGTAATAGTTCGACAGGTTGTGAGCCATCGCCACCACGGCCTTCATGTCCCCGAGCTTCGCCATGCTGGAAATGAAGGAAAAGCAGTTGTAGAAAAAATGCGGATTGATCTGCGATTGCAGCTGCTTCAGCCGCGCCTCCCTGACGTGGATCCGCTCCATATACACGTTCTCGAACAGCTCCTGAATCTGCCCGACCATCGAGTTGAAGCGCTGGAACACGAAGCCGAATTCATTGTTGCCCTTGGCCTCCAGCCGGACGGAATAATCCTCGTGCTGCAGCTTCTTGAACGCCAAAACGAGCCGCTTCACCGGAACCTGGACCTGGGCATACAGCATATAAGCCGCCAGACAGCTAAGCAGCAGCGTCAAGCCGACGGAAACATAAAACAGCCGGTTCGACTGCTCGATCGGCGCAACGATTTCCTTCAGCGGCACGTAGTCGATCAGGTACCAGCCGGTGGTGTCCGAAGCGGCGATGTTGACCAGATAGGTCTCGCCGTCCAGCTCGAGCCTCCGGTTCTCCGCCTTCTTCAGCGGCTCCTGCCGAAGCTGCCGCAGGATGGAGTCTGTCAGCGGCCGATCCGCCGACCGGTTATAGATCACGCCCATGTCCGGCCTGTAATAGATCGGGTCGCGCCGACCGTCGCTTTTGAACTTGTCCAGCATGTTCTGGATATTGCTGCTGTCAAACTGCAGCTCGATGATCAGATTGGCGTCTTCGGGATGGCTGAAGGAAGAATACGGATACGCCGTGAACAAGGAGAACGAATAATACGCCTCGTCCCCTTTCCCCATCTTTTTCACCTGCCAGCCGGGCCTCATCCGCTTTTTCAAATCGTCGTTATCGTACGCTTCCACGTCGTTGTCCGACACCATCCGCCCCAGCGACGGGGAAAAAATGTAGAGCTTCGTTTTCCAGTCCGACGAGCTTTCCTGAATGTTCAGCTTCGTCTGGATCCGTTTCACCAGGTTAATCATGTCGAGATTGAAATACTCACTGTTCAGAAAAACGTCCTTAAATCCGAAAATATCGGGATCCTGGATCAGCAGGGTCGGCCACAAGGAAAAGCGCTCGATGTTCGTGTTGACCTGCGTCTGGAAAAAGTTCAGCTGGTTGGCGCTCGATTGGCTGAGCTCCGTCCCCAGCACTTCCGTGCTCGTACGGTTGGAATAGAAGTAAAGGCCCACGATCGGAACAAGCATCATGACGAGCAAAAGCACCATTTTACGGAATAATGTATTTCTGGGCACGGCAGTTCACACCTTACGCATATTTTTAAAGTCATGGATCAGCAAGACGTATGTCTTTGTCAGAACATGTCTAAAAGCATCATCATTATACTGGAAACGGATGCATGCGAGTAGCGTTCTTTTCACCAAAGAAGAAGCCCCACCTGCCTTAAGTGAACCCGCCATGAAACGCGTGATCAAATGACCGGATGAATCGGAGAGCCGTTCTCTTATTATTGTAGGGAGCCTGCTCCGCCCCGAAAATGGTTCATTCTTCAACAATTCAGCACTTTTCGCAACCAAACGGATGTAGAACGGCATAGCTACGCCCGATATGAGGTCAAAAAAAAGCAGGCCGCTGTTTGCGGCCTGCCCTTGATACTCCGGAGTCAGCTTAGATGCCCGGAATCGAATTGCGCTTATGTGCGGTACGCTTATAGTAGCTCTCCAGGCGCTCCTTCGCCTTCGGGCTCACTTCCTTGCCTTCCAGATAGTCGCTGTTCTCGTCATAAGTAATGCCGAGCTCGCCTTCGTCCGTCTGGCCTTCCCACAAACCGGCGGTAGGCGCCTTGTCCAGAATCGCCTGCGGCACGCCAAGGTAGCCGGCCAGCTGGCGGACCTGACGCTTGTTGAGCGTGCTGAGCGGCGTAATGTCCACCGCACCGTCGCCCCACTTCGTGTAGAAGCCGGTAATGGCTTCGGAAGCATGGTCCGTTCCCACGACGAGCAGGTTCAGGTCAAATGCCAGCGCATACTGCATCACCATGCGTGTTCTCGCCTTGATGTTCCCTTTGCCCTGCGGGGTCAGGTGGCGGTGGATGCCAATTTGCTTGAGCCCATGCTCCGCTTCCAAGGCAATTTCGCCGACGGCATCCTCGATATTGGTCTCAGCCTTATATTTCAGGTTAAAAGCTTCCGCCACCGCGTAGCTGTGCTCGATATCCTCCTGAACCGCATAGGGCTGGAACACGCCCAGCGTCATATATTCCTTGCCTTCCTCCTCGCTGAGCTCGTCGGTCGCCCGTTTGCACAGGCCGGTCGCCACGGCGCTGTCGATCCCCCCGCTGATGGCGATGAGCAGTCCTTTCGCCCCTGCGCTCTTCACATAGGATTTCAGGAAATCCACCCTTTTCCGGACTTCGCTCTCCACATCGATCGCCGGCTTCACGCCAAGGGCCGCAATAATTTCTTCCTGCAAACTCACGATAAGCACCTCTCTTGAACAGAATAGTCGATTAAATACGGTGTGATTTCAAACACAAAAGCCCCGTACGTATCGGATGTCCGAATACCCGGGGCATTATGTACGAGGTGCGCCGATTAACGGCACACCCGGTCAAACGCTTCGATCAGATCGTCGGCAATTTCTTGGGCCGAACGGTCTTCGATTTGGTGACGCTCAATAAAATGAACAAGCTCCCCGTCCTTCATCAGGGCGATGGATGGAGAAGACGGCGGATACGGAGCGAAATACTCGCGTGCTTTCGCGGTCGCTTCTTTATCCTGTCCGGCAAATACCGTAAACAGATTGTCAGGCACGATGTCATGCTGCAAAGCCTGAGCTACGCCGGGACGGCATTGGCCGGCGGCACAGCCGCACACCGAGTTAACGACAACCAGCGTGGTGCCTGGCGCGTCCGGAAGGTGAGTCTCCACTTCTTCCGCGGTTCTAAGTTCCTTAATGCCGAGGCGCGTCAGTTCGTCACGCATCGGTTGAATCATATCCTTCATATATCTGTCAAAAGACATGGCCATTCCCTATCACTCCTTGGATACAAAATATCAATGGACAAGCTCATAACAACATCCGCTGTTAATACTCCTATTATACATCCATAAGGGTCGAAATCAAGAGAAGCAGCGGCCTTGCGGGCTGTCAGATCATTCCCGCCCACGAATCCGAAACCGGGAACTGAATGGTGAAAGCCGTCCCCTTTCCCTCCTCCGATTCTACCGAGATTTTGCCGTGATGGCGCTCCACGATGCTGAGACAAAGGGCAAGACCGAGCCCGGTTCCTTTGGCTTTGGTCGTAAAGAACGGCTCGAACAGCCGCTCCTGCCTGCTCTTGGCGATCCCCATCCCCGTATCCTTGATGATCAGCTCCACAAAGGAGTCGTTCAGTCTCGTCTCGATCGTCAGCTGCCCTTTTTCCTCCATGGCTTCCATGCCGTTGCGCGACAGGTTCAGCACCAGCTGCTTGATTTCCTTGGCGTTCAGGCTCAGCTCCGGGACCCTCTCGTCCAGGATCAGCTCGATCGTCTGTCCGCGCAGATTTGCATCCGCCCACAGCAGTGGGCTTAAATCGCTGATGATCGTATGCAGATGCCATTGTTCTTTCTCAGCGATACGGTTCTGGGCAAGGGATAAAAAGTCGTTGATAATACCGTTCGCCCGGTCCAGTTCCTCCATGACGATCCGGTAGTAATGGTCGAGCGCTTCCGGGCTCTTCTCCTTCATCAGCTGCAGGAAGCCCCGGACGACGGCCATGGGATTGCGTATTTCATGGGTGATGCTGGCCGCCATCTGACCGACAAGGCTGAGTCTTTCCACATTCTCCAGCTCGCTTCGCAGCCTCGCCAGCTCGGTCACGTCCTGAAAAGCGAGGACCGCTCCGATAATGGCACCTGTATGTGTATTCGTTAATGGTGATGTGCTTATGTAGTAGTTATGCGTTCCGATGCGGATCAGCTCATTGCCCAGCTTCTTGCCCTGAAGCGCCTGAACGATCCGGTAGTTGATGTAGTCTTGACCCATAATATCCACGAACATCGTGACAGGGTAGCCGAGCACGTCCTGCTTAGTAAGGTCGGGGTCCTTCGTCTTGACCAGGTTCATCATCGTGTCGTTGATGCTTGTGATATTGCCGGCATGATCGACCGAAACCATCGAAATGGGCGTGGCATCGATGACCTGCTGCAGCTTCTCCTCTTCCCTGAGATATTTCTCGGAGATGCCCATAACCTGCTCCTTCAGCCGCAGCTTCTCCAGAGCAAATTCAATCATATACACCAGAGTACCCCCGGTGAACATACTGGTTAATATATAGAAGAGAACGATCAGCACCAGCCCTGCATCGGTTAAATTCAGGTTGGGAGATTCGATAATCGGGGCGGCCGTGATCAATAGCATCGCAGGCATAAGGCACAGCCACAGCTTGTTGATCTTCTCGGTGAGCGGCCCTTTCCGGAACTTTGGGGACATCCAGATCAGAAGAGGGTATAGCGGTAATCCGGTATGCAGAAACAAACCGAGAACCGTCCAATTGGGATTAAAGATGAAGTCGCACAGAAGGCACAGCCCCGCCAGAGGCAGGCCCGTCTTATATCCTCCATATAGCATCCCGATAAACAGCGGCAGAATGCCCAGGTTTAATGGAATGTAGTTAAAAATGGAGGTGGAAAACATCGAGCAGAGCAAAATCGTCAGAGCGCTGGACAAAATAATGACAAGATCAAAATCCATGGCTTCCATTCGCTTTCTACGCCTAAAAACCCGGACATATTTGTCCAGTCCCATTGGGAAGAGAAAAGCGAAGGAACCGGCCATAAGTACCTGTGTTATAATGTTTTTCAGTGCGTAAATAATCGCCAATCCCTCCTCCCCGCCAGGGCAGGTATGTGTAGTTCCCAATACGAATCTTTAGTGATTGCAGCTGGTTCTTCTTGCCGTTCGAGTGAAAGCGATTCATTACAGGTTTAACGGACTACAAGGAATAGGAAGATGTACCGCTGTTTTATGATAAAAGACGATTTCCTTTTGATTAAATCACAGCCAACACGATATTACAATATATCCTGATATATCCTAAAAAAGGACACACGAAACAGGAAAATAGACTGTCGTAAAAATAAAGGAGATTAACCAGTGAACCGATATGACGTTATTGTTGCCGGAGGCGGATCCGCAGGTCTAATGGCATGTGTCTCGGCCGCCCGGCATGGGGCATCTGTCCTGCTTTTGGACAAAGGAAATAAACTTGGCCGCAAGCTCGGCATTTCCGGAGGCGGCCGCTGCAACGTAACCAATGCCAAAGAAACCGATGACCTGATCGCTCATATCCCAGGCAACGGCCGCTTCTTGTACAGCGCGTTCCAGCATTTTAACAACCGGGATATTATGAACTTTTTTGAAGGGCTCGGCATTGCCCTGAAGGAAGAGGACAACGGGCGGATGTTTCCGGTATCCGACAAGGCCGCCAGCGTCGTGGGCGCTCTCATTCAAGAGGTAAAGAGGCTCGGCGTGGAGATCAAAACGGATAGCCCGATTGCGGAGGTGCTCTATGAGGATGGAAGAACGGCAGGCGTTCGTCTGAAGTCCGGGCATATTTACAGAGCCCCCAGCGTCATTGTCGCCACCGGCGGCAAATCCGTGCCCCATACCGGGTCCACCGGTGACGGTTACCCTTGGGCAGAGGCCGCCGGCCACACAATCACCGAGCTGTACCCTACCGAAGTCCCTATCGTTTCCCATGAAAAGTGGATCCAGTCCAAGGAGCTTCAGGGACTCTCCCTGCGGGACGTGGAGCTCTCCGTGTGGAATCCCAAAGGTAAAAAAGTGATCGGGCACCGCGGGGATATGATCTTTACCCATTTCGGCGTATCCGGTCCGATCGCCCTGCGATGCAGCCAATTTCTGCGGCAGGTCAAAAATAAGTTTCATACGCCCGACGTCGAAATGGCCATCGACTTGTTCCCGGATCTGGACGTTTCTTCGCTCGACCAGCTGCTTAGGGACAAACTCGCGTCCGAGCCGAAAAAGGCAATCCGTAACGTGCTCAAGGGCCAGGTCCCCGATCGGCTGCTTCCGCTGCTGTTCGATAAATCCCAGCTGGACGGGGACGCGACCTACGCCCATCTGCCCAAACAGCAGTGGGGGGATTTTGTCGCCTGCCTGAAGCAGTTCCGTTTCCGCGCGGTCGGCACCAAATCGATCGAGGAGGCGTTTGTCACCGGCGGAGGTGTCAACCTGAAGGAGATCAACCCAAAGACGATGGAATCGAAGCTGATGCCGGGGCTGTTTTTCTGCGGCGAAGTACTCGACATTCACGGATACACCGGCGGCTACAACATTACGGCCGCCTTCTCGACCGGCTATACCGCTGGCATGCACGCGGCGGGCTACCATTAAAAATCCAATTTCGAGGTGATCGGTATGAGGATGGAGCTGAATAATGATTTTTGCCGGCAATTCGGCATTCGTTACCCTATTTTTCAGGCGGGCATGGCCGGCGGTCCCACGACGCCTGAGCTCGTGGCCGCCGTATCGAATGCCGGCGGTCTCGGCACTCTGGGGGCGGCCTACATGGAGCCTGCGGCGATCCGCGCAGCGATCGCAGACATCCGCGGGCGGACAAGCGCCCCGTTTGCGGTCAATCTGTTCACCGTCCCGATGGAAGACGACAATCGCCGGACCGCCGAGGTCCAGCGTGTTCTTGACTCCATCCGGGACGATCTGGGATTGCCGCCCGCCCCGCCCCAGGCGGTCCAAACGCCGGATCACTTGGAGCGGCAGTTCGCCGAAGTGCTCGAAGCCGGCGTTCCCGTGATCAGCACCGCTTTTGGCGTGCTGTCCCCGCGGCATATGGAGCTGGCCAAGACGGCCGGCATGAAGGTGGTCGCCATGGCGACCACCGTGGAGGAGGCGCTGGAAGCCGAGCGCGCCGGCTACGATGCGGTCGTCGCCCAGGGAAGCGAGGCCGGCGGCCACCGCGGCACGTTCAATGTCGATGCTCACCCGATGGGAGCGAACATCGGCACGTTCGCCCTCGTGCCGCAGATCGCCGACCGGGTGTCCATCCCGGTCATCGCCGCCGGCGGCATCATGGACGGGCGCGGCATGGTCGCCGCCATGGTTCTGGGAGCGCAGGCGGTCCAAATGGGCACCCGCTTCCTGACGGCGGCCGAATCCGGAGCGCATCCCGCCTATCAGGCGGCGCTGCTTGCCAGCACCGAAGAGAGCACGGTGTTGACCAAGGCCTTCTCGGGCCGGCCCGCCCGGGGCATTGCCAACGCCTTCGTCCAGGAGTGGAACCAGAGCGGCGTAGAGCCGCTTCCGTTCCCGACGCAGAACACGGCGACCCGGGATATTCGTAACGCGGCCGCCCGGCAGAATCAAGCCGGTTACATGTCGCTATGGGCCGGTCAGGCGACAAGAATGCTGAAAGCGGGCCAGAGCGCCGCAGACATCGTGGAGGAAACCGTCCGGCAGGCGCTCGAAATATTGGAATCTTAGCTCCTGCGCGATTCGTACGATTGTGATGCAATGATGTGACGTTATGCTTTCTTACCAAAAAACGCCTGGATCTAAGATCCGGCGTTTTTTTAGATTAAGAACGTATATATTTTGAGCAGAGCTGTTGATCATATCTTTCGCAGCATCATCAACTGAAGAAGGGTTACCGTGATCCAAACAGCTGCGAGCGCCAACGGAATCAGCACAACCGCAGCTGCCCAGACCGGCAGCATCGAGAACAGCAGCAGCCCTGACGTCACAAGCGCATACGGCGCAAGCAGCATCCGCACAGCCTTCTTCATGGCGCCCAGCTTCACCTCGTCCTCCCAGGGCAGCATCGTAACAAAGCCTTCCTTCATAAAGGCCGCTGCATTCAAATACAGCCAGTAAGCCAGCAGCAAATGAAGCGCTGCGTAGACCAGAATCTTCACCCCGGGGGGCAGCGTCAACAGGATGGCCGCGCTGAGCGACATGACCTGCGCATATCCTGTAAGCTGCTTCGTCTGGCGTACATATGCCTTCACGCATGCCCCGGCCAGTCGATGGACTGACGTTGTCGATCGGAACAGACGCTGGGACCGCCGGAAAATCCATGGTCTGCTGCGAATTTTCCGCGGTTTGTCCATGGCGCTGCTCAGCACGAGTCCGGTCAGTTTGGTCCGCTGAACCAGCTCTTCCTGGATATCGTTCATAAATGTGCCGCGAGTTCTCATCCGCACCAGAAGCAGCAGCACGTTGATCACCGCCAACAGGGCGGAAGCGGCAGCCAGCCAGGACGGGCTGTCTATCCACCAAACCGACAGCACGACGTATCCTGCGGCCGGAAGCACGACCATGGGCAGATACAGCAGCCATCTCCGCCAGCCGTGAGCCCGGATCCGGGCGAAATGCTTCAGCCAGACCATCAGGCCGCCGGCCATCACCGTGAAGAGCAGCCAGCACCAGGCAGCATCAAGGCTGATCCCATATCTGCGGACCATAAAGGGAAGCACCAGCAGAAAGCCCGCTCCCGCCTTCAGGGCTGTGGCGATCATGCTGTAGATGCCTCCCCTCAGCATCAGCCCGCGCAGCCACCGCACGCGCTGATGAATGAAAAGGACGTCGGCCTCGCGGATCATGAGGAACATTTTGCCCGCTGACAGCCACAGTAACAGAAATACAGGAATAACGCCGAATATCATATGGCTGCTCCACTGCGGGAGCGGCTCCTTCCATAAACCGTAATACAGCCTTCCCCCCAGCAGCGCGCCCGGAATCAGCATATACAGGAGCACCGTCCAGTCCGCCACCGACCGGATGACGGCGATCGTTTCCTTCCAGTGGGTCCGGAGCCGATGCCAGAACAATCGCCCGGGGGTTGGGTAGGCATAACCGGTATTACTTGAGTCCGCCATGTTCATCTCCTTTCCATGGATGTCAGCCAGTCTGCGATGAAACATCCGGTACCCTTCGTTCCTACCGAAGACTGGGCTCGTCGAAGCATCCGGTCTCAGGTTAGGGCATCAAAGCAGTCGAACAGCGAGGCGTCCGGCAGCCCGGCCGTCCTGCGAATATCCGTCAAATCCCCTTTGGCCACCATTCGCCCGCCGGAAATCATCACGAACGCATCGCAGATCCGCTCGGCCGTATCCAGCACATGGGTAGACATCAGCACGCCGGCCCCCCTCCCCCGCTCCTCTTCCAGGAGGCGCAGAAAATCCTTGGTCGCCCGCGGATCCAGGCCGATGAAGGGCTCGTCCACGATATAAATATCCGGTTCCGCCAGAAATCCGAGCATGAGCATCATTTTTTGCTTCATACCTTTGGAAAAACCGGCCGGGAGCTGATGCTTCACCCCGCTCATGCCGAACTGGGCCAGCAGCTCCTCCGCATGGCGGACAAAAGCCTCGTATTCCAATTCGTAAGCGGCCGCAGCCAAATCGAGATGCTCCCAGAGCGTCAAATCGTCATAAAACACCGGCTGCTCGGGGATGTAGGCGTACCGCCCACTCTCCCCTCCGATCGTTACGGATGCCTTGGAGTACTTGAGCAGACCGAGCAGCGTCTTCAGCGTCGTGCTTTTTCCGGCACCATTCGGACCGATGACGCCCAGCAGCTCGCCAGGCGCCACTTGAAAAGAAACGTCCCAAATGCGCGGCTGTCCTTCTTCATATCCCGCTTCCTCGATATGCACATCGAGCACAGGCAGCAAAGGCTCCATGATCCACCTCCAGCAAAATAATCCGTTTCAGCCATAGAGCTTATGTAAATCAATAAAGGTCACCAAAACCATATGGATCGGAACGGCTTCGTCCCGACCCTGCATAATTTAACTATATGAAAAGTTCACCCGATAATCCATACGTCCCGGGACTGAAATCGATCTACAGCCGGCGGGCTTATTTAAAATACTGGACCAGCGTTCCGCTGCCGCCATCCGCCTTCACTTCGGCATAAGCGCCGTTCACCAGCGTCATTTGCGGCGGCACGTGACCGCAGTCGATATCGTAAATGACCGGTACGCCCAGTTCTTCCGACAGCTCCTGGTATACATCCTCCACCGTGTATCCTTCCATTGGACGGTTGGCCGCGCTCCGGCCGAACATCAGCCCGGCGCAGCCTTCGAACCAGCCGGCATACTTCATCTGAACAAGGGACCTGCGCAGATCGGCCGTGTTCAGCTCGCAGTTCTCCAAATACCAGAGGAGAGGTTCGCCCGGAATATGGCGCTCCCGGAATGCTGCCACATCCCCGTAAGGCGTGCCGATCAAATGGCGGATAACGTCAACGCATCCCCCGAACAGCCGGCCCTGCAGCGACTCCGGCCCGCCAGAAACCGTCTTCCACACCGTCGGCTCCGTCAGATGGAAGACGCACGGGCTCGGATCGTCATGACGCCACTCCTTCTGGTATTTGGCCGATGACTGCTGAGCAATCCGATCGCCCGGCTTGGCCGTCAGCACGGCCTCCCACATGGCCGAGGTATGATCCGAATACGTCCCCCGCAGGTCGACGAAATTGAGCCCGTGAGCAGTGGCGATTCCCGTCTTCAAGGTGATAGCCAGAAGAAGGACGCTGAGGTCCGAATAGCCGAGAATCCATTTCGGCGGCATGCGGTCAAAGTCCACCCGATCCAGCATTTCGATGAGCAGTTCCCCGCCCCACGGAGGAATGATCGCACCGATTTGGGGATCCCCGAGCATCTCGTTCAGCTCCTCGGCACGGATTTTGGCCGGAGCGGACTTGGCCTTGTGCTGCGTCCAGACCGTCTCGCCGACGCGTATGTGATAGCCCCTCTCCTCCATACGGCTGACGGCCGTGCGGAACATGTCGTGCAGACCGGGCTCTATGCCCGAAGAGGGAGCCGTCACACCGACGACAGCCCCTTTTTCCATTCGCGGATATTGAATCACTGCCGCATCCCTCCCGCAAGATTTCCCCCTATCTTACTAGAAAAGGACGGCTCGAACAATGACGATGTTACGGTATTGGCGAGCCGAGGGATTCCAAAAAAACAAGGATTCTCCGGACATCGAAGAATCCTTGCTGCGATAGCAACGCTATGAGGTTTTATCCATTCGCGCCTTCCCGCGCTCTTTCCTCCTCTTCCTCCGGACCGGCTGAAGGAACCGTATTCCGCAGTCCGAGCACGATCAGAAGGCTTATGACGGCGATGACAGCCATCACGACATACAGGGAATGGAGGCTCCCCTCAAGAATATGCCTCAGCTCGCTCCACAACTCCTTGGGAAGCGATGCGCTTCCTTCCGGAGTCAACAGTTGGTTGACCTCTTCTTGGCCGACCCGCTCCAGCCCGGGAGTATCGGCGAGACGCCCGGCCAGCGTCAAGTTGATCAACGATCCAAAGACAGCGACGCCGACCGTCTGGCCCAGCGAGCGGATAAAGGTATTCAGCGCCGTCGACGCGCCGCGAAGCGAGTAACCGACCGAGGACTGTGCAATAATCGTGAACACCGTGTTGGAATATCCGAAGCCGAGGCCGTAGATAAAGGTAAAAATCAAAATCACGTAATGCGGCGTCCCCTCGCCGATCCAGGCTAACCCGAGAGCCCCGATCACGATGCCGGCCAGGCCGATCAGCGTCGTTTTCCGCGAACCGGCGGTAAGAATGAGCCGGCTCCCCGCTACGGAGCCGAACAGCCAGCCGATCGACATCGGTGCCATCGTCAGCCCGGACATCGTGGCATTTTTGCCCATGACCCCTTGAATCCAGAGCGGCGTATACGTCGTGAGGCCGATCAGCAGCGCGCTGGTCAGCATGGCGGCGACGGTGGACACGGAAATGTCGCGAATCCTGAACAGCTTCAGCGGCAGCATCGGCTCCTTCGCCCGGGCCTCCACCACGATAAAGGCTGCCAGGAAAACCAAGGCAAGCACGATGCAGAGCACGATCCACACCGAAGACCAGGCAAAAAACTGCCCGCCGGTCGCCAGCGCGAACAGCAGCGCCGTCATCCCCACCGTAAACGTTCCGGCGCCCGCGAAATCGACATGCGTTTCGGTACGCACCTGTCGCTGCTCGTGGAAATGGCGGGCGATCATCCACATGGACAGCAGCCCGAATGGCACGTTAAAGCCGAAAATCCAACGCCAATTCAAATAGTCGACAAAGTATCCGCCGATGAGCGGTCCGATCAGGGAGGCAATGCCCCAGACCGAACTAATGAGTCCCTGGATTTTGGCGCGTTCTTCAATCCGGTAGACGTCCCCGATAATCGTAAAAGTGACCGGAATGACCGCCCCCGCACCGATGCCCTGAATGGCCCGGAACGCGATCAGCTGTCCCATACTTTGCGAGAAGCCGCACAGCAGCGATCCCAAGACAAACAGCAGCGACCCGATTTGAAATACCGGTTTGCGGCCGTACAGGTCGCTGATTTTTCCGAAAATCGGAGTGGATACAGCCATGGTCAGCAGGTACGCGGTAAAAATCCAGCTGAGGAGCTTCATGCCGCCAAAGCTGCTGATGATGGCCGGACCGGCCGGTCCCGTTACGGTTCCTTCGATGGCCGACAAGAACGTGGATACGAGGATTCCGGCCAGAATCCAGTTCCGGCTCTGCTTTCCAGGCAAATGGTCAGATCGATTCACGTTATTTGTATCCTTTCTCCCGTTTTGACAAAGTTTCCTTATAACGAAACGTATCCACCCAGTGCACGAAAAATGGCCTCTGGCAAAGAGACCGCTTTTCAGACTGGGCGGATGCATAGGGTTTATTAAAATAGAAGGGCAAGAAGTTTCATGCGTAGACGATCCTTCGACCGTCACTCAAATGAAATTTTCCTGCCTATGATCATACATGAATAAGTCCGTGATTCCGGCCCAACTGCCGGTAATCTTCGACCTTGCCTTGATCGAGCCGCAGCACGAAAGAAGCATCCTCCTCCACCAGGCGGGGGTCGTGGGTAATCATGAGCAGGGCAGCCCCCCGGGCGGCGGCACCCCGGCACAGATTCAGCAGCCGCTGCGCGGCGCGGTAATCGATGCCTGAGGTGGGCTCATCGAGAATGTATAGGGCTTTCGGCTGGATCAGTTGGCCGATGACGCTGAGCAGCTTCTTCTCACCTTGGCTGAGCAGGTATGGAGAGTCTTGACGACGTCCGCTCAGCCCGGCAGCCGCAAGCAGCGCCTCGGCCGCTTCGGTCTGCTCAGGCGTCAGTTCAGCTTGCCGCCGGCGCCAGCCGCTTCGAGTCCGCAAGCCGTACACGAGCTCATCCCACACCGTATGCTCCACGAACTGATGCTCCGGCTGCTGGAACACGTATCCGATGTCCCCGGCCAGATGATGAACCGGCATACCGGATACGTCCCGCCCCTTCCAATATACCGAACGGGAAGGAACCGGCAGCAGGCCCATCAGGAGGCGGGTGAGCGTCGTTTTGCCCGAACCGTTCTCACCGGTCAGCATGCCCCACGCTCCCGGATGCATCGCAAACGAGACGTCCCGGAGCGCTTCCTGCCCTCCGGGGTAAGTGTAGCTCAGGTTCCGGACCTCCAGCAGCGGTCCGGAAGCCGAGTCACCGCCGGGGCAATCCGCATCCGGCGGCCTCTGCGCCGGCGCCGTCACCATGCCGGCGCTCTGCAGGGTCCCGGCGGCCGGCTCGGCTGCATGCGCGCCGGCTTCCGGGACCTCGCGGCGGCCACCTGCCGGGCCGCCGGCTTCCGCTGCCCCCTCCCATGGGGGCAGCACGCCGAGCTGCGCCAGCCGGTCCCGGCTGGTGCGCAGCAGCTCCTGCGGCGCTCCGTCCATCAGGACTGCGCCGCCGTCCAGGACGATGACGCGCTCCGCAGCGCGCGCGGCATCGTCGAAGCGGCCGGACACCGTGACGACGGTCCGGCCCTCGGCGTGCAGCCTGCGGCAGAGCTGCACGAACTGCGCCTGCGCCGCGGGGTCGAGGCTGGCGGATGCATCGTCGAAGACGATCATCCGCGGCGACAGCGACAGCACCGCGGCAATGGCGGTGCGCTGGCGCTGTCCGCCGGACAGCTCGCGCACCGGGGAGCGGCGGCGGGCGGTCAGGTTCACCGCCGCCAGCGCTTCGGCCACGCGGGACTCGATCTCCGCCGGCGGCACGCGGAGATTCTCGGGCCCGAACGCGGCCTCATCCTCGACGACGCCCCTCACCAGCTGGGCGTCGGGATCCTGGAACACGATGCCGGCCACCTTGGCGATCTCAGCGATCGGAGCTTCCGCCGGGTCAATCGTGTCCAGCCGCACTTTCCCTTCCCGGCGGCCGCCTCCGCTCCGTGGAAGATAGCCGCTAAGCAGCTGGCACAGGGTAGACTTGCCGCTGCCGCCCGGACCGATCACCGCCGTAAACTGTCCTGCGGGAATCGTGAGCGACACGCCGCGGAGCGCAGGCTGCTCCACATCTTCGTACCAATAAGAAAGCTCCGTCAGCTCAATGGAAGTTCCCTGCATCCGCAGAAGCCTTTCTGCCAATGGCAAAACGTTTAAGCAGTCCGCTCCGCTGAAGCATATCCCCCAGCACCTTCGTGAGCAGGCCGCACAGCACGATACCGCTGATGATCCGCACCACCATCGTTATTGCCAGCACCTGAAAGCTCCAGGACGTATACCCGAACATGTTCGCCGCGCAAATGAACCAGATCGGCACCATCGCGCCGCCGACCAGCATCATCGCACCGGCATTCCAGCGTTTGTAGCGAAGCAGAAAAAATACGGCCTCCGCCACAACCAGATAGCACAGCGCCGCCACGATGCTCGCCGCAATCCCGTACGTATTGCCTACGAAGCACTGGATCGCGCCGCCGATTCCGTATGTAATTGCCGCGGTTCCCGGCTTGCGGATAATGTAATAGGCCAGCAGGCCGTACACCATGTACACGCCGACGATGGTAGAGGTCGCCACGGGCCCGCCCAGGCTGTTCAGCATTTTATTAATGTAAGATAAATAAAAGGTCAATACCGCGTTCGCTGTGGCCAGCATCGCCATCAGCACGATGTCCAGCGTCGTAAACGGGACAACACGTCTCTTTGATTGTGATAAAGTTTCCATCTCATGTCAACTCCTAATCAGGAAAATGGTGGGATTTCTCACCCTTGAGGACTCGCATGGCCAGGCCTCCCTGCTATTGTGCATGATCGGATTCGAAACGTCAACCTAAAAATAAATTACAGGTTAACAATATGGATATACCACCACAATGCCGCGGTAATCAGCACGGCCCCAACCGCCATGATTTGCCCGGCTGCAGACGGCTGCTGCTCCCTTAGAAACGTACGCTCTGGATATGCGCCAAAGCCTTTGGCTTCCATCGCTCCCGCGGTTTGCTGAATCCGGCGCACAGCATTATGCAAAATGGCGGACACAAACACCTTCCACCAGCCTAAACGCTGCTTGATTCCCTTGGGGCGTGCCGCTCCCCTGACCTGATGGGCAGCCGAGATGCTTCTCCCTTCTTCTTGCAGCAAAGGCAAAAACGTGAGCGCCATCGAAATGCCGAAGGCGAACCGGTAAGGAACCTTCATCCGCCGGGTTAACGCGGTGACGAGATCGCCGGGATCGGTCGTGACCATGTAGACAAAGGATGAGAGAAAAACCGTAAACATGCGCAGCGTGACCGAACCGGCCGCATCGGCTCCCTCCGTCGTGACGTGCAGCACGCCGAACTGCCAGATGGTATGGCTGCCGGGTACGGTCAGCAGGGTCAGTACAAAGTACGGAACCGCAAAACCGATCAGGAAAGCCATCGCTTTCCACTGCCTTCTCCAGCTGATTCCGCCTGCCGTTCGGGCCATGAACGAGGCCGCCAGCAGCAGCAGTGCCTGCCCTGCCGATGTGTGCAAACGCATCGTCAGCACGGCGATGCATAGAAGGACCACGAGCTTGCTGAGCGGGTCGATGCGGTGCAGCGGCGAGCCTCCCCCTTGATACGATAGGATCATCGTTTGATCGCTCCTCCTTGATCTAAAACTTGTTATACTCCGCCTGCTCCCACTCTTCACGCAGCAGCGAATGGAGCAGTGCATCGTGAAAGCCTGAAGCCGTATGGCGGTACTGTCTCAGCCGTCCTTCGTCCGTGAATCCGAGGGACCCGAACAGACGGACGGCTCGTTCATTCCGCGGATCGGTCAGCGCTTCGATCCGGTTGAGGCCCATGGTCCGATAGCCGAATCCGAGCATCAGGCCGATCGCTTCGCGCATGTAGCCCTTTCCCCAATGGGGCCTCGCAAGCTCGCAGCCGATTTCTCCCCGGTAGGCACCCTCCAACTGCCACCAATTAAAACCGCAGCTGCCGATGATCCCGGCCTCCGGCAGGAGAATTCCCCAGCGGAGCCCATCCTCGGTGGCCGACAAACGGTTCAGCAGCCGAATGAGCTCCGCTGCCGCCGCTTCGTCCGGCAGGTCCGGAAGATCCGAGTACTTCCGAACCTCCTCGTCCGACCAGCACGCATACAGTGCCGGGGCGTCGCCTTCCTCGAGCGGACGCAGCCGGATCCGCGGCCCTTCAAGCTCGGGAATATGCCCGCTGCATTGATAGCTCATCCCAACGCCCCTTTCGTGTACTTTGCAATATTATCAATGTACAACGCCTGCCCCCTGCAGCACAAGAGCGACTGCCCTCCCGGTTTCTGCCATATGAACGCAAAAAGCACTTCGGCGCTTCCCCTGTGTCCGTGAGGAGGGCTGCAGCCGGAGTGCTTGTCCATCGCTGTATTTTACACCATTATTGCTGTGCTTCCGTTCTTCCCAACAGCAGAAACGCAATGATAAAAATAAAAGCAATCAATGCCAGAAGCGGGATCGTAATGAAGCCGAACCAGTTCAAATAATCGAAATTGCAGGGAATGCCTACCTTGCACGGCAGTGCATTGGCAAGCGCCGGAATCTTCTGCTCCGCATAATGATAGATCGAGATGCAGCCGCCGATCGCGCTGAGGGTCACCGCATAAGGAATGATTTTACGGTCATTTTTATAGCTGGCGATTCCGAGCAGAATCACTTCCGGATACATGAATATCCGCTGAAACCAGCACAGCCTGCACGGTTCGTAGTGCATCACTTCGCTTAAATACAGGCTGCCTCCCGTGGCGATAAGGGACACGATCCAGGCAAAATACAGGCTGTAGGGCTTGATGAACGCAATGAAACGGTTGCCTTCCATCCGAAACTCCCCTTACTTGTCGGTGTCAGCCGACTTTTTATCCAAATAGCTCTTGAGTGCGTTGTAATCGAGCGTGACATTCTCCGCTACCTTCTCGCCGTTCACGTACAGCGTTGGCGTGCTGTTCACGCGAAGCTTATTGCCGGTAGCCATATGGCTGTCCACTTCATCCTGGTACGTCTTCTCCTCGATGTCCTTGCTAAGCTGATCGTAATCCACTTTGATGTTATTGTCGCGGGCCAGCTTCACCAGAAACTCGGGCGTTGCCCACTCGGTTTTTTCATCCTGCTGGTTGTCGAAGAGTACGTGGTAATACTTCCAAAATTCATCCTTGTTCTGATGGAACACCGATTGCGCGGCCAATGCAGCCGTGTTGGAGTCCGCATTTGGACTGATGATAAGGTAATTCATGAAATAGAGCGCGGCTTTACCGGAATCGATAAAATCCTTCTGCAGGCTCGGCTCGATGTCCTGACTGAAATACTGGCAGGCCGGGCACTTATAGTCGCCCATCTCCACGATCTTGATCGGGGCTTCCGGATTTCCCAGCACCGGGAGCGAGCTGTAATCAAACGATGCTTCCTTGGATTGCGGCCGAATGAACACCAGCAGCAGGACCAGCACGACGATACATGCACCTGTAATCCACATGATCCGCTTCATGCGTTTCTCCTGCGCTGCCCGCTGGGCTTTACGTTGGGCCACGGTGTTGACTTGCTTCTTCTTCGGTTTCACGAAGCCTGACGTCTCCTTTCCTGTGAACTAAAGCTGAGGCGCCTTGGCATTTGGGTCTTTAGTTCTTCCTTAATGTAAGTTACTTAACACTTCTTCTCTAGGTTATTCTAGCATCTCCCCCCGCCGATGACCAGAAAGAACCGCTTCCAAAACCGGTCAAATCGGGAATTGTTAAATAAATTGTAACAAAATCAATTACATGACAGCCCGTAGTGATCTTTTTCATGAAAATATGAGTTGACTTGAAACGTTCCGGTGATACTACTTTTACCGTAATTGTATGAAAATAAGGGGGGAATATCTTATGGAGTGGCAGACTGCCGTTATTGTCGTTTTTGCCGCTGTTCTGGCCGCGATGGGAATTACACGTTACGCCTTTTATCAAATGACGCAGATGAAAGCCCTCACGTACGAGCAGACCTTTCAAGCCATGGAGCAGGTCGGGCTGTTCAAGCAAGACTACTTTGAGTCGCTGCCCAAGGAGGAGGTTCAAATTACGAGCTATGACGGACTGAAGCTGAACGGCATGCTCATACCGCACCCTTCGGGCTCCAACCGTTTCGTCATTCTCGTCCATGGATATACCGCCTCGCTTCCGGCATCGATTCCCTTTATGGACATTTTCCGGGAAGATGGGTTCAACACACTTCTGATCGACCTGCGCCGGCACGGAAAAAGCGAAGGCAAATATACGACCTACGGGTTCCACGAAAAGCACGACATCGACTCCTGGATCCGGTGGATACGCGCCACGTACGGCAGCGACTCGGTCGTCGGCCTGCACGGCATGTCGCTTGGAGGAGGCACCGTGCTGGAATACCTGTCGCTGCCTCACACGGACGCCGCCTTTGTCATCGCCGACTGCCCTTATTCCGATCTCACGCGCCTGATGCATCATCAAATGCAGGCACTGAACCGTATACCCGCGGTTGTGTTCCTTCCGCTCGTCGACCGCAGACTGTTCCGGAAAGCAGGCTTTACGCTGAATCAGGTCAGCCCTGTCCGTTCCGCCCGGTACAGCCACGTTCCCGTCATGTTTATCCATGGTACACGGGACCGCTATATCCCGACGGAGATGAGCGAGGAACTGTTTGCCGCCAAAGAGGGAATGAAACGGCTTCTTCTCGTTGAAGGAGCCTCCCACGGCAATGCGCTGGGGGTCAACCCGGAGCTGTATAAAAAAGCCGTGCAGGAATTTGTCCGCGACGTGATGGAAGGCGCCGTACCTGCCATGCAGCCGGAACAGGCCGAGGAGCTTGTGGAAGAGCCTGTGCAGGCGGGGCTTCCTCAGCCGGAATTTAATATGTAAGACTTCTGTACCAGCTCACAACATTAATTACAACTCAAAAAAACCCCTTGGACTCCGGACTCCTCTCCTTCGGACCAAGGGGCTTTTCCATTTTCTGAACATGAAGCCAGCCTTATCGCATCCTGTACTGCTTGCTCTCCTCTGCCGCGAAGTCTTCCTGGATGCTCATTTTCTCCGCGTTGTAATGACTGATCGCTTGGTTTAATCCCTTCAGGTCGAATACGGAAACGTCCAGCTCGCTCAGTTCATCCACATCCGATCTCAGCCGGTCCCTCAAATCCGTCAGCCTGCGGATATGGGACTGCGCATATTGGCCGGCTCTTTCCTCTGTTAATTCCGAGGATTTTTCGGCTACCAGGGTGCCGTTGACCTTTACCAATTCATCCGACAGCGTATGCTTCAAACGACTGAGCCGGCGCTTCAAACGCGCTCCAATCATGACATATATAGCAAATCCGAACACAAGAATCGCCAGCGCATAGGACAACCAATACCATGCCCCGTGCGCGCTGTGCTCAGTCCCTGCATCGGGCAGCTCCGCCGCCAGCACCCGCACCGGGCTTGTCGTCGAAACCGTAGTCAACCATTTGTGCATATTCATTCCCTCCATTCTAAGATGCGGTAACGATTCTAGGTGGCAGGAAGTTGATCTTGGAAGCCTGGGCGTTATGCACCGGCATTCGCGCTCTCCGTTTCTTCAAGTGGTGCCAGCACTTCCCCGCACAGCTTCTGAAGCATGACCTGAATTTCCTTGAACTCCCCGATTCCCGTTCCGGTCAAGCTGTATTCATCGCCGTGAGCCGTCAGAAAGTTCAATTCGGTCAGGCGCTCCAGCTGCTGCTTCACTTCCCGTTCCCCCACCTTGTAGCCGTGCGCCTCCAGCACGGGCTGCATATCACGGATGGTCAAGTCATGGTGATGGGCATGGTAAAGCATGTGGATACTCATGAATAAATTTTGTACGTCTGCACGCATAGATTCCTCTCCTTCCGGCGAACGCCTGTAAAAATGAGCCTGTCATTACCATTGTTTACCCTTCTTCCGCTGCCGGGAAACAATACGAATCCCTGTTTAAGCCATGCCGGACGCCGGAATCAGCAAGCTTCACAGGAAATGACCATTACTTTTAGAGGGAGGAATTTTACTTGACGTGGGAGGAATTCCTGTATACTATCTTTTATAATTAACCAACGGTTAAAAGACAGAAATGAGGTGGATCGTCATGTTTCAAGCCCTTCCCTACGAAGGAAACCGGAATGACCAATTTGCAGCCGTCCTCGAACAGCTTAAGTCGCTCATCCATGATGAGCCCAGCTCCATTGCCAATCTAGCCAACGCCTCGGCCCTGCTGAATAGCTTCCTTCCTGACATAAATTGGGTTGGTTTCTATCTTTTCGATGGAACTGAGCTGGTTCTCGGACCGTTTCAGGGGCTCCCGGCCTGCATCCGCATTCCTTTGGGTAAAGGGGTATGCGGTACAGCGGCAGCCGAGCGGAGAACGATTGTGGTCGATGACGTGCATGAGTTTCCCGGGCATATCGCCTGCGATGCCGCCTCGAACAGTGAGATCGTCGTTCCGCTGGTCCAGGGAGAGCGCCTGATCGGCGTACTCGATATCGACAGCCCGCTGAAAGGGCGTTTTGACCAAGATGAGCGGCAGTTTCTCGAACAGTTTGCCGGTATTTTGACGGCACAGCTGTAATATAGGATCCTGGGAAAATAAAGCGGTCTTCTGCTTATAATGCGGAAGACCGCTTTTTTCCATTCCTGCATGATAAGATAATGAACGAAAACACGGCGTTGTTTGTCTTATGGTCAGATGGAACAACCGCCGGCCGGCATCGGTTCCATGGATCTTTGCATGTCAAGGAAGGTGAAGCAATGACGGACAAAGAGCTGTTCGAGACCTTTAACCGGGATGTCTACAGCTTTTGCTACTATATGATGCAGCGCAGGGAAGATGCCGAAGACCTCTGCCAGGAGACGTTTATCCGGGCACTGCTCGCGGACCGGAGCTCTATTCAGGATATCCGGCGCTGGCTTATTCAAATCGCCGCGAATCTGTGCAAAAACTCGCTTCGCCGCTCGAAAGCGGGCGTCATCAAGGAAAAGCTCTTTTCCTATCGGCATTTGGCGGCTGTCCCGCATTCGGTCGAGGAAACCGTCGAAGGGCGGGAACTGGCCTTAGAGCTGTCCCGGCTCTACGGACGGCTTCCTGCGAACATTCGGATGGTGATGATTCTCCGTTACATTAACGGGCTGTCCCAGCAGGAGATCGCCGACATGATCGGCGTTCCCTTGGGGACCGTCAAATCCAGAATCAATAAGGGGCTTTCGCTCATGAGAAAATATATCGCTAAGCCCTCCTGCCCCCTCATGAAAGGAGAGAACGACGATGAACCGATTCAGCTTGGAACAGATGGAACGGGCCATTTCACGAAAGCCTGAGCCCGCTCCCGATTTTGAAGCGATGTGGAGCACGATCGAGGAAGAGGTTGGGCGACGGCGTTCAGGCCAGTCTTCAACTGTAAATAGGTCATCGGTGACCCGCAAGTGGGTTCCGGCGGCCGCTTCCGCTGTGGTCTTCCTGGCGGTAGCCGTTCCCGTGTTTGCAGCCATAAACCCAAGCTGGGACTTGTGGGGACGGCCGGGTGTGAACAATGCCATTCAGCACGGCTTTGGCGAGCCGCTGGATTTGAGTGCCCGGCAGTCGGGCACAACGATGAAGCTGCACGGCGTCGTGACCGACGGCGAGCAGATGGATGTGCTTTTTACGATGCAGGTTCCGAGCCTTCCGGATTATGACGCCGTCGATTTCGAATCCGTCTCCCTGTCCGATTCCAAGGGAACAGATGCCAAGCCAAACGTTCTGCTCAAGCGCGATGAGGAGAAAGATACCCTGAAAGGGATGTTCGAGCTGCAGGATGAGCTGAAGAAGTCTAAACGGAGCATGCACTTGGACGCCAGCAACCTGGTATTTTACCAATATGACGATCTGCCTCTTGCGGGAAATATTGCCGAAGGTTCCATGCTGGCTCCATCGTCGTCTGCAGGCGGCTTCGCGGCTGTGGAGATCCAATCGATCGTCCGGAAAAACGACCAATTGACCATCCGGTATGCCCTGACGTCACCGCTTGAGGATCCAGGCGATCTGGACCCCCACCTGGTGATCACCTCCGGTTCGCACACGTATCAAAGCGTGTCCCGGGCGGTCCTGCCCCCGGACGGTAACGATTTGCTGTGCCAGTCGACCTTCACCATTCCGGAACGGGATTGGAAGGGAGCCAAGCTTCACCTGACCTATTTGCAGGAGATCAAGAGAGTAGCGGGAACCTGGGCTTTTGACTTCAACGCAGACGGCAGCAAGGCCAGCGAAGCCATTTACAGCAAACCGCTTCCGGCAAATGAGGAACAGGCCGCAAACGTCAATTTGAACCTGAAACAGCTGGTCATCACGCCGCTTCAGATCCGAATCCCATACAGGCAGTATTCCAATGACTGGACTGAGGGCGTGAGACGCTTTACGAAAGTATCCCTGCAGCTGGGGGACCGGCGCATCGAAGGCGGTGACTATCATACCGGCATGTACGAGAAGGTCCGGCACCGGGAATATTTGGATGAAGGCTACCTGCGCTTTGAGTCGCCGACATGGTTCAAAGATTGGTCGGGGGAACCGATGAAGCTTATCTTCTCAGGTTTGGAAATTACAAAAAGGGACCTTTCGAAGCATTGGTACGATTTGGCCGAGCCGACTGCCACTGAACAGCAGGTGCAGATGGATCTGGACGGACGGAAGGTCACGTTCACCTACTATCTGAAGGGCAGCCAGTTGATCGTGAAGTCTTCCTCTGAGGACCCGACTTTTAAAGGGGTATCGCAATCGGTGATCCGTGCCGGCGGAAAAGAGATCCTCCCGGACTACGTCCCTGCGCCGCCCTCGAGCGGGCCGTTTACCAAAGTGGAGACATATTCGAACCTTCCGGAAGGAACGGCGCTGCAGCTGAACCCGGGCATTTACGTGCTGCTCGAGCCGGACGAGACGGTTGAAGCGGCCATTAATTAACGCCTTTTGGTAAATTCAGTTCTCGGATCCGCCCCCATGAAATGAACCAAATGCTCCTCCGTATACGGCAGAAGCCCGCCCGGCCATTCATCGGCCAGGCGGGCTTGTTTTGCTCACCCTTGTTCATCTTCCTTACTTCAGCTCGCGCTCGGCGAATATGATCATCCCGTCCCGTAAAAAAACGGGAAGCTGCGGATGGTATGCCGTAAACAGCTGCTTGTGCTCGGTCTGTTCCACATATAAGTTTCCCAATCCGATATATACCATTGCCGACGGCGTATAATAACGGCTCATCCATTCATAATGCCTGCGGATGATCCGCTGAACCTGCGGAGCACCCGGGTGATGGCCTTCCTCGATGGCCGCCTTTAAATCCCGGTTAATCTGATCGATTTCCCGCTGGGACCGCAGGTAGTCTTCCTTGGTCCACAGCTGCATTTTATACTTGCTCTCCTGCGTTTCGGACTCGCCTCCCAGCTGGGTCAGCACGTCCTGCTCGGTCACATTGGATCCGGCCGGGCCTGAGTCCCGGCCTCTTTTGTCTGGTTCCATCGTTTCTCCCTCCACTTGACTTTCTGATCTATATCTTTTGCCTCATGGTCTGCACGAATGATGTCAGGTCTTGTCATCTTCCAATTACCCGTTTCGCAGGAATTTAACCGCTACCGGAAGGGCATTTATCCGCTTTTTTTAACATTTTTTTCTTCCGTAACCCGATTCACAATTTAGGGCTTCGAGTCGGAATCGCGAATGATGGACAGCCCTTCGACATGCTTGCGGTTCATCAGCTTGCTCTTCTTCCGGTTCTCCTTGGACTCAAAAATAATGTCGAAATCATAGTCCTCAGGGTACAGTTCGCTCTTCTCAATGAACAGCTTGAGCCGCTTCTGGTTGATCCGGATCTTCTCCTTCTGGATCATGACCCCTACCATGCCCATGGCGTCCTCCGGCTCGTAGACGATGCCGGTTCGCCCATAGGAGCTGACATAGACAGCGTCACCTACCTCAAGCTTGCGCACGGGCGCGGCCGATGCTTGTTCCTGATCCTCATCCGCCTGATCCCGGCTCCCGGCTCCATCGCCCTCATTGGCTTCAAGTGGGTCGAAGGACTGAGCTGTTTCCTCCATCTGCTCAGACTCCGTTTGAACAATGGGATGTTCCTCGGCTGCATCGGGCTGCAGGGCAGGCAGTGGCTTCTGCCTCTGCAAAATTTCCTGCGACCGCTCGATAATACCTGCTGTCATCCCCAGCTTTGTGGCGATTTGAATCGCGTAGCTCTGCCCCGCCTCCCCGATCGTCAGCCGGTAAAGCGGCTCCAGCGTCTCGACATCGAACTCCATCCGGGCGTTCTGGAAACCCGGCGTCCGTGCCGCAAACGTCTTCAGCTCGTTAAAATGCGTCGTGACCATGATCATGGCGCCTCTGTTGCTGAGCTCTTCCAGAATGGCGATCGACAGGGACATCCCTTCCCCCGGATCCGTTCCGGCCGCCAGCTCATCGATCAGCAGTAGGGTATGGCGGTCCGCCGCATCCACCATCCCGATCAGGCGCTTAATTTGGGCGGAAAAGGTGCTGAGCGATTGCTCGATGCTCTGCCCGTCTCCGATCGCCGACAGCACTTTAGTGAATACGGTGAACGTGCTGCCTTCCTCCACCGGCACGAGCAGACCCGACTGCACCATCAGGGTGAGCAGCCCGAGCGTCTTGAGCGCCACCGTCTTGCCGCCGGTATTCGGCCCGGTAATGATCAGCGAGCGGTAACCGCCGCCCAGCTCCAGCCGCAGCGGCACCATCGTCTTCAGCATGAACGGATGCCGCGCTCCGCTTACTTTGATGCGCCCGCTGTCGCTAAGAAGAACATTGTTCCCGCCCAAGGTGCGGCTGTATTTTGCTTTGGCAAAAATAAAATCGTACGTTCCCGTGATATCGATGTTCAGCAGCAGATCGGCCGATGCCGCTTCAAGCAGCCCGGTCAACGCGCTCAGCACGATGCCTTCTTCCCGGGCCTCATCCGCTTCGTGCATGCCAAGCTCGCTTTGAAGATGGGCGACCTCCTCCGGCTCCACAAAGACGGTCTGCCCGCTCGTCGACTGGTCGAGCACCGAGCCCTTGATCGTTTTGTGATACTCCCGCTTGACCGGAATGACGTACCGGCCGCCCCGGACGCTGACCAGGTTTTCCTGCAAAATCGAGCCGTGCCTGGACAGAATCGCGGCGATCTTTTTCTGAATGCGCTCCTTCACGATGGCGATCTTCTTGCGGACGCGCTCCAGGTTTTTGCTGGCTTGGTCGTCCACCCGGCCAAACCGGATGCAGCGCTCAATTTCGCTCTTCAGCTTCGCAAGCTCCTGCATCGAGGAAACATAGGAGCTGATGCCCGGCGCGATGTCGCGCTTCCCGGCCATGTACTTACGCAGCTGCCCGCAGCTGTGCAGAAACGTATGGACCGCGGTAAAATCCTGCTCGTCGAACAGGTACCCTGTATGCAGCAGGGAGACGATCCGGTCAACCCCTTCCAGGGATGGCAGCGGGACGCTGGCCCCTTTATCCAGCAGCGCCTTGGCTTCCGCCGTCTCATCCAGCGCCCTGCGGACTGCACTGGCCGTGGTCAGCGGCTCCAATTCATCGATATGCCTGCGTCCTTCATACGAAACCGCGTAGTCCCTCAACGCTTCCTTCATTTTGTCGTATTCCAGCATGATCATCGTCGTTTGATCCATTGGTAGTTCATCCTCCTGTTTCTTGTTATATCTTCCTATGGCAACGCAAAAAGGGGCAGAGAATACGCGCATGCGATTCCTGCCCCTGGTCTGCCGGACTGCCTTTGTCTGCTGCCTTTGCGGTACGCAAAAAAACCGTGCTGCAAAGAGCACGGTCCTGTACGCCGGAGAGCCAGCCGCCCATTAGGCGGCGGCCCTTATCCGGCATGACAACGGTCGAGCGGCCAACGCTCCACCGATTCGGATCACAAAGGTTTCAAACAGTCCGCAAGGGATTGTCGTTTGATGCTTCGCGTGTTCTTAACTATTTCCAAGACTGCATTCTGCAAAGAGGCGCATTGAAAGAAAGAGTGCCCTCCCGGGCATTCCTCGCCTGTCTTCGTGTCATACAGCCGATATGGAGTTTGATTAGTTAAGAACAACCACCGTCATCAAAATCTCTCCCTTGTTATAGGATGAAGTAAATTTACCAAGTTTGCGCCATGAAGTCAAGGGGCTGGTGTCTTCATGAGGTAGACTCTCGCTTCATACGGCCGCAGCTTCAAATTCCCGAGGTCCTCCTCCCCCTTGACGGGGTAGTTGGAGATCAGCAGCTGCTTGGCCTCCGGCACGAGCTCCGCCGGCAGCTTCAGCACCGGCTCGCCTCCGAAAAAGTTCAGGATGACCAGGAGACACTGGTCCTCCAGCGTCCGGGTATACACATACAACTCCTTGTCGAGCGGAAGCAGCAGCTTGTATTCGCCGTACACGATGACTTCATGCTGCTTGCGGAGGGCGATAAGCTTTTTATAGTAATGGTAGATCGAATTCGGATCCTTAATCGCATCCTCCACATTGATCAGCGGATAGTTCGAATTCACTTCGATCCACGGCGTGCCCCGCGTAAAGCCTGCATGCTCCCCATTGGTCCACTGCATCGGCGTACGGGCGTTGTCCCGGCTTTTTTTCCAAATCGCCTGCATGACCTGCTCTTCGGGCACGCCCTGATCCAGCTGCTCCTCATAGTAATTCAGCGTTTCCACGTCACGGTAATCGTCAATCGAGGCGAAGGAGATGTTCGTCATGCCGATCTCCTCGCCTTGGTAAATATACGGCGTGCCTTCGAGCATGTGCAGGAAGGTCGCCAGCATCTTCGCCGACTCCACCCGGTACTTCTGGTCGTCCCCGAACCGGGACACCGATCTCGGCTGATCGTGGTTGCACCAATAATTCGCATTCCAGCCCTTGCCGTGCAGCACCGTCTGCCACCCGCTGATGACCTTTTTCAGCTCCAGCAGGTTCCAGGGACGAATATCCCACTTGCCGGAGCCGGAAGAACCTGCATCGAGCTGCATATGCTCGAACTGGAATACCATGTTCAGCTCGTTGCGCGTATCCCCGACATAGCTGAGCGCCTGCTCCGGACCCAGACCCGACGTCTCGCCGACGGTCATGATGTCATAGTGGAACAGTACCCGTTCATACAGGTTGTTCAGGAGGGTGTGCACGTTTTCCAGGTTGGAAAACAATTCATAGGCGCGCACCGTCGGCAGCTGGTCCGGGTTGTCCCCGTCCGGCAGGCCGACCGCTTTGACAATATGCGCGATCGCGTCGAAACGGAATCCGTCCACGCCTTTTTTGAGCCACCATTCCACCATTTCATGCATGCTGTCGATTACCTTCTGATTTTCCCAGTTCAGGTCTGGCTGATGCTTGGAGTACAGATGGAGATAATACTCGCCTGTCTTCTCGTCGTATTCCCAGACCGAGCCGCTGAAATAGGACTCCCAGTTGTTCGGCGGATGCCCGTCTTTGCCTTTGCGCCATATATAAAAATCCCGTTTCGGATTATCCTTGCTCGACCGCGACTCGACAAACCATGGATGCTCATCCGAGGTATGGTTCAGGACCAGATCCATCATGATTTTGAGACCGCGCGCATGCGCCTCCCGCAGCAGACGGTCAAACTCCTCCATCGTGCCGAACTCCTCCATAATGTCGCAGTAGTCGCTGATATCGTACCCGTTATCGTGATTGGGGGACTTGTAGATCGGGCAGATCCAGATCACGTCGACCCCCAGATCCTTCAAGTAATCCAGTCTCGATATTATGCCGAGCAGATCCCCCTTGCCGTCACCGTTCGTGTCGAGGAAGCTGATCGGATAGATTTGATACACTACGGCTTCTTTCCACCATTTTTTGTTCATAATCTGCTCCTTACGTGCTCCATTTTGTGCCGGATATCCGACGGTTGTTTACAAGATCGCGCGAACACTTTATAATTATTGTAAACCGATTTCCGGTTTACCTTTCAGAATGAGAGCAAGTTTTTACATTTCAATCAAATAGAATTCAATTGGAGGAGCCTGCCATGTGCGGGCTCCTTTTGTCTTTTTTTCCCTCTCATTCATTGTGCGGGTCCGCCATGCACCCCTCCATCTTGATGTAAAGGAGGATAGACACGTCGATTTTGAAGTCCCGGTAAAAAAATGTAGAGATCTGGATACGCTATACGGCATGCCGATCTTTTTCATTCATCCAGGCCCGGGCTGCAGACTTTAATGACTCACACATATACAGGATGGGGAGGCACGCTATGGAACAGCAAGCAATACTGGCTATTGGTATTTTTCTCATTGTTTACGCATTTATTATCGCGGAAAAAATTCACCGGACGATCGTGGCAATGATCGGCGGTGCGCTCATGGTCATATTCGGCATCGTGAGCCAGGAGTCCGCGATTCATCATATCGATTTCAACACGCTCGGCCTGCTCGTCGGCATGATGATCATCGTCAATATTACAGCTGAGACGGGATTATTCAAATTCATTGCCGTATGGGCCGCGAAAAAGGCCAAGGGCCGGCCTGTCGCCATCATGGTGGCGCTGATTCTGATTACCGCGATCGGATCGGCGTTTCTCGACAACGTGACCACCGTTCTGCTTATGGTTCCCGTCACGCTCAGCATTACCCGGCAGCTGCGGGTTAACCCGACGCCATTTCTGATCACCCAGATCATGGCGTCCAACGTCGGCGGCACCGCCACCCTGATCGGTGACCCGCCAAACATTATGATCGGCAGCGCGGTGAAGGAGCTGACTTTTGTCGCCTTTATCAATAATTTGGCGCCCATTGCGGTGATCATTCTCGCCGTATTTATTCCGCTATTTATTCTCATGTTCCGCAAGCAGATCAAGACGACGCCGGAGCTGATGCAGAGCATTATGGATCTGGATGAAAAAGAGCTGCTCACCGACCGCAAGCTCCTGATCAAATGCCTGACGGTGATGGGTCTGACGATCATCGGCTTCTTCCTTCACCAGCTGGTTCACCTTGAGTCGGCTACCGTCGCCCTCGCCGGTGCTTTCCTGCTGCTTCTGCTGACGGGCGAGCATATGCTGGAGGAGGCTTTTGCCAAGGTTGAATGGCCGACGATCTTTTTCTTCGTGGGATTGTTCGTGCTGGTGGCCGGCCTGATCGAAACAGGGGTCATCGCCACCCTGGCGGAAAAAGCTACCGATCTCACCGGCGGTGACGTCGCGGCAACGTCGATGCTCATCCTGTGGATGAGCGCAATCGCGTCCGCTTTTATCGACAACATTCCGTTTGTCGCGACCATGATCCCGATGATCCAGGACATGGGCAGCCTTGGCATCAGCAATTTGGAGCCGCTGTGGTGGAGCTTGGCCCTGGGCGCCTGCCTGGGAGGCAACGGCTCCCTGATCGGTGCGAGCGCCAACCTGATCGTGGCCGGCATGGCTGCCAAGGAAGGATATCCGATCAAGTTCGCCCAGTTTCTGAAGCTCGGTTTCCCGATGATGCTGCTGTCCATCGTTCTGGCCAGCGCATACGTGTATCTTCGGTATTTGATGTAGCGGCCGAAGGCAGTAGGGCGTTGGTGTTGCTGCAGATTGGGGGCAGCTGGTGGCACAGATGCTTCTAGGCAAGGACATGACAGCCCCTGGAAGCAGCGCAAATTGACACGTGCGAAGGAGGATCAACTTATGCTGGAGTATCGTTACGACCCGAGCATCATTCAGATTACGGAAAGCGTCAACGAGCAGGACGCGGAGTTCCGCATCCGGCTGCTGCAGGAAGAGCCTTATCTGGCTCGGCTCAAGCAGATCAGACGCTTTTTCGAGGACAATGATATCTACACGGACGCCTTGTTTTATGTCTATAAAAATCACGAGTACGGTGCGATCGTACGGAAGGAATACTACGTGGACTTCGTGCTGGCGCTGATGAAGCATCAGCTGCTGCAGAGTGTGGAGTGGAAGCCTTCACCTTAGAGCTTTTAGCGCTGGCGGTGCATTCGCTGTTGATCTATTCATTGGCTGCTGCAAAATAGATGTACTTCACATTTACTTCTATGTTGGAAATGTGGCAGCGCCTTTTATGCCAAGGTTAATACGTTAGTCAAATGAAAAGCCGCCCGGCCTGCTCCTTTCGAGCAGAGACCGGCGGCTTCTTTTCATGCGCTTATGATATTTCGTTCAACATAGCGCTCTTTTACAGCGTGTGATGCTAATCCGCCAACTCAATGATCGACTCGTATTTCCGCTTCGTATCGGTCAGCCGGGTATCGAGGCGTGAATACTCCCCCTCCAAGCGGCGGACAATCCGCTCAACCTCGGATATTTTCTCCTGCACCTCGTCCTGAGTATCCCGGATTCTCCCCTGCACGAGCCAGTCGGATATAAAGCCGTCGAAGAAATAATCGGAAAATTTCAGAAAGCTTCCGATCCCGATTTCGATATCCAGCGCCATCTGCACGTCTTTCAGCTCTTTGCCGAACCGGCGCAGGCTGAACTGCGCTGATTCAATGTGCTCCATCGCCTCGTCAATACGGCTGTGCTTCATATGTGTGGAGATCATGCCGCCGCCGAGCATGTCGTAGGTGCCCCAATTCCCGGCCGAGCCCAGACTGTCATCCGCCCGCTCCAGATCCTCCAATACGGCCTCGCCCGCACGCACCGCTTCTTTCAATTCCTTGAGCTGGACCGACAGGTCGGCCTGCTCTTCGGCGAGTCCCGCCAGTTCGGCGTTGTTCTGTAAAATCACTTTTTCTTTCTCGTCCAGAATCTTCTCATATTCAAACTCCGCGTAACGAACCTCCTGGAACTTCCGCTCCAGCTCCTGCAGTTCGTTTTGGATATCAACCACGCTGCGTGCAGCCATATCGTATTTCGCCTTGACCTCCAGCACTTCCAGCTGCTCCCGCTCCAGCTTCTCCTCTTTCCGGCCGATCATGCTGTAAAACAAACCGGAGAGCGAAGTCCCTGTCAGACGCTCCACGTCCTTCTCCTCATCGGCAAGCCTGAGCTTCCAGCGCTCGGCTTCGTCCTGCTGTTCTCTCAGTTCCCGCGACAGTTCCTGTATCCGGCTTTCATACTTCGTTTTGTTCCGGATGTCCTCTTTCAGCTTGGTCAACTGACGGTTGGCTTCTTCAAACATCACGTTCCCTCCGTTTCCAGTCTTGCGATCAGTTGTTATATGTAATAAACGTCATAGCGCGCCGCGAAGTTTCATGGAATGTTCAGCATGCAGCAAAAGCCTTACGTGACCAAGCTCTGCCAAAGTGGATTTTATCCGCAAAAATCGCTATGATTAAACCAGATTGCACAAAGGAGTGAACCTCAATTTCATGAAACTGAAGACATTTACGCTTCCGCTCGTGCTCGTGCTGACAGCGGCGCTTGCGCTTGGCGGATGCGGCAAGAAAAACAGCGACGAGGACGCATCGAAGGACACATCCGGAGGACAAGCTACAGAGCAGACGACGGACCAGACTGCCGGCAATTCGTCATCGTCCGGCACGACAGGATCGGATTCCTCCACGGACAGCTCGACCTCGGCTTCCGGTCAGCAGCAGAAGAGCTGGACAAGCCCGCCTGCCATGCAGATCGACCAGAACAAAAAGTACGAGGCAGAAGTCAAAACGTCCAAAGGCACGTTTACGATCGAGCTGTTCGCCAAGGACGCGCCGAAGACGGTCAACAACTTCGTGTTCCTGTCCAAGGAAGGCTTTTACAATGGGGTCATTTTCCACCGGATCATCGAAACGTTCATGGTACAGACCGGTGACCCGACCGGAACAGGCTCCGGCGGACCGGGATACTCTTTTGAGGATGAGAAAACGAATTATAAATACGAGCCGGGCATCGTCGCCATGGCAAACGCCGGACCGGATACGAACGGCAGCCAGTTCTTTATTTGTACCGGTGCGGACAGCGATTATCTGAACCAACAGCCGAACTACACCATTTTCGGTAAAGTCACAAAGGGTATGGATGTCGTGATGAAGATCGCCAAAACCCCGGTCACCGTCGGACCTAGCGGCGAGGAAAGCACCCCGACCGAAAAAGTTACGATCGACGGCGTCACGATTACTGAAAAATAAACCTGTGCGAAGCCGTACGCTTGTACGGCGCAGCACATCATGATACAACAAAGAACCGTTCGCCCCTGTGGGTGGACGGTTCTTTGTTTGACCGCGCATAAATCTCCTGTCCAGGTCATGCTTCAGCAGGCTTGTTCATATTGTAAATTAAACAAGAACAAGCCCGACGGCTGTGGAGGTTAACCGGATTAAAACTCGGGAGAAACCAAAG
Source organism: Paenibacillus favisporus (assembly GCF_040545415.1). Lineage (NCBI taxonomy): Bacteria > Bacillati > Bacillota > Bacilli > Caryophanales > Paenibacillaceae > Paenibacillus > Paenibacillus favisporus. The sequence goes on along the minus strand of NZ_JBEPLV010000004.1, from coordinate 670,620 downwards.
CATCTCAGCCGCTGGCAGCAGGAGGCCTGTGTGAACGCAATGATTCTGGGAAGCCTCGCGACTTCCCTATGTACGGCGGCGGGAGCCCTTCCCGCCCTGCTGTTTTCGAATATCAGCCACCGGGGCAGAGACAGCCTGCTCGCTTTCACGGCAGGTATCATGGTCGCCGCCTCGACGTACGGGCTGATTCCGTCCTCCCTCAAGCTGTCGAACCTATGGGTGCTGACGATCGGCATCCTCCTTGGTACGATGACCTTGACCCTGATGGAGCTGCTCATCCCACACACGGACCCGGCCCATGATATCAAGCGGAGCGACAGCACGCAGACGGGATCCTGGATGTTTCTGTCGGCCATGGCGCTGCACAATTTACCCGAAGGGCTGTCGGTTGGTGTCAGCTACGGCAGTCCCAACCAGGAGCTGGGGACGATCGTGGCGCTGAGCATCGGCCTGCAAAACATCCCCGAAGGCTTTCTGACCGCACTCTACCTCGTTACGCACGGCATGCGAAGGCGGTACGCCTTTCTTCTCGCCGCGCTTACGGGCGGGCTGGAGTTTCTCTCCTGCTGGGCCGGGCTGAAATTTACCGCTTCCTTCGCCGGTATCGTCCCGTACGGATTGGCTTTTGCCGCCGGCGCCATGCTGTTCGTCGTATACAAAGAGCTCATTCCGGAGAGCCACGGGGACGGCAACGAGCGGGCTTCGACCTTTTCTTTTATTTTCGGCCTGCTCTCCATGATTGCCATGACGCATTTGCTGGGTTAAGCGTCATGGCTTTCGCATTTTCCAAACCGCCCAGGCACTGATTCCATACATGAAGGCACTGGCATAAAATAAGGCGTCGATCGTCAGCCAGTCGATCAGGTAACCGCCGAGAATGACAGCGAAGCCGGATGCGGCTGAGGTCCAGAAATGATAGGAACCAATCACAGGCCCCCGCTCCCCTTGGACTGTATGATCGGCAAGCAGCAGGCGTTCGCTCATCTTTTGCATCGCGCTGCAGCACCCCATTACCAGTTGGAGAAACAGTACCCACGCATAAGATTCGACCCAGGGGAATGCCAGCATCGCCAGCATCATGCCAAGGGAGCTGATGAGCAGCACCCGGTGTCCGCTATGGTCGATCCTTGGAGCTAACCATTGGGAGAACGCCGCGGAGCTGATCGTAAACACCGCAAAAGCCAGGCCGTATTTGGCATAGCTGTTGCCCAGATTTTTCAGAAACAAGAGATAATAAGGATAAATCATGCCGGAAGCAAGCGTCACCATGCTTTGGGAACGGATCAGCCACCTCATGTTCATGGCCTACTCCCCTTTGTATTGTTCATAAAAATAGTTCATAAAAAGGTGCTGTGGATCATACTCATCCTTTTTCCGAAAAAAATCGTCGTACTCCGGATAGGCCCGTCTAAACTGCTCGACCGTAGGGTATGCCGCATAAGGCAGATAATAGGTTCCCCCCTCATACTCCACTTCATCGATCAGATCCCGAATTCCTTCCCTTACTTGCGCCTGCCCTTGCTCCGATAACGGTACGTGAAACAGGCATACAAGGGCAAACATATCTTTTTGGGCATAGGAGAGAACGGCTTCGCGATCTTCCTGGACATAACGGACGGTAATATTCAGCAAATTAAGCTTGTGATCGCGCACGATATCTTTCATCCCGTGAACGAAATCCGCAAACTGATTCACCGGAATAAAATACTCCTGCAGCAGATCATTCGCACCGGGCTGGCCGTATTCCATAAATTCGCTCTCGGAGCGCATGGCATTGTTTCGGCTGATCGCCTTATTTTGCTGCTTGGTAAAATACAGCTTCTGCAAAGACCAGAATGCGTTCTTTCCCCAATCGCTGCTCCGGTTCAGACTGAACATCATTTTGCTAGGAATGACGCCCTGCTCGCGGGTCCGGAGCTTATTGTAATCTTCCAGCGGAAGCGCAGGATCTGCCGTATAATTGATCGCATACATGTCCGTCATGAAGCGGTCCGGGGCAACTGAAATTCTAGCAATATGCATTGTCACATCGGGATCGCCAAGTACATTCTCCTGAAAATACCGGCTGTAATCCTCAACCTTTATCGCCTCATTCTCCATCCGGTAAACTTCATCTTCCGTCAAATTCAGCGTCACATCCAGGATAATGCCGAACAGGCCGTACCCGCCGAGCGCCAGCCGAAATAATTCCGGGTTCTCTTCTCTGCTGACACTGCGGATTTGACCGTCTGCGGTCAGCAGCCGAAACGAATCCACGCTGCCGATCAGGGAACCGCTTCGGATGTCGCGTCCATGCGCATTTACGCTAATGGAGCCGCCAACGGTAAATATATTTTGCGACTGCATCGTCTTCACGGACAAATGGTACGGATTAACGGCTTTCTGAACCTGCTCCCATGTGGCCCCGGCCTGTACACGGATTTGCCGCTGATCCGGATCGACCGACAGGACCCGGTTGTAATCGGTCATATCGATGACAATCCCGTCCTTGTAATAGGTATGCCCTCCCTGACTGTGACGCTGGCCCGCAATGGATACGGTAAGGTGCTTCTCCTTTGCCTCCTGAAGCAGCCGGACCAGCTGCTCCTCCTCCTTGCCTTTGACCACCCTGTCAACCTTAACGGGATGAAGCCGGCTGTAGTCGGTAATGAGATAAGGGTTCTGGTCCGGCGTATCGGTGCGGATATATTCATACACGCAAAGAATGACCAACAGCAGCAGCACCGCTCCCCTCTTCGCCATCGCCTACCACACGGGGCGCAGTGGGTGCTGTAGATCCTCTTCGTTGACGTTTTCGATAATGTGCTTCAAATCCTGCTGCAGCGTCTTCATATGGTCGCTTCCGATCATCCGGGCCCAGCGCTGCTCAATCTCTTTGTAGATGTTCTCTTTCGTCCGTACCAGCGACCAGCCGCGTTCGGTCAGGACAACCATCTTGCCCCGGCCGTCGGAAGGGTGGGGCTTGCGTGCGACATAGCCGCACTCTTCCAGGTAGTCGAGCATTTGGCTGACCGCCTGCTTCGATATGCCCAGGTGCGCTACGAGCGTCTTGGCTGTCGCCCCATCCGGCATCAAGCCTTGGAACAAAAAGCTGTGCGCCGGCCGCACATCGCCGAACCCCGCCTCCTTCAGGCGGTTATGGAGCTCCTGGTTCATCGCGCTGAAGGAGAGCGATAACAGGGAAGCCAAATCTTGATTATATGGGAACGTTTTGGACATGGTTGTACAACTCCTTGCTGTCTTAAAGGAATAAATTGGTCAGTTAGATTGACTTCAAAGCATTCCCATTATACCGTTCCCGAGATGCGTGAATCAAATTCCGGGAAGTGGCACCGCTTCCATCATGAAATGGGCTTTGGGCGCAACTTCCACTGGCCCGGAAACGTCTGGTAGGTAACGCCGGTTTTTTCCACTTTTTAGTGCAAAGGTTGCTGATTCCACCGATAAGGGGGCTAACCATCCATGCCAAAGACCAAAACGCTGCCGCTGCTGCTCGCCCTGCTCCTGCTGGCATTATCAGCATGCTCGAAGCAGGAAGAAGGCGGCCGGGACCAACGCAGCAATCCGACTCCTCCGATCTCGCTAACGGCCCGGAAGCAGGAGGCAGGCAAAATCGATCCTGCCCTCATCTCCGCCCACAACCGCCTGGGACTGCAGCTCCACCGCGAACTGGCCGGGCAGGCCGAAGCCGGAGACAATGTCCTTCTCTCCCCCTACAGCATCTGGACGGCCCTGTCCATCGCATACAACGGCAGCGCCGGCACGACGGCACGCGAAATGGCCTCCGTATTGGGGCTGAAGGACATGCCGCTTAACGAAATGAACGAGGGGAACGCCATTTTGTCCAGGCTGCTGGAAGGGGAAGATTCCGGCGTCCGGCTGAACATCGCCAATGCGATCTGGCATCAGCAGGGCGTTCCGTTCAAGGACTCTTTTATCCAGGCAGGAAAGGAGAGCTACGGGGCCGAGGTTCAGGAGGTCGATTTCGCTTCCGACAAGTCCGTGCAGACGATCAACCGCTGGATCAGCAAGGAAACCGAGGGCAAAATCGAGAAAATGCTGGGGCAGCCGCTGTCGCCAACGACCATTGCAGTGCTAGCCAACGCGATTTATTTCAACGGATCATGGACCGATCCGTTTAATCCGGAATACACAAAAGACGAACCGTTTACGCTGGCTGACGGCGGCGTCCGGACGCTGCCGATGATGCATACCGCCAACATGCTGCCGTACAAGGAGACACCCGATTGGCAGGCCGTCCGCCTTCCTTACGGAGACGGCCGCATGGATATGCTGGTCATCCTCCCCGCCGCCAGCTCTTCGCTGGACCAATTGGAGCAGCAGCTATGGGCAGACCCCGCTCCGTGGCAGCAGCCCTTTGACGAGGCATCCGTGCAGCTTGGGCTGCCCCGGTTCAAGGCCGAGTACGGAAGCGACTTGAATGATCCGCTCATCCGGCTCGGCATGAAGCAGGCCTTCCAGCCGGATGCTGCCGACTTTTCCCATATGGCCGACATTCGCCCCCTCTTCCTGTCCAAGGTTCTGCACCGGATGGTGCTCGACGTAAACGAAAAGGGAACCGAGGCTGCTGCGGCAACGGTCATCAGCGAAGAATCCGGCTCTATGCCGGTAAAAATTCACGAAATGACGGTGAACCGGCCGTTCTTCCTAGCTATTGAGGACACACAGACCCATGCCTGGCTGTTTATCGGCTCGGTGAACGATCCCGAATGACCGGCTCGCGCACCAGACAAAAAAGCCAACCCCTTCCAGAATCAGCTGGGGTTGGCTTTTAAACATGGGCAGTTGGTTCACCTCATGAAAAATTAACGGGATCAACAACATGAGGCAATTGGCGTTTCCGGAGCGACTTTGAACCCGGCTAAGACTCTGCAGGTTAAGACAACGCCTGCAGCGTGACGCCTTCGGGCAGCACTGCCAGCACTTGCTCCCGTACGGGCGTGCTGCCGGCAAGCTCTTCGCCCAGGATGGCGACGACGCCCCGGTCCTCGCGGGAGCGGATCAGCCGGCCGATGCCCTGGCGTAGCCGAAGCAGCATATACGGCATGTCCACCTCTTCGAATGGCGCTGCCGATTCTTTGCGCTTGGCCGTAAACACCGGATCATGCGGCGGGAACGGCAGCGACCAGACGATCACGTTCGAGAGCGCCGGTCCGGGCACGTCCAGTCCCTCCCACAGGCTGACCGCGCATAACACGCTGGTCTCCTCGCGCTGGAAGGCGGAGATCAGATGGCTGATCTCCTGGTCCCCTTCGAAGTAAAACGGAACGTCAGGCACCTCAACCGTGCCTGCGGCAAGCTCCTTCTTAAACCGCCGCAGCTCCTCCCTGCCGTTAAACAGGATCAGTGCCCGGCCCCCGGATTCGCGGAGAAGGCGGGCGGCGGCTTCCAGCTTTCCGTTAAAATCGGCCGTCGACCTGGAATCCGCCGGGGTCAGCACCTTCATCTGATCCGTGTAATCGTACGGGGACGGTACGGAGAAGGAGAGAAAGCTCTCAATGCCAAGGCTGTCCGCCACGTAATCGAACGAGCCCTGAACCGACAAGGTAGCTGAGGAGAACACGATCGGCATCTTCGCGCCGAATACCTCCTCCTGCAGCACCTCCTTGACCGTTCTCGGCATGATCGACAGCGTCAGCCCGTCCGGTCCGTCGACGGCCCAGCAGATCAGCGCCTCGGAGCGCTCGAACAGATGGAGCGCCTTCTGCATCATTTCCAGGTGCTCCTCCACGATCCGGAGCTCGTACTCGTTCAGCGTGTACAGCTCACTCTCAAACACGAGCTCCTCCTCGATCGAGGTGAGGAGCGAACGGAACCGGTGCACCTCGGTGAGCAGCGCGCCGTCCAGCACGATTTCCTTCCGGTCGGAGCCGGCCACGCTGCGGCTCTGCCGGCCGAATGCCGCGAACATCGCTTCGCTCTGCACGATCGCCTCGTCGATCAGCACCGCCAGCGATTCGCGGATCTCGCCCTGAAGCAGCCTCGTGATGAGTTCCTCAAACACGACATGCTTCATTTTGTAGCTGAGGGCCTTCATGGCGGCCGATTCGAGCAGATGCCCTTCGTCGAAGACGACGGCGCAGTGCTCCGGCAGCAGGGGCAGCTGCCCCTCCCGCTTCCGGCCCTCGTAAGTCCATACATGCTCCATGTAATAATCATGCGAGCAGATGATCAGGTCCGCCGCCTGGCGGTAGTGATCCCGCGACAGCGTCTGGCCGCAGCGGTGGCGGCGGTCGCAGGTGAAGCAGTCCTGGAACGGATCCCAGTTAATCCGGCTCCATTCCTCATCGGTTAACTCCGGGTATCCCTTCCGGTCCCCGTAAGCATGAAAGGACTGCATCGGCGCGGTAGAATACACGAAATCCGGCAGGCCGGCGGCCAAGTCGTCCCAGCGCACCCCTTCTTCGTCCCGCAGCCGGACATCGTCCAGCTTGCGCAGGCAGAGGTACTGGTCAGGCGACTTGCCCAGCCGGGCATCGATATGAAGCCCCAGGTGGCGGGCCAATTTCGCAATATCGCCCTCCGGCTTCACCAGCTGCTCGATGAGCGACTCGTCGGCGCAGGCGATAACCGCAGGTCTGCGGGTATACCGCGCGTAGCATACGGAATAGAGCAAGTACACCAGCGTCTTGCCCGTTCCGACCCCTGCCTCGGCAAATATCGTTTTCTTCTCGGCAAAAGCCTTCTCCAGCTGAAAAGCCATATAAATCTGCTCGTCGCGGATTTCAAAGCCCGCTTCCGGCAGCACATCATAAAACACATCGGCGACCCATTCGCCTGCTTGCTGGACGAAAGGCCGCTTTGGATCATACGTAAAAGGATACCGCTCCACGTCTTTTGGTTCCCTCCAAGCTACTCATAAATGCAGCCGCCTCCACTTTCGGGAAGGCGAACAACCCATTATCACATGCTCCCTCCCGAATTACAATGGGGCGGTCAAAAAATTAAAGCCGCCCCCTTCGGACCCATACATCCGGGGGACGGCCCATTTCTTTGATTTAGGCAAGCAAAGTCGTTCCACGCCTTATGACGTACGTCATCTGCAGCAAAACTTGATTTTTTATAGCGGCTCTCGAGCGGCTCTCGCCATCACGGCTCCCGGGAGTCCCCCGCTGCAACCGCCGGCGGGGGTTCGGGCTCGTAAAGCCCCGAGCGCACCCGAAACCAGCGGTACAAATGGGATACGACGACCTTCAGCACGGCATATCCCGGCACCGCAAGCAGAATGCCGACGATGCCAAACAAGTTGCCGCTCGTCAAAATGACGAAAATAATCGTGATCGGATGAATTTTCAGCGTCTTGCCCATAATTTGCGGGGAAATGAACTTCCCTTCGATGAGCTGGACGACGGTCCAGACGATCACCATCTTGAGCAGCATGATCGGCGAGGTGACGACCGCAACGATGAGTGCCGGCGTAATGGCGATCGCCGGTCCCAGATACGGGACGACGCTGGTGCATGCAGCGATGATCGCCAGAATCAGCGAATACTTCAAGCCGATAATGATATACCCGGCAAACAGCAGCACCCCGATACAGCAGCTGACGATGATCTGCCCGCGGATATAAGAGCTGATCTGATGGTTCATTTCTTTCATGACCCGCGAGGTTTCCCCGCGCAGCCGCGTCGGCACAAAGTGTAAAATGTAACCCGGCAGCCGTTTGCCGTCCTTCAGCAGGTAGAACAGAATGAACGGCAGTGTCACGATGGCCAGAACCACTTCAATCAGACCGCCCACGAATCCGCCAAGCCCCGTCCAGGTGCGGTTCAGAAATTCCGAGCCTTTCTCCGAGACGGTTTTCATCAGCTCCTGCGGATCGAACGACACGGTCTCCTGCAGATCGCTGACCAGATTGCTTCCCATCAGTTCTTCGACCTTGATGCGGGCAATCTCGGCGTAGCCCGGGAAATTGTTCACCAAATCCATGATCTGCTCCCGGATGACCGGGATGACCAGCGTCACGAGCGCGGCAAGCATGCCGATAATGAAGACGTACAGCAGCAGAATGGTGTGCAGGCGCTTCACCTTCCGCTTTTCCATAAAATCCACAATCGGATTGAGCAAATAATACGCAATTCCGGCGAGAATGAGCGGCAGCACGACGGTTTTGACCAGGACGATCACCGGCTCGAATACGAATGAAATCTTGGTGAGAACCAGAATGTTCAGTCCCAGGAGCAACAGCACCAGCATAAACAATACAAATCTGTTATTTAGTAAAAACCGCTTAAAACGGCTTGCCCAATTCACCGGATTGTCCATATTTATTCCTCACTCATCTTGATCTTCTTGATTTCGATGCGGCAGTAGCGGTTATGATCCCGCTCCAGCAGAGTGAAGGCCGTTCCATCGTACACGAACGTCTCGCCTTCCGCCATTTCGCTGATCTGGCTGTACAGCCAGCCGCCGATCGTATCCCATTCCTTTGTATCCAGATCCATAAAGAAATAATCATTGATCATTGAAATTGATACTTTGCCGTCCACAATCAGATGCTGCTCGCCGATCTCCTGAACGTCCTCGACTTCGTCCTTATCGAACTCGTCGCGAATTTCGCCGACGATCTCTTCAATAATGTCCTCGATCGTGACAAGACCGGAAGTTCCGCCGTATTCATCGATCAGAATCGCCATATGCGTCGCTTCCTTCTGCATCCGCTGCAGCAGCACATTGACAGGCGTCACTTCGGATACCGCCATCACCGGATGGATCAGGTTCGCCACATCCAGCTCTTCGTTTTCTTCATAAGCCAGGAAAAATTGCTTCGTATTAATGATGCCGATAACATTATCCTTGCTTCCGTCGATAAGCGGAAATCTGGAGTACTGCTGTTCTTTAATAATTTTCATATTTTCAGACCGCGACTTGTCTTTGTCCAAACAGATCATGTCCGTACGCGGTACCATAATTTCCTTAGCCAGCATGTTGTCGAACGCAAAAATCCGGCTGACATAACCGAATTCGTTATCGTTGATTTTTCCACTCTCATGGCTCTCGCTCAGAATAATCTGAAGCTCCTCCTCGGAGTGGGCCTCCTCATGCTCGGAAGCGGGCTTTACGCCAAACAATCGGACCAGCTGGTTCGCCGATCCATTCAGCAGCCAAATGAACGGGTACATGATTTTGTTAAACCAGATAATGGGTGTCGCCGTCAGCAGGGCAACGGTCTCCGCTTTGCGGATGGCCACTGTTTTCGGCGCCAATTCGCCAATAACGACGTGCAGGTACGTAATGACCGTAAAGGCAATCAGCAGAGACAGAAAATGGCCTAACGCTTCAGGCATATGCCATTTCTCAAACACCGGGGTAAGAATCTTCTCTACGGTCGGCTCCCCGAGGAAACCAAGACAGAGTGATGTAATCGTAATCCCGAGCTGGCACGCGGACAAATATCCGTCCAGATTGTCGATAACCTTCTTCACAGCCTTTGCGCCCTTGCGCCCTTCGGCGATCAGCTGATCGACCCGGCTTCCCCGCACACGGATCACGGCAAACTCCACCGCAACGAAAAAGGCCGACAAACCGATCAGTAATGCAACCAAAACCAAATTTAACACATACCTGTCACTTTCCACTTCTACATCTTCTCCTTATAAAGTAGTCTCGATGATTCCATCCGGCATTCTGCAGGAAGCTTCACCTTCTGCCGCTAAGGCAGCAAACGGGGCAGAACTATGCCCTCCCATTCATTTACCATGTGGCGGCCCGCTGAAACAGGTTCATCGCAAAATGCTGGATAACTAGGTAATACGCAGAAACCCGGGTTCAGGTTTCAAGCGACTCCTAAAAAACAAAAGGCTCCAACCATCACGGCGCTCCCCGTGTACCGAAGCCATTCCCGCCCTGTAAACGGACACCCCTACGGCGTGCACGAAGCGATTCATCCATATCCCTTATTGGACAGGCCTTTGTCAGCGGCCCGTTGTTAAGTATTCCGTCCCCGATGCTTGACCGCAGCGTAGAAACCCGAAGCTCCGTTGAACGGGAAGGCTTACCGGGAATAGGCCGATATCAGCTTGCTTGCAATCAACGTGCAAGGCCGGCTGGCTTTACTTACTGTTCGTTGGCATGCTTCTTGATTTTGGTGACCAAATTGTCCACGAGCTGCTGCATAATCTGCTGGGCCATCGGGTCCGTCAGCGCACCGGACTCGTCAAATTTGGTATGCGATTGCGGGAGCAGAAATTCCGGCCGGTTCACCGAATCCATATTGAGCGCAAACAAAAGCGAGCGTATGCCAACCTGGGCTCTGCCCGTACCACCCATGCCCGGCGTGGCGCCCATAAGCGCTACCGGTTTCTGGGCCAGCGGCGTTTGAAGGGCCGGTCTTGAAGCCCAATCCAGCGCATTCTTCAACGCGCCTGACAGCTGCCCGTTATATTCCGGCGAGCTGATCAAAAAGCCATTCCCCGAATGCAGCAGCTCGGCAAACTGCTTCACCGCTTCCGGCAGTTCACTTTCCAAATCTTGATTGTATAAAGGAAGTACTGAAATATCGGCAAGCGTGAAGCGAAAATCCTCCGGCAGAAGCGCTGCAGCGTTATGAAGCAGCTGTGTATTGTGGGAATGCTTGCGGAGACTTCCGGAAATCCCCACGATATGAAAACGTTCAGACATGATCGATTTCTCCTTTTTATCGTAAGTATAGAAGTAAGGGATATCGCAGCACGCTCCGTGCCCGTAAAGGGCCCTAGCTTCATGATACGACAGAATTCGACGGGTGAACATCAAATTTTTCCAAAAAAGAGGGAACCCGGCCTCTCTCATCAAGGAGAATTCCGGGTTCCCGTATAGACATGTATTCGAAGATTTGCCGATCAGTGGCTGATCATCAGCGACGGATCCGGCTGGCTTCCGTCTGTGGCATCCGCGGCGGCCGGCTTCGGTCTGCGCAGAATGAGGCACAGCACCACGCCGACGATCGCAAAGCAGGAGGCCAGGAAGAACACATCGTCAAAACCCTGCACTGCCGCGTTCAGCGGATTGCCTCCATGGCTCGCATGAGCGGTGGTGCGGCTGATCAGGTAGCCTGACATGCCGGCGACCGCAAAGGACACGACGACCTGCTGGGCAGCGGCGGTCAGCGGCGTCACCCGGTTCACCAGCTTGCGCGGTGCGGCGTTCAGCACGTGGGTATTGAGCGGCATCATCGACAAGCCCATGCCGAATCCGAGCATGAAGAGCAGCGGCATGATACTCCACAGCGACGTGTCGGCCGTAATATGCGACAGGCTGAACAGCGCTGCCGAAATGAGGAGAAGGCCGATAATCGCCACCGGACGGGCGCCGTATTTATCGAAGAACTTCCCGCCGATCGGCATGCCGATCCCGGAAGCCAGCGCCTGCGGGAGCAGGATGAAGCCGGTCTCCAGCGGCGTAAACTGGCGGATCTGCTGCAGGTACAGCGGAACGAACAGCATCGAGCCGAACAAGGCCGCCTGCATGATCCAGGAGAGAATGATGCCCCGGGTAAAATCCGAGGAGCCGAAGACGCGCAGCTCCAGCAGCGGGTTCTTCTGCCGAAGCTCCACGGCGATAAAAATCAGCAGGGCTGCCCCGCCGACGATGAGCCCGGTCAATGCGCCGGTCGAGGACCAGCTCACGCTGCCTCCCTCATTGACGCCGTAAGCCAGCATGGCGAAGGCGATCGGAGCCAGAATCATGCCGATCAAATCGAGGTGCGGAGTCTGCTGCCGATCCGCTGTCGGCAGAAACTTCACGCCCAGGATGACGCCGACAATCCCGATCGGAACGTTAATCAGGAAGATCCAATGCCAGTTCACATACTCCACCAGCCAGCCCGACAGAATCGGGCCAAGCGCCGGCGCGAGAAGCATCGGAATGCCGAGCAGCCCCATGATCGAGCCGCGGCGCTCCGGAGGAGCGAGCTTAAAGACCAGCGCCATGCCGATCGGCGCGACCATGCCCCCGCCAATCCCCTGGATGACGCGGTAAATAATCAGCTGGGTCGACGTCTGCGCCATGGAGCAGAGCGCCGATCCGATGACAAACATAATGATGGTGGCAATGAAAACCTGTTTGGAGCCGAAACGGTCGGTCATCCAGCCGGCCAGCGGAATGACTGCCGAAAGGGCCAACGTATAACCGGTAATCGCCCATTGAATGGTCTTCAGGTCGGTGTCAAAGTAGCTCACCAGGTTCGGCACCGCCACGTTGACCACGGTGCTGTCCAGAATGACCATGATCATACCGACGATAATGGCCAGCATGGGCGGAATGATCTTTTTCAGCGAGAATGGAACTTCTGCGGCGGGATTGCCCGCCAAGGTTTTAGACATAAATCTCTCCACTCATTTCTATATATAGTTTGGTTTCCCGTTCCACTCTAGCTGTATTGGTGAAAATAGTGCTCAAACAACGTGTCAATCTGCTCTTCAAGCGGCGCGATATGGATGGTTGAGGCCATATCCTCGTCGCCTTCGGCCAGAAAGGACTTCATGATGACCGGGAAAAAGATCGCCCCGTACAGCTGCATCAGCATCTTCCGGATGTTATCGTCGTCTTCCTCACCGGTAATTTCCCGGACCGTCCCGATCAGCCGCCGGGTCTTCATCACCTTGCAATAATGCGAGTACTCATGCTGCGACTCGAAAATAACGCGGGTCTGATCGATCATCTGTCTCACCAGCCCCGGGTATTCCTGCAGATGGCGGACATAGCGGTAAAAGAACTGCTTCAGCCTTTCCCTCGCCGGCATCGTGTCGTCTTCCAGCGCGTTAAACACGTCCTCGAACGTCAGCACAAGGGAACGGATGGCCTGGGTGATCAACTTTTCCTTCGAGCCGAAGTGATAATTGACCAGCGCGAGGTTGGTGTCCGCCTTGGTCGCGATCCGGCGCAAAGTGGCACACTCAATGCCTTCATCCCGAATCAGCTCGACGGTGGCTTTTAATATATCGTGTTTGGTGTCGGTTCCTGAGGTATGACCTGCGGTGTCTTCCTTCATCGGTTCTTTCACCTGCCCCCCCTCTCCTGTCATGCAGCAAATTTAAACAGTGTTTAATACGTTGTTTAATTTACTCTCGGCCGCCCCCTTTGTCAATATTTATCTGTAAAAAAATACATAAGGATGCACCGGGATGTCGGGCACAAAAAAGGCCTGGCAGCATCATGCTGACAGGCCTCCCGACTATTTCATCGTGCGATTGCTTTATTAAGTGACTGCGTTATTGGCAGTGAATCACGATATCCAGCGGATAACGGCCGGCATTCCGGCCATACAGCGCGATCCCGCCTTCATCGGCCTGAAGCTCCAGCCGGAACCGGCGGCTTCCGTTCAGCCGCGACGCGATCCGGCTCGGCACTTCTGAGAGCTTGAGCCGGGTCATCCAGCAAACAAGGGCTTGTTTCCCGCGACCTTACTCTTTTCCCCGGACCGTCAGTACAGCGGACTGCACGTCTTGGGCATGCCGGCCGATCTGAATTTCAAATTCGCCGGCTTCGACGACCGGATTCAGATCACGGTCAATGAAAGACAGTTCTTCGTGCCCGATCCCGAACGTGACCGTCTTCGTCTCACCCGGCTGCAGCCAAATCTTGGCGAAGCCTTTCAGCTCCTTCTTCGGCCGGGTCACCGTGCTGACCTTGTCGGAGATGTACAGCTGGACCGTTTCCGCTCCGGCCCGGCTGCCGGTGTTGGTCACCGTTACCGCAGCCTCCGCCCGTCCTTCCGGCGTAATTTCCGCCGGCGAGACGGTCACCGGGCCGTACTCGAACTCGGTGTAGCTGAGCCCGAACCCGAAAGGATAGGCCGGCTCCAAATCCGTCTCCAGGTAGCGCCGCCCTGTCGTACGCTTGCTGTTATAACGGACCGGCAGCTGGCCGACATGCTTCGGAACGGAGAGCGTCAGCCGGCCGGAAGGGTTCTCGTCGCCGAATACGATATCGGCGATCGCGTGGCCGCCTTCCTGTCCCGGGTACCATGCCTCCAGGATAGCATCGGCATGTTCGTCGATCCACGGCTCCGCGACCGGCCGGCCGTTGATGTACACCACGACCAGCGGCTTCCCGAGCTTGGCCAGCTCCTCCGCCAGCTCCCGCTGCACGCCGGACAGCCCCAGCGTGGAGCGGTCGATGCCCTCGCCGCAGTCCATGTCGCTGTGCGGGCGGTCCGTCACGACCGACGCACCCGTGCGCAGGTCGATCGTGCCTTCGCCGAAATCGCGCGCGCTCGACCCGCCGAGCACGAGCACGATCGTGTCCGCGGCGGCTGCCGTCTTCAGCGCCAGGTCGAAGCCTTCCCGGCTGTCATCCTTGACCCGGCAGCCCGGCGCGTACAGCACCCGCTCCGGCGCGTGCGCCAGCTTGGCCCGGATGCCGTCCAGCACGGTTGACACCTGCTCCCGCGGCTGCGGGGAGGTATAGTCGCCGAGCTGATTGTACACGTTGTCGGCATTCGGTCCGATGACCGCGACCGTCCCCGACTCCTTGGACAGCGGCAGCGTGTCTCCCTGATTCTTCAGCAGGACGATGCCTTCGACGGCCGCCTGGCGGGCGAGCCGGATGTGCTCCTCGCTGCCGATGACGCGGGCTGCCCGTTCCGGGTCGACATAAGGCTGCTCGAACAGACCCAGTTCAAACTTCGCCTTCAGTACGCGAAGTACCGCTTGGTCCAGTGTCTGCATCCGGGTGCGCCCGCTCTGCACAGCCGCTGCCAAGTGCGCACGGAACATGTCGCCGGACATTTCCATATCCACGCCGGCGTTCACCGCCATGGCTGACGCCTCCTGCGGGTCTGCCGCCGTGTCATGCCCCCACACCAGCATGTTGATGGCACCGCAATCGGTAATGACGAATCCGTCGAAGCCCCACTCCTTTCGCAGCAGGTCTGTAAGCAGATATTTATCGGAGGTGCACGGCACGCCGTCGATTTCGTTATACGCGGTCATGACCGATTTTGCACCGGCCCGGACCGCCGCCTTGAACGGCCGAAGGTCCACCTCGTGCAGCTCGCGCAGCCCCATATGAACCGGCGCGCTGTTGCGTCCGCCTTCCGAGCTGCCGTAGCCGGCAAAATGCTTCAGCGTCGCAATGACGCTGTCCGCGGCGTCCAGCCGCTTGCCCTGCAGCCCCCGCACCGCCGCTTCCGCCATCACGGAAGCGATCCACGGATCTTCCCCGTACGTCTCCTCCGTCCGCCCCCACCGGGGGTCCCGGACGACGTCGAGCACAGGGGAATACGTGGCCGCTCCGCCCTGGCTGCGCGTCTCCAGGGCGATCGCCCGGCAGATCTCCTCATACAGCTCCGGGTTCCACATGCTGGCCAGCGTCAGCGGCACCGGAAACACGGTCGCCCCGATCGCCATATGACCGTGCGAGCACTCCTCCCCGAACAGGATCGGGATGCCGAGACGCGAGTGCCGGATCGCGTACCGCTGGATCGCGTTGATCGTCTCCGCGCCTTCCTTTGGCGACAGTCCTGTCGCCAGCGTTACTTCCGTCCACGGATCGGCGCGCAGCACGCCGTACAGCGAACCGATGCCGCCTCGCTCAACTGCCTCCTTGAACGCTTCGTCCAGCGCGATGCCTTTTTCCTCCCGCCGGTACGTTTTCCAGCCGAACAGCTGCACAAGCTGCCCGACCTTTTCCTCCAGCGTCATGAGGCTGAGCAGATGCTCCGCTCTCGTCTCGCTGCTCAAAGCAGAATCTTGATAACTCACTGGATCTCCCTCCATATCCCTTCGTCCCGCTGCATCCTCTGGGCTCCGACGGTTACAAGGGCTGCGCCGACCTGTAAACGGAATCGTTGGGTCGCAAGCTGCAGCATCTCATTGGCCTTCTTCCAGAAATGCTTCGGTTTTTTTATGTATTCATATAAGTTGAAAATTGAAATGGATAATGGGGCAAGCTGCCTCGTCCCCGTCTTAAATGACAATTAGCCAACCCCCGGCCTCGCGGCCGGGATATGTTGGCTCCTTGCACTTGGTATGAATCGGCTTATTTGCCGGTGTTCCACTGGTCGTATGCGGCTTGGTACAGTTCCACGATGCGGTCAGACCCCATCTTTTTCACTTGGGCCACGTATTTATCCCAGTTGGAAAGCGGCTCCTGCCCGGTAATGAACTTCGCTTCCATCTGCTGCACGTAGGTATCGAGGTCAGACATCAAGGCGGACGCTTCGCTCTGCTGTTCGTTCGTCAGATAGACGTTCGGGAACGGCGATTTGCCGATTGGCGTCAGCTTCTCCGCATTCTCCTTGTCAATCCAGTCGTCGAACTCAGATCTGAGGCCTTTGGTCACTTCCGGATCGTTGACGCCCGGCGTCAGGATGCCGAAGTTCGGCGTAATTTTGCCTCGGTATTCCTCGCGGTCGCCGCCACCCGGTACCGGCAGCCATTCTTTGACGTGGTTTTCCTTGTCTTTGTACTTCCACAGCACGCCTTCCGGTCCTTGGTTAAACAGCGTCGAACCCTCATAGCTGTACAGATAGTCGATCCAGCGCATCGTCGCTTCCGGCGCCGGGTCCTTGCTTGTGATCGCAAACGTGCCGTTAGCCGACATGCCCGGATGCTTGCCGTAAACCGGCGTTCCCGCAATTTCGCTGGCAACCGGTGTCATGAGCGGGTTGTCCGAGCTTGGCTCGCCGCCCAGCGTGAAGTAAGGGAAGTAGTCGTTAAACAGGCCAATCTGGTTGTTTTGTCCTTTGGCCTTTTTCTGGTCGGCCGTCTGCGAGAACGTCTCGTGATCCAGTAAGTCTTCCTTCCACAGCTTGTTCATGAAGGTCAAGTAACCCTTGTAGCCTTCTTCTTGAGGGGAGTAGTGTACCTTGCCGTCCTTGTCTGCGTAAATCTTCTCGTCATACATGCCCCAGAATCCGAAGAAATACATCCGCAAATCATCCAGCTTAACCGAAGTCAGCGGAATTTCATCCTTCTTGCCGTTGCCGTTCGGGTCTTCATCCTTAAAGCGTTTGAGCAGCGTATACAGCTCGTCGGTCGTCTTCGGCAGCTCGGTTACGTTCAGCGCCTTCAGGAACTTGCCGTTATACCACATCGGGCTGCGGTACCAGACGGCGGCCGTGTCGATAAACGGCAGGGCATACATATGACCGTCAGGCGTCGTAAACGACTTGCGTACATCCGGATGCTCGTCGAGAATTTTCTTGATGTTCGGCGCATAGCCTTCGTCGATGTACTTTTCGAGCGGAATCAGGACGCCCTGGGTTCCGTACGTCACCTGCTCCGACGGCTTCAGGTCAGCCGCATACAGCATATCCGGCAGATCGCCGCTGGCGAACATCAGATTCTTCTTCGTTTCAAAGCTGTCGATCGGCGAAAGCTGGTATTCCAGATGGATGCCCGACAATTTCTCCATTTCTTGCAGCACAGGCATTTTGTTCCAGTCGGCCACGCCCGCGTCCTGGGACATGACTTTCAGCGTGAGCGGCTTATCCACGATCGGAAAGCCTTCCTTCTTGACTCCCTCCACGGTCGCCGAACTATCGGATGATGCGGATCCGCTTCCTCCGTCTCCCTTAGAAGATCCGCAGGCTGCAAGCAGGCTGGCGGAAATCGTCAGGCAGAGCAGAATGGATGATGCTTTGCGAAGATTTTTCATGACAACAACTCCCCTTTTAAAGTTATTGATCTATGGCAAGATCAGCCCTTAACCGAACCGATCATGACACCTTGCACAAAATAACGCTGAAGGAACGGGTAAATGACAATCACCGGAATGGTGGCGACAATAATCACGGAATACTTCACCAGGGCGGCGATTTCCGCCTTGTTGTTCATCGCGGCCGCCGTGGAGGCGTCGATCGCTCCTCCGCCCTGCGCGGCCATTTCCTGCAGCACCAGAATCTGGCGCAGCACCAGCTGCAGCGGGTATTTCGCCGAGTCGTTCAGGTAAATGAGCGCCGAGAAGTAGCTGTTCCAGTTGCCTACCCCGTAGAATAGGGCCATGACCGCGATGATCGGCATCGACAGCGGCAGGATGATCTTCACGAACAGCCGCATGTTTGTACATCCGTCGATCTGCGCTGCTTCCTGCAGCTCCTTCGGAATCGAGCTCTGGAAGAACGTCCGTGAGACGATGATGTTCCAGATCGACGCGGCCGACGGAATGACGATCGCCCACATCGTGTTGACCATGCCCAGCTGCTTCACCAGGAGGTACGTCGGCACCAGGCCGCCCCCGAAAAACATCGTGACCATGAACATACCCATAAAGAAGTTGCGGCCGACAAAGTCCTTGCGGCTCAGCGCATACGCCGCCGGCAGCGTCACGAGCAGGTTGATCGCGGTCCCGACCACGGTGTACAGAATCGTGTTGCCGTACCCCGTCCAGATGCTTGTGTTCTCGAACACCCGCTTGTAGCCGTCAAACGTAATGCCTTTCGGCCACAGCCACATCTCCCCGGACCCGACCGCTTTCGGGTCGCTGATGGAGGCGCTGACCATGTACACCAGCGGGTAGAACACGATTAGAAACGCCAGAAACACATACAGGTAATTGAAGGCGAGAAAAACTTTATCCCGCCGGGTTTCTCTGACTCCGGATAACATCGAAGCCCCTCCTCTCTACCATAAACTGTTCTCGCTCGTACGGCGGACGATCTGATTGACAACGATGAGCAATACCGCATTGATGACCGAGTTGAACAGGCCGATGGCGGTCGAGAAGCTGTACTGCGCATCCACCAGACCCGAGCGGTAGACGAAGGTGGAAATGACGTCCGACGAGCTCATGTTGAGCGGGTTTTGCAGCAGCAAGATTTTCTCAAAGCCGACCCCGAGCAGGCTACCCATGTTGAGGATGAGCAGAATGGTCATCGTCGGCACCAGCACCGGGATGTTGATGTGCCGCAAGCGCTGGAAGCGCGTGGCCCCATCGATAATCGCCGCCTCATGCAGCCCCGGATCAACGCCCGAGAGCGCGGCGAGATAGATGATCGTGCCCCAGCCGGCGCTCTGCCACACGTCCGAGAAGACGTACATCGTCTTAAACCAGCGCGGGTCGGTAAGGAAGTCCGGCGCTTTCAGGCCCAGCCCCTCGATCATGTGGGTGACGATCCCCGTCGAAGGCGAAAGGAACGTGATAATCATCCCCGCCATGACGACCATGGAAATAAAGTGCGGTGCGTACGTAACCGTCTGGGACAGCTTCTTGAAGAAGCCGTTTCGGACTTCGTTGAAGGCCAGCGCCAGAATGATCGGGATCGGAAACCCGACGACCAGCGAGTACAAGCTGATGCTCAGCGTGTTCCAGAGCAGGTCCCAG
The DNA here is from genome assembly GCF_040545415.1 of Paenibacillus favisporus. Taxonomy (NCBI): domain Bacteria; kingdom Bacillati; phylum Bacillota; class Bacilli; order Caryophanales; family Paenibacillaceae; genus Paenibacillus; species Paenibacillus favisporus. The sequence continues at coordinate 651,354 of NZ_JBEPLV010000004.1, read as the reverse complement.
AAGTAGTAGGAATGAAAGAAGCGGACGAAGTGGTCGAAGCCGACCCACGGGCTTCCCGTAATTCCTTTTGTCGGAATGAAGTTTTTGAACGCGATCTGGATGCCGTACATCGGCCCGTAACAGAAAATAAGAAAGTAGAAAAAGGCCGGCGCAATAAACAGGTACAGCTCCCAGTTCAGAATGATGCGCTTCCACAAGCTTTTGTGGGTTTTCTTTCTCGGCATCACAGCCGGCGGGCCTGCGATGGCAGCTTTTGTCTCATGCATCGTATCACTCCTTCTCTGGTAGGTTGTTTGTTGCCTTTATCTCTCCGTGATGACGGATGTTAAAGCCCGAAAAAGGCGGGTGAACAAGGTTTGTGATCTAAACGTATTCGATCGGTAAAACCTTCGTAAATATGTCATTTTCCACATGAACCTGAAATTCAGGGCAAAACCCGTACGAACAAGAAGAAAATCGACCGGTTTTGGCCAGAGGAATATGTTGTTTTTGCATCGAATTCGGGTGAATCTGGCTACACTTAACATATAATGATAAATTAACTTACACAGTCATGTGTTGTATACTATCTGAACAAGGAAGAGTTTTGGTTAAACTTCCTCTTGTGAGCCCTAAGACGATGTGCCCTGCAAACTGTCTCGCATTGTTTCCTCCCTTTTTACTAAGGGAACAAAAATTTCGGCTGACCAGCATCTAGGCGATAGCCCATTCTCATTAGGGCAATTAAACAAACCAGGCAAGCAGCATAGCGTCCTCGTTTCGAACAGAATCCTGAGAGAGCTTCCGATCGGTTCCGATGGTTTCGTACAATGAAGAAACATGCCTCTTCCATGAAACCTTCTCCTTAGATGAAACATCCTTCTTCGGTGAAGCTTCCATCTTCAACGCATCTATCGGCGGCCGATCCTCCACCAAATGTCCCTGTTTCTCGGCCACGGTTTTTGATCGTTAGTTAAGCCTGCCCGTTTCCCCCGCATCTCGCTTCAGCTGCGAGTGATAACGCTTACACTAAACATATCGGAGCCCCCGCCATGCGTAAATATGTCGTTTTCGCTCCCCCATCAAATCGGCTTGAAATCTGGCTCCGGTGCTTACATTCACTTGGGATTCAGGAGCCCGAATATGTCATTTTTGATGATTTCGATAGCCTTTAAGGTGTATATATCAAAAATGACAATTCCCGCATGAGCCCTTATGCGGCGCGGTTTTGCGGCAGGTCAAAAATAACATGTATGCGTTTACATCGATTTTGCCGGCGCAACCGGCTGACAATGGCGTTCGGTCATCTCACTTCCCCCTTTTGGATGCTGTTGCCCGATAATCATTATCGCCGGATGCACTTCGGACAAGACGCATGGCAACATCAATCATCCTTAATGCTTCTTCGAAAGATATTTGCGCACACCAAAAAGCCGCCTCATCAGATTTCAATCTGATAAGGCGGCTCTCACCGCTGCCGCGGGATTCAATCAATAATCGAACCACTCGTGCTTCTGTCCGTCCTTGTCGGTTAACTCCACACGAATGGCCTTAACCTGAAGGATCACATAATCCGGATCATCCGGGCCGGAAAAGTCCGCGCTGAACTCTTCCCGCCAAATCTGCTGGCGGAGAGCTTCCTCCGTGTTCACGGATAATTTTCCGTCGATCTCCACCGTTTCCCGGGAATCATTCTCCCCATGCCCTACCAGCAGCGACACCGGCGTCTTGCTTTCCAGGTCCCAGGTTTGGCTTTTCCGATTTGCAACAAGATAGATGCTCAGTCCTTTGTTGTACTTCGGCATCCGGCGCAGCCGCGGCTTCTGATTCTCCACCGTCGCAACGGCGGCGTATTCGTGGTGATCCAGAATTTTGGCAACCTCATGCTCCATGGCGAATTTAGCTTCCATTAATAATTACACCCCTTCTCTTCTGACATAACCGACGAAGGGGCGCGAGCCCCTCGTTCATTGGAAATCGTTGAGATCAGCCAAGGTAGGATTCAAGCATCCATACATGCTTATCCAGGTCCGCCTGCATCGCGATCAGCATATCCGCGGTTGGGTGGTCACCGGCGCTTTCCGCCAAGTTGATGGTGTCATGCAGTTCCTTGCTTACCGCCGAGAAGTCATGGATGAGCGACTGCACCATGCCGCGCGCGTCCTCTTTTCCTGTAGCTTCCGCAATCGTGGCGATTTTCAGGTACTCTTTCAATGTAGCAGACGGTCTGCCCTTGATCGCCAGAAGGCGTTCGGCGATTTCGTCCGTTTTTTGCGTAACGTCGTTGTACAGTTCCTCGAATTTCGTATGCAGCGTAAAGAACTGTTCTCCTTTTACATACCAGTGATAGTTATGAATTTTCACGTAAAGTATGCTGAAGTTTGCCACCTGCTGGTTCAATGCCTGTTCCAATGTTAATGTCGTTGTATTTGTCATCATTTATCCCATCCTTTTTTATCAGTCAGTGAAGGCCTTCGGCAAGCCTTTCGGTTGTAAGCTTTCTTCTGTAACTAAATTGTACACAATTTAGTTACAGTAAATCAATATGCCATTTCTATCATTTTAATCCCAACCAGGCATGGGTACGATTTCACCCCCCTTCTACTGCCGCCCTTCGATTTTGATACCGTTGGACAATATGCACCCAGAGGCACAGCAGCGGAAGATAGACGTACAGCAGGGTCAATCCGGCCCAGGTTACCACAGAATCCAGCTTGTCAATCGTCTTGGGTCCTTGTAATACGGCGATAATGACAAATGACATCCCGCATGTGAACCATACCAGCGGCTTGGATCTCAGTGGGGTGACCTGCCTCAAAATTCTGGTTCCTGCCCACATTGCCATACATACCGGCGGCAGAATCACGATAAACCAATTGAACACGTACACGTAATCGAACCGGTCGATGAACGGGAGCCGGGCCACTTTCGACAGGATCAGCGTCGGCCAGATCGTATGCTCCAGCTGCTGAACGTTAAAGAACGCCAATGTGACTATAGCGACGATTAAGTAAAGTACTGTGGAATGGGCTACGGCGATATGAGCCCATTTCCGGGACTTTTCCGGATGCTTGATAAAGGGGTGCAGCAGAAGCAGAAACTCCACCCCGTAAAATAAATTGAGCGAATGAAACGCCGACTGGGCATATTCACGCGGCGAATGGTTCAGCAGCGGCAGGAAATTCGTCCAATGGGCATACTGCAGCGGAAAATAAATCGATACCAGGAGCAGGGTGGGAATGACGACGCAGAAAAAGCAGATTCCCGTGATCACCCGCAGCCCCCCGGTCACGATATATACGGCGGTCAGCAAAATGAGCAGGCATACGAACCAGAACGGCGTCGTGGGAAACGCCCAAATATGGATGACCTCCATATAAGACCGGATTTGATAGACAATAAACAGCAGCATATAACCGTAGAACAGGAGATTCATCCCTCCTCCCAGCCATTTGCCGAACAACTGCCGATGCAGGTGGAGGATATCGCCTCCATCCGCGTGCTTCATGATCGCATAAATGATCCACACGACCGCGTGCAGGCTGAGGCCGACGAGCAGTAAGGATAACCAAGAATCCTGCTGCGCCCCCTTAATGTTCCGGCTTTGAAAGTTCAGCATGGCAATGCCTGTCTGCGTTCCGTGAATCATAAACCACAGCAGATAGGGGGATACGGTTAAGCTTTCTTTGATCTGTCTGGGCATCTTCGACCACCTGTCCTTGTCATTCTCCGATTCCCGATTTGGTCAGTTGAAGGTTGATAGCGATATCGAAGGCCGTTTTCGGATATATCCTTTCGTAAAATTCCTTCTCGTCCCAGTCCCGGGAATATGCCCTGACCAAATCCCCTACGCCCAGCGGATCCACGCCGCTGTCCCTCAGTTTGGCGAGCAGCGACATCAGGCGTTCCCGTATCTGCTTTTCCAGTTGGCGGTCTACCTCGCGATCATTGGAGTCCTTTCTTAAGTCCATCCATCTCGGATACTCCTTCACCATTCCGCTGATCGCGAGCTGGACTTGAATATGCAAGCCATCTGCCCTCATGACCGCATGCTTGGATTCCCTTCCATAGCTCACTGAAAATAGGGCCGTCCCTTCCTGCCCGTGCTTTTTCAGGGTAAACGGAATTTCCCCGCGCATGGAATATCCCTGAAGCAGCTTATAATAGAACATTTCCTCCGGATTCAAGGTGAGTTTTAACCGGTCCTCCTTGAAAATGCCAAATCCCGATACCTGCAATCTGCCCGCAGCGTTTAACCGGATGACCGGAAGCGAAACATCCCTTCCCAGGCCATGGTAATCAAACAACATCGTCGAGAGGTTGGACCTCGGAATATTCCCCGATTTCATATTCTGCTCAATGAGATGGTACGGCAGCTCTCGGCTGCCCTGCTCGGCTATGACCTTGGCCAGGGACGTGACCGGCTCCTCCGATACGGCCACCGTCAAATAATTGCTGATCAGCGGGTTGCGGCAGATCGAATTGATGAAATACGAAAGGCCGCTCTCCGCGAGCTCCCGGCTGAACAGGAGCAGCCGCAGCTTCTCGATTTTGACCGGCTGGGCCGACTGGCCGTTCATTTCATTCAGGACGAGCTGGGTCTGCTCCGCCCGCCCCTGCAGCGTGCCGACCTTCCCCCTCTGCGTAAAATCGCTGTAGAGAGCGGTCCCGATATAACCTGGGCGGCCGTCGTCAAATCCGAGCACCGTGACGATACGGATATTATCGACCATTCGGTCGTTGCCGCATCCCGCGAGCACCAAGAAGATACCGACAGCCCCCAGCCTTCTTGCGAGGCTACTCATGCTCAATATCCTCCTTGTCTTCACTCGGGGTATACCGCTTAGAATCCAGGGGCCTCAGGTAAACGTTCCGGTTGGTGATATACCGGTACGATCGCCGTACGAAGCTGTCACCGAAATTGCCCGTCCGCAGCGGGAACAGCGGCAGCAAGTACGGGGTGCCGAGGGATTTGAGCCGCAGCAGGTGGCCCAGCAGCAAAAAGAGCCCGGCCACAATCCCGAGCCCGCCCCATAGGCCGGCCAGCAGGATCAGCGGGAAACGCAGGAGGCGGATCGTATTGGCCATTTTAAAAATCGGAGTCGTAAACGAGGCCAGCGCCGACAGCGCCACAATGATCAGCAGGATGCTGCTCGCCAGGGCGGCTTCCACCGTGGCCTGGCCGATGACGATCCCGCCTACGATGCCGAGCGTCTGGCCGATTTTGGTCGGGAGCCGGGCTCCGGCTTCCCGCAGCAGCTCGATCGTCACTTCCAGGAAGAGCGCCTCCAGCACGGGAGGAAGCGGGACATGGGTTCGGGACATGATCAACGGCTCCAGTATATTTTCCGGAATAACCTCGAAATGATACGTTAATACGGCGACATAGACTGGCGTAACAAAAATGGAGAAGATGACGCTGAGAATGCGGACGATACGAAAGAAAGACCCGATAATCCAGGGCAAATAATAGTCCTCCGGCGATACGAAAAAGTCCAAAAACGTGGAAGGGCCCGTAAAGACATAGGGTGATCCGTCCGCGAACACCGCGACCTGTCCGGAAGTAATGGCGTAAGCCACCCGGTCTACCCTTTCCGTCGACAAATAAAGCGGGAACGGGGAGTTGGTATGATCGGATATAATCTGATCGAGAATCGATGTGTCGAATACGACCTCGAAGTCGATCTTGCCGAGCCGCTGTTTCATCGTTTCGATATGCTGCGGATTCGTCACTCCGTCAAGGTAAGCGATCATGACCTTCGTATTGGACAGACTGCCGACCGAAACCTCCTCGATCACCAGCCTCGTGACCGCGATTTGCTGTCTCAGCAAATGGACATTGACATGAATGTTTTCCACAAAGCCGATTTTGGGTCCCACGACGCTGAATTCATTTTCGGTCTCGTTGCTTTGGCGGTGTCCCTGTTCGGTCTGGTTGATATTAACGATCAAAAAAGCCGGCTCTTCCGACGCGATCTGGAGGATCACATACCCTTTGACCAGCTTGGACTCGACTTCCGACGTATCCTCGGTGATTTGCGCTTCATCGAACGGGATGCGGTTCTGAATGTCTGCCAGCCGATGAATGTCATCAACATGCTGCTGGATTTCAGCGATAAGATAACGGTTGATCTTCTCCGCATCCACAAGAGAAGAATAGTAGCTGATCCGGATCCGGTCGTCCTCCGCAAAGGGCGAAAACTGCCGGAAGTCGCTGGATTTGGCGGCTTGCTCCAATATTTCACGGAGGGTCTTGGGTGCATCAGGCTTCATGACGATTTCCTTTCCTGTGAGAAAATGAGCATGATCCCATTATGTTCGGGGCCCGGTCAAAACATACCTGAAGTCAAGGGTGCAGCAAATGGAACAAAACAAAAAGAACCCCCAAGGAAAGCCGGCTGTCCGTATCGGCTCATTTAGGGGTCCTTCGATTAGCTCAGCGCATTTTTCATAAACCTAAAAATATCTTCTTCGCTCATTTCATTCCTCCGGAACCCTCGGCTTATTCACGTCATCCGGAATCCGCTCATCGAAAACGTCCTGGCCCGGGAAATCCCGGACATGGCCTTCGTGCAGCTCATGATTCTCGTAGTCGAATCGGCCCGAGCTGCGCTGGTCCACCCGCCATGGCGTGCTTTTTCCCAGCTGCTCGGCGTTGACCGGCGACCCGTAGGGCCCGTCTGGAAACTCCTCGAAGGCCAGATCGTTGCGCTGCGACTCCACGGTCGACAGGTCTGTCGAAAGGGCCCGCTTCTCATCCTTCATTTCTTGACTCATGGGCGATTCCTCCCTACGTTTTCGGCTCCATGCTGCGAGGCATACTTAGACCCGATCATTCTCCTTATTATGGATGGAATAGAGCAAAGTATTCTGGTGGAAATCGTTGACAAATGATGATAAGCGAATTATTATAAAAACAAAAATACAATTTGTTTTTATAGGAGGTTTTAAAATGCCTCAATTCTCTCCAGCTGAAAAAGAAAAACTACGTCAGGATTTAATCGATGCCGGTAAAAAGTTGTTTGCGGCCCAGGGTCTTAAAAAAACTTCACTGGAACAGTTAACCGCCGCAACCGGGATCGCCAAAAGCACCTTTTACGCTTTTTACGACAGCAAGGAAGCCATGTACCTGGATCTCCTGGAGTTGGAATCTGCCGGGATGGAGGAAAGAGTGTGGGCCGCTGTAGGGAAACAGTCCGATGCTTATAGCGGAATTATCGCATATCTGCGCCAAATGGTTCTCGAGTTAAAAACCAACCCGCTGACCAAAAAGCTCATTATGCATCCCCAAGAAATGGAGCTATTGCGTCGAAGGGTGCCCCCTGAATTCATCGCAAGAAAACTGCAGCGCAACGTTGTCCCTTTAATGAATTATATCGAGCAGCAGCAAATCAAAGGAGAAATCATCAACAAAGACTCGGGAGTCATTATAGGTATGATGCGGGCAGCCATGCTGATCGAAGTCCATAAACAGGAATTTGACGAGAAGCTTTACGACGAAATTGAAGAAATGATGTTCCATGCGGTTGCCAGTGCTTTAACGTTATCGCCAGTATCCACAAAGGAGTGATCCAATTGGAATTCCATCAACTCTTAGATTGGGCTTTCCAAAGACACTTGAATCCGTTAAGTTGGTATATCCGCCCCATTTTTTTAATCGTATTGGCTTTTTTCGCTTACAAACGAAACTGGAAAGGTATGATGATCACTTTCTTACTTATGATGAGCAGCATGGTTTGGTTTCCTGCACCGAAAACGATCAATCCCCAGATGGAGGCCGTATTGGATTATGAAAAAATGCTTTTGAGTGATCCAGGTTCGGCCGTATTTACGCTAGCATTTATGATGGCTTTTGTCGTATCCATGGGCGTTGCATTCTGGAAGCATTCTTTTAAAATCGGCCTGGCTATTCTGAATGTGACCCTGATTGGAAAGGTCGTATTGTCGTTGATGTTGACCGGAGATAACGGATGGGCTCCCATTGGCAATACCCTCTTCGGACTGCTGTTAGTCAACGGGATTGGCTTGGTACTGTTACGGCTGCAAAACAAACAAAGATGGACGAAGATTCATTAATTATCCGGGAGGCCTTTAACGATCCAGCGGTACGCTATAACGACAGCGTTCCGCTGTTTTTGTTGTCTGTTCCCCAAACGATCTCGGGCAAATCGAAAATGCTTCCCCTAACCTCAGTTGCCCATCATCGCCCACGCCCCCCTCTAAAAAAATATTTCAAAAATTTCCTCCAGATATATTGTCTTCCGCAAATCTGCGTGTTAATATAGCGACAAATGAACAAATTGTGAACATAAACGAGCATATATTGCGCAAATAATACTCATTTATGTTTGGTTTGGGCATTGAATGTTCATTTTCGCTTGAGTTAAGGGGGAATGATGAATCGACAGTGTGTGGCATATCAGCAATATGGATTTGACGCTCCGGCTGCTGTTATCGGTCGCCATGGGCGGATTGATCGGCATGGAACGCGAATGGAACAATCACGCCGCCGGCTTTCGGACCCATATCCTGGTCTGTCTCGGCTCGGCGTCCATCATGATCCTGTCTATGTACGGCTTTGAAGCCTTCGTGGACGAAACGAACGTCCGCCTGGATCCGGCGCGGCTCGCTGCGCAGGTGATCAGCGGGATCGGCTTTCTCGGCGCGGGAGCCATTCTCCGCTCGGGACAGACGGTATCCGGACTGACGACCGCCGCTTCGGTATGGGTCGTGGCCGCGATCGGACTGTCGATCGGCGCCGGATTTCTCTACTCGGCCCTTCTGACGACCGGACTTGCTTTTATCAGCCTGTTTGCCCTGAACAAATGGGAAAAGCTTATCATGCACCGCAAGAGGAACTTCGATTTCCTCATCCGGGTGCCCGACAAGCCGGGCATGCTCGTGACGGTCGCCAGCGAGCTGGATGTGCTTGGCATCAAGATCAACAATATCGAAATCCGCACGCCCGACGGGCTGGCGGATGCCATGGTCGAACTGAAATTCCATATCCGCTCCCCAAATCCGATGCAGGTGGTTGCCGCCATGGACAAAATATCTTCCCTGCCCGACGTGCTTGGCATTGAATCGTCGGGAATCTCCTCAGAATTCGCACAAAAATTTTCCGCAAACAACAAGTATTCCAATTTCAAGATGTAATCGAACTGACGGCAAGCCTGACTAATGAGCAAAAATGAACAAATGTAAGCAAACGCATATGCGATTTGGCGGAAAGGATGGTTATATTGCTGGCAGCTGAACGAAAAATGAGAATCGTCGAATTTGTCAGACAGCATCGGTCGGCTTCTGTCGGCACGTTAGCCAAGGAATTCGGCGTTCATGAAGCGACGATCCGGCGCGACCTGGCCGAGGTCGAGCAGGAAGGGCTTCTGAAACGGACGCACGGCGGCGTTATTGTGGAACAGCTCACACACCACGAGCCTTCGTTCAACGAAAGATCGGGCATCCAGCTCGATCAGAAGGAACGCATCGGCCAGAAGGCGGCAAGCTTGGTGGAAGACGGGGATCACATCATTTTGGACTCCGGCACGACCACGCTGCACATCGCCCGCAACCTGGTCCACCGCTCCAACATCACCGTCATTACCAATGACATGAACGTGGCGGCCGAGCTTCGGGACGCTCCCGGCGTCAAAGTGACGGTCACCGGCGGGGAACTGTATCCGTCCAGCTTCATGCTGAACGGCATGTTTACGGATTACGTGCTGCGTTCGGTACACGTATCCAAAGCTTTTATCGCGACCACCGCGATCCATCCCAAATACGGCCTTACGCTTCCGGAAGCCCAGCTGGTTGTCGCCAAGCAGGGCATGATCGCGGCCGCCCAGGAAGTCATCGTCGTCGCCGACGAAACGAAAATCGGCAAAATTTCGCTGTATAATGTCGCTCCGAATAGCTCGATCCATACCCTGATCACGGGCAAAGAAGTTGCGGATTACGACATTAAACAGTTTCAGGACGCCGGCATTCAAATTTTAACCGTCTGACGGAACGCAGCTCCTTTCAGGGGAGCTGACGATGACGTCAGACCCGAACGATGATAAGGAAATCCAGTATTTAAAAAAACCAAATAACGCTCACATGGAGGTGTTCCCTGATTTGAGTACGACTACGCAAACGGTGGACTCCCGGTCGCTCCGGCTCACCCACCCCCACCATGTCGAAGAAATGACGATGGATCGGACCGTCACGGAAGGTTTCGTCGTCATTGAACCCACTTTGGCCAGCATCTGTCATGCCGACCTGCGGTATTTCGGAGGCCTTCGGAAACCCGAAGTCCTTGCCCGCAAGCTGCCGATGGCCCTGCTTCATGAAGGCATCGGGAAAGTCGTCGGCGGTTCCTCCAAGCTTCAAGCGGGACAGCGGGTCGCCATCGCGCCGAACCTGCCGGGCTATCTGCTGAACGGCATCAAGCACGATGAGTGCTGTCCGGCCTGCCGGGGAGACATTCCGGAGAATTACTGCTACAACGGCAAGTTTCTTGGGAGTACGATCGACGGTATCGCGCAGAGCCGGCTCGTTATTCCGGAGGCATGCGCCATTCCGATCCCGGATTCGATTCCGGATGACATTGCCGTGCTGGCGGAGCTGTGCAGCGTATCCTACCGGGCGATCCGCCCCGTGGCCGATCTGCTGGACAGCGCACAGGTCGCCGTTTTCGGAGACGGCCCGGTCGGCTTCCTGACCGCCGCCATGCTCCATTACGCCTTTGGCGTCAGCACGGAGCGCCTGACGGTATTCGGCGCCATTCAGGAGAAGCTGGAGCATTTCACGTTTGCCCGGACCGAAATGGTGCAGGAATACGATTTTCAAGGCGGCTGGAAGGTTGATGTCGTGCTGGAATGCACAGGCGGAAGATTTAGTGAAAGCGCCATCAATCAAGGGATCGACTTACTTCTCCCTGGGGGCCATCTGATCGCCATGGGCGTCAGCGAGGAGCTGGTTCCTATCAATACGCGGGATGTGCTGGAGAAAGGCATTACGATCCACGGCAGTAGCCGCAGCTCGCACAGCGATTTTCGGAAGGTGCTTGAAGTGATGCAGCAGGAGGAATGTCAGGAGACGCTCCGGCAGTTGGTGCCGGATGACTATATCCCGGTGAGCAAGGCAGAAGACTTTGCGGGCGCAATGGAATCTGCCCTGGCTCACAGAGACTGGAAAAAGATGTACCTCGATTTTCGCTGGTGAGAGAGCGAAAATCTTGTTCAATAGTGTACCACACAAGCGGGTTGAAGTAAAAACGGCTGGAGGATGCCCAGGCATTCCTCCCTCCGTTCTTCATCATATGAAAGCGCTTGCCGTGGACGATGAACCCAAACAACACATAGCAACCGCTGGTGAAGGAGGAATCCGTGTGGCATCCATTGAGTTGGTCGATGTATCCCAATCGTTTGACAAAAACACCATCATCCCCCGTCTGAACCTGAAGATCGAAGACGGCAAATTCACCGTCCTGGTCGGTCCTTCGGGCTGCGGCAAGACCACCCTGCTCCGCATGATCGCCGGGCTCGACCGCCAGACTTCGGGGTCGGTTCTGATCGGCGGCAGCGACGTATCCGCCATTGCCCCGGGCCAAAGGGGCGTAGCGATGGTGTTTCAGAACTACGCCATTTATCCGACGATGTCCGTACGCGAGAATATCGAATTCGGCCTGAAAAACAACAAAGTACCCAAGGAGGAACGGACACGGCTCGTGGAAAGCATCAGCGAGACGGTCGGACTCCGCCCTTACCTTGACCGCAAGCCCTCCACCCTTTCGGGCGGCCAGCGGCAGCGGGTGGCGCTCGCGCGGGCGATGGTCAAGAAACCTTCGGTGTTCCTGATGGACGAGCCTCTGTCCAACTTAGACGCCAAGCTCCGGGTGCAGATGCGCGTCGAGCTCATCGAGCTGCACAAGAAGCTGGGCTCCACCTTCGTCTACGTCACGCACGATCAGGTCGAAGCGATGTCCATGGCCGACACCATCGTGCTGATGAATCAGGGAGAGATTCAGCAGGAGGCTTCGCCGGCTGAAATTTACCGCGAACCGGATAATCTGTTTGCCGCGCAGTTTATCGGGGTCCCTCCGATGAACGTCGGCGACATGGGGCAGGACGGAGTCCGCTTTGGCTTTCGTCCAGAGCACGGGCTGCTGTCCACCGAGCCGGCGGATGCCCATTTTACGGCCAAGGGCGTCATCTCCACCCGGGAAATGCTCGGCTCAGAGACCATCTACCAGGTCCGTACCCGGGACCATTCCTTTATGATCAAATGCACCGAAGACCTGTTCAGCGTAGACCAGGACATCTATCTCTCCGTGGACGAATCCAAGCTTTTTCTCTTCGGAGCGGATGACAAGCGGATTTACCGCGATGACCGACGGCATAACACCTACCTTCATGCGCTAAGGGGTCGTTTCCAATGAACCGGCGCAGAGTATGGGAGACGACCAGGCCGTACGCGCTCATTTTGCCGGCGATGATCGCCTTGTTCCTGTTCGTGGTCTACCCGGTCTTTTACCTCATTAAATTAAGTCTGTATAAATACAACCTGCTCAATAAGGACAAAAGCAAGTTCATCGGTCTTGACAACTACCGGGAAATCTTCACCCGGGACGATTTCTATCATGCCCTGGCCAACACCGCCGTCTACACGGTGGGCGTCGTGCTCTGCACCATGCTGCTCTCGCTCGGCGTGGCCGTATGGCTGCGGAAGCGGTCGCGGTTCAACGCCATTCTGCAGGCCGGCCTGTTTACACCGCATATCATTTCGATCGTCTCCATCGCGCTCGTCTGGATGTGGCTGATGGAGCCGGGGCATGGCCTGCTCAATTATGTGCTGAAGGCCTTCGGACTTCCGGGATCACCCTGGCTGCAGAGCTCCAGCACGTCCATGATCTCCGTGATCCTGGTCTCGGTGTGGCACAGCATCGGCTATTACGCCCTCATTATGGTGGCGGCGCTGCAGAGCATTCCCCCGACCATCTACGAAGCCGCTGCGCTGGACAATGCCAGCAGGTTCAAGGTGTTCTGGAAAATTACGCTGCCGCTGATCTCGCCACAGTTGTTTTTCATCCTCGTCATCATGACGATCGGCTCCTTCAAGGTGTTCGATACGGTCAAAATCATGACCGGGGGCGGCCCCAACGGCTCAACGACAACGCTCGTGTACTACATCTACGAGTTCAGAACGACCAGCATCGGCTTCGCTTCGGCCACCGGTGTCGTGCTGATGGCGATCATCGCGGTGCTGACCTTTGTTTACTTCAAAGTCCTTGCCCAGCGGATTCACTACCAATGAGCCGCACCATGGGCAGACAACAACCTGAGGGGGTGCTTTTCCCGTGCTGATCCAGGAAAAGAAACAAGTCGGCGGGAAGCTGCGTTACCGGATCCGGGACCATGCGTCCCTCCGGCTTCTGAAACGGCTTCTCGGCTTCGTGGCCAAGCTCGCCGTGCTGATCGTGTTTATTTTCCCGTTCCTGTGGATGATATCCACTTCGCTGCAAACCTTTGAGGAGACGCTGGCCTTTCCGCCAACGTGGATTCCCGCCGCACCGCAGTGGCATAACTTTGCCGAGGCCATGAGGTCGGCTCCCTTCGTAACCTATGCAAAAAACTCGGTCATCATCACCGTCTCCGTCATCGTGCTGCAAATGATCGTGATGATTCCGGCGGCGTACGCATTTGCCAAATACCGCTTCTGGGGCCGGAACCTGCTGTTCGGCATCGTGCTGCTCGCCTTCATGATTCCAGGGCAGGTGACGTTCATTCCCGTCTACCTGATGATGGCGGATTGGGGCATCAACAACACCCTTCTGCCCCAGATCATTCCGTTCATGGCCAATGCCTTCGGAATTTTCCTGCTCCGCCAGTATTTTATGCAAATCCCGCAGGAGATCATTGAGTCCGCCCGGCTGGACAATGCCAGCGAGTTCAAAATCATGCAGAAGATCATGATCCCCATGGCCGTTCCCGCCTTGGCCACTGTCGCCTTGTTCAGCTTTGTGAGCCATTGGAACGACTACTTCTGGCCGCTCGTCGTCACCGACTCGACCGCCGTCCGGCCGCTGACGATCGGGATCGCCATGCTCCGGGAATCCGAGGGCGTATCCAACTGGCATATCATCATGGCGGGCAACGTTGTGCTTGTCCTGCCGATCCTGATCGTGTATTTGTTTGCTTCCAAGCAGATCGTCAAGGCTTTTGTATACTCCGGTATTAAATAAGCTGTCGCTATAACGATTTAAATCACCTGAAAATGGAGGAGTTTCTGTGAAGAACAAGTTTCCATTCATCGCGCTGACACTGGCGCTGATCATGACTTTATTGGCAGGATGCAGCGGAGGCGGAAGCGGGTCCGAAGGCGAAACGGCTGGCACGGACAGCAAGGCCGCTTCGGGAGAGGCATCCAGCAATTCCGGTAATTCCGGCTCTGGCAAGGAGACCATCCAGTTCTGGCACTCGATCGGCGGCAAGAACGGGGAGTTTCTGGACGCCATGATCAAGCGGTTCAACAGCTCCCAGGACAAAATCGAGGTCGTCGGAACGTTCCAGGGCAGCTACCAGGAAACGGTAACCAAGCTGCAGCAGGCCGTTGCGGCCAAGACCGCGCCGGACGTGACGATGCTTGAGCGTTCCAACGTGCAGCTGTTCGCGGACGCGGAAGTTCTGGAAGACCTGACCCCCTACATGGAAAAGTCCGGCCTCAGCAAGGACGATTTTGAAGAGGGGCTGATGGGGCATTCCTATTTTAACGATAAGCTGGTCTCCCTTCCGTTTAACCGCTCCACGCCGGTGATGCACATCAACAAGTCGATGCTGGACGAAAAAGGCTTGTCCATCCCGACAACCTGGGACGAATTGAAAAAAACAGCCGAAGCGCTGGTCGTCAAGGAAAACGGCGAGGTGAAACGCTACGGGTTGACGATGCCGTACGATACCTGGTATCCAATCGCCATGATTACGCAGGCCGGAGGCAAGTTCTTCAACGATGAGGGCACGTCCGTCGGTTATACGACCGAGGCGTCCAAGACATTCAAGTATCTGAAGGAGCTGCAAAATGCCGGCGCCCTCTACTATCCGCCAAGCCAGGACTCCGGCAACATTACGAATCAAATGTTTACGAGCGGTAAAGTGGGGATTCTTTTCCAATCGACCGGTTCGATCTCCGGCCTGACTCAAGGTGCGAAGTTCGATTACGTGACGGCATTCCTTCCGCAGGATAAGCAGTACGCTACTCCGACCGGGGGCGGCAACGTGGCCATGATGGCGGCCTCCAAGCATAAGGATGCGGCCTGGGAGTTCATGCACTGGCTGATGACCAGTCCGGAAGGCGCGCAGCAGTTCGTTATCGATACAGGCTACCTGCCTTTCACGAAGCAGATGGTCGAATCGGACGCCATCAAGCAGCTGTGGGAAAAGGAGCCGAACCGGAAGGTGGCTTTTGAGCAGCTCCAATATGCCGTTGATACCAACAAGAGCGTCCAGTGGCCGCAGGTCGAGCAGGAGTTTAACAAGGCGATCCAAGCGATCATGTACGATAACAAAGACGTTGATGCCACGCTGAACAGCTACAAGGAAGAAGTGGACCGGATCTTGAAAAATTAACGTGATCCCATTCCCGCCAATAACAAGGAGGTACACTGTCTTATGCTAGAGCATTTGCAGCAGCTGCAGTCCATCGTGGTGTCCGGACACCGCGGCTGGAAGTCCGCTTATCCGGAAAATACGCTTTTGTCTTTTCAACAGGCGCTGGATCTCGGCGTCGATATGCTGGAGCTGGACCTGCGCATGACCCGCGACGACGTCGTGGTGGTCATCCATGACGCCACCGTCGACCGGACGACAGACGGATCGGGCCCGGTCGGCGATTATACGCTGGAGGAGCTGAAGCGGCTGGATGCCGGCGGCTGGTTCGGCAAAGTGTTCGAGGGACTTAAAGTTCCGACCTTCGAGGAATTCTGCGAGCTGATCGCCCCTTATCCGGACGTTCTGCTGAACGTGGAGATCAAACCGGACGAACGGGCTCTGGAAACCGCGGACGCCGCCATTGTCCAGCTTGCATCCCGCGGGGAGCTTCACCGGTGTGTATTTACCAGCTTTGACGCCACGGTTCTGGTGCATATCCACGACAAGCATGGCCTTAAGACACAGGGCTTTCCCGGTGAGCAGATGCACAACTATGTGCCGGGACCCGAGGGGACGATTTCGAAAATGTGGGCGGTGGGACTCAGCATGAAGCTGCTGACGCCTGCCCGGGTGAAGGAATACGAAGATCTGGGCATCCTGCCGTGGTGCTACTGCCCGGACGACGATCAGCAGGTCTACTACGCGCTCGGCTGCGGTTCCCTGCTGATGACGGTGAACAACCCGCTCCCGGCCATGCGGATTCGGGAGCAGATGGATCTCTCCCCCACAAGTTTCATGCCGCAGCCGTGAATGTCCTGTTTCATCCCAACCCTTGATTGGAGGATTGATGTTCATGGATCATTCGAAATTTAACAGCCGTTGGGCCGTGAAGGGATTGGCCCGCCGCACACTCATGAAATTAACGGCAGGCTTCCTGATCGCCGCCCTCCTGCCTCTCTCCGCTTCCGGCGCTCATGCGCAGCCGTCGCCGCTGATGTCCAAAATGTTCGACCTGTCGCAGGAGGCGAAGGAAGTGATCCGCGAGAAGCCGCTGCATAACGGGACCGTGCTTCAGTCCTTTGCCATCGATAATGCGAACGGGCGCATTTATACCGTTCAGCTCATGGCCGGCGGACAGCAGCTCCCCGGCGAATCCGCGCCGGTCAGCGGAGCCGCCCGCTCCAGCAGCGGCGATCTGGCCCTGACCCAGCTGGATATGAACGGAAACGAGCTGGGGCACATGTTCCTGAAGGGATTTGGCCACGGCGTGCAGATCGGCGTGGAGGCGGACGGGTCGCAGGCCTACTTATGGACGGAGACCGACTCGGTGACGGAGTCGGGCAGCGGCTGGGGAACCCAGCTGACCCGGTTCGCCTTCCAGGACGGCGCTATCCTGACGCCGGAGTCTCCGGAGCTTGAGAAGTACCGGCTGATCCCCGGGGCCGACCGGACGACGGTCCATATCGACCAGGCGAACGGGCTGCTGACGATGCGTTACCGTCTGAACGGAGCCTTCCATTTTGGCGTATATGAGCTGGAGAAAGTTAAGCAGCACATCTACGAGCCGGTGGCGGACGTCCTCCAGCCTTCCCTCGGCACGTTCCAGGGCTTCGCCTCCAACGGCGGTTACCTATATCTCCTGGAGGGCAGCGCCTACGGTTCGGCCGGCTCGGTCGAAGGCACCGGCAATACGTACATCACCGTCGTGAAGCTGAGCACCGGGGAGGTCGTGGACCGGCAGCTGATCCTTACCGCGCCGGAACTGACGTACCGGGAGCCTGAGGGGATGTCGATCCGGATTCCGGACATCAGGCACCCGCAGAAAGCCGAGCTGTGCTTCGGCTTTGCGTCCGCCTTTACGCCTAACCGGCTCGCCAGCATCTACGCCTTTGACCGGCTCCTGCCGGAGCAGGCGCTGCAGGATTAAAATTAAAATGAGGAAGGCGGCCGTGTATGGCCGCCTTCCTTTTTTATATGAAGCCGTATTCCGGGGAGGTTCTAAGGACTATTCTTCAAGATGCTTATGCCCCTAGCAAATGTAAAGGAAATATTCATATCGTTGATATTTTACGGCTTGAAGGAAATATCAACATACGTCGCGCCATCCTTGGCGGATGCATTGACAGTTGCCCCTAACACTTCAGAGACAAATCTGATGGGCACCATGACTCTCATAAAAGGCATTTCAGGAGCGCTTGGCAGAATTTTCGCCTCACCATTTACATAAGCAGTCGTACTCCCGATTGTCATGGTCATGACGGTTCCGTCATTCGATTGAATGGTCACTTGCTGTTTATTCTTGTCCCAGCTTACCGATTGTCCCATTCCTTCTGAAATAACCCTTAGCGGAACATATGCGGTATTTGTAGCCGTGTTTATATATGGGGGTGTCGAATCTGATTCAATTGGAGCACCATTTAATTGGACGTACAAAGAATAAATGATCCTTGGAGGAGAAGCATACGCGGGAATACTCATAAAAATGGTTAGGAGACTGGTTAGGAAAACAGGAATGACAATTTTTTTGAACATTTTGTATTATCCTCTCTATTTAAATAAATCTACTCATAGGATTCATGAAACCACAACGCTGGTCTCGCTCTGGCTGTTAATCCATTTGCTCCATAACATTCCCTAGATGATTTCCGAAATTTTTCAAAGTAAGGAACGCAACGAGCAAGGGGATCACTATCACACTAATCGCCACAACCACTCGTTTAAAGGTCATTTTTATACCCCATTTTTAATTAGGATCATTAACCATAGTCACGAAGGACAGCAGGCTTCGACTCACTTTTCGTTCATATTTAAAACCCCTGTTATTAGAAAAAGTTTAATTCTTTCGGATTTACCGTTTTATATGTAACTACTCCTATACTGAGAGCGTCTTGTTACTACAAGGCGTATTCTAGTTCAGAGCATCAATATTAAGGAGGAGAACAACCATCTAATTTGCTAGTTAATTTAAAATGAGAAAGGAGCAGATAATATGAAATTCAATAGAATTGCCAGGTGGTTGCTCCCAGCTGTTGTTTGTCTGCTATTACCGACCAGTGCCCATTTTGTCCATGGGGACTCCCCGGGCCAGCTCGGAGACTTAACCCCTTCAGAAGTCTTGAATGGTTATATGCAGGCTCAAATGAGCAATGATTATGAAAAGATCGCGGATCTATCGGAGGATAGTCGGTTCAAAAATAGGGCAGATTACTTGAAATTTTTAAAAATAAATCAAACACTTTTAGACTATAAAATTGTATCTGTTGATCAGTCCAATCCGGATCATGTCATTTTTCACGTTCTAACTAAATATGAAGGTGTTGGAGGTAACGGGGAACTGCCCGAACTCCAAATCATCGTGCATAAAAGCAACGGTGTGTATAAAGTGCTCATTCAACCGGGAACCGTCATAAATATGGACCCCTCTCAACCTAATTATAAAACGGTAGAATACAATCAGAAAATCACAATGGGTGAGTAACTTCTACGATCTGTACCTCCGTTACCTTAAGGCTTAACTGTGTAGCGATCCGCTTTTTGTGGTATACTTGAAATAGATCAAGCGTAAACTAAAAAAGCCACGATGCTGGTAACATCGTGACTTTTGACAAAGGCCGGCGGGCGACCACGGCGAGAATTCAGTTCAAGAACCGAAGAACCACCGGATTGCTAGGCTCCCAACCTAATCCCGGTGGTTTTTCTTGTTATGCCGTGCTTGCTTCCAGGCACTGACCAAAGTTTTCAGGCCAGTAATCATACCGACCAGCTTCAGCAGTCCGTCCAAAAGCTTTAAGGCCACTTCAAGAATGGACACGGCGTCACCCCCTTTCGGGTTCGCTTCGCCGCGTCCACCACCGGTTACTTTGTCTTCTCGATTATACCACAATCTACCATTTGCTAATTGCTAATTCTCTCACTTATCCGGACACCTGATCCTCTCATTTCACATTAAAAATGCCTCTCTCTTCCGATATCATCTGATTTAACAGCCCCAGCTTCCAAACCATATTCCCCGGCTCCCTGAACACTCCACCGGTTTGTGCCGCTTACTGATCACAATCAGCCCTTTTGTTGATGGCGTTTCAAAGGATAAAAACTATAATGTACACATAAGCTCCAAAAAAAGGAGGCAGCGATCATGCAACCTCAGGTTTTGATTGTCGGCGCCGGTCCGACCGGTCTCGTTTTGGCTCTGGCCCTGGAGAAGCAGGGAATCCCTTTTCGGCTCATCGATCAACGGTCCGGACCGGGAGAAGCCTCCAGAGCCATGGTCGTTCATGCCAGAACCCTGGAGTTCTACCAGCAGTTCGGCATAGCGGATTCATTTGTGCAGCGCGGCATCCCCATGCATACCGGCCAAATTATGAAGAACGGCAAGCTTAAGGGAACCATCAACTTTGGTGATTTTGGAGAAGAAATTAGCCCCTACCCCTATGTACTCAGCCTGCCTCAGGACGAGCATGAAGCCCTTCTCATCGAGCATCTCGACTCCAAAGGAATCCATGTGGAATGGAATACCGAGCTCGTTTCCCTTCAGGAAGAGAATGAAGGGGTGCATGCCATCACGACCCGGCAAGGGATCGAAGAGAAACAAGCGTATGCCTATGTGTGCGGATGCGATGGGGCGCATAGTACGGTCCGCAAGGAGATGGGACTGGAGTTTCCCGGAGGAACGTATGAGCAGATGTTTTTCGTGGCTGATGTGGGGAGTAAAGAGCCCGTGACAAACGTGACAATGAACTTTTTTGAAGAAGGCTTCTGTCTGGTCTTCCCGATCCGCACGAGCGGACAGGTCCGGCTCATCGGACTGATTCCGCCCAAGATCCTAAATCAGGGAATTCCCGCGAATTTGGAGCCTCTGATTCCTTATGTGGAAAGAAATACGGGAGTGCACATCAGCCAGGTGAACTGGTATTCGACTTATAAAAGCCATCACCGGGTATGCGAGCACTTCCGCAAAGGGCGGGTCTTTATCGCCGGGGATGCGGCCCATGTGCACAGCCCGGTCGGAGGGCAAGGCATGAATACCGGCATTGGGGACGCCGTGAATCTGGGCTGGAAGCTTGCCGCGGTTCTTCTGGACAAAGCGGACGCCGGCGTTCTCGATTCCTACGAGACGGAGCGGATTGCTTTTGCCCGGACGCTCGTGGCCACCACAGACCGGCTGTTCCAATCGCTCGTAGGGGGCGGCATCATGACCTCTCTGGTTCAGGACATGGTGATTCCCCATATCGTTCCCCTGCTTCTGGACGTCCCGCCTATACGAAAAATGGCCTTTGAGCGGCTGTCGCAAACGCAAATCCGTTACCGGGACAGCATGCTGAGCAGCGGTGCTTCCGGCTCCGTTCACGGCGGCGACCGTCTGCCCTGGATTCAGACTGCCCATGGGGACAACTTCGAACCGTTGCAATCCGTCGATTGGCAGCTGCATGTGTACGGCCAGGCATCGCAAAGTCTGCGTCAGCTCAGCGAAACGACAGGCATCCCCTTGCATGAAATGGGGTGGACGCCATCCATGAAAGCAGCCGGCATGCATCCCGATTCTGCATTTCTGGTCCGGCCGGACGGATACGTCGCATTGGCGGAACCTCACCAGGATACCGGTGCGATTCAGGCGTACCTCGATCGATTTCATATTGCTCCGTTTACACACGAAAAGAGCTGACGCTGGCGTCGGCTCTTTTCGATTGTTGCTGGATGCGGTTGTATTCGAAACATGCTGAAGCTATAGCGGATTAGGCTTATCGCTTGGATATTGCTTGAACTCTTAGCGAGGTACGGCAGCTGGAATTCAGTCCGGATCTCAAACATTGTCCAATCCTTCCGCCGTTTTCAACTCGCCAAACCTTATCTATCGTTAGCTACCAGCAGTCACCTTATGTTTCGATGCCGCTATCCGCTTATTCAGCTCTTCCAAAAACAGATCCTCGTCGATGGGGAGCGCTACGGTGTCGCCGATCCAGCTCGACAGATGCATCGCATTGGACAGCATTAAACTGTTGATGCCCTCCTCACCGTCAGCGATCAGCGGCTCACCGTCCAGGACGGCCTTGGCAAACGAAGCGATGACGCCGGTATGCTGGCTGTTGTCACCTTGCGTCTCGATGACGGACACTTCCACGGGAGGCTTGGCAAAGCCATCCTTCGTTGTAAAACAGTATTCACGCTCGTTCTGGCTCAGCTTGTGCAGCGTCAGCGTATTGTTTTCGCACACCAGCTTGCCCATTTCCAGCGTAATTTCCAAACGGTTCGTTCCCGGCAGGTCGGCGGTCGTCGTGACGAATACGCCCGTGGCTCCGTTCGGAAATTCCATATATGCCGTGACATCATCCTCCACCTCGATGTTATGCCACTTGCCCTCATGGCAAAAGGCACGGACTTGGGCCGGCATGCCGCAAATCCATTGGAGGAGGTCGATGTTGTGCGGGCATTGGTTGATGAGCACGCCTCCGCCTTCCCCGGCCCAGGTGGCGCGCCAGCTTCCCGAATCATAATAGGCCTGCGACCGGTACCAGTCAGTAATGATCCAGTTCACCCGCTTAATCGCGCCAAGCTCGCCGCTGTGCACGAGCTCATGCATTTTGCGGTACATCGGATTGGTCCGCTGGTTAAACATCATGCCGAAGATGCGGCCGCTCTCCCGCGCCTTCTCGTTCATTTCCCGCACCTGCTTCGTGTAGACGCCGGCCGGCTTTTCGCATAAAACATGCAGCCCTTTGGTGAAAGCCATAATGGCGAGCCTTGGATGGTCGTAGTGCGGCGTTGCAATAATCACGGCATCACATAGGCCGCTGTCCATCAACTCATCCGGAGTCGCAAAGTAGCCGATATCGCCTTGCAAATACGTTTTGGCTTTCTCCAGCCGCATGCCGTCCATTTCCGACACCGCAGTCAGTTCAGCCTCCGGCACGATACCCTTGTTTAATTTTTTGGCATGATCCGATCCCATATTGCCCATCCCGATGACGCCGATCCGTAATTTTGACATCTAGACCCTCCATTCTCCTCAGCGGTAGCCAAGGGAAGCCAAATTGTTGTAGCTCGTCTGCAGGCAGTCGAACGGACTCGTCTGGCACACGTCCTGCTCGACCAGCAGATATTTTGTATTCGCTTGTTCAAGCGCTTTCAAAATTGCCGGAAAATTCATGTTCCCTTCCATGACGGGGGCCATCAGCTGCTGCGTCCCCTGGACGGCCATATCCTTTAAATGCACGCAGTGAAGGCGGTCCTTCAACTTGCCGATCCATTCGCATACGTCGGCGCCGGCCGCCTGTACCCAATATGTATCGAGCGTAATGCCCATCTCCTCCGGCGCGAAATCCTCCACCAGCCGCTCAATCAGGCGCTTGCTGCCGATTTTTTCAAACTCAAAATGATGGTTGTGGTACATGAACAGCTTGCCTGCCTTGGCGATCCGACCTGCCGCTTCCCGGAAGTCTTCCGCGAAATACCCGTACCAGTCGAGACCACGGTATTTATCAGGCATCGATCCAATGCCGATGTAATCGCAGCCCAGAATATGATGCTCCTCAATGACTTGATCCGTTTCGTTCAGAATCCGGTCCGGGCTCGTATGCGTCAGCGCGATTTGAAGCGACAGCTCGTCGCAAATGGCGCGAAGCGTCTCGGGACGGATGGAACCGATGGCCGAAATCTGGACCGACGTATAGCCCATAGCCGCAATTTTTTGCAATGTTCGCCGAATATCTTTTTCCGTCTGGAGAAAGGATCGGACGGTGTACAATTGTGCGCCTAAAATCATGAAATATGGCCCCTCCTTCAAGATTTCCAAAAGTGCATTCTCCCCTTAATTATAGTCCCGGCACCCGGAATCACCATTGTAAATCGAAGCCATAACATTGCAAATATAGCGGTCATTCGCTAGACTAAACCCAACATTGCTTGAGGGGGCGAACGGATGCTGTACGCCAATATCCATACCGACTCATTGAATTTCCACCATGCGGCCGACCGGCGCAAAACGGACCAATATGCGCTGCACTGCCACAATTTTTACGAGGTGTACTATTTTATCGCCGGAGAAGTCAGCTATCTGGTCGAGGGCAAGCGCTACGTTCCGGAACCGCACAGCCTGCTGCTCATCGCCCCTCACGTGTTCCACGGCGTAAAAATCGAAAGCGACATCCCTTATGAAAGGATATCGCTCCATTTTGTGCCCGGATTTCTTCCGCCCGAAAACCAGTCCGCATTGTTGTCTCCCTTCCATCCTGATGATGGTCCGGCAGGGATCTATTACAAGGATGACGGTAACCGCGTCATGTTTACTTTTTTCAAGCAGCTGATGGAAGCCCGGCACGCTGATGCCGCCATCCGCGATCTTGCGCTCCGGGTGCGCCTTGAGGCGCTGTTGTCGCAGATCTTGATCCACAGCTATGCGCTGAAAGGCACATCGGAGACCTCATCTTCCGCTCCGTCGATCCAGCGAATCATCGCTTACGTCAACGACCATATCACCGAATCGGTCTCGCTCGACGATCTGTCCGCCGCCTTTTATATCAGCAAGCATCATTTGAACAAAATGTTCCGCAGAGCGACGGGCACAACCATCGGCAATTATATCATCCATAAACGGGTCGTGATGGCGCAAAATTTGATGCTTCAGGGCCATACCGCGAGTTCGGCGGCCGCCGCCGTCGGCTTCCATGATTATTCTTCTTTTTTCCGTGCGTATAAAAAGGTACTGGGCTGCGCTCCATCCGCCAAACGACATCCCATGCTGCTCCATTAAACCGCTTCAAGGGACTGCAGCAGCTTACCCCCGGGTTAGCCATCCTTCGGGAATGACGGTCAGATCATCCGGTTTCCGGTACCGCTGTCCGATCTCCCGGAAGCGCTCCAGCACGTTCGCGTCCAGTAGTCCCTGCCGGTTGGGAGCCCCGTTCAACAGAAAGGTCACGTTCTGGCGGTTGCAGTCCTGAACCATGTCCAGCGCCCAATCGACTGATTTCAGCTCTCTGGCCGTATCCGTCGTTCTCCAGAACCAGGTTTTCGTTAACACGTTACAGCTGGCGCCCGGCCCCACAAAGCCGTCTTCCACTTCCTGTCCTGCCGCATTTTCATAAAAAACGACGTCCGTATGATTCAGGTTGGTCTCACAGCTGATGTTCATCAGCAAGCACTGAGGCTGCAGCGACTTCACCCATGCGTCGATTTCCTCGAACGGAAGGTTCTCGTACGAAGGGCCGCCCCAATGGGCGTTCCAGCCGTCGATAATGAGAAATGGAAGCTCGCCGTAGTTCGTCAGCAGCTCCTCAAGCTGGTTTTTAATGAACTGCTTATCCTCCGGCGTGCATTTTCTCCGGCCGATTTGGTGATGCAGGTCCAGCATGGAAAAATACAGCCCCGCCTCGATCCCTTCCGCCCGGAACGCGTCCAGGTATTCCTTGACGACATCGCGCCGGCTCGCTGCGTTGCGTACGCAATGCTCCGTATGCTCGGTCGGCCACAAGCTGAAGCCTTCATGATGCTTCGCGGTCAATGCCGCAAAGCTCATCCCCGCCGATTTGGCGGCCTTCGCCCACTGCGAGCAGTCCAGCTGCTCCGGATTCCAGTCCTTCGGGTCAAAAGGGAACCGGCGGGGCTCATCCCCGTTCTCGTGATCGTATTCCCAATCGATAATGTCCGAATCGGCAAACTGAAACGTCGCGCTGTTGAAGTGGATAAACATCCCGAACCTCTGATTCACAAACCACTGCTGCCTTTGGATGAGTGCCTGTTGATCCATAACTCACTGCCTCCCTGACTTCACTTAAATCATATAATATCTACCACTCTACAGGATCATCTCCCTTGACACAGCTGACAATGGCGACTTCTTATAGTACAATCTCTACATTCGTTTTTTCGAAAAGGAGCTTTAGCGATATGCTCGTACTTGAACTCAAGGTGCCGCCGTTTCCGCTGCTGACCGCGGTCGGCCATACGGTGTGGCAGGCGGGCGTGATGCACGCCGAGCGGCAATTCGAAGCCTTTGACCTGATCGTTTGCGCCAAGGGCACGCTATATATGGAGGAGAACGGGATTGCATATGATATCCGGGAAGGAACGATGCTCGTCCTGGAGCCTGGCAAAACGCACCGCGGCTGCCGTCCGACCGATCGTGAAACCGAGGTGTATTGGATCCATTTCGAATACCCGGCGGATGAGCAGCCGGTTTTGACCGAGAAAAGCCACTGGCATCAGCCGCTGCTGAACCGGTCGGATCAGGATACCCAGGCCCAGCCGGGCCTGGTGGACATCCCCAAATTTGCCGAAATCGATTTGCGAACGATGGTGCCGATCCTGCAGGACATGCTGAAAGTGCACGGCATGCTTACGCCCTACGGGGTCTACGAACTGCACATGTTATTCGGCAAGTTCCTGATCGAACTGCAAGGAAGCATGAGAAAAGGCAGTCCGCATGCCCGCTCGTTTTTCCTTGGAGAGCAGGTCGCAGCCTATTTGGCGGACAACCTTGAAGCTCCCTTCGACTCCGCCGGCATGGAGCGCGACCTGCATTACCATTTTGACTACTTGGCGCGCTGCCTGAAACAATATTCGGGGATGAGTCCGCTGCAATACCGGCATCATCTGCAGATGGAGCGGGCCAAGCGGCTGCTGGCGCATTCGGAGCTGCCCCTGGTCAAAGTCGCCGAACAATGCGGATTCCGGGACAACAACTATTTTACGCGTCTGTTTAAACGCCAAACCTCGTTCACTCCCGGCGAGTACAGGAAACGGTATCAGGTGTTCCGGGTGGATGTTCATCATCGGGAGTGAGTGAGGCCAAAAATAACACAACCACAAACAGCCCCTGCCACAGGTAAGCTCGCCAGCTTGGCCAGTGCACAGGGGCCGCTTAATTTAAGAGATACGATTCCTACGCCTAAACTTCTTACTCTTGTAATCTGCTAACCGACAAACCGCCTACGGCAATGCGGCCGTGCCCGCCCGTCAGCCGGATTGTATTCTGCGTTCCAGGCTGCAGACGGACCGTGAACGACGCGGCGCCCAACGCTTCTTCGCCGCTTCCTGTTCCGGGGGCGTTGATCAGCGTGTAATCATAACCGTTGACCGTTAAGTTCAGCTTGGCCAGGGCTTCTTCCGTGCTGTAATGGATGTACAGTGCGGCCCGTCCGCCGCTACCTCCGTCGACGCTGCCGAATTCGCAATAAGCCCCCTTGGCATCCAGCCCGCGGATGACCGCCTCTTCCCCCGATCCGCCCGTAACTTCGGCGCCGCCTCCTGTGGTACTCTCATTTGCCGCATAGTAGGCCGATACTTCGGCTTCCGGTGTTTCACCGACGGACTTAACGCCTTCCCTGGTCTGAACCACCGTTTGAATGGTTCCATCTTCGTTAAAATGCAGGTAATCGATGCATACACTGCGCAGGTTCCCGTGTCCTGAAATGACCTGATTATGATAGAACAGGTACCACTGCCCTTTGTACTCCACTACCGAGCCGTGTGTCGTCGAGCAGCCGGTCGGTTCCAAAAAGATGCCCTGGTAAGTCCACGGACCAAGCGGATACCGGCTTGTCGCGTATCTCATCCGGTTGTTGTCTTCCAGATTGTCGGCGTAAGTGAGATAGTACAGCCCGTTTCGCTTGAATACCCAGGCGGCTTCATGAAAATCTTCCAGACCCGTCATGTCCTGCATCGGCCCTTTGATAGACATCATATCCTCGCCCAGTTCCCCGCCCTGGCATTTGCCGCCGCCGCCATAATACATATATGCCCTGCCATCGTCATCGATAAAGACGCAAGGGTCGATCATAGCGAAACCGCCGAGTCCCTCGATATAACCCCGGTCGATAAAACCGCTGGCCGGCTTGTCGCTGGTCGCCACGCCGATTTTCCAGGTATCGTTCCAGTCCGATCCGCTCGGATGCGGATAATAGAAATAGTACGTACCGTTCTTGTAGGCGCAGTCGGGAGCCCACATGAAGCCGCCTTCCGGGCGCCCCCAGGCCACGTCCCGCGAATGGAGAATCTCGCCTTCGTCGACCCAATTCACCAGGTCATCTGAGCAAAATACGTGGTATGCGTCCATCAGATCGCATCCCTGCGGCGGATCGATATCATGGGAAGCGTATATGTAGATTCTTCCGTCCTCCCACACATGGGCAGAAGGGTCCGCCGTATAAATACTGGTGATGATCGGATTTTGGCCAGCCGATTTGATCAAGGCTTTTGGAATTCCTTGCGTAGTCATAGCACGTTCTCTCCCTGTTCATAAAATCTATTCTAGTAAATTGAAGGTTAATTCATATATACAATCTGCTGCCCTAAGGCAGCAGATTGTACAAACGGTACACCAGAACCGCCGTTTCCGCCCGCGTGATCGGTTCTTTCGGCTGGAACTTGCCGCCATCTCCCTGCAGCAGCTGCGCATCCGCCAAAGCTTGGACGGCATCGCGGGCGTAAGCTTCGATCGCATCCGAGTCGGAAAATCCTTCCCCGGAAGCCTGGCTTCCGGCCGCTGCCGGCAGGATGCTTGCCGCATCCATGGCGCAGTAGATCATGACGGCCGCATCTTCCCGCTTGATCGCAGCGTCCGGCAGGAAAAGGCTCCCGCCCCCTTGAACGATTCCGAGCGCTCTCGCGATGCCGACGGCCTCGTTATAATAAGCATCTTGCGGCACATCCGCAAACCGCTCCGCGCTTTCGGTGTGATTCCGGTTGAGTTCAAAAGCTTGAACCAGCAGAGCCGCAAAGTCCGCTCTTCGAATCAGCGTTTGCGGTTGATAGGCCGACTCGGATACGCCGTGAACGATGCCTTTGGCCGCAAGAGCTTCGATGGCCTGACGGGCCCAAGCGAGGTTCCCGATATCCTGAAACGTATGGTCATCGTAACCAACGGCGTACACTCCAGGCTGCCAAGCCTTGAATACGATGTGTCCCAAAGACGGGACGTATTTGCCGCTTGGAACCGGTGTATATTGCCCTTGTTCTCCGGCCAGCCGTACGACGAGCTTCTCCGGATTCTTCGCTTCGCCGGAGCCCGGCTGATAAGGCAGCATGACCTTGATCGGCGAAGCCGCATCCGTCCATTGGAGGGAGGCTCCCTTGGCAGTAGCAAGCTGCAGCGAGATCGCCGGTCTTTCGCCGAAGACGGACGCAGCTTCCTGGCCTGCTGCCGCATGGTTCGCCTTGCTAATGTTCACGACGATAGATTCGCCAAGCTGTTCCTTGGATGCGGCCAGCAGATCGCCTGGAATCCACAGATTCCCCAATTCCGTATGAATGTCCAGCGAGCGCGCTGCCTGCTTATCCGCAACCAGCTCTGATGGCAGCTCTAGGGCATACCTTTCAGCCCCGGCAGCAGCCTTCAGCTGGACGACCAGCGTCTTCGTCCCGTCTTGGCCTGCCTGAATTCCGCCGAATGCCTGCTCAGCCTCCTTGCTGCCCAGGCGGACGCTCGCCAACTTGGACGCTTGATCAAATATCGGTGTTAGCGTTAAGCTATTCTTTCCGGACGGATCCGGATTCGAGCCTCCGCCGGGTTTACTTGTTCCGCTCCCTGACGAACCGGAACCTGAGCCGGAGCCGGAACCGGAGTTCCCTCCTCCTCCATTCGATCCCGGTCCTCCCGGATGTCCCTCTCCGCCCGGTACTGTCCCAAGCTTCGAACCAATGGCAGCGAGCCGGGCCTGCAAGGATTTCTTCAGCCCGCCTTCCGGCAGGAGAAGCACGAAATTGGCAGCGGCATCAACGGTGCTGACTTCTCTCTTGTGCATGGCCGACTTCACACTGGCCTCAGCGGATTTCTCCAGCAGCTTCACATAATCGTCCTGGAGGAGGTACAGATTGCCGAATAATCCGGCATCCTTGCTTGTGCCAATGCCTCCGTTAAACTCCATGAATCCGGACCGTCCGTCCCCGTCATTTTCGTTGACGAGCAGCGCAAGCCCTATCGGTTTATCCACGTGGAAATCATACCCGGCGCCGTGGAGAGCCCGAAACGGAAGGGTCAGCTCATAATGCGTCACCTTGGCCGTTTCGTCGCGGGTAACGACCGCCTGAACGGATTCCAGCGGACCCGGCGTTATCCCATCCGGAGCACGCCATCTCCATTTCTGCACGCTGCCGTCCTCGTTCAGCGCAAACCCGAGCTCGTTCACCTGGCGGCTGGCCGCACCATCTTCCTTCGCCAGGTCGATACCGACCTGCAGGCTGTCGCCCTGCCATATATCGCCGCCTGTAAACGTCTGGCTGTGGACGTTGTCCTTGACATCTACGTTAACGTACAAGTGGGCTTCATCCCAGGTGACCTTGGAGGTGAGCCCGAGATCATCGGCGCCTCCCCAGCTTCCGCCAACGCTGTAGTAATGCTCCGGACCGGACACTTCAATGGTTGGCGTGTGGTCCGCAGTCTCGCTTCGCGATGCGAAGGACTGGGACAGCTTGACCGACGTTTCATAACGTTCCCCGTTGTCCAGAGCAACTCTGAACTTCAGGGAATCGGCTGATAAGTACGGGATGGCCACACCGCGGGTTTCCCCCTTCTTCAGATCCTCAAAACGGATCGGCTTCAGCGCCTCCCGATACATGCCGGGACTGACCCATTCGACTTGTCCCTTCAGCGTTCCGTCTCCGGCCGCATTGGTTATCGACAGCACCGTTCCTGTATCTTCCGGGTGTGAAGGATCGAAGGGCGCCTTCTCTAACTTCAGCGTCACAGGATAGAGATTGCTTCCCGACACTTTGCCCGGCGCATCGTTCTGAATTTGAAGTCCCCCGCTGGCCAGGTTGTTGGATACGACCATCTTGTCGATGCCCGGCCCGGCATACACATGGGTTGTTTGGGACTGCTGGAAGTAGGAATCGTACAGTCCAATGTCACCGCCGACGGCGTTAATGCCGATGTCGCCGACTTTGGTGAAGTTGGCCTGCTGAATCCGCACGGTGCCCCCGAAGATATCGAAGGAACGGTTCGTATCACCCCACATCGAAGAATTGAAAAACACCGCTTTGGAGCCGAAGTTTTTGCCGACCTCAACGTAAACTTTGTCGGTCGTGCTGATCGAGACCAGCTCCGTGTTAATAAACTGGAGTCCCGCCTCGTCCGCGCCTTCCAGCACGGCTCCTTTTTTGCTTCCGTCCGTGCCGTGGCCGATCACGACGGCTTCAGGGCCCTGCCCGTCCTGTCCTTCGAAATGGATGCCGAACTTCGAACCGAAGACGAATGTGTTAAAAATGGTCTCCTGTTTCACGTTGCCGATGCGGAAAGCATCCAGATGGTCCTTCTGGTAACTCCAGACCATGTCGGAGTCCGCACCGGTGGATGGATGGTTCGGATAATTGCTGCGCCCGTAATAATGCGGATTGAACTGGACGTTCCGCAAGTATCCGCCCTGCGCACCTCCGCCCAGGTAAATCCCTTCCTTCAGCGGGGAACCGGCCACGTAATCGATGTAATGCCCGCTCGTATCGTATGTTCCAAAATCGACGGCCTGGTATGGATTGACCAGCGTCGTATCAATCAGGTAAACGTCCTTCCCTTGGCCTTGAACGGTCCATGGGTAAGGCTTGACCGGATTCGCTTCGGTCCAGGTTTGATGGTCGTAATATACGGATATTCCGCGAAGGCCCGCCGCTGCTTTTAATTGGATCAACGCCGGGGCGTCCGGTTCATTTTCCCCGTAGTTCGTAAAAATGACCGTGCCGCCGCCAATCGTATGATGCGGAACATCAAAGTTGCCGCGCAATTCTACGCCGGTCGGTACAACGAGCGGCTGCTCGACCCGGTAGATCCCGGCGGGCATATACACCGTGCCGCCGCCAGCGTCACCGGCATCGCTTAGAGCCTGCTGGATCACCTGGGAGGCATCCTCATTCCCGGTCGGATCGGCGGAGTACGGAGCATTCACCACATTAAACAATCCGCTCGTCGCCGGCTTGGGACGTGCGGCGATATCCACGGATGGCACCTCAGGAAGGCGGTCCAGGACATACTTGTCGTCTTGGCGGATATTCAGGTCCGTCGATTGGCTGTGATTGGTTACGGACAGCTTGCCGTCATATCCCGAGTTGATGGAATTGACCGTTCCGACATTCCCTTCAAGCAGGAGGTGGCGATCGGATTTGGCAAAGCTGGAAGCCCCCAGTATCAGCGATCCGCCGCGGGCGATGATCGCATAGTCTTCACTGCCGTCCCCCCAGTTTGCGAACGTGCTGTTTTCGAAGGATAGGGTGCCGCTGCCCTCGTTTAGAACCGCCTGATCGGGATGCCCGCCTACCGTGACACCGTTAAACTGAACAATGGAATTGAAGCCTTGCGTCGCGTAAATGGCAATCGGATGCTGCCCGGCTCCGGCTTCAAACCGGCTGTCCGAAATCAGCAGGCCGTAATTGTTGACGCCCTCGATCTTGAGCGCGACATGGCAATCCTCGACCTGGATCTTGTACAGCTGCGCATTGGCCGACTCCAGGCTGCCGGTTCTCGTCGTCATCCGCATGCCCGTCTCATATCCGGAAATATGGATGTCCGACATGTATTCCCAGTCGGAGCGGCCCATGACGATGCCCTCGGCATGGCTCGTCATGTAATCATGCAGTTCGCCGCGTTTGGGCGATCCCGCGAGGCCCGAGCCGGACCAGAGATCCGGGGACAAATGAATCCCCTCCAGCCGTCCGATATCCGTCGTATAATCGAGGAAAATGCCTGTCTTCAGCGTGGTACCATAGAGATTTTTGACGTAATGCAGCTCGTTCCAGTCCGGTCCGATCTTGATCCCCTGGTATGCATTGACCAGCGTGACATTCTTGACGGTCGCACTGTCGCCGGGTAGCTGTTCGATCGTCCACGGATATGGAGACGGATCGGATGCGTTTTGTTCCGGATACCAGATGGACAGGTTCGTCACGCCGCTGGAGGGCTGCAGCTTAATGAAGCTCGTGCCTGTCTCCTGTCCCTTACCGGCATAGACAGCAAGAACGGTGCCCAGAACCTTGCCACCCTGCGCTTCCGGATTCGCCCAATCGCCGCGGAGCGTGACTCCTGTCGGGACGACAAGCTCGCTTGTCAGCCTGTACGTGCCTGAAGGCACGTACACGACGCCCCCGCCTTGGCTTCCCGCATCGGCCAGCGCTTCCTGGAAGGCGCGGGTGTCATCCGTGCTCCCATCCCCTTTGGCGCCATAATCCGTCACACTGCGGTCGGCAATGACGATATCGTCCGTCGGATATACCGTGTCATAGACCTTGGTTTCGTGGGTCCCCGACGATTCACGGGGCTGCTTCGTCACGGTCACCTTCGCCAAATACAGCTCGGGATTCTGCGCCTTCGCTCCGGCGCCGGTGACGCCGATCCGGAAATCCGCACCGTTTGTACGGTTCTCAAAGCGCGCGTCGCTCAGCTTGAAGGTATGCGTCTTCCAGGTCCCCGAATTTTCGTACGAAAACAGCGGGGCGTCCTTAAAAGCGGACTGCTTGGAATCATACTGAAGCACCATGTCCCCATTGCCTTGGTCATAATATTCGGCCGTTACCAAAACGTCCTGATCGCTAAGATCTCCCGCGAAGTCGTCATCCACATTGAAATAAAAGTAGAGGATGTTCTGTGCCGGATCATTCGGATTTACCGCTTGATTGGTTTTCCAGTACGTTTTACCGTCCATTTCGCCCACCTGCAGGCCTTCCTCCGGACCGTCCCCCGGACGGGCGGTCATGCCTTGCCCTTCCGGCGTTTCCCCGAGCGTAATGTATACGGAATCGGTGACCGTTACCGGGGCGGATGGCGGAAGCTGGCTTCCGCCATCTGCATCCTCACCATCGGCGGCGGCTCTAAGTGGAGCCGGGGCCATCCAGAATAAGGAGACGACCATCACGATGACGGTTATTTGCGCGATAAAGCGCCTAAAGCTCCATCGATTGTTCACGATTATTCCTCCCATGCTTGATTTGCTTATCAAGCTGCACGAAAGCAACGCTGCTTCGCTGCGGGATCATGATTGTATTCGCTTTCAATTTTGCAGCAAAAAAACCATTGGCAATACACCCGAGCTTGTCCCGTATCCAATTTAGCTTGCGGCACCTCCCCCTTTCAGCAGGCGGCTTGCTTCATCTATGAACCTTAAGGAAAACCGGCCTTAACGGCCGGCGCTCCTCCAGGAATGAGCAGGCTCCCAGTTCAGGACCGACTTCGCCCGGGCGTTGGACACGAGCGCCGTCAACTTACCTGGGTCCTTGCCTGGAAAAGGCACCTGCGGATAATACTTGGCTGCCAACTCGCTGACGCTTGCATCGCTCAGCAAGTCGCTGGATGTGATGTTCAGGCGGCATGCCTCTGCCTGGCCTTGCACAGGTGCTTCCAGCGCAAGCCTGCAGGCTGAAGCGGCGTCGCGCGCGTCGACATAGCTCCATAGAATGCGGTGATGTCTGGCGGTATCGCTGAAGGCCGCGATCTCCCGATCGTATTCATTCGGCGCCAGAATCAAAGAGAAGCGGAGGGCATAGATCTCCATGCCTGTACGGCGGGCGAACATATCGCCCGTCTGTTCATTCACCTGCTTGGACAGCCCGTAGCTCTCCTGGGGCAGCAGCACATGCTCCTCGTCAACGGGGAGCGTATGCGGCGGAAAGGGATGCTTCGCCCAGCAGAATCCATAGGCCGATTCGCTCGATCCGAATACGACGCGCTGGATGCTGAGCTTCGAAGAAGCCTCCAGGATGTTGTATGTCGCCATGACATTGTTGGCGAAGATCCGCTCCGGCGAAAAGTTGATAGGATTCGGCACGGCAGCCAGGTGAACCACCGCATCCGATTCGGCCAAAATACCGTACACCTCGCCAAGCTGGGTCAAATCCCCCTGGACATAGCGGGCATAACGGTTTCTCCCGCTTGCCGGGCGGGCATCCGTTCCGATGACCCTGTATCCTGCATGGTTAAGCTCTTGAACGACGTAGTGGCCCAGTTTTCCTTCCGAGCCGGTCACGACGATTTGTTTCATGATCTTTTCCTCCTTCCAGCCGGACCTTAAGGACGAATCAGCGTTCCATCCGGCTTGCGGTCCAGCTTGTATGGGTGATGGTATGCTGCCAGGGAACCTTGATCCTTGACCAGGGCTGCCGCCTTATGCTCGTCGATATCGATGCCAAGCCCCGGCTTATCGTTCAGCTTTAAATGCCCGTGTTCCAAAACCGCGTGGCCCGGGAAGGCCTCCTTCTCTTCACTGCGGAAATGGTTGATCTCCTGTACGCCAAAGCTCATGATCGCCATGTCCAGATGCGCGGCCGCGATTTGGTTGACCGGGTCATTCTCCCCGCCTTCCTGCCACGCGGTGCGGACGCCGAAAGCTTCGCAGACGGCGGCAATTTTGCGGCATGGGGTCATGCCGCCGGCCTTGGAGACGCGCATCCGGACAAAGTCGATCAAGCGCTCCTGCACCAGCGGGAGCCACTCCTGCGGGTGCACAAACAATTCGCCGACGGCCTGAGGCGTGGTGCTCGTTTCTTTGACCCGCCGGTACCATCCCGTATGCTCCGATTGCAGCAAGTCTTCCACGAAGAACAGGCGGTACGGATCCAGCGCTCTCGATAAGCTGACGGCGCCGGAAGGCGTCAGATGCTCGTGAACGTCATGCGTAAAGCCCAGGCTCATGCCGAACCGTACACGCAGCTTTTCGAACATGTCCGGGATCGCCGTGATGTAGCTGGCTTCATCGAATACATTGACAGGAGGGAATTTCGATACGCCCTGCGGAGTGACGAATCCGCCTCCGCCGTAGCCCCCAAGCTGGCAGCGGATCACGCCGAAGCCCTGCTCCTGAAAGGCATGCACCTCTTCCTCCAGCTGCTCGTAGGTGGCACCGTTAGCATGCGCATAACAAGGAACGGCCGAACGGACCGCGCCGCCCAGAAGCTGGTACACGGGCATCCCCGCTTCCTTCCCCTTGATGTCCCACAGCGCCATGTCGATACCGCCCATGGCGGTATGGAGCGTTGAGCCGTTGCGCCAGTAACCGCTCGTATACATCGTCTGCCACAGGTCCTCGATCTGGCCGGCATCCCGTCCGATAAGCACCGGTGCCAGCAGTTCCTCAATGATGCTGACCACGGCTCCCGGCTGGTAAATATCACTGGCCGAGCCGATGCCGTACAACCCATCCTGGTCCGTCATGACTTTAACGATAACCCAGCTTCCATCATGTCTCGTTCGAATGCAGCGTACTGCCGTTATTTTGGCCATACCGCTTTCCCCTCCCCAAAATGGACTATATTATCACAGAGCCGGACGAATGCCGACCGTCTGAATTTTTGCCGGCCCCAGCTCTGCCGTATACCGGCTTTGCTCGTTTCTTCCCATCTCTTCTCCGCGCTCTTCAATGATGGTGCTCTCATAGACGCCGTTCACCTGGAATGAAGGCGCGAATGACAGAGTCGTCGGCGCTGCCGATGAAACGTTAAATACCCGGAACATCAGATCCTCATTCTCCTCGCCCAGTTTGAGTGCGCTGAAGGCAAGGTGGTCGCCCTCCCATTCGAGGAACGTATGATTCGCCGGCAGCTTGCCGCCGTGGACTCCCGTCTGATGAACCGTCCACGGAACCGGGAATTGATAGGCCTCGATAAATGCGCCCGATTCAACTACATCGGCATCATGGGATATCAGCTCCATTTCCAGGACATGCGTTCCCAGGCACTGCGCTTCGGGCGTCGCAAATACTCCCCAATCTCCGAGCTCTCTGACGCCGCGCACGAGCGTGACCGCCATCGTGTTATGCGCGGGCAGCACCTCGTATTCGTTCAGTCCCTGATTCGCAACGGTAAGGCCCGCGATGCCGTCGCTCAAGCTGATGAACGCGTTCTGATGCTGGGCGTTGCTCGGATTGCTCCACGCGGCTTCAGGCTGAATCGGGCGCCGAGCCACTTCATAAATGGAGTCCGCCATCACATGATCCGCTGCCAGTCCGGTCTTGAACAGCATGCGGATGCGGTGGTCCTTCACCGTGTTGTCGATCATGCTCCGGATGCCGACAGAGCGGCTGTCCTTGCCCAGTGTGAGCTCCGTGACGATCTTCACCCCGGCCGTCTCGCTAACGCGGCGGGATTTCCGGTACCGGAAAGGGACCATGGAGCGAATTTCTTCGTCCAGCAGCGCATCCGCTCCAAGCGGCAGGTTCCAGACGCGCTCGATCCGGTATACGGCGGCCAGCGGCGTATGCTTCACCAGCCGGATATCCGCCGAAAGGCCCTCCGTCGTCAGCGGCACTTCTCCATCCGGCTGCCGGTACATGTATTCGTTCCCGATGTCGCCCGTGTCCTCGTAAATGCCAAGCCCCTCATACTTCCGGCCATTCACTTTATCCAACAGCGTAAATGAGCCGTCTTCCGCGATCTCCACCCGAAGATAACGGTTCTCCATCGCGTTTCCATCTGCCTTCACGCCGCCTGCAGCAGGCGAAACGGACTCGGCTTTGGTCAGGGAATCCTTGCGGACAAGGGCATAGGTCCGATAACCGATCCCCGGAACATCCTTGACGTAGAGCTCCACATCCACCTGAAAAGCCCAAAAAGGCTGACGGAACCGGTCATCCGGAAGGTCATAGCCGAATACCGGGCCCAGCGGCTCGATGTTAGCCTCAACCGGCTTGCCTCCTTCGTCTGTTACGATCCATTCCTCCGGATCAAAAGTGTGGTACTCTTCTTTGAACGCTTCGTATTTCTCGTGCGGAGCCTGATGATCGAAATAGCGGCGCTCTATGTCCACCGTCGTGCGAACCACGCCGGAACGGGAATGGCCCGACGTGTTAAAGACGACGAAAGGCCGCGCCGATTCCGGGTCAAAGCCGGAGGTGTCCACGGCAGCAGCTACCGCCGCGGCGCTGTCCGCAGCGATCGACTCCGCCACCTGCTGCGACTTGGCGAAGCGCGTCATCATCTCGCGGTGCACCTCGTCAATGCTGCAGCCGCAGATGCTGTCATGCGGATGGTTTTGCAGCAGCGTCTTCCATGCATACAGCAGTTCGTGCCGCGGATAGGACGAACCGGTCAAATGGGCCATGACGACGAGCGGCTCGACCACCTTTTCCAGCAAGGTCTGGCTCCGCACGTTTTGCTGTTTGATGTACACCCGGGCCGACGCGGTATTGACGAGCGTGATCCACCCGTCCGTCCACTGGCTTCGAAGCTCGCCGCGCACGACATCGAGGGCATCCGGGTTCGCCTGACGAAGCGCTTCAATATACTCGGGGAAGCTGGAATGGCGGAACTCCACGTCCGGCAGCATCTCGCCGGCGGTGCGCAGCGCCCTGGACAGATCCTTCTGCAGCGGCTGATGGTCGCAGCCGTTCATGAAAAGCAGCTCCGGTCCCGAGGCGAACGCTTCGGCGGCCGCCAGCTTTTCCGCCCAATACGCCTTTGCGGCTTCAGGGTTCGTCGGAATCTCCATCCCGTTGTTGTACCAGTTGGCGAACAGGATCGCCAACACTCGGGACCCGTCGGGAGATTCCCAGTACATCTCAGAGTATTTTGACGTATGTTCGTTACCGGACTGGACCTCGTTGTTGAAGCCCACCGGCTTGACGCCGCGCCCGTATACGGCGACATCGATGCCCGCCTGGCGAATAAGCTGGGGTGCCTGCCCCATATTGCCGAAGGAGTCGGGAAAATAACCGATTTTCGCGTATCCCCCCATCTTTTTCGAAAGGAGGATCCCAATCAGCAGGTTGCGCGCATTCGCTTCGCTGCTGACCAGAAATTCATCCTGAAGAATGTACCAGGGGCCGACGATCAGCTTCCCCTGTTCGACCAGTGAACGAACTTGCTCCGCCCGGTGCGGCATCATTTGCAAATAATCCTCCAGGACGATATATTGGCCGTCCAAATGGAAGTTGGCAAACTCCGGGTCCCGCTCGAAGGCCTTGATCAAATCCTCCATCAGGCGGACCAGCTTCAGCCGGTGTTTTTCGTATGGCAAATACCACTCTCTATCCCAATGCGAATGCGCAATAATATGCGCTGTTTTTATGGTCATCTCTTTCATCCCATTCTTGTATGTTTTCTTTTCTGTGCGCTATCGATGGTACGGCATGAATGATGCGTTTTACATTTTGACCGAACCGACGGTCATGCCTTTAACGTACATCTTTTGCATAAACGGAAACGCGATCAGGATCGGTATGACGGTGATCAGCGCTCCGGCCATCAGCTCGTTCCATTTTTTAAATGAGGAGGAATCCAGGTACATCAGCCCCATCGGCAGCGTGAACATCTCCTGCTTGTCGACGATAATCATCGGCCACAGGATGTTGTTCCAGCTTCCGATAAAGTTGAGGATGGCGATCGTTCCAATCGCCGGCAGGGCCAGCGGCAGATAGACCCGCCAGTAAATCTTGAAGTTGCCGCAGCCGTCCAGAACGGCGCACTCGTACAGCTCATGCGATATGGTCCGGAAATAGCTCGTAAACAGGAAAATGGCAAACGGCGCAGCCCCGTTAATCATCGGCAGGATCATGCCGACGTACGTGTTCTGCAGGCCGAGATTCGTCATGTTGATATACAGCGGAATGAGCGTCGTCACGCCAGGAACGAGCAGCAGCGCGATGAACGTGTAATACACGAATTTTTTGCCTCTAAATCTGAACTTGGCGAACGAATACGCCATCATCGTATAAATCAGAACGACTCCAATGATGACGATGATGCTGACGACCACACTGTTGACGAAAAAGCGGTAAAAGTTCAGCTTGTTCCACACTTCTGCAAACGTGGACCACTCAGGCGCCCCTTTGGGGAGGGGTGACTGCGGATTGGCCAGTGCATCCTGGGATGTTTTCAAAGAGGTGCCGATCATCCACAAGAAAGGATACACGCAGGTCAGCCCATATAAAACCAGAATGATGTGTTTGATAGTCTTGACCATCTCGGGTCCTCCTCTAAATGTCGACTTTGAACGACCGGATACTGAACATGGCAATGGCTCCGGTAATCAGGAAGGATACCCATCCGATCGCGCTGGCCAGTCCGTAATCGTTATTCAGGAACGCCGTCCGGTACACGAGCGTCCCGATAACCTCCGAGCTGCCCGAGGGTCCGCCGCCGGTCATGATGAACACGTTCTCGAACGCCTGGAACGCGCCGTTGACCATCTGGATGACCGCGATCAGCGTAATCGGCTTCAGAAGCGGCCATGTGATTTTCGTGATCATCGTCAGCTTGCTGGCTCCGTCAACGTTCGCGGCCTCATACAAGGTAGGATCGATCGAGGTTAAGCCGGCATAATACAGAATCAGCGTGCCCGGAAGGCCGCCCCATATCGAGGTAATAATGATGCCGATCAGCGACGTGGACGAGCTTCCCAGCATTCCCCCGGGTACGGTCAGAAAGTCGAGTCCGATCGCATGAAACAGGGAGTTAAAAGCGCCGGTAGGCTCAAACAGTCCTTTCCATACATAAAAAATCGCCACGCCCGATGCGATCATCGGCAGGAAGTACACCGTGCGGTACAGCGACGCCATCTTTGTATTCTGCAGGACGAACGCCAGCACAATCGCAATGGGGATGACGATAACGACCTGGGCTGCACCGATCAGGACGTTATGCAGCAGTGAGTTGTAAAAGTTCTGAGTGACGATCGGGTCATCCCCGAGCAGAAACTGTCTGAAGTTAGCAAGGCCCTCGAACCGGGCCGTCGAAAAGTCGATCCCCGACCAGTTGTAAAAACTGAGCATTATCGAGAAGCCGACCGAATAGACGCCAACGGCGAGAAACAGGAGAACACCCGGCAGCAAAAACAGATACGGTACCCATTTATTTCTAGTTGTTATCATCTTCCATCACCTTTGGATTTGGATTAAGCAAGCGGCGGAAAGGCGAGTGTCCCTGCCGCCGTTTGCATCATACAGCCAGAGCCGGTTATCAGTTGCCGCTGGCCTGCAGGCTCTTCATCGTATCGTCGAATTTTTTCGCAGCCTGTTCGGCCGTCATTTTCTTTTCGATCATGGATTGGATGGACTGGGCATACACTTCCCACTCCTTGTTCTTGCCCCGGTAAGCGCTGATCGCCGGCTGCGCTTCCGAATACGGTCCGGGCTCGGTGGCGAACGAGTCAACGATCGCCTTCAGGTTCGGATCGAGATCTTTGGCACGGTCGCCCAAATTTAGGGCCGGAACCGTATAAGCCGCATTCGCGAACGCAACGGCCGCATCCGGATCCGTGGTCATATACTTGATAAAATCAAGCGCGGCATCCTTGTTCTTCGAGTCTTTATTCACGGACAGCATCGTCAGTGTGAACGGATCTGTCGTCCAGGAAGTGATTTTCGAGCCGTCAATCGGCGGCACAGGGAACGTGACGATATCCTCCGGTTTCATACCCATCGCGAGCAGCGTGGACATCGTGAACGAACCGCCAAGGTCAAATGCGGCTTTGCCCGCGGCGAACGCCTGGTCCGCGCCGTCGATATCTGTTGACAAAATGCCCGGCATCAGCAAGTCTTTGTCAGCGAGCGTCTGTACCGCCTGAACAACCGGCAGATGCTCCGGGTCGCTCATTTTCGCTTTTCGTTCCAGCAGGTCAATATACGATTGAGGCCCGCCATACATGATAGCTAGCGCGGATCCGGCCCAGTTCTCCCACAGGTCGGACGTTTTGGCGCCAAAGACAAGTCCCGGTGTTCCCGTCTTGCTCTTGATCGTTTCCATCATCGTGACGAACTCTT
Organism: Paenibacillus favisporus; assembly: GCF_040545415.1. NCBI lineage: Bacteria > Bacillati > Bacillota > Bacilli > Caryophanales > Paenibacillaceae > Paenibacillus > Paenibacillus favisporus. The sequence continues at coordinate 610,088 of NZ_JBEPLV010000004.1, read as the reverse complement.
CCCACGTTTTCGGAGCTTCGGCGGTAAGTCCCGCCTTCTCGATCAGCTGCTTGTTGCCGTAAAAGGTAAAGAATCCGCCGATATCGAGCGGCAGTCCGTAGAACTGCCCCGCCTTCAACGACTTTTGCACCGTCGTGGCGTTTTTGTCCTTCTGCCAGGAATCGACTTGGCTTTGGGTCACTTTGATCGGATCCATGGCTGTACCGTAATACTTGCTCAGCACGTCGTCGCCGACTTCGCCCGAGAGCTCAAGCACGGAGCCTTCGATGGAGTCGCCCGCTGTCGCCCACCAGTTGACGACGTCGGGGAGATTTTTCGAGTTGGCCGCCGCCTGAAACTTTTGTCTGTAAGTATCGTCAGGCGTAAAGGTCTCGACATCCACTTTCACTCCGGTCTTTTCCTCGTACAGCTTGGCTGCCGCTTCGATTCCCGGCGTGTAAGCGACCTTCCAGGTCCACATGGTCAAATGCTTGCTGCCTTCCGCGCTGCTGCCGCCCTCCTGCTTTTGTCCGCCTGAGCAAGCGCTTACAAACAAGCAAAGAACGGACAGCATCGTTACCATCAAGGTTGCTTTTCTTTTCATGGGATAACCACCTTTTCGCTTAATCGGTTAATATCGGTTTTTATTTCTGAAGGATCCTACGGATTGCAATCCCTTTCAATATGGCGGATTTGGATACCACCCCCTTGTTAAAATATGACAAGTGCCAACCTTGCCCCGCATCGCTTCCAGCCTTCCTTCCACGATGCCTTCACGATGTTTGGCTCAACTTATGATAACAATATAAACATCTTATTTTTTAATGTAAATGTTTATTTTTTTATTACAACTTAGTTAGAGTTAAGTTCAATATCACGAAAAAACATTGAAATAACTCGTATTTTTCACTAGATCATCTAAGGAAAGAAAATATAAAAAGATACCATTCGATATAATAACTTGTATTTTTCACTTGTTCGGGTTGGATAATTGTAATATATTTTAAACAGACCTATTCTCGAATGGAGCGCCAAACATGACGAAAAAGTTTACTCCCATGTATAAAAAAATCGAAAATTATATCCTGGAGCAGATCCGCAGCGGGAACTGGAAGCCGATGAGCCGCATCCCCTCGGAGAATGAGCTCTCGGATCAATTCGGAGTAAGCCGGATTACGGTCAAGAATGCGCTGTCCAACCTCGTGGACAGAGGCATCGTATACCGCATGCAGGGAAAAGGAACCTTCGTGTCGGAACAAAGAGCGGAAGCTCTGTTTCCCCCGCTGTCGACCGAAGCGGCACTGCCGTCAAGCAAGACCGTCGGCTTTTTGCTGCCCCGCCTGGACAACCGTTTTACCGCTAATTTGCTCAGCGGTATTGAGGATTCCTTAGCGGAGGAAGGCTATCATCTGCTATTCTCCAAAACGAATGACTCCCAGGAGTGTGAAATCCAGAAAATACGCGAGATGAAGCAGGCCGGCGTCGCCGGACTGATCATCTATCCCGTAGAAGGCGAAAATTACAATAACGAAATTCTGTCGCTGACACTGAACCGATTTCCGCTGGTGCTGTTGGACCGGCTGCTGAAAGGAGTGGAGACCAACTCGGTCAGCTCCAACAACTACGAAGCCGGCCAACAGGCTGTACAGCATTTGTACGATCTGGGGCATCGGAATATCGGATTTATCTCCACCAAATCGGAAGGAACCTCGAGTATTGAGGATCGGCTTGCCGGATATGAACAGGCACTGGAAGACCGCCACATTCTCATCGACCGCAGCCTGCAGATGACCCGTTTGGGGATGGACAATAGCGACGAAGAGGTCATCGAGATGATCCAGCAGTTTTTGCAGGCCAACCCGCATATGACCGCGGCCCTTTCTTCGAATTTCAGCCCGCATGTCATCCAGGCAGCCTTGGCTATGGGACTGCGGGTACCCGAGGATCTCTCCGTGGTCTTCTTTGATGACGTCGTATACCCCGATTTCAGCATCGTTCCCCCGACGGCCGTGGTGCAGCAGGAACGGGAGTTGGGCCGGGAGGCCGGAAAGCTCATTGTCGAGCAGATCGAAGACGACGCACCCGGGTACAAGCAGATCAAGCTGCCGACCCGCCTCATTCCGCGCCGTTCGACGTCGGTGCATGCCGGCGCTTCCGTGTCCCAAAGAGGGCTGTGACGACGCATTTAAAAATCAAAAAACCGACGTTTTCACGTCGGTTTTTTAATAGATAGAGAACCTTACGGCCCTCCCTATCAATTGAAAAATTATAGATATTCGCATGTTAAATTCGAAAATTGGGCAGCAGCGTCTTTGCCGCATGCGTACAAACCGATGATCACACCCGTAAATCCTCCCGCTACTTCAGATGAAAGGTATTTCGTCTGTGCGGTGCCAAGCTGTATTTCCTGGCCGTCCGCTCGCAGAAGGAACCGGTAGTGCGTAGGGCTGGCCTGAATCACCAGGGAGGCGCGGCTGCTATTTTTCAAATCGACAGCCTTCTCGATGGACTTGATATCCCCAACATTCAGGCGCTCAATGACTTCATATCCGCTTCCGCCTTGACGTATTGCCAAATCGTAATGATGGTTCTCGTCCATATAGAGCGTAATGCCAGCCTCTCCTTGAGTGAGGCTTACGTCGCAGGAAATCACCGATTCAAAATCCTTTTGGCGAATTCCGATGAAAGTGGGAGAATCCGCTTGATCGAGCGTTATCTCGGTGCCTCTCAGCTCCAGCACGCCTTGCTCATACGAGTAGTTGCCAAGATCCGGATGGCGCAGATAACACCAGTCCTTGTCCCATTCCATATTTTCAAAAGTATAACGTTTCTTCTCCTGCTGCATGACTTCATCCGGAATGCGGTCGGTTTCAAAGGACGACAGCGTCGTGCCATGATGTCCTGCCGTGAACCAGCCGTCCTCGCCGAACGTAACCGGTGTCAAAAATACCTCGCGCCCCAGATGATGATAAGGAATCCACTGTCCCATCTGCCGGAATCCGAGGTGAAGCAGCCACCAGTTTCCTCTGCCGTCTTGAATGAGATCGCCATGGCCCACTGCCTGCACTTCATAGCCGCCCATATTCCGGTTGGTTAACACAGGGTTATGGGAATACGGTTCAAACGGTCCGGAAGGAGAATCTCCCCGCGCGTAGGTCACCATATGTCCGAACTCGGTGCCACCTTCTGCGGCCACTAAATAATAGCGTCCGTCGATTTTGTATAAATGCGGGGCTTCGAGATAGCGTCCTCCCGTCCCCTGCCAGATGCAGCGGCTTGGCGTCAGCTTCCGTCCGGTTTCGATGTCGATTTCGCACTGCACGATGCCGCCGATGCCTTCATCGTCCACACCGTTGCTCATAAAATAAGCTTTGCCGTCTTCAAAATACAAATCCGGATCGATTCCGCCCTGATCCACACCGATCGGGTCAGACCATTCTCCGTAGATATCGTCCGTCCATACATAGAAGTTTTGGCGCGTCGTATCGTTGGTCGTGGTCATGTAGAACCGTCCTCCGTTATACCGGAGGGTAGGAGCAAATACACCGCCCGAGCTGTTGACCTTATCCAGCTGAATTTGGCTCTTGCGCGTCAGACAATGGCCGATCTGGGTCCAGTTGATCAAATCCTTGCTTTCAAAAAGAGGGACGCCGGGAAAATACTGCATCGAACTGCAAACGAGATAATAAGTATCGTTCACCTTGCAAACGCTGGGATCGGGATAAAACCCTTTGATGACCGGGTTATCATATTTCATGGGTTCACCTCTGTATGAGATCTGCATAGATGGTTTGAATTTTACCTTACCGCGAAGAACAAAAATACCCGAAAAATCAGCAGAAAAATCATGTCAAATTAAAACTTTATGATTATCCTGTCACTTGTTCAGAGCATCCATTGGATATAATCGCTAAAAAAGGAGGTATGTAGATGCTGTGTTTATCCATTCTTGCTCTGACCATGACTCTCCTTTCCGGAATGGTTGGCTGCTCCCAGGGGACGGATGATCCCGGATCTCATCCCCAAGAGGCTGCTGTACACGAAACCGGAGGCAAGCTAAGTGAACAAGGCCCGCCTGATTCAAATGCGTTAGAGTATGCCAATTCGGGCACTCTTGATGATGCCACAGCAGAAACAAGTACGACAAAAGACAACCGCAGCAGTGAACCAACAGCTCGAGCAACTGAGGATTTCCCCGAACCAGCCCAAGTGCCGGAGAATGCCGAACGGATTTACGCCCATGCCACAGGCTCGGAAGGTTGGTTTATCTATTCAGCCTTTCAAGGCGGCCAAGCCGGCTTATTGACCTTTTACAGTCCGGATCGGGGAGCAAACTGGAAATCGTCCGCATGGAAGCTGGACCCCGACCTGAATCAAAAAATGACCGGAAGTAATATTTTTGTCGCGATGGCTGAAGCAGGCGGGAAGAATCAGATATGGCTCTTGCTCACTTCGGATCCTGGCGCGGGGTTAATGACGAAGAAGCTGTACCTTTCAGACAATGAATTACAATCCTTTTCCCTGGTATCCGACGTGTCCGATAGGGTTGATGGTTATGTATCCGGCGTTACTTTTGCTGATGCCCAGCATGGCTGGATTGCCGCAAGCTACCACGGCAGCGTATCCGTCCCTCTATACAGAACCAAAAATGGGGGCAAAAGCTGGGCTCTGCAACGCATCGATATCCCCGAAGGCTTTAAATACGGGAACGTGTCCCCTCCTCAATTCGATGCTGCTGACAACAAGACCGGCAGCCTGGCCATAGAATTCGTAAGTGATACGGAGAACCGGACATACATCTATAAAACAACGGATGCCGGAGAACATTGGGATAAATAACGCTCTAACCTGCCGAGAACAAAATTTTTTCCGTGGTCCCGGCCGCCCACACCGTTCAAAACGTTTTCGCCTACTCACTACTACTCTTCAAACCTCCCTAAAATAGAAAGCTAACACTAGGGCGATAGTTTGACTCTTCTTAAAACCCATATTTTTAACCAATAAAATTAAATCAATAGTAGTAATATATCTTTCTTTTGAAGAACAACACTCTAGTTCATACAACCCAATATTTGGGTAATTTTATCTATTTTAATGTAATATAGTGGAAATTATGCACAATTATATGTTATTAATAAAGTAGGCGCTGATATATTAAGGGTGATCATCCATAATTTGTTAACGGAGGGTTTTGATATTGAATACCTTTAAAAAAACAATTACAGCTACGTTTGCTGCTTCATTGTTGGCAGGAGCTTTGTTAGGACCAGCCTCTACTTTTGCAAGTGCAGCAACCAAACCTGTAACATCACTTACAACAACTGCCACTCTAAATAACCCAAGTAGTAATATTACTGTTAACCCAGATGCCTCGACAATAACACCAGCCTCCTCTAATGGAGAAGTTGGAACAAATAATTTAATATCAAATGTTATTAAAAAAGCAATAACATCAGCTCTCCGATATGGCGGGGACTATTTAGGAAAGTTACTTTCAAAGCTAAGCCCATCAGCAGGAAATTTTGTTACCAAATATTCTAGTAAGATAGCAGATTTTCTGGACTCAATAACTAACTGGCAGAAAAATATCATTGCAACTGGGCTTGTAGGAATTGGAATTCCACCAGCTGAAGCATATGAAATTGCTAGTGCTATTGTTTGGTTAGCAGGTCTATAATTAATTAACGATGATTTAAGAAATATACTTTACTTCACAAGAAGTAAAGTATATTTTTATCTATAAATAATTCCCATTTTTTAAATAAGGAGGTGTATTACAAATCACTAATCTAGTGATTGTAGGGATATTATTTCTGGCAGTTTGTTGTATCCTAAACGAGATCATAAAGTATCTAGATAGGCGAGATCATGATGAGCCAGCACCGCGAAAAGTAAAAATATGGCTTGTACCTTTATTAGCTGTGTTAATCCTAGCCCCACTTATGGCTTTTGGAGTGTTATACAGTTTGTTTTTTTACTCTTTTGCTGAAATAACTAATTTATTGGACTTCAAGCAATACGATGACCTATTCGTATTTTCTATCTTTATAATTTCAGGATTCCTAATTTTCGAAACTCTAATAAATCCTTTGTTAATCACTTTTGTAAGGTTCACTTCCGGCAAACAAGTGTCTGCTTACACGAAGAATGCCATTACTATTACTGCAGATAGTATTATAATTTATTTCATTGCACTTATATTTAATGGTATTTATATAAAAAGCTATTTAGCTGCCCTATCAATATCCGTTTTTTATCATATTATAGAATGGATTTTAACTTGGATTTCTCATTATTTAAAAAAGAGGAAGAATACACCCATGAATTAATGCATGTTTTTAAAATGGAATTCAAGTATTTCCCAGGTTTATGTTTGTCAGTTCATGTTTCCATAGAAAGAACAACGCTTACACCCTTAGTTCGGTACCCTTCCGGATCAAGGGTTATTTGTTTTCCTGCCTTCGCCATCTTTGCAATCTTCAGATTTTCTTTAGATTTCCCCCCATAAAGTCCTCAGATTTTTTCGTTATGATGGTTCATGCCAACAACAAGCGATACAGCTTGATGAATCATAACTTTTCATAATTGTCCGATCACTTTATTGGGGGGAACACCGCTTGAATATCAATGAACATCTGCTATTTTTACAGGGATTTTTTAAAGAGCCCAAACGGGTAGGGAGCGTCATCCCGAGTTCCCGCTACCTTGCCGCTAAAATGGTTCAGTCCGTACCCTGGAACGAGGTAAAGGCTGTTGCGGAACTCGGATCAGGTACAGGCGCGATCACACGTTTCATAAAGCCGCAGTTACATGAATCTGCAAAAGTGTTATTGTTCGAAAGAGATAAAAAGATGAGAAATCATTTAAGGATCGAGTACCCGGATTTCCCGTGTTATTCGAATGCCTGCCAGCTCGTTAAAATCATCCATCAAGAAGGCATCGGCCAGCTTGACTGTATTATCAGCGGATTACCCTTTTTTAATTTCACGAGTGAAATTCGCGAAACCTTACTTCATCAAATGGTTGAGGCGCTAAAACCAGGAGGTGTCTTTGTCGCTTTCCAGTACTCCCTGCAAATGAAAAAGCAGTTTGCCAAGGCATTCACCATTGAAAACATCGAGTTTGTCCCCCTCAACTTCCCTCCGGCTTTTGTTTACACCTGCCGCAACAAGGAGATGCTGTAAAACATCTTGGCGCCGGATCAGCTTGGAAATTGGTTTCGGCCAACCAGTGTTATGTAGAATAAATATGGGCCGCAAATGTTGAGCGGCTGCAGTACCCGTAATCCGAAAATAAAGGAGCAGCATACCATGAACACCGTGCTTGTCGTAGACGACGATCCGGAAATTCGAGACGTCATCCACGTTTATTTACGCAATGAAGGATACCATGTTCTGGAGGCGGCAGATGGTCTGGAAGCGCTGAGTATCATCCAAACCACCCCAGTTCATCTGGTCATCCTGGATGTGATGATGCCGCGAATGGATGGGATTAAAGCTTGCATGAAAATCAGGGAAATATCCAGCACCCCCATCATCATGCTGTCGGCCAAAGAAGAAGATATCGACAAAATTACGGGGCTTACGACCGGAGCGGATGATTACATGGTCAAACCCTTTAATCCGCTGGAACTGCTTGCCCGGGTCAAAGCTCAACTGCGGCGGCAATCCTTAATCGGAAAAGAAGAGTTTCATTCTCTGATCATCCTTAAAGACCTTGTCATAGATAAGGCCAAGCATGCCGTCACCTTAAAAGGGAACCACATTTCGCTGACACCTCTGGAGTTTTCCATTCTGGAGCTGCTCGCAACTCATCCTGGGCAGGTATTCAGCTCCGAGAAGATCTACGAAAGCGTCTGGAAAGAACCGTACGGCTATTCGGACAATACCGTGATGGTTCATATTCGCAATTTACGGGAAAAAATAGAGGATCGCCCAAGAGAGCCAAAATACATTAAAACCGTTTGGGGAGTTGGCTATAAAATTGAATGAACATGGACAGGAGCCAAAAAGGAAGAAAAAGATCCAAATCAATATTTTAATCCGCATGGTGCTCAGTTTGATCATCGCTACGGCCATAAATGATCTCTGCATTTTATTATTTTTAAAGATATTGAAATGGAACGTCCTCCGAAATATCTTTCCTTACTTTCTTACCCCCCTCTTTTTTATCATCTTTATCCTTACCTTCTTTATGTTGACACGGCGGATCGTGAAAGATCTGGTTCATCTGGAACACGGACTGCAAAAGATTTCTGAGGGCGATTTGAATTATCGCGTGGATGTGAAGCGAAAAGACGAGCTCGGAAGGGTTGCGCACAACATCAATTTGATGGCACAGCGTTTGCAGCAGCAGATTGAAAAGGAGCGGGAACTGGAGAACTCCAAGATGGAGATGATCACGGGAATTTCCCACGACTTGCGTACGCCGCTTACGAGCATTATCGGCTATATCGAGCTTTTAAGAACAAATTCCTTCCAAGATCAAGACGAGTACACGCGGTTTGTGCAAAACACTTATAACAAGGCTGTGCATTTAAAAAAACTGCTCGATGATCTGTTTGAGTATACCCGGCTGACCTCAACCGAACCTCGCCTCGACTTAAAGCCGATCGATATTTTCCAGCTTCTCGATCAGCTGCTTTTTGAATTCGAGCCGATTGCCCAGGAGAATGAAATCACCATCGTGAAAGAGATTGGCAGCTCTCCTGCGATTACCCTCATTGACAGTGAAAAGATAGCCCGAGCCATCGATAATCTGCTGATGAACACCTTGAAATACTCGGAAAAACCAGGGAGCGTGCGTGTCATGATGAAGTCGGAATATCTGCATATCATCATTGAAATCGAAAATAAAGGAAGTCCCCTTACGGAAGAGCAGGAGCATAAACTCTTCGAACGTTTTTATAAAGTAGATCATTCCCGAAGCAGTGAAGGCATTCAATCCGGCGCCGGTCTTGGCCTTTCCATTGCCCGGAACATTGTGGAGCTGCACGGAGGAACTTTGACACTCCAGCATAGGAATCGATTGTTTACATTTCATCTGAGACTGCCTTTAAGGGATAACACAGATGAATAGGTCCATTAGGTATATAAAAAAACTCAAGCCAGTAGGGACGCAGGAGTCCCCGGCTTAAGTTTTTTCTTTTCCAGACTAACCGGCTAGCCGGCAATGTCGCCGCATGAAACATGCATTACAGGATGATTATTTACGTACTACCGTATAACCTTTATCCTCGAGCAGTTTAATCACGCCATGTTCACCCAGATAGTGGGCTGCGCCGACGACGATGAAGTACTCCGCTTTCTTGTCGCCTTTCAGGTATCCGTCGATTTTATCGGCCATGCCGTTGTTGCGGTCGATCAGCATCGCTTTGTTATACTCCGCGTCTCCCGCCATGCTGTTCGTCAGCTCCAGCAGCGCCTTTTCGTCCCCTTTTTTCCACATGTCCGCCATTTGGTCAACGCCGTCGTCCAGGACGTCGAAATTGTCCAGTGCTGCATTGAGGTTCTTCTCCTGCAGCTCTTTGGAGAACTGATCGAACATGCTCAGCTGGGACTCGTAGGATTCCAGTTCCACAATCGGAATTTTGCGCTCCAGCGCCTTTTGAATGAAGTACAGGTCAATGCCTTCCGTTGCCTCGTACCCGGCCATGACTGATTTCAGGCTGCTGATGGTCGTCTCCACGACCCATGGTTTGAATGCATCCAGTGCATCCCGTTTCATTCCGTTTTGCTCCAGAATGTCCCCCACTTTTGCATACGTTTCCTTGGAAACATGGTCCTTCAGCGTCGTGCCGTCCTGGTACATGCCGAGCTTCATGATCATGTTCTGCTGCTCTTCGTCGGCTGCCTTGCTGAGGTCAATCTCAACGCCCAAATAATCGGCTTCGGCAAAGGCCTGCTCGAATTCCGGGCGAAGCGGGTAGAAGCTGTCGTCCGCAATATGCATGGACCCTACCAGGTACACCGTGTTCCCGTTATTTTGCACTTCCCACATGAAGCCGCGACCCGCTTCTTTCGTTGCTTTCGAGAGCAGGAATACCGTGCGGGTTGCCGGATCCCAATAGACCGTGTAACCGGCGGCTTCACCAATGGTGCGGACCGGCACGTAAGTCACGCCGTTAACCTGTTTCGTCTTGCTGCTCAGCGTGATCTTCTGATCACCCGCAACGGCATGAATGGTTCCGTTCTCTACATCGGTCAGCTTTACGTTTAGCGCTTCAAGCGTCGTGCGCAGCGGGACCAGCGTAGTGCCCTGATCAACAATAGGTGCACTCGTGGCAAAATCGATGGTCTTGTTATTGACCTTGAGTTCCGGCTGCAGCGGAGCAGCCATGGCCGGAGCCGATATAGCGAGCATTCCTGCAGAAATCATAAGAGATAAGAGCGTTCGTTTCCAACTTTTCATTCTAGAAATTCCCCTTATTGTAGTTTATAGACTAGATTCTTACTGCTCTGCCGTCTTCCGCGGCATCTTGATCAGCGCCAGCAGCATACAGCCCATCCCCGCCCCAGTCAGCAGGCCGTCCGCAAAGTCGTTTAATACCACACCCGTATGCTTCAGGGCCATCGGACCGACGATCAGCAGCATACCTGCCGCGATGACGTATGAAAAAGCCTTTTTACTCATGCCGATTCTCTCCTTATCAAGTTAGAATCCGTGCCTAAATCTTGTAAGCTTTCATGGCCTTGCGCAGCTCTTTGATGGATGGGCGCTTGCCGTACATCAGGACGCCGGTGCGGTAGATTTTCGCGGACAGCCAGCCAAAAAACAGTATGGACACCAGCAGCAAAACGAGCGATATGAGAATCTGCCAGGTCGGCACCGTCCCCATCCCGATCCGCACGAGCATCGCGGTAGGAGCGGTGAACGGAATGAAGCTCGTCACCTTGATCAGCATGCTGCCCGATGCAGTAATGCTGAACAGTCCGATGTAGAACGAGGCCAGACCCAGCATCGTTATCGGCATCACGGCTTGGCCGAGATCCTCGGTACGGCTGACTATCGATCCGATGGCCGCGTACAGCACAGCATACAGGAAGTAACCCAAGATATAGAACACCAGTCCGTAGAGCAGCACCGGCAGGTTAATATCCGAGATGCTCAGGCTGTATCCTTGCAGAATGTCCTGGTTATGCGGCAGCATCAGGTTCGCCCCGACCACGACGCCAAACACTGCAATTTGCACAATCCCGACCAGGAAAATACCGATCACTTTCCCGAACATCTGGGCCAGCGGCGAAACGCTGGTGATGAGGATTTCCATGATCCGCGAGCTTTTCTCCGACGTTACTTCGGCTGCGATCATGTTGCCTGTCATCATATTGGAGGTAAAGAACAGAATCAGCAGCACATAAACGACCACATAGTTCATGGCTTTCTGCATGTCTTCGCGGTGGGTGTCTCCCCCCGCCTCCGTCTTACCCTCTGCGTTAATCCGCACCGTATCCAGCTTGACCGGTTCGTTCAGAGCGGCGATCTGCTCCGCGGACAGCGCATCCTTGGCGATTACGGTCGTTTTGACCGTCTGCAGCGCAGGCATCAGAAAGCTGCTGATTCCCTGCCCCATGCCGTCTTCACCGCCGGTGAAAGTGACAGCAGGAAATGCCCCTTCCCCGCCGTCAAAAGAGAGGTACCCCTCGATCTTCCCGTCTTCCAGGTCCTTTTTCGCCTGATCCGGAGCGGTCCCTTCGTATTTGACGAACGTATAGTCCTTATTGCCGGACTGCGCGGCATACTTCTCCAGTTCCGCGGCAATGACCGGCTGCGAGCCGTAGAGAATCCCGATCTGTTCGGCCTTGGATGCGTCGTCACCTTTGATCAGCTTAATGATATACGGCACGTTCATGCCGATCGTAATGAGCAGTGCAAGAATCAGAGTAGTAATCAGAAAAGATTTCGTTCTGGCTTTATTTTTAAACGTAAAGCCGATAATCGTCCCGAGCTTATTCATGCGAATCACCCACCTCTTGAATAAAGATTTGGTTCAGCGTCGGCTCCTTGATCTCAAAGCGCTCCACCGTGGTTTCCTGCATCGCTTTCTGCAGAATGGCCTGTGCCGTTTCCGGCGCAGCGATCCGGATGTGGTATCCTCGATCAATGCGTTCCACTGCTGTTACACCCGGAATCGCATCCAGGCCGCCGACATTGCCTGTCGTATGAAGCAGCACTTCCTCACGCGGATAACGGCTCTTGATATCCCGGATATTTCCCTGAACGACCGTATTGGATTTGTGCAGAATCGTAATGCGCTGGCACAACTCCTCGACATGCTCCATCCGGTGTGTAGAGAATAGAATGCTGGTTCCCTCGTCCCGCAGTTCCTTGACAGTCGCCTTCAGCAGTTCAACGTTGACCGGGTCCAGTCCGCTGAACGCTTCATCCAAAATGACGATTTGCGGCTTGTGCACGATGGCGGCGATAAAGCCCATTTTCTGCTGATTGCCCTTGGACAGCTCCTCGATCCGTTTATCGTAATACTCCGGAACGTCAAAACGTTCAAGCCAGTAGCGAAGGCTCTTATCCGCGTCTTGCTGCGACATGCCCCGAAGACGGGCCAGATAGACGATCTGCTCGCTGACCTTGATTTTCGGATACAGCCCTCTTTCTTCCGGCAGGTATCCCATGATTTGCTGAAGCCCCGCATGATAGGGCTTGCCGTTATACAGAATCTCTCCCCCGTCCGGATAAATCAGGCCAAGCACCATACGCATCGTCGTCGTTTTGCCGGCACCGTTCGCCCCAAGCAGCCCGTAAATTTCTCCTCTGCCGACCTCCAGCGAGATTTGGTTGACTGCGGTTTTGTCTCCGTATTGTTTTACCACATTAACTAGTTTTAATGGTTCCATGTGTCTGCTCCTCCCCCTCCTGCACGCCGGCAGGCTTATATCCTTGCACCCACAACGTTAAAATCTCGTCCAGCTCCAAAGCCCGTGTCTTCAGCACGTTGATACCCGAATCGTACAGGATCTGTTCCAGCTCACGGCATGACGTCGTCACCACTCGCGTAACGCCATGGGATTCCTGCTGCGTCTGAACAATGTTCGGCAGTTCTTCCAAATCGGTCTCGGGGCACCCTGCCCACACTTCCTTCCAGTTGTCCAGCAGACTGTCCTTCTCCGCCATCCCCATCCACTTGCCGTGGTGAATCAGCATGACGTAGTCCGCCAGCCTTTTCACCTCATCAATAATGTGCGTGGACAGTACAATCGTCGTATCTTCGGTCTGCAGGCATTCCCTAAGCACCTCGATCATCATTTTCCAGGCAAAAGGGTCCAGACCCGACGATGGTTCATCCAGCAGCAGCAGCTTGGGATGCGGTGCAAGGGCCGCGGCGATTTCGTATTTGCGGCGCTCCCCCTTGGACATTTTGCGCAGCCTCGTCGCTTTCGGTACCTGAAACAGATCGCACAGCTTTTCAAAATAAGGCTGATCCCATTCCGGGTACCAGTACGCCCGAAAGGCCGCGGCTTCCTCGGCGGTCAAGTTATCCTCCTCCAGGTTGGATTTTTCCGCCACATACCCGATCTGTCTGCGCACTTCCGTAGGAATGCCGTTACTGTAAGCGTGGCCGAACCAGGAAATGCGCCCCGAATCCGGAAACACCGTCTGCAGCAGCATGTGGATCAGCGTGCTCTTGCCGGAGCCGTTCTCGCCAATCAGCCCGTACACATAGCCTTTCGGCAGGGCCAGGTCGATCGGTCCGATCGTTTTATGCCGTCTCTGCTTGGTCACGCCTTCCATTCGTATGATGGGCTGTTCCATTTATGCCTCACCTTCTCCCTTCTCCGGATGGTACTTTCTTTTCAGTATCGATAAAAACAGCTCCCTCAGCTCATCTTCCTCGCATTTAACGGACATCCCGACATCCACCGCATGGCTGAGCGCCTCTTCTACCGCCTCCCGCCGGAATACTTCACGCTGTGAAGTACCAACCTTGGCGACAAATGTGCCGGTTCCCTGCTTCGTGCGCAGAAGTCCTTCGCTCTCCAGATCCTGATACACTCTTCGAACCGTAATTACGCTGCAGTTCAGCCCGTTGGCAAACTCTCTAATTGACGGCAAAAGGGTTCCCTCCTCGATCTGTCCGCTGATGATCAGCGATCTTAATTGGGATTCGATTTGATGATAGAGCGGTTCAGCGCTGTTCTCATTCACTTGTATAGGTATCCACACCTTTCGCACCTCACCTTGCTATACTCGTCAGTCCTCTTATTGGTTTCAAAGCTTACACCAGATCTCTAGATTCCAGCCTGCGGAGCGTTCCGATCGAGCACAGCACGAGGCTGATGACTCCGGCCAGCAGCATCCCCCACATCGCCGGCGATAGCAGGCTCCATCGTTTGGATACCTCCACCGTGTACACCAGCAGATTCCCTCCCGCCGCATAAACGGCTGCTGCTGCCACTACGGAGCCAACGAGGAAAATGAGGGTCGACAGCAGATAAGCTTTGCCATGATTGGAAAACTCAAAATAGATATAGGGTCCTGTCATCATAAGCCCGTAACCGACCCACGTCAGCGCAAAGGCCAGGTAATGTTCAAACCGCATATGATCCAGCAAGGTCCCCTGCACGCAATACATAATCACAAAGAAAATGATGCCGTTCACGGCAAAGGCCAGCACCGATTGTATCACCCGATATACCAAGACCACGCCGTTAGAGATCGGAAGCACCCGGAAGAATGCCAGCATTCGCGTATAGGAATCTTCCGTTAAATACTTGAAGGATCTTCGGGAGAAGTAAAACCCCAGCATCGGAACTAACATCAGCAGGATGAAATCAGCTACCGGACCAAGGGATCGTGCCTCTTCTCGCCCCAGCATCATGACCCCTGTGGTTCCTCCCATGTAGGCAGCAAATATGATCGACCACAGGAGGTACCTTTTCTCGCTGCGCAGATCCTTTCGTACCATCATCCAAGCGTCTTTTATTGTGTTCAACAACAATCGCCCTCGCTTTTTCCGTAATCCATAAGGGTGTATATACAGCACAGGTTCACTGTGCTTATTCACCACTCAGTGTGTATACTGTGTATATGTTTATACACAGTATACAGTGTGCTTGCCGGAGATGCAACGGCGAAATGAAAATATTAACAAAAAAACAGCACCCCATTGTCGGGTGCTGCTTGAAGCAGTGCATGTTGAGTTAGGAAACGCTTGACATTCCCAAGTATGGCTGAACCGAAAGATCGGCGGCAACGGAACTCGGAAAGCGTGCAAAGAAATCAAGCATAACGTTCGCCATATCCAAATCCTCCGGCGGAACGCTGATTTCGTAACGGGTAAACATCGCATCCTGGGGTTCATGGTGCTCAAACGCAGCGCCGACCGTCTTATAAGCCGTGCTGCCCGGTGGTAAAACATACGTGACGACATGGTTCCGAACGTAAGCATGATGCAGGAACTTCATCGTCTTCCCGGGAAAGCCCTTTTCTTCGGCCCAATTCTTTAATGCCGTGAAATAGGAACCGATTAACGCAATGTTGCAGCCCTGACAGGGGCCGCCGTCCAGGTAAACGGCCCTGCGGTCCGGGTGCTGCGGATCAGCAAGCTCAAGGCCCACCGATCCGTTGGCTCCGGTATCGGCCCGGACGACTTCCCAGTGTTTCGGGGCGAGGAGCAGATGCCCCCAGGTTCCGGAAGAATCGCTTAACCAGAACGCTCCCAGATCCGACAGAATCTTCTCCGGGATGACGGTGTCGATCTTCACCTGAAGCGGGCTTGCCGGCTGCATCATGGGTGTGTCTCCGACATGATAATTCCCTTCGATGCAGTACAGCGGGATTTGATCATCCTGCGGCTTTCGAGCGCCATGTCTCAGCTTCATCACGCCGCATTGAACGCGGCTTGGTTTGAAGCCTGCCTCCTGCTGCTGGCTGGTGGTTCCGCCTCCGGCACTGCCGGTCCCTTGGCCCGCTGCCGGATCCCTGTCTGTTCCGCCGGCCTGGGCCGTACGGTCACCGTCGGTCACAGCCGGTATGTATTTCGGGATGAGCGAAGTGGTAAACATGACAATGAAGCCGCAGAAGAGCAGCATGATGAAAACCCACAACATTTTTTTACTATGTATAAAATTCCTTCTTCGCCTCATGTCATCCCCATACCTTCTCTTAGCTTCGTTCAGTGAACCTTATATATGAATAACGTTAGAAGAAGCACAAAAGTTTCCGCTAGATTGAATGAACTAAAGAAATAATTGTAATAGGGCCGCATGGGACCATCATAACTGGAAGTTCAATGCAAAACTTTGCTTCAATCTATGTACCTCGTTTTCTAGAACTTTTTTTAACCAATTTTCCTGTATCCGACGCCAGTGCTCAAAAAAATGCAATACAGCACTTCGGAACGGGCATCCGGCCAAGAAAACTTGGCGTTATTTCATCCTATTAAACAAACACGAAAAACCTTGGCTTTCCAGCGGAATCAGCGGCTTTTCATAAAAAAAGCCCAGCGGATTAATCCGCCGGACTCTCTTTGTACCCGATCCACTCGGGTTATGCTCCCAAAATAACATCCCATACCGGCTTCGTATGCCCGCCAGGATACAGGACGTACAGCAGCACGTATACCACAACACCGGTGATGGCTGTGACAAACCAAATACTTGCCGTAACCCGGCCCCATTTCCGGTGCTTCGCAAACTTTTCCCGGAATGCCAGAACCAGCGTCGTAATCCCGAATACCGCGGCTACCGTCGCCAGAACGATATGGAAGATCAGGAAGATCTGATAGTAGATCTTCATTTCGTCCGAGCCGCCCCATGAGGTGTTGCCGACAAAGGCCGTTCTGGACACGTAAATAATGAAAAACAGCAGCGCTGCGATCGCGCCCCAGATCATCACTTTTTTATGGGCGTCCCGTTTGCCTTGAACGATCAAGGCCCATCCGATGGCCACCAGAATCGCACTGATGACGATGAATGAAGTGCTGATCGTAGGGAACAGCGTATACAAATCCATGAAAATCCTCCTTAACGCTTAGACCAACTCATGCCCGGTTCAAAGAACCGTCAGAAAGATCGGTTGGAATGATATCGTCGTCATCCTCTTTATTTTCGCTCTTGTACCAGCGGAAGAATACCCTCGCCAGCATCGAAGCGAATATAAATTCCTGAATGAACTTCATGACGATGCCGCCCAGTTGTTGGTCGACCTTGGTGCTCAGCCCATAGAAAAAGCTTGGTCCGCCGAAAGTCTGCAGCAGAGCCGACGTATCGCCCGATACGCAGTATCCCATCGCTTTGGCCCACGTATTGGGATCGCTGTAGGTCGCATACATCGGTTGCGTTGAGAAAATGATCAGGCCGCAAGCAGGCGTCAACAGCACCATGTTCAGAAAAATAAACCCGATCTTCGCAAGGCCCGATGCCTGGTGTTTCTCCGGCAGCGGATTAATGAGCGTCCACCACATAAGCGCGGCAGCGATGAACAAAACAATATAGTACAGCCGGTGTACCGCAAAATGCAGCATGACATAGTCGTGGATCGCAGGGATATGGTAGAACGAAAACAATCCGTTAAATACGACAGCTGCGACCACCGGTTTGGTCAGAAAACCCAGCTTCTTGAACGGGTTGATCCGGTCAAAAGCACGCCACAGCCAGGTTGGAATCCCCAGCATAATAAGCGGCGTAGCCACCAGGTAAGACAAAGCCATCGATGTCATGTGGAACGTAAACATAATGTGGCCCAGCAGACTCACCGGTCCGCCCTGAGCGAGATACAGGAAGAACATACCGCTGACGAACATGATCTTTTTGCCGATCGATACGGGCTCGGCATCCGCGAACTTTTCACTGAGCGGGCCGATAACAACAAAATAGGCGGCCGTTACCAGCAGCATAAACGTCAGAAACAACGGACTGAACAAGGCGGCAAAGCTAAAATATTCTAACCCCAGCATATGAAAACCTCCTCCCGCCGGGCGGAATTTCTGTCGATATTGTGACACCTTGATGCCATTTAAAAAAAGAGGGGGCATCCGGCCCGCCTCTTTTTATTTTACCACCAAACCCAATACAATGCTGTGACGATCGCAGTAAATGCGACAAAGCCACCACCGCACATGAAGATAATCGGCATCAAATGTCCTTTATCCTTCAAGTGCATCCAGTATCCCAACTGAACCAGTGCCTGCAGCACCGCCATCACGACGAGAAGTATAACCGTGAAGGCGACGTTCACCCCGCCAGCCATAACCGAAGCAAAAGCGATGGCGGTCAGGATAATGGAGAAAATAAATACGATGACATGCTTTTGCGGTCCTTCATGACGATGACCGTGTTTTACCGTATCATCTTGATGCTGTTCAACCGTAGTCATAATCTTAGCCCACCTTTCCAAGCAGGTAAACGACCGAGAAGATGAAGACCCATACGACGTCGATAAAGTGCCAGTACATGGCCGACACGTAAACCTTCGGAGCCGTTACGACCGTTAACCCCTTTTTGTACAGCTGGCCGATCAGAATACCGATCCAGCATACACCGAATGCAACGTGAGCTCCGTGGAAACCGACCAGCGTGTAGAACGCCGAACTGAAGGCACTTGTCGTCATGCCGAATTTCTCGGCGGTGACATACTCGTGGAACTCGTAAATCTCGAGGCCAAGGAAGCCAAGGCCCAGAATAACCGTAATGATCAACCACAATCTGAGTGCAGCTGCTTTATGACGGTGCAACGCCTGTACGGCGAATACACTCGTCAAACTGCTGACAAGCAGGATCAACGTGGCTGCAGCCGTCGTTGGCAGCGAGAAGAGCTCATGGGCTGTCGGGCCGTCATTGGTCTGGTTGCGAAGCGCCAAGAACGTGGCGAACAGGGTACCGAAGAGCACGGACTCTCCGCCAAGGAAGAGCCAGAAGCCAAGCACTTTGTTGCGGCCTTCCAGGGTTGCTTTCTCCGGTTCATGCGGCAATGAGCCGTTTACCGATTCTGCGTGTGCCGATGTCATGCTTTAACCCCCTCTTCTTCCAGTTCTTCCGGTTCGATATGCCAGCCATGATCGTCAAACAGCGAACGAAGCAGCATCGATCCGAACGTAATGACAAGTCCGATAATGACGACGATCCAGTTGTTGAAGATCATGCTCATAAAGGAATTGTTGAATTTCTCACTGCTGAACATCAGTCCGAGACCGGCGATGAAAATACCGACGGACATTACAAAAGGCAAAATCGTTGGCGAAGGCATATGGATGGATCCCAGCGGTTCTGCAGGAGTCATCTCTTTGTTGCCTGCCATTTTTTCTTTCCAGTAAGCGTCAAGTCCGCGTACAAGCGGGATTTGTTTAAAGTTGTACTCAGGAGGCGGCGATGGAATCGCCCACTCGAGCGTACGTCCGTCTTCCCAAGGATCGTTGGCCACGCCTTTTGGCTTGGCGGCTGTCATAAAGCAGTTGAACAAGAACAGCAGAACGCCGACGGCCATCAGGAACGCCCCGACCGTACTTACCAAGTTCAATGTATCGAAGTCCTGGTTAGGCAGATACGTAAAGATACGGCGCTGCATCCCCATGAGTCCGAGGAAATGCTGTACGAAGAATGTCAAATGGAAGCCGATTGCAAAGAACCAGAACGTCCATTTACCAATCGTTTCGTTGAGTACGCGGCCGAACATTTTAGGCCACCAGTAGTGCAGACCCGCAAAGAGACCGAATACCAGACCACCTACGATTACGTAGTGGAAGTGGGCAACGACGAAGTAAGTATCATGGAACTGGTAGTCCGCAGGCGCGGATGCCAGCATGACCCCGGTAACACCACCCATAACGAATGTAGGAACGAAACCAATGGCAAACAGGTTCGCGCTCGTAAAGCGGATCTGTCCGCCCCACATCGTAAAGAGCCAGTTGAAAATCTTGATCCCCGTCGGAACGGCGATCAGCATCGTCGCGATCGAGAACAGCGCGTTCGCAATCGGTCCGAGACCGGTTGTGAACATGTGGTGAGCCCAAACCATGAAGCCCAGGAAGGCGATCAGGATGGTCGCGAACACCATCGAGCTGTATCCGAAAAGACGTTTGCGTGCAAAAGTCGGAATAACTTCAGAAATAACCCCGAAAGCAGGCAAAATGAGAATATATACTTCAGGGTGACCAAAGATCCAGAAAATATGCTGCCAAAGAACGGGGTTACCGCCATTGGATACTTCAAAGAAATTCGCTCCCAAAATACGGTCAAATGAGAGCAGCACCAGACCTACCGTAATGGCAGGGAAAGCAAACAGAATCATCGCGGAAGTAATGAAAGATGTCCATGTGAACATCGGCATCCGCATAAAAGACATTCCCGGTGCGCGCATCGTAATGATCGTCGCCAGGAAGTTGATGCCGCCGATCAGTGTACCGAGACCGGCGATCTGGAGACCGACCGTATAGAAGTCGACACCGTGCGTTGTACTGTAAGTTGAAGTCGATAACGGCGTATAGGCCGTCCAGCCGGCGTCAGGCGCGCCGCCCATAATCCAGCTCAGGTTCAGCAGGATTCCGCCGAACAGGAACGTCCAGAAGCCAAGTGCGTTGACGAATGGGAAAGCGACGTCACGGGCGCCGATTTGCAGCGGAATTACCGCATTCATCAATGCAAAGATCACTGGCATGACACCAAGGAAGATCATGGTCGTTCCGTGCATCGTGATCAATTCGTTAAAGGTTTGCGCTGATACTAAATCATTCATAGGCTTAATCAATTGCAGACGGATCAGCAAGGCTTCCACGCCGCCGAATCCAAAGAACAAGCCGCCTGCAAGCAAATACAGGATGGCTATCTTCTTGTGGTCCACGGTGGTGAGCCAGTCCATCAAGCCCGTATGACGCTTGACACTGTGAGCATGAGCCAAGGTTGGTACCCCCTCTTATTCAATCTTGCTGTTACTAGTAATTCAATTTATAGTTGGCCAAGTAATCGGCAATACCATCGATTTGTTCGTCAGTCAGACCGAGATCCTTCGGATTAGGCATTTTGTTGCCTGGCTTAACGGCTTGTGGATCCATCAGCCATTCTTTCAGGTTCTCTTTGACTGGTTTCCCGCCATCTTGGCCTTCGTTCAGCAAGATACCTGCAACCGATTCACGGGAACCGATGCCGGTAAGGTTAGGGCCTACAGGTCCGCCTTGGTCGCCAACAGCATGGCAGGACAAGCATTGTTTCTTGAAGGTTTCTGCCAAAGCCGGATCTTCAGGAAGCACAGCCGGTGCCTTCATGGCAGTTACCCAGTTATTGAAGGAATCTCCGTTAACCGCTTTAACCTTGAATTCCATGAAACCGTGGGAAGGTCCGCAGAGCTCCGCACATTTACCACGGTAAACGCCTTCTTTATCGGCGCTGAAGCTGAATCTGTTAATGGTACCATCCGGGTTGGTATCCATCTTACCCGAGAGCGAAGGAACCCAGAACGAGTGAAGTACATCCGCCGTTTTCAGCTCAAACGCAATCTTCTTCCCAGTCGGAATGACCAGGGTTTGGGCTGTTTTCACACCGTACTGCGGATACTCGAACTCCCACCAGTATTGGTGCGACGTAACCTTAACCTGTACGGCGTCCTTATCATTGTAATGATCGTCACCGAAAGCAAAGATCTGCTGTACGGTAGGAACAGCCAAAATAATAACCAGAACGAGCGGAATCACTGTCCAGATGATTTCCAGCTTGAAGTTGCCTTCAACTTGTTCAGGCACACCGTTCTGCCCTTTTCTTCTGCGGAACTTCACAAGCACGTATGCCGCAATCGCGAAAACGATTACGAGTACCACAATCATGATTGAGATTGCGAGCTTCATCAATCCCAGCTGTTCTTGAGCCACCGGTCCCTGTGGTCTCAGAACCGACAAGTCCTCGCGGCCGCACCCGGCTAAAAGCAGAGAAAATACTGCGAGCAAGGGAAGAAGTCGCTTTACAGCCTGCCACCGTTTCATCATTGATCTACCCCACTTTTTCCATTTTCGCAGGCTCCGCTGAAAGCACATTCAACGGCCATTCACCTGCACTATCACGAATGATTTGCTACTGTCAATTAAAACAATCACCTATTAAATATAAGTTTCCAGTACTATTTTGTCAATGTTTCCAACCTAGTTCACAAATTGTTCGAAAAGTGCCGAAAGTCGCGCCACAAAAGCTTTTGCAATCGTTTTCAGTGGGTTTACATCCCGCTTGCCAGCCCCTTTACGTGCAACCCGGTTCATCCTCCTTCGTATACCCAAGTTTCAACGATTACATTCATTTTTACCTGTTATGGAATTTTTGAATCGTCAAATTCAAACAAAAAAGAACCTGGGGACAGGTTCTTTTTGTCGATCGAAATATGACAAATTGTGGCGAATCCTTCCGGGTCACTGCTGCGTTAATATCAACGGGCCGTCCCGGGTAACGGCAACCGTATGCTCAAACTGCACGCCCCTGCTTCCGTCCGCCGTTTGCACGCTCCAGCCGTCATCGTTCCAGAGCACCGCCCCCGAAGGCCCGAGGGTAAAAATCGGCTCGATGGTGATGACCAGCCCCTCAACAAGCTTCAGCCCCTCGCGACGATTCCCAAACGCCGGCACGTCCGGCGGCTCATGCAGCGACCGGCCGATGCCGTGGCCTACCAATGGCTTGACGATGCCGTATCGGCCCCACCTGGCCACCTTCTCCAACGCATAGCCGATATCTCCGATCGTGTTGCCCGCGACGGCCTGCGCGATGCCTTTGTACAGCGCTTTTTCGGTGCGCTTCAACAAACGCTCCAGCGGTTTGCTGACCCTGCCGACGGGATAACTCCATCCGGAGTCGGCCAGCCAGCCGTCTTTGTTGACTACGATGTCGATGGTGACCACGTCCCCTTCCGCCAAGGGAACCTCGTCCGGAAAGCCGTGGCATACGGTATCGTTCACCGAAGCACATGTGGCATAAGGATATCCCTTAAACCCCTTCTGTTCAGGAACGGCTCCCTGCCTGGCCAAATATTCCTCAACCCAGTCGTTGATCTGCATTGTCGTTAAGCCGGGCGTGATTTTGTCCGCAACTCCCCGATGACAGGACGAAAGGATACGTCCCGCTTCCTGCATGTATCCGATCTCTTCTCTGCTCTTCAGCGTAATCTCCAAGCGCCGCACGTCCTTTCCGATGCTAAAGAATGATGAATCAGACCGTGGTTTAGTATATGCCCGGAGCCATGCAGGCAGGTACAGGAAATACAAAAAACCGTATCCCGCGAGTTTCCGCGGAATACGGTCATGTTATCAGGCTGTTCTTCAGCTTCATCGTAATCGTGTCCAAATCTTCAACTGCAATTCAATAAGCGATACGCTCGTTACGGCCAGCTTTGTCAGGAAACAGACGAATTCATCCGCCCTAACTCATGTTCCACAACCGAGGTTAATTCCTCTTCGTATCCCCCCATAATATGATATTTCCGGACGTACTCCTTAACAAACTTCTTCGGATCCTTGGGCCGGAAAATTCGTGTCATCTCGCGCAGACTTTCTTTAACTTCATTGTGACCTTTCGTTGCCATGATAGTTCCCTCCCAAAACACTTGAATGGATTGCTCCAGTTTGAGAATGCCGAAAAGACCTTACCTGACATCTGTGAAGTCGTCATTTGCAGTTATAGGTTTGGGCTGAACGCTCCCGGCTGCCGCTAAAGGTATCTGACACTAAGAATACCCTAAGAGGATGTTATTGAATCACTCCCTTCATTGTATCATATTCTAATGGCGAAAACAGCTTTCCAAAAAAATGTAAGGAATTACTTTTTTTCGAGTGCAGTCCTGCCGGATTAAAGTACTTTCCAGACTGCCCGTTTATTTGGATATCGGCATTTCGGGTTAAGTTAATGATACCGGTCAACCATCGCCCGTACCGGAGAACGATCCAGAAGAGAGGAGCCGGTCCCATTGAATCGTCCCGTTCTGCTGTTATCCTCCCCGCCGCTTCATACGCCTGCCTTCCCCACCTCCTCGCCGGAGCAGGAAGACGTCAGGCCTGAACCGCTTGAAGAGGCACACGCCCAGATCTTGAGGCGTTATCCGAAAATGCGCAGCTTTCTCGTCGTCAGGCACGGCAGGCTTATTTATGAGCGGTATTATAATGAAGCCGGACCCGGCACCCTGCATGATCTCCGCTCGGCGACAAAGAGCATCACGTCCACCCTCGCAGGGATTGCCGTGAGCAGACGAGAGCTTCCCGGCCTGGACGAACCGCTGATGCCTTATCTGCGGGACTATGCGCGGAAAGTGACCGACCCGCTCTTAGAGGAGGTGCTGACGCTTCGGCGCCTGCTTACAATGTCGACGGGGTTCCGCTGGCAGACGGGCAAAACGCTCGGCGAACCGTTGATCCACCGATTTCACCGCAGCCGTGCCTGGACATCGTTCGCCCTCTCGCTGCCGATAGATGCGCACATGGCCGGCGTCTTCCAATACAGAAGCATCGATTCGCACCTGATCTCGGTGCTGATCTCGGAATGCTGCGGCACGGATGCATACAGCTACGCCCGCCAGCATCTGTTCGGACCGCTCGGGATCGAGTATGCCGCCTGGTCTTCCAGCCCCGAAGCCCATACGATGGGCCATATCGGCTTGTATCTGACCGCCCGTGACATGGCCAAGTTCGGTCTGTGCTGCCTGAATAACGGCCGGTGGCAGAAACGCCCGGTCATTCCCGAAGCATGGCTTGAACAGGCGCTGACCCGGCAGCTCGACGGTTACCCTGCCTTTGGCGACTACGGATATCAGTGGTGGACAGGCCGGATGTGCGGTCAGCCGTTCAGCTGTGCCCATGGTCACGGTGGGCAGCAAATTTACCTTTTTCCAGAGCTGGATGCGGTAGTGGTGTTCACTGCGGACAGCAAGGTCAGCCGCTGGAGAAACCCGCGGTCCCTCCTTCAGCAGCATATTCTCGGCAGTATGGAATGATTAGGCCCGGCGGGATAATCCGCTCCCGGTCCGGGTAACTTAAATGAGAATCAGTTCGTTGAAGGATTTCCTATGGAACGAAGGAGGACTACTTGTCATGACTAATGAAGATAAACGCATGCTGCCGATTTCCCACGATAAGGTTGAGGTCGACGGCGTATATACCAACGAATCGGGCAGAGAGGAATTGCTTCACCGGGGTGACGAGTTCCCGGCTGACCTGATTTTGGGTTCGACGGAGTGGAAGCTGACCGAATTTACATTCGATAACCATCATGAGGGCCGTACGGACCCGCGCCTGGTTCCCAAAGAAAACGACACCAACAAACGCGAGAAAATCGTCGGCCCGCGGCGCCAGTTCGGCCAAGGCGGCCACGGAGGCCAGGCGTGAGAGCAGCCCCACTCGTTTAATGCTCTCTTTTATTAAGCCGATCCGACTCTTGAGTGGACAGAGTGGATCACTAAGGGCATCCCGCTACCTGAACCCCAGGCGGCCGGGTGCCTTTTTCACTGCTCATAACTTGTCTCCGGGGTTCATATGATAGAAGACAATCCTGCCGTATAGAAGGAGTGGTCTATCTTGTCCCCTTTCAAATCATCCACCGGTCTGCCGGAAAATATGGCCGCCACGCTCTGCTACCTGTTCGCTTTTGTCGGAGGCATCGTCTTCCTTGCCGTTGAGAAGCGCAGCCGCTTCGTCCTCTTTCATGCCTTACAGTCCGTTCTGACTTTTGGCGCGATTATGATCGCCCACATTCTGTCCGGCCTGATTCCGCTGATCGGCCCGGTCATTGCCGCCCTGCTCTCCATCCTGACGCTCGTCGTGTGGGTGGTTATGCTGTTTACCTCCTTGCAGGGAAAATGGCTGAAGCTCCCCTGGATCGGTGACATCGCAGAAAAGCAGCTGCGGCACCTGTAATATGCCCCATCGCTAAGCTAGCCCTATCAATATGCCCCGTCTAATGCAGCATAGATACGACCCGACTAAACCGTTCCCTTTTCGGTCCGGACTTCTTACAATAAGAATGAAGGGTTTACGTTGGCGTTGGGGGAAAAGCAATGTACTTATTCATCATTAATCCAAAGTCCGGCAACGGCAGGAGCCTCCGTACCTGGAAACGGGTGCGCGAGGCTCTCGATTCGAAAAAGATTGCATACGCATCGCTGTTTACTGCTAGTGCGGAGGAAGTTGATGCGATGGTGACGGAAACGCTGGATCAGCACGGCAGCTGGAACGCTATCGTCGTCATCGGCGGCGACGGCACGATCCACAGCCTCCTGCCGGTATTGAAGCGGACCGGCATCCCGCTTGGGGTGATTCCCGCCGGTTCGGGCAACGACACCGCCCGGGGGTTTGGCATCCCCCGCGATCCGCTCGCCGCGCTGGAGCTCATTCTAACCGGCAGCGCCCAGGCAGCCGATCTCATCTCGGTCGCGGGCGTGCCCGTCATGACGGCGGTGGCCGCCGGCTTCGATGCGCAGGTGAGCGAGAACGTGAACGGCAGCTGGTACAAAAAGATCTGCAACGCCGTCGGTGCCGGGCGCCTCGCTTACGTCATCGGCGTTCTGCATACGCTGGTCACGTTCAAACCAGGTCCCGTAAGCGTGACCTGCGGCGGCCAGACGGTCAGCTATCCGTCAGCCTGGCTGACCGCTGTCAGCAATGTGCCCAGCTACGGCGGCGGACTGGTCATCAATCCGCAGGCGAAGGCGGATGACGGCATGCTGGACGTCTGCGTAGTCCACGACTGCTCCCGGCTGCATCTGCTGTTCCTGTTCCCGACGGTCCTGAAGGGAACGCATGTAAAGCTGCCGATCGTGACCCTCTTTCGCGGAGACACGGTCGGCATCAGGTTTGACCGCCCACGCCTGGCGCAGGGCGACGGCGAAGACGTATCCGCCCTCCCGATGGATTTCCGGGCGGATCCTGGCGCCATCCGGGTATTCTCGGCGCTTTCTGATATCTAAAAGAAAACCGTCTATCGACGCACAATCAAAGGCCCGCCCCGTAAGAACACGGGGCGGGCCTTTTGAACTTCTATTTTATTTTGAGGAATTAGGCAGCATGCTCACTCCGGGTGGCTTCTCCCTTTTCCGCTGAGGAGACCCCGCCTTTAAAACCGTTGAACATCAAATTCAGAACAATCGCCGTCACGCTGCCGGCCACGATGCCGTTATCCACGAGGATGCGGAGATCTTCCGGGATGGCCTTGAACAGATCCGGCACGACGCTGACGCCCAGCCCCATGCCGACGGAGCAGGCGATAACGAACAGATTTTCAAAGCGGTTCAGGTCAACCTGCCCGCCCAGCATGCGGATGCCAGAGGAGACGACCATCCCGAACAGAGCGACCATCGCCCCGCCGAGCACGGATGTCGGCACCAGCTGGGTCAGCGCCGCAATTTTCGGCACAAACCCGATCACGATCAGCAGACCGCCGGCCACGACAATGACGTCACGCGTTTTGACGCGGCTCATTTGAACCAGACCGACGTTTTGCGAGTACGTGGTGTACGGGAAGGAATTGAAAATCCCGCCGAGCACGATCGCCAAGCCTTCGGCGCGGTACCCGCGGGCCAGGTCTTTGGAGGAAATGTCTTTGTCGACGATTTTGCCGAGCGCCATAAAGACGCCCGTGGACTCCGCCACGCTGACGATCGCCACCAGAATCATGGTCAGGATCGAGGAGGCATGGAACGTCGGCTTTCCAAAGTTAAACGGCTTGACCGCATGGAACCAGCCGGCTTCCTTCAGCGGCCCCAAATCCACATGGCCGAAAATTGCCGCGGCGACCGTCCCGGCGATCAGGCCGATCAGCACCGAGATGGAACGCAGAAATCCGGTAGCAAAACGGTTCATTAAAATGATAAAGATCAATACGCCGAAGCCGAGGCACAAATTCAGCGGACTGCCGAAATCCTTGGCCCCCTGGCCGCCGCCAAGATCGTTCAGCGCGACCGGGATGAGCGTCACCCCGATAATCGTGACGACCGAGCCGGTGACTACCGGCGGGAACAGCTTGATCAGCTTGCCGAATATCCCTGAGAACAGAACAACGAAAATCCCCGACGCGATGATCGCGCCGTAAATGGCCGAGACCCCGTCCTTGAGACCGATAGCGATCATCGGCGATACCGCCTGGAACGCACACCCCAGCATGACCGGCAGCCCGATGCCGAAGAACCGGTTGCCCCATACCTGAAGCAGTGTAGCCACGCCGCAGGCCAGCAGGTCGATCGAAATCAGATAGGTCAACTGTTCGGTCGTAAAGTCCAGGGCCCCTCCTACAATCAGGGGGACGAGAACAGCACCGGCGTACATCGCCAGCACATGCTGAATCCCGAGCGAAAAGGTTTTAAGCGGATGGCGTTTGCCTGAAAATTGAGTCGTGTCAGCCTGATGATTCTGTTCCATGCCGGTTTCATTCCTCCCGTGTATTGTTTATAAATGAGCTAGTCTTGATCCGCAAAAGTCACTTTGCCGTCATCCAGTGCCGCTACGCGGACCAGTGACTCAACGCGGTAGCCGGCTTCCTTCAGCAGCCGCCCGCCGGGCTGGAACGCCTTCTCGATCACGATGCCGATTCCGGCAACGGTCGCGCCTGCCTGCTCCACGATCCGAGCCAGTCCAAAGGCCGCTTCGCCGTTCGCCAGAAAGTCGTCGATGATCAGCACCCGGTCCCCCGGCTGGATGAACTTTTTGGCCACCGTAATTTCGTTCGTTTCCTGCTTGGTGAAGGAATATACTTTTTCCACGAAAATATCGTCACGAAGCGTCAATGACTTCTGCTTTCTTGCAAAGATCATCGGCACTTCCAGCTCCAAGGCGGTCATAATTCCGGGGGCTATCCCGGACGATTCGATCGTAAGCACCCGGTTCACGGCCTCCCCGGCAAACCGGCGCGTAAACTCGCGGCCGACTTCCTTCATCAGAACAGGATCCATCTGATGGTTCAGGAACGAATCCACCTTCAGCACCTGATTGCTGAGCACGATCCCTTCATCCAGTACTTTCTGCTTAAGTAATTGCAACTTGCTTCCCCCTTTGATGACGTCCATTCCTCTGTAAAATACAAAAAAGCCCATCTCATCCCCTGCCTTGATCGGCGGAAACAGACGGACTCAGGACAAACTCAAACATTCCGGACAAGCGCCCGAAAAATATCGTTCATCCCGTAGTCCGATCATTCCGGTGATCGGGTAGAGACATGCAGGCCGATTCCTGCACATATACGAGAAACCTATATTCATTCATAGACTGATGAAATGACAATGCATGAAGTATAACGCATAATAGGCTGAAAAATAAAGAGGTATTTGATGGACAATTTGAAAACATTTCAGAAACAAATACCAGTTTCAATGTTACAATGCCCTATAGAATATCTGCTAGAATAGATGCATGACATTCAGGAGGTTTGGTGAAATGAAAGGATTTATTCATGAGTTTAAAGAATTTGCAGTGCGCGGCAACGTGATCGATCTGGCCGTCGGGGTCATAATAGGAGGAGCGTTCGGGAAAATCGTCTCCTCGATCGTGAGCGACATTATTATGCCGCCGATCGGGGTGCTTCTTGGCGGTGTGAACTTCTCCGATCTCATTATCCGCCTGACCGGAAAAACCTTGAAGGACGGCAGCAAGGTCACCACACTAGCGGAGGCGAAAGAGGTCGGAGCACCCGTCATTGCTTACGGGCAGTTTCTGAATACGGTGATCGATTTTCTGATCATCTCGTTCTGTATTTTCCTGCTCGTTAAAGGCATCAATTGGATCAAAAACCGGGAGCACGAAAAGCCCGAGCCGGAGAAAACGACCAAAGAGTGCCCTTACTGCCTGTCGGAAATTCCTGCAGCAGCTACGCGCTGTGCGCACTGCACCTCTGTGCTGGATACCGATCTTGAGCCGCAGCAGGCTTGAGGGGTCCCAGCAAGTAGACAGACCTGACCGAGCGGACTTGATGGAGAGCTTGCTCTCCTGATGGTTTGCAGGTGTTATACTTTCCTATAAAAAAGACCGCCAGCCCCTTTCGGAATTCACTTCCGGGATCAGAGGCCGAGCGGTCCTTTTGGCATCAGCGTGCTGATGACGTTTTTCAAATCACGGTCTTCCGTGTACTTCTCTTTTCCGGTGTCCAGCTCCGTGATCCGAATCGACGTATATCCCGCGCCCGGGTCGAGCGGAACAAATTGCAGCTGTTCTCGTTCGGAGGCCCTCACGTTATATTTCATGTCCTTAAACATTTGAATAAGCTGATCTTCGGTGGGGTGTCCGTCCTCCCCCGTCCAGATCAAGCCTCGCAGCTGCTTGTTCCCTTCCGGATATTTGACCTCAAACCGTACGATGCATTCCATCAATGCTCCCCCCTTTCTCTGTTCATGATCAAAACGCTCTACTTAAAAGCTTATTTTCAGCAGCCTGTCTCCAGTCTTGCTACTTTGCCGGTAATCCTCCATAATTCAAAAATATGAATGGAGGTTTTCGCCACATGAAGAAAGAGTTCTTCGACATTTATAACGACGACCACGAATGGATCGGCACCGCTCCGCGCGAAGAGGTTCATGCCAAGGGTTATCTCCACCATACGTTCCACTGCTGGATCGTGCGCGATACGCCGGATGGACGTAAGGTTCTATTCCAGAAGCGCCAGACGTCCAAAGACACCTTCCCGGGTTATTACGATATTACCGCAGCCGGACATCTGGCGGCTGGAGAAACCGTCGCCGATGCAGTCCGGGAGCTCGAGGAAGAACTCGGCGTCACCGTCAGCCTGGACCAGCTGATCCCGCTCGGAACCGCCGATTACGAGAATCGGGGGACAGCAGGGGGAAAAGCTTTTATCGACAGGGAGAGATGCTTCATCTTCGGCGCCAAGCTGGATCTGCCGTTAGCCGCCTACAAGCTTCAGGTCGAGGAACTGACTGGTCTCTACGAAGCCGGCCTGGACGATGCCCTGAAAATGGCGAATGGCGGAATTTGGGAAATGCAGGCAACCGGCATCCTTTCGGAACCGCGGCCTGCTTCCGACACCGAAACCTTTGCGTGTACAGTGAGCTTACAGCAATTTGTACCGCATAACAGTGATTATTATCACACCGTTTTTATGAAGCTGCGCGAACTGTAACGGGATTAGCACATCCCAAAACCCCGAGACCCCGGTGCGGCCGATCCGTCGCAGAGAATCGTTCATGCCATGAACCATCTAACGCCGGATTTCATTAGACAAAACGGGTCCCGTCTCAACGGTACCCGTTTTCGTGCTTTATACTTCCTCCGAATCCTCAGTACCGTCAAAATCCCCGATGGCTTCCGAGTCAGCCTCACGCGGATCGACTTCCACATACTTGCGGTAGATCCGCTCGTAAGCCGGACCGTACCGCTCCGCAAGCTCGCCGCCCAGGTCCTGCTCCACCTCGTAGAGCACCATTTCCTGTGTAAAATGGTGAAGCAGCAGCTCCACCATCACGGGATGCTCGGTGACCAGCGCCTGCGTCACGCAGTCCTCCCCGCGCATGCCCAGCATGCACCAGCGGCGGTCAATGACAAAGGAGAACTTGCGGCCTTTCAAGGTGTGCCGGTCCCCTGCGTCCTGATTCCACGCCGGCCAGGGAAGCAGCCGCTCCATGCCCGTATCGCTGCCGATACAGGACCAGAGCAGCTTCACCCCCCGCTGCTCGGCCTGCTCCAGCTCGCTGCGCATCAAAGCCGCTTCCTCGCGCCAGACGTCGACGACGATCTCGTGCTCCGCCCGCTCGAGCTCTCGGGCCAGCGCCTCCATGACGTTCCGGTCCCCTTCCACGTTGTAGAAGGGCTGCTGATCCGGCTCCACCCGCGGCATCCGGTTTTCGATGAACGAAAGCGATTCCTTCATCTGCCCCGCGATCATCCGGGTGAGTTCCTCCGTCTTCAGCATGCTGTAGCGGACCGGATCCCCTTCGCTGCGGTGCAGATATCCCTGCTGGCATAACCGCTGCAGCGTAGAGTACACATTGGAACGGGACACGCCCAGCCCCTTGGCCACCTCATATCCGGAGGACGGGCCCTTGCCCGCCAGCTCCACCATTATTTTCGCTTCCATCTCCGTGAATCCCAGATTCCGCAGATGATGTAGCAGTTGTTCCATTACGTTTTGTCCTCCCAAAGCTGCCTAAAACCGCTGTCCGCCAAAAAAGCTTCTATTAAGCGCAATCATTTGTTTCTCGCACCCCTAAATCTGTTCCGCACCGCATCTCGGGCACCACTTCGAGCCCTTAGGCAGGTCTGCACGGCAAATCTGGCATTTCACCGAATCGCGCGGACCTTCTTCACGCGCCCCCGTATCGCCGTCTCCGCTGTTTTCCTTCCAATAGCGGATGCGGCGGTCCAGCTCCAGCTGGCGTTCCCGCTCGCGTTCGAGTTCCTCGGCCTGGCGACGCTCCCGCTCCGCTTCCGGATCATTTTCGTCGGTGTCGGTAAGGTCAAGATCATCCCACGCTTCCCTCATCGGAAACTCATAGTCGTAGTCCTGTTCCACCGCGGCTGCGGCTTCCTGCTGGCCGGAATATTCCCGCTCCTCCGGTTCTTCCCGGTAGGATGGCTCATCTTGAGCCTTGCTCCCGAAAATCGCTTCTTCATCAAAAGCAAAACCGACCGGTTTGGCGGGCTCGCTCGGCTTCACCCCATCATCCGCCAGCTTTCTTCCGCAGGACGGACAGAAGTTGGCATCCAGCGTGGCGACGTATCCGCATTTGCACAGCCGCTCGTTTTTCAGCTCGGCAATCCGGGTACGCAGCTCATCGATTTCTTCCTGAAGCAGGTCGCAGGATTTGCACAGGTCGACCATTTCCTTCTCGGCCTTGCTCATATCGCCAATGCGGTAGCCTTCGTAGAAGACTTTTCCCATCTCTCTGTAGTGAATGCCCATTTCCCGTTCGATGTCGGCAATCTGGCTGTTCAGCTTGCTGACCTCCAGCGTTCCCTGAGCCTTTTCCGTTGCGCGGTTAGCCCCTTCTTTGAGGCGCTGAATAATGTTCATGAGTTCTCTCCTCCAGTTTCCATGTCATCCCATTTATTCATTCCAAATGATCATTTACAATAGTAATCTGTGCCCTTGAGCTCATATCATCTGCCCAGGCCGCTGCCCGGGCTGCCTATTACCAAGATACCATGCCGGAGCTTTCCTGTGAAATCCGGGCCTGCCGTCAAACGGCCTTGAATCTGGGAGCTTGAAATCGAGCGGCTGCAGGCGCATCCTTTCCGGATGTGCATATATCATACCAAATTTACAGTGCACTTGTGAAAAAGGCAATCCCTTACAGCCATAAAAGGAGGTCCTATCGATGGCTCAGCCCCCCATACATCTGAATGTTTCGATACATAGCGTGCCTGCGAAGGTGCCCTCTTCCTCACCGGTTCCCCAAGCACGCCCCGCATCCCTCTCCACCAGCCGGGAGCTGGTGGGCGCAGGCGACGCGGACGCGTTTTTCTTTCGCGAACTGGAGCGGATGGGCATCCTGCTGAACGCACCGCAGATCGATGCCGTACGCCACGGCGACGGGCCAATGCTCGCCCTGGCGGGCGCCGGCTGCGGCAAAACGACCGTTCTGGCCGCCCGGACGGCTTACCTGATCGCGGTCCGCGGCATCCCAGGTTCCCGGATTTTGCTGGTCACGTTTACGAGCAA
Source organism: Paenibacillus favisporus (assembly GCF_040545415.1). Taxonomy (NCBI): domain Bacteria; kingdom Bacillati; phylum Bacillota; class Bacilli; order Caryophanales; family Paenibacillaceae; genus Paenibacillus; species Paenibacillus favisporus. Next base: position 576,546 of record NZ_JBEPLV010000004.1, on the reverse strand, counting down.
GGCCGCCAAGGAGATTAAGGAAAGAATCGGACGCATGCCCGGCATTTCCGCAGCCGCGGCCCGTGCCGTAGAAGCGAGGACGTTCCATTCCTTCGGACTGCTGCTGCTCCGCCAGCACGGATATACCGAGCAAATTTTTGGAGAATTCACGGCCCAGCACACCATCATGAAAATGATTTTGCGCCGCCTGGATCACACCGGATCCTATCAGCCCGAGACGCTGCTGGCGGCTCTGTCCGCCTGGAAAATGCAGGGCGGATGGCCGGCTGACCTGCCTGAGGCAACCAAAGAAGAATCCGCCGTCAAACGCATTCTGCTCGGTTATGAAGATTGGAAGGCACAGCGGAACCAGTGGGATTTTGACGACATCCTCCTGCATGCCCGGAAGCTGCTCGACAACCCGGCTACGCTGAAACGGCTTCAGGACCGCTTTCATTATTTGATGGTCGACGAATTTCAGGATACCAACGCAATCCAGTACGACCTGGTCCGGCGGTTGGCCGAACCCCGGCACAATTTGGCGGTCGTCGGGGACGATGACCAGACCATTTATTCGTTCAACGGGGCCCGGCAGGAATCGATTCTTGAGTTCGACCGCGTCTATCCGGGCACCAAAATCGTGAATCTCAACATCAATTACCGGAGCGACAGCCGGATTCTCGGCCTGGGGAGCGCCCTCGTCCGGCATAACCGGCAGCGCCGGCCCAAGGAGCTGCTCGCGGCGGGAGCGCGCGGCTTCAAGCCTGCGTACTTGACCCCTGCAACCCCGGATGAAGAGGCCCGCTGGGTCGTTCAGCATATCCAGGAGCATGTCGGCCGGGATGGGCTGGACTATGGCGATATCGCCATTTTGCACCGGACGTCCGACAGCAGCCGTTCCGTACTGGAGCAGCTGCTGCTGTGCGGGATTCCTTTTGTCCAGTTCGGCAGCGCACCGGTATTCTACGACCAGACATTGATCAAACCGCTGATGGATCACCTGCGGCTCAGCCTGACGCCCCGGCGGAAGGAATCGCTGCAGAGCGTGCTGGGTCCTTTGTATGTACCGAAAGAGGACGGTATGGCTTATATCCGGCAGCAGGAGAAGCTCCAAGCCAAAAAGTACCCGCTCATCCATCTCGCCCGGTGGGAACGGCTTCAGCCTTTTCAGCAGGAGGCGGTCAAGGAGCGTATCCGGTTCATCAAGTCGCTAAAATCCCTCAAACCGGCCTATGCCATTCAGGAAATGCGCAGACAGTTCTATGACAAGTACCTTCAGGCGGGCGATCCTCTCATTTATACCCAGTATAAAGAGATGGTGAGCGATACGCTGGAGGAGTTCGAGAGTGCGGCTGGACGCTTTGATACCATTGAGGAGTTCGTGGCTTATGCAGACGAGCTGACGGCCCGCCATGAGCAGATGGAGGCGGCCCGGGAGGAACGGAACGGCAGCGCCGTTCAGCTCATGACGATCCACCGGGCCAAGGGGCTGGAATTCCGCCAGGTGTATTGGATCGGCGCCAGTGAAGGGATTCTCCCGCACAGCTCCGCCTTGAAGAAGCAGCCTCCGGCCGATATCAAAGCCGGACAAGCGCTGACGGACGAGCAGCAGCTGGCGGCCGCGGCGCTGGAGGAGGAACGGCGGCTCGCTTATGTCGCGGTCACGCGGGCCAAGGAGAGGCTGTATATCAGCTCGCCCGCGTACTACCACGGCAAGCCGTCGGCGCCTTCCCGCTTTTTGCATGAAGCTTTCGGCATCCTGCCCCATCCGGACTCGCCCAAGCCCGTTTCACCCAGACGCTGAGGTGATTTCCTGATTCAAACCGGCCGGTCTCGTGTAAAAAGCAGTAAAAGCGTTCATGCCTGTCCGGAGCATCCACCGGAACTTGCCAACACACGGGATGCGCGGATGCCATGGATAAGGGAGGAATCTGCCTTATGGATACCGATAAGAAGCGTTACTATATTTCTGTGAGCCATCAGCTGATTCAAGATGTGCCCAATGACTCCGCCGAGTATGAGGTCCTGATGACCGAGACGGAAGTGTCAAAGCTGCGGGATCTGCTGGAGGATCTCACCAAGGAAGACGAGTATGCGTTCAAACGCACCTTTGTTCCGTATAAATCGGCCGACCATGATGAAGCGGCTGATGAGTATAACGATAGACTGATCGCCGTGTATGCTTATCTGCATGAGATCGGGGACGAAAAAACGCGGCGCACGATCGAGGACATGAATATTTTAGGTAAAATGCAGCATACCGATTACCACGATAAAGGGTATGAAGGATCTCCTCTGAACAAATAAAGGGATGATCCCCATATCCCTTTCCGGCCCTTGCCCCGCCTGACTTTCCGGTACTCCGGTACATGGAATTCGGGCGGATGGCAGGGGCTTTTGCGGCCTTTACAGGATTGCTGCACTGCCGTCTTGCTTTGCTTCACCCTCCTATTTTCAGGTAAAATGAATACATAAATAGAATGAACTAAAGCAGCCATTTCTTTCATTCATTCTATACAGCACCCCAATTTGCAGATAGGTAGGAGATTGGCATGAACGAACAGCAGAACCAACAGCTCGTCGTAAGTCCCGTAACGTTGAAAGACCTCCATCAGCTCGATATAGATAACAACCTGCTCCGTCAATTTGAAGAGTGGAAGAAGCTTCCGATGCTGTACAAACTGGCCCTGGAGGAGCTTCAGAGCAAAATCAAGCTGATCAAGACCGAACTGAAGCTGCAGGACGGTTACAGCCCCATCGAACATATCAAGGTCCGGATCAAGGAACCCAAGAGCATCATGAACAAAATGGAGCGCAAAGGATATGAGCTGACGATGGATAATATCCTGAATCATATCCACGATATCGCCGGCATGCGGATCGTTTGCGCGTTTGTCCAGGACATTTACCGGCTGCTTGACCATTTAACCCACCGCGACGACATCCGGCTGATTGAGGTCAAGGATTATATCGCCCATCCGAAGCCGAACGGCTACCAGAGCCTGCACGTCATCGTGGCCGTGCCGCTGATTCTGATCGAAGGCACTCGCTGGATGAAGGTTGAAATCCAGATGCGGACCTTGGCCATGGATTTCTGGGCGAGCATGGAGCATATTATTTTCTACAAATATGACAAGCAGGTTCCGCCCCATGTGGTGGCCGAGCTGAAAGAAGCTTCCCAGGCCGCCGACAAGCTGGATCACCAGATGCTCCGGCTCCGCCAGGAGATTCTTGCGGAGAACGGCGATTTAATCGAGGGAGCCCTGCATGAAATGCACGAGGGAGAAAGCTAATACCGGGTGAAATTTGAGGTTGCGAAAAAGACCAGCGACCATGGATCGAGTTATACAACGATTGAATAGTGAAACAAAGCCGTCCCCGAACTAGGGGGACGGCTTATTGGCGTATATCTAGATGGAACGCCATTACAGCTTCATGTTCGCTTCGTCAAAATAGTCCTCGAGCGCAAGCCCGCTCCGGGCGATGTCCGGTGCCAGGTCCGTTCCGATATAGCGGATGTGCCACGGCTCGTACACGTAGCCGGTCACGCTCTCCATTCCGTCGGGATACCGGACGATAAAGCCGTATTCCGCGGCATGCGCCGCAAGCCAGCGCCCTTCCTCGGACGAGCCGAATATAGTCCCCAGCACGTTGCCGACGCTGGGGCTCGAAACGTCCATCGTCAGGCCCGTCTGATGCTCGCTCGTCCCAGGGACGGCGCTGACGCGGGCGGCTTCCTCCGCCCCCTTGGTGCGGACATGCTGCCCGTAAACGGCCTGCTGGCGCTCATACGAGCGGTAGCCGGAGACGGCCCGAAGCTCCAAGCCGGCCTGCGATGCCCCGGCGAACAGCCTTTCGAGCGCGGCGGCGGCATCCTTTCGCAGCTGCCGTTTCTCATGGTGCCCGTCGAACGTAAAGGGCACGTCCGGTTCCACGAGGTCGGGAGGGGCATACCCTTCCGGAAGGCTGCGCTGCTTGTTGACTACCACGGTGACCGCATCCGGATTCGTCACCACCTGCTTCCCGTTCACGGTCCGGGCCGTAGCCTGCAGCGAATTTTCGCTGCGCTTGGCCAGTACAGGATCGGCGACCCGCTCAAGGCCCGCCTGCCCTCCCGCATCCGAGCCTCCGGGAGCGTGCAGGGCTTGTCCGCTCTCCCGCCCTGCCCCCTCCGACCGCTCGCAGCCGCTGAGCACGGCGGACGCCGAGAGGATCAGCGCCGCCAGAAGGCAGGCGCCCCGGCTTCCGGCGCGGGATGGCCCGGTCATGTTCTCTTCTCCGAAGCCGGAGCCGGAGTCGGAGCTGGGGCTGGGACCAGCCCAGCGGCAGCCGGTGGTACCCGCTTCAGCTGCTCCTTGGCTCTCGCAGCAGTCTGCGTCTTGATCGAGCGGATCACCTGCCGGGCTGCCGTCACCTTGGGCAGGAGGCCCGACCAATCCTCCTCCGGCATATCCTTGGCGGGCACCGCCTTCAGATGGACGGCCACCTCCCGGTACGGCGCTCCCGGTTCATGCAGCATGCCCTGCTGCGCCGCTTCTGCCAGCCATTCGCCGGGAGACGGTCCGCCTTTGCCCTTCTCCTCCAGGGAGGACAGGTCGCCGTCGGCCAACTTGGCGTCACCCGGGGGCAGGGAACCAGCCCAGTCGCCGAAGACCCGGCCGAGCAGCTCCTCACGAGGAAGCCCCAGCAGTGCCAGCATGAGAAGCGGCTCCTCCGCCAAGCGCTGACGGATGGCCGGCATCGACTCCGAAGCATGGGAGCATCCGTCTGCGCCGCAGCTGCAGACCGCCTCACCCCAGGTCAGGGCGGTTTGCCCCAGCAGCTCATCCAGCCAAGGCAGCTGGCTTTCCTGAAGCAGTAAATAAAGGTCGGCGGGGCAATCGGCCAGCCTCTCCACGATGGTGCCTGCGGGCACAGCTCCGTCTACCGTCACCGGAATGCCGAGGGTCCATTCCTCACGGCCTTCTGCGGTTGTCCCTTGAGCCCGGATCAATCCGGGTTCCGCTTCCACGATCAGCTCCGTTCGGTCTTTACCTTGTGCCTTCATCCCTTGTTCCCTCCTTGGAGTGCCCCCAAAAAATCAGAAGCGTCGAATTAACATGATAGCCGCAGCCTGCTTAAGGAAGCCCTAAGCCGCCGGTTTACATTTACATCCAGTCTTCCCCTTGCAGCATGATCAATTCCTTCAGCTCGTGATCCGACATCTCGGTCAGCCACGTTTCTCCCGAACCGACGACCTGCTCGGAGAGCGACTTTTTATGCTCGATCAGCTCGTCGATCCGCTCCTCGAGCGTCCCTTGGCAGATCAGCTTGTGAACCTGCACGTTTTTCTGCTGTCCGATCCGGAATACCCGGTCCGTCGCCTGATTCTCCACCGCCGGATTCCACCACCGGTCATAATGCAGCACATGATTGGCCCGGGTCAGATTCAGACCGACGCCTCCCGCCTTCAGCGACAGTACGAAGAAGGACGGGCCTTCGCCCTCCTGAAAGGCCATGACCATGTCGTCGCGCTCCTGTTTGGACACGCCGCCGTGAAGGAAGAAAGGCGCCCTGCCGTAACGCTCCTTCAGCCTGGACACCAGAAGATGCCCCATCGCCACGTATTGCGTGAAGATGAGCGCTGACTCCTGATTTTCCCGGATGTTGTCAAGCAGATCGAAGAGCCGCTCCATTTTCCCGGAAGACTCGGCTTTGGCGCCCCGCACGTCCTCCCTGCCGAGCAGAAGCGGCGAGTCGCAAATCTGCTTCAGCTTCGTCAGCGAGGACAGCACCAGCCCTTTCCGGGCGATCCCCGTCTGCTGTCCGATCTGGCCCATCATCTGGTCCACGACCGATTGGTACATCGCTCCCTGCACTTCGGTCAGCGTGCAGTAAGATTTGATTTCCAGCTTTTCCGGCAAATCCTTGCGGATGTCGGGATCGCTCTTCAGGCGTCTCATCATGAAGGGCGATACAAGCTTATGCAGCTCCTGCAGCTTCCCTGGCGCGACCTCCCCTGTCGTGTACCGCTGCCGGAACGATGTGGAAGAACCGAGATAACCCGGATTGAGGAATTGGAAAATCGACCACAGCTCGCCGAGACGGTTCTCCACCGGCGTCCCGGTCATCGCGATGCGGTGAGGCGCCGACAGCTTCATGACGCTCTGCGCCTGCTTGGTCCGGTAGTTCTTAATGTACTGGGCTTCGTCCAGCACGACGGTGGACCACAGCACCGAGGCCAGGTCGGAGCCGTCCCTTCCGGCCAAATGGTAGGTTGTCAGCACGACGTCATGCCGAAGCGCCTGCTCCAAAAATTCATCCCCATGAAGGCGGCGGTTGCCGTGATGAATGTACAGCTCGAGCCCGGGGGCAAAGCGCTGCATTTCGCGCTGCCAGTTGCCGAGCAGCGAGGTCGGACACACAATCAGCACGGGAGGATTCCCTTCCTTGTGCTGCTCCAGCAGACAGGTAATCACCTGCACCGTCTTCCCGAGGCCCATGTCATCGGCCAGGCAGACGCCGAAGCCCATGTCCCGCATCGCCGCCAGCCATTGGTAGCCCCGCTCCTGATAAGGGCGGAGTACGCCGTGCAGTGAAGCGGGAACCGGGCGGACAGGCACCTTCTTCGGCCCCTCCTCGCCAAGAAGGGACTGCAGGTAGCCCATCGTCTCCAGCTCCAGCACCGGAATGCCCTTCCAGGTGCGTTCACCGTCTTCTCCTGCACTGAGATGCATCCAGTCGGACATGTTCATTTCGCCTTCGTCATGCTTCTTGATATAGCGCAGCACCTGGCGGATTTCCTTCAAATCCAGCTCGATCCATTCCCCGCGGAATTTCACGTACGGCAGGGTCGACTCGGCCAGCTCGGCCAATTCCTCCCGGGTGAGGGTGTGGCCCTCAAGGGCGGCTTCCACCCGGAAGGAGACAAGCTGCTCCAGGCCGATCACCGGATGGCCGGGCGCGCCTCCGCCTGCATTTTCCGCCAGCATCTTCAGCGACAATCCCACACGGCGGCGCCCCTTCCGGCTCCACCGGGAGGGCATCTGGACCGTGATTCCGGCTTTCGTCAGCTTCGGAACCGAGAGGCGGACAAAGGCGATCATTTCCTCCGTAGTGAGTTCAAGGCTCTCCGGAGCCGGGCTCCTCAGCGCTTCAGCCAGTTCCGGGGACAGCCTCGACGCATCGCCGAGCGCACGGAGCATTTGCTCCTTCACATTCGGAAAGACGCGGCCGCGGCGGCTGATATCCCGTTCCTGATACGACCAGATGGCCCGGATGGGAATCCATGCCCCGAACTCATCCTGAAACTCAGCCCAGAACGAGACGCACCAGCGTTCCTCTTCCTCGGTATGGCAGGGCTCGAGCCGCAGTCCCAGCTGCATCCGGCCCTGTGCCGCAGCATCCCCGTTTTCCACGGCCGGGATCGAGGTCCCCCCCGTCTCTCCAACCGCGGACGCCAGCTCCTCCATCTCTTCCGTGCTCCCTTGAACCGGGATCATCCGGCTGGCGGTCAGGGTACTGTTCCACCACAGCTCCGCCACCGGGGAATATCCTCTCCGGTAATCTGCATGGTAGCGGGAAAATTTGCTCTCGTTCTCACGGATCACTTCCCGTACCTGTGCATGGATCATGGCGCCCATAAACGAGTGCAGCAAAAATGCCCCCGCTTCCTCCTTGGTCATCGCATCCCTGCCGGATAGCGCCGGTACTCCAAGCGCCACAGGCGGCATCGCCGCCGCCAGCTGCAGGAACCGCTCCGCGTCCTGCGGCTGGTTCAGGCTCGGCTTCCATTCCGCTGTCAGCGCCTGCTCGCCCGATTTGCGGCGGGTGCCGTTTGTCGGCACAGGGGCCGTACCCGGCGCGATACTGCCGCGCAGCATCAGCTCCAGGGCGAACCGGGCCGCCTGGGCCCAGTACCCCATCTCCGCCCCGGGCTCCATTCCCGCCTGCCGGATATAAGGCTCATCCCATGCGAGAAGCAGGCTGAAGGCGTCTGCGGCGCTCAGGGCAAGTCCCTCCAGCGTTCTGCCCATGAGCTGGCGCCGTTCCCCCCGGCGGCTCGTACGCTGAGCCGCATGCGCGGACGGGTACTTGAGTTCGGCCAGCCTGAGCGCAGCCTGGGCAAAAGGGCGTGTCCCGTCCGTCAGCATCAGCTGCTTGACCACTTTGCTCCATGCATCCACTCTCGGTTCGGACATCTCTCCTGAAAAACAAAAAAACACATCGCCAAGCCATACGCCATAAAGCGGTTGATTCATGGTAGTCTCCTGTCGTATCCGTAATTACACATATACTTCCATCTTATACGAAAACGCATGAATTTAAAAACGAGATCCGGGTCTTTTTTAGGCATTTTTCACTATTTTTTATGCTTTTTGCCCACCATGGGGCCACCTGCCCTCTGCCTGACCTGATCATGCAGCATCAGAGTAAAAGCGTCTCATTGATGAGCATTCAACGAAGCCGGACCGCATTTAACACCGTTTTTGTGGAAATACCAGGAAGCCTACTCTCGGAAAATTAAATTTTCTTATATCTAAAAAAACTAAAAAAGCCGGAAACCGTCCCGGGAGCACTAATCTCCCTGAACCGGTTCCGGCTTGAATCCACCATAGATCTGTATATAGGCTGATCAGGCGGAGATTACCGCCCACTGTCCGCCTTCGGGCAGATCCTGGACCTGAATGATCAGGTCGCCGCTCTGGCCATCGACGGCCCAGCCGAGCGCCCCCTGCTCCATTTGCTCAAGCGTCACCTGCCCGAGCCCTTCGACTTCAGCCGGGCGGAGCTTCGGCCGGCGCAGCACGAAGCGGAGGTGTTCGCGATTCGCTTCATACTGCCGATGCGGGTAAGCATACGACAGGACAAGCCGGCCTTGCTCGGCCCGCACCTTCAGCTCCAGCTCACTGTAAGCTCCGACTTCGTACCCGTAGCTCACCCCGTCATCCTCATACAGGCGGTAAGAAGCCGCAAAGTCACCTTCCGCTTCCGCGCCGTACACATGGAACGTTAACGCATCATCCGCTCCGTCTTCGGCATGCAGCTTCAGCGGGCCTTCCGCAATCACACTGCCCTTCTTCACGTAGATCGGCATAACGGACAGCGGGCTGTGGGCCAGGATATACCGCTCGCCTTCATGCGCTTCGCCCGTCCAGTAGTCCAGCCAAGTCCCTTCGGGCAGGTATACGGCACGATGGTCGGTGTCCGGACGATAGACCGGCGCGATCAGCACGTTATCGCCGAGCAGGAATTGATCGCACAGATTCGTTACGTTCGGATCGTGCGGATACTCCAGAATGAGCGGGCGAATGACCGGCAGCCCGGTCACGGCCGCCTCATGGAACAGGTTGTACAGCTGCGGCATCCAGCGATATCGCAGACCAATGTACTCCCGCAGGATAGCTTCGGCCTCTTCCCCGAACGACCACGGCTCCTGCCGCACCGTTTCGAGCGCCGAGTGGTTCCGGCAGTACGGGAAGAAGACGCCCATCTGCGTCCAGCGGATCAGAAGCTCCGCGGAGGTATGGTGGGCGAAGCCGCCGATGTCCGGACCCGCGAACGCCAGGCCGGAGAGCCCCATGTTCAGCACCATCGGCATGGCCATGGCCATATGCTCCCAGAAGCTGCGGTTGTCTCCCGTCCAGACGGCCGCATACCGCTGGATGCCCGCATACCCGGCGCGGGTCAGCACAAACGGACGGCGGCGGTCCAGCTGCTCATTCAACCCTTCAAAGGTCGATTTGGACATGAGCAGGCCGTAGATGTTGTGCAGCTCCTCATGCGTCAGCGGCTTGCCGTTGTTGCGGTGCATCACGTCCAGATCCATCGTCTTCGATTCGTTGAACACCGCCGGTTCGTTCATGTCGTTCCAGATGCCCTCGATGCCGAGTTCAGTATAGAAGGCATGCTGATCCGCCCACCACTTCGCTGTGCGGTCGTCGGTGAAATCCGGGAAGGCGCTTGTCCCCGGCCATACTTCGCCGAAGAACAGTTCCCCCTCCAGTTTCCTGCAGAAGTGGTCCTCCCGGATCCCTTCCTGATAAATCGGGTATTTCGCATCCTTCTTGACGCCGGGATCCACAATCGGCACGATCCGGATCCCCATCTCCCTCAGCTCGCGGATCATGCCTGCCGGATCCGGAAACCGCACCGGATCGAACGTAAACACCCGGTATTCGTCCATATAATGAATATCCAAATAAATGACGTCGCACGGAATCTGCTTCGCCCGGAACGTCCGGCCGAGCTCCAGCACCTCCTGCTGGTTCATGTAACTGTAACGGGACTGATGATATCCGATCGCCCATTTCGGCGGCAGGTTGATCCGCCCGGTCAGAGCGGTGTAACGCTTGACGACATCCTTCAGCTCCGGCCCGTTGATGAAGTACAGGTCGTAGCTTCCTGTCGTGCAGCTGACCGTGAAGGCGACTCCATGGCTGCGCATGTCGAAATCCGAGCGTCCCGGATTATCGAGGAACAGTCCGCAGCTGATGCCGCCGTGCATATGAATCAGCAGCGGAATCGACTCGTACAGCGCCTCGATTTCCGGCATATGCGGTGCGTAAACGTCGGTGTTCCAGTTCGTGTACCGCTCGCCGCGTTTATCGAGGAAGCTCGATTTCTCCCCGAGTCCGTAGAAATGGGAATCCTGCGGCATGTCGTACACGCCGAAGGCCGATCCGTCCGGGCTGAAGGTGATGCTCTTCTGCTCAGCCAGCACGGTTCCTGCCAGGTCCCTGACGGTCATGGACAATCCCAGCTTGTCCAGCGTCACTTCCAGCGACGCCGTGCGGAACCGGACGCCCCCTTCCGTCTCCTCCTGCTGTGCCTGAACCTCGCCCCCTGCCGCAGCGGCCGGATCGATGGCGACCGTAGTCGACATTTCCGGATCATTTCCGAGGAAATATTTAATGCGCAGCATGTCGTCCGTGACAAATTCCACGGCCGCTCCCCCGCGTTCCGTTCGTACCCAGTAGGTTCCTTCTCTTTTTTCCACGCCGGTATAGATACCCAGGTTCTCCCAAGCCTCCTGCACAATGACAGGTCCGTCTTTATCCGGCCGGATTGCTTCGCTGCCCTCCATATCCTGCTTCCCTCCTCTAAGATGAAGAGGCTCCCTTTCATTGGTTCAAAAGGAAGCCTCCAGGTCATTCGTATGCTGCTTAAGCTATTATTTTTTCAAATTATCCCACGTTTTTTGGAAGTCCTCGAACAGCTTGGCCTTGTCGGTCTTGCCGGCGATATACCCCTGCATGCTTGCGCCAAATTCGTTCCAAGCGCCTTCCGGGAATCTCGCGAACTGCCAGCTCAGCAGCTTGTTCTCTTTGCTGTATTTCAGCACTTCCGCGCCGAGCGCTCCCAGATCCTCTTCAGTGGCGTTAATGCTCTTGAAGGCCGGAATGAATTTGAATTCCTTGGTGATATAGTTTTTGCCCTCATCGGAGGTGACGAGCCAGTTCAGGAATTCCTTCGCGTCATCCTTCACCTTGGAGTTTTTGTTGATGACCCAGTTGTTCGGCACGCCAACGAGCAGCTTGTCGTTCTCCTCCGCGTTGTCGTTGATCGGCATCGGCAGGATCCCGATATTCATGTTCGGCGTGATGCCATCGATCTGCACCTGCGTCCAGTTGCCCTGCTGCGTCATAGCCGCCTGTCCGTTCGCAAACATCGTCATTTCCGTGTTGTAGTCGGTCGTCAGCGGATTTTTGTTGCCGTATTTCAGCGTCAGGTCAAACAGATTCATGAACTGGTCCATTTGCTCGTTGCCGGCAAACTTGGCCGTTCCGTTGTTGAGGCCCTCAATGTAAGCGCCCGGATCCTTCTGATGGGCAAAAGCCACGTTCAGCGAGTGCTGGCCGAGAATCCATCCTTCCTGGTATCCGTTGACGAACGGGGTGATGCCCGCGTCTTGAAGCTTTTTGGCGGCTGCCTCAAGCTCGGTTAACGTCTTCGGAATATCGGTAATGCCCGCCTTTTTGAACAAGTCTTTATTGTAGACAAAGCCGTAGCCTTCCAGGTTCATCGGCATGCCGTACACTTTGCCGTCCTTGGAGATTTGGTCCTTGGCGACATCTACCATATCGCCGACCCATTTTTCACCCGACAGGTCTTCCAGCTTGGCCTGCCACGTATCCAGATCGGTATAACCGCCTACGTTGAAAATATCCGGCTCCTCGCCCGATGCGAATTTCGCCTTCAGCGCCGCACCGTAATCCGAACCGCCGCCTACCGTCTGAATGTCAAGCTTCACACCAGGATGGCTGGCTTCATAGTCGGCTTTCAGCTTGTTAAGCGCCTCGGCGATCTCCACCTTGAATTGGAAAATGTGAATCGTCTTGGTGCCGCCGCTGCCGCCGCTCGCGCCTTCGGCGCTTTTATCTGTTTTGGAGCCGCAGCCGGCCAGTACTACGGAAAGGGCCAGCACGGAAGCCAGCGCCATTTTTGTCCGTTTTTTCATGATCAAGAATCCTCCCTTTTGTTCTTGCATATCAAGTGGAATGCTTCATTAAAAAGTTCTCTGATTGAAATCGCTTACTCCCTCATTATAGGGAACAGCCTGCCCCCCCCGGCACTTACGATATTGATCAAACAGGGGGACGGGATTGACCTGTTGTTCGCAGCTGAAGGATTCAGCCTTTGACCGCTCCCTGCGTAATGCCTTCGACGATGTATTTTTGCATAGCCAGGAAAAAGACGATGACCGGCAGAATGCCCAAGACGAGCGCCGGCAGGGCCAGATCCCACTGCTTTGTGAACTGTCCGAAGAAGGCGAAGGTCGCGATCGGAATCGTCCGCAGGTCCGGGCTTTGGAGCACCAGCGACGGCAGCAGGTAATCGTTCCAGATCCAGAGCGTGTTCAGAATGATGACGGTAACGAACATTGGCTTCATCAGCGGAACGACGATCCGGAAGAACGTGCCGTAAATATTCGTTCCGTCCACCGTAGCGGCTTCCTCGATTTCCAGCGGAATCGATTTGACGAAACCGTGGAACAGGAATACCGTCATCGGCACCCCGAAGCCGAGGTAACAGGCGATCAGTCCCGGAATGCTGTTCATCAAGCCCAGCGAACTGGTGACTTTGACAAGCGGAATCATGATGGATTGGAACGGGATGACCATGGCAGCCACGAAAATCATAAACAGAAAGCGGTTGAACCGCGTATTGTGACGCACCATCCGGTACGAGGCCATGGCGCTGAACAGCGCCAGCAGCACGTTGCTGACCACGGTAATGACCAGCGAGTTCCACAGCGCCGACGGGAAGTTGGTAATGTCCCAGGCCCGGCTGTAATTGTGCCACTCAAAGGTTTTCGGCCAGCTGGCGGAGTTCGTCAGCAGGTCGCCAAACGTTTTCACCGAGTTAACGAACAGAAAGTAGAACGGAACCAGGAAGAGCAGCGCAACCAGCACCATAATGATCTCGGTGACGAGCGTCCCCCAGCGGTATTGTTTGGATGCTTCCATTACGATTCGACCTCCTTGCTTTTCGTGATTTTAACCTGAAGGCTGGTAATGATGGCAACCACGACGAAGAAGATGATCGCTTTGGCGGTTCCAAGCCCGTAACGGTTGTTCTGGAATGCTTCATTATAAATGTTGAGCGCCACCGATTCCGTCGAGCGGAACGGTCCGCCCTTCGTCAGCGACAGGTTCAGGTCAAACATCTTGAACGACCAGGAAATGGCAAGGAACAGACAGACCGTAACGGCAGGCATCACCAGCGGCACGATGACCGATTTCAGAATTTGCAGCTTGCTGGCCCCGTCGATTTCGGCCGCTTCCAGAATATCTTTAGGGATATTATTGATCGAAGAAATGTAAATGACCATCAGGTAGCCCGCGGTTTGCCAGACGAACACGATAACGATGCCCCAGAAGGCGGTCGTTTCATCCCCCAGCCAAGGCAGGTTGAAGAAGTGCCAGCCGGTAGCGCTGCCGAGCGCCGAGAAACCCTTTACAAAGATAAACTGCCAAATAAAACCAAGCAGCAGCCCGCCGATCACGTTCGGCATAAAGAAAATCGTCCGCAGCACATTGCGCGACTTCAATGGCTTGGTCAGGAAATAGGCAAGGAAAAATCCGAGCACATTGGTTACAATAATGCCGATGACCGTGAACCTTACCGTAAACCAGAAAGCCTTCCCAAAATCGGGATCATTGGTTATGATTTGTTTGAAATTGTCGAATCCGACCCAGGTGACGTCGCCGGATACCCCGTTCCAGTCGGTAAAGGAATAATATAAGCCCAGCAGGAACGGAACGACAATGATGATGAGAAAAAAAATCGTGGATGGCCCCACGAATATCAGCTGCTGGAGCAGCCCGGATGACTTTTGGCGATTCATCCTGATCTCCCCTTTACGATTCGTATATGACTATTTCAGTATGAGGGAAGCGGTTCTTCAATAACACGGAGGATCGTGAACCGTTAGGGGGAAAATATTGATATGACATACCTCACGCACCCCGAAAGAGTGGTGTTTCCATGAAATTCCGCAGCATCCGTTCGCGGCTGATTCTGTTTATGCTGCTGGCGACGACCGTCCCGCTGCTGCTCTCCATTACGATCACATACATCCATACCAAGGAGACGATCAAAGAGCAGGCGCTCGAAGAGAACCGGAACCTGATCTACCAGGGCAAGGTCAATTTGACCAACTATCTGAATAGCATCAACCAGGCTTCGCTCACCCTGTACACGGACGCCAACTTCCTGCGCAATCTGCGGAAAATCCCGGACGATTACCGGGCGGTGGCCGAAGTATACACGTCCTTGCAAAATATTTTGAATACGGTGCACGGCATCGAGCGGATTTACCTGCACGCCACCCAGTCCGGCCAATCCACCTTGGTTACGCCTGCGATCTACCCGAAGCGGGAGTACCGGACCGAGCCCTACATTTCGACCCAAGGGTATGAAAAATATACGACGGCGATCGAGCCGACCCATAAAAGCCATGACTATGGTTTTCCCCCGTCTCCGACCTCCTACTCGGACAAAATGGTCTTCACCTTCCACCGGTCCATCACCAATGTGCCGTCGGAGAAAGTGCTGGCCCTGCTGGCGATCGACGTCAGCCTGGATTCGGTGGCGGATATTACCGAGCAGCTGTTCAACAAGGACAAGGAGCAGCTGCTGGTCGTTGACCAGGGCGGCACCGTCGTCTATTCCGGGCGGGACAGCCAGCTCGGCACCCAGATCACGGACAAGGAACTGCTGGCGCGGATCAAGGGAACGCAGACCGAGGGCTTTTTCGAAAGCGGCGGCGCCATGAACGTATTCGAGAAGATGCAGACGCCTTATACCGAATGGACGATTATTAAAAGAATTCCGAACAGCACGCTGTATGAGCGCGCGCGACAGCTGACCCAGATCAACGCCGCCATTGCGGTCATCGCCCTGGGAATCATCATCTTTGGCACGCTGTTCATCTCGATCCGGATCACCGAGCCGATCAAGAGGCTGACCAGCTACATGAACCGGATTCAATCCGGCCAGCTCGACGTCGACATATCCTGGAACCGGCAGGACGAGACGGGCATCATGTTCACCCGCTTCAGGCAGATGATGGATACGATCAACAACCTGATTCTGCGGGAATACCGGCTGGAGCTGGCGAACAAGACCAATCAGCTCAAAGCGCTGCAGGCCCAGATCAACCCCCATTTTCTGTACAACACCCTGCAGTCGATCGGAACACTGGCGCTGCAAAATAACGTTCCGCGGATTTATGCCCTGCTCTCTTCCCTTGCCAAAATTATGCGCTACAGCATGCGCAACAACGATGTGCTGGTGACGCTGAGAGACGAGGCAGATCACGTCCGGCTCTATCTGGAACTGCAGAAGGAACGCTTCGGGGACCAGCTCGTCTACACGCTGGATCTGGCGCCGGATACGCTGGATGTGTCCATGCCGAAAATGATTCTTCAGCCGCTGATCGAAAATTACTTCAAGCACGGTATGGATCACGAAGGCCGCCAGGGCATGGTTCGCATCGAAAGCCATATGCGGGAAGACGGCGTGCTGCAAATCAGGATTGAAAATAACGGCAGCCGGATCGAGCCGGAGAAGCTTGCCACGCTGCAGGAACAGCTGGCTGGCCGGGGAACCGGCGAACTGGAGGACGAATGGGCAGGCGATAACGGAGAAATCGGCGTGCGCAACGTCCTGCTCCGTCTGCAGCTGTATACGCCGCATGACGTCGGCATGCGGATCGAAAACCTTGAGCCGTATGGAGTCCGTATTTCCTTGGAAATCGATACAGAAGATATGCAAGATATGCACACCGGAGAAAATAAAACGGCTGAAGCCCGCACAGGGGCCGGGCCGGGGGAAGTTCATACAGAGGAGAATTGACAGCCATGAAAGTGTTAATTGTAGACGATGAGAAGCATGTCCGGGAAGCCATCAAGCTGCTCGGGGAATGGGAGCGCCATGGCATTACGGACATTCTGGAAGCGGCCGACGGGAAGTTAGCGACGGAGATGATCGAGGAGCACGCTCCCCAGATCGTGATGACGGATATGCGCATGCCGCGCATGGACGGCACCCAGCTGATGGAATGGCTGAGCGGAAGCCATTCCGGGATCAAGACGATCGTCATCAGCGGTTATGACGATTTCGATTTGGTCCGCCATGCCATCCGCCACGGCGGGATGGACTACATCCTGAAGCCGGTGGACCCCGCCGCCTTGAACGAGGCGCTCGCCAAAGCCGTGGCGGCCTGCCGGGAGGAGGAGCTGAAGCGGCGGCAGAGCAGCCGCCAGAGCATCGAGATGAACCGGATGCGGCCGCATTATGCCGACAAGCTGCTGTCCGACCTGATCGGCGGGCACGGGCGCCGGGAGGAGATCCTTCAGCAGCTGCGGGAGGAATACGGCCTGCCGGAGCAAATCGACCGCTGCGCCGCGGCGGTCATCAGCACGGCGCAGCTGGACGACGAGCTGCTGGAGAAGTTTGCCCGTATGAAGCAGCTGCTCTATTTTACGCTGACGAACATCGGCAACGAGCTGCTGTCGGCCAAACGGAAAGGGTTCGCCTTCCATCATCTGGCGAACCCCGAAGAAATCGTGCTGCTCCTATGGGATGACTCCATGCCGATGTCCTCCCTGCTGGAGGACATCCACCGCGGCATCGACGCCACCCTGCACCGCAGCGTGCATATCGGCGCCGGGTCCTTCCAGCCGTTCCCGGAGGGCCTCGCCAGCTCTTATCAGGAGGCGCACCGGGCGCTCTGGCAGCGCAGCCTGCAGGACCCCGCCGCCTGGCTGCATACGCTTAGCGCCGCCGGCCCGGCAGCTCCGCGGCCCCTGCGCCTGAGCGCGCATGAGGAGCAGTTCCGCCTGGCGGCGCTCAGCGGCAGCCGCGAGCAGATCAGCGCCGCCGTGGACGGCTGGATGCAGGCCGTCCGGCAGCTCGATCGGGTGACGCCCGAGCAGCTGGTGCAGTGGAACGCGGAGTGGGACTGGATGCTGAAGCAGTGGATGGATCAGGGCGCCGAAGCAGCGGCGCCAAGTCCCGACAAGGACGCCCTGCTGGAGCTGCCCCGCTCCCTTCCGCTCGACAAGCATGGGCGGCTGTCCTATGACCTGTGGACTTCCCAATACGAAGGGCGGCTGACCGCAGCCAGCCGCATTTTGACACAGAAGCACTCGCGGGAGAACCATATCATCCACGACATTGCCGCATACCTGGAAAGCCATTATGCCGAGGATATTTCCCTGCAGGAAATGGCTGCGCGCTTTTTTCTCAGCCGGGAATACATCTCCAGACGCTTCAAGCAGGAATTCCATGTAAACCTATCCGACTTTCTCGCCCGGATCCGGATTGAGAAGGCCAAGCTGCTGCTGCACAATCCGCAGCTGCGCATCTCCCAGATTGCCGAAATGGTCGGTTATCAGGACGAAAAATATTTCAGCAAGGTGTTCAAGAAGCAGGAAGGCCGCACGCCCAACGAGTTCCGGAAGGACCTCGCGGCTCAGACGCACTGAGCCCGGCGGTCATTAGCGGACGCTCAGGTTGTCCCAGTTCTGCTGGAATTGCTCAAACATCTCCTGCTTCGTGATTTTGCCGCCGATGTACCCCTGCATGGCCGCGGCGAATTCGGGCTGCATGCCGAACGGGAACCGGAACCAGTTCCAGGTCAGCGTCTTGCCTTCGTCGGTGTACTTCTGCACTTCCATGCCCAGCTGTCCCAGGTCTTCGTCCGTACCTTTAATGGACTTGAAGGCCGGAATGAATTTGAACTCCTTCGTAATGTACTTCTTCCCGGTATCCGAGGTCACCAGCCAGTTCAGAAACTCCTTGGCCTCCTCCTTGACCGGCGAATCCTTATAAATAACCCAGTTGTTCGGCACGCCGACGTACAGCTTGTCCCCCAGCTGCGGATCGTCATTGATCGGCATCGGCAGGATGCCCAGGTTCAGCTTCGGGTTGATGCCGTCAATCTGCACCTGGGTCCAGTTCCCCTGCTGCATCATGGCGGCTTCCCCGCTGGCGAACATCGTGACCTGGGTGTTGTAGTCCGTCGTAAGCGGACCTGGATTGCCATATTTCAGCGTCAGGTCGAACAGGTTCGACCACTGCTTCACGACTTCGTTGTCCGCGAACGTTTCCGTCTTGTCGTTCAGATGCTGGATAAAAGCGCCAGGGTCCTTCTGGTCGGCAAAAGCCACGTTGATGTTATGGTTGCCGAGCACGAAATTTTCCTGATACCCGTTGGCAAACGGGGTAATGCCGGCGGCCTTCAGCTTCTTGCACGCTTCCTCAAGCTCGCTGAGCGTGGTCGGACGCTGTGTGATGCCCGCCTTCTTGAACAAATCCTTGTTATAAATGAAGCCGTACCCTTCCAGGTTCATCGGCTGCCCGTACAGCTTGCCGTCCTTGGTCATCGGCTCTTTGGCGATGTCCTTCACATCCTTGACCCAAGGCTGATCGGACAAGTCCTCCAAATATTCCTGCCACATGTCCATTTCGGCATACCCGCCGATGTTGAAGATGTCCGGCTCTTTCGAGGCTGCGAATTTAGCCCGGAGCGAGGCGCCGTAATCACTGCCCCCACCGACGGTCTGAATGTCCAGCTTGATCCCCGGATGGGACTGCTCATACTCCGCTTTTAGTTTATTTAATGCATCCGCGATTTCCACTTTGAACTGAAAAATATGAATGGTCTTGACCCCGCCACTGCCACTTCCGCTGCCGCATCCGACCAGCAGGGCGAACGAGGCCAGCAGCACGCCAAGGCGGGCTCCAACGGCATAGGCCTTTTTCTTCATGCCGCATAACCTCCTTTATGGAATATACTTGGGCTGCCGGGACGGACTGGGGCTGGGTTCAGCCCTTCACCGATCCCTGGGCGATGCCTTCGATAATGTACTTCTGCATGGCCAGGAAGAAGATGACGATCGGCGTAATGCCGAGCACCAGCGCGGGCAGGGCCAGATCCCACTGCTTCGTAAACTGGCCGAAGAACGCATAGGTCGCAATCGGGATCGTCTGCCGCGACGGGCTCTGCAGAATGAGCGACGGCATCAGGTAATCGTTCCAGATCCACAGCGCGTTCAGGATGATGACGGTGACGATGATCGGCTGCATCAAGGGCAGGACGATGCGAAAAAAAATGCCGTACGTGGAGCAGCCGTCCACCCGGCCTGCCTCCTCGATTTCCCGCGGCACCGATTTGACGAAGCCGTGGAACAGAAATACGGACAGCGGCGCGCCAAATCCGAGGTAGCAGATGATCAGCCCGGTTCTCGTGTCCATGAGGCCGAGCGTGCTGACGACCTTAACGAGCGGGATCATGATCGATTGGAACGGAATGACCATCGCGGCGACAAACGCAGCGAACAGCAGCCGGTTGAACACCGTGTCCCTGCGCACCATCCGGTACGCCGCCATCGAGCTGATCAAGGCCAGCAGCACGTTGCTGATAACCGCGATCAGCAGGGAATTGCCGAACACTTTCGGGAAGGCGGTAATTTTCCACGCCTGTGCATAGTTGTTCCATAGAAAGGCATGCGGCCAGCCCGCAGAGTTGGTCAGAATATCGCCGAAGGACTTGACCGAGTTGACGAGCAGAAAGTAGAACGGCACGAGGAACACCAGGGCCAGCAGAATCATCAGCAGTTCAAGGATCAGCCGTTTGGCGCGATACCCGCGGCTTGTGCTTGCGCCGGCTCTTGGGCTTGGACCTCGTTTGGTGCCTGTGTTGGTGCCTGTATTGGTGCTTGTGTGCATCATACTTCCACCTCCTTGCGCTTCGTGGCGCGCACTTGAAGGATCGAAATCAAAGCCACGACGATAAAGAAGATAATCGCTTTCGCCGAGCCCATGCCGAAGCGGCTGATGTTAAACGCCTCATTGTAAATGTTCAGCGCGACGGATTCGGTTGACTTGAACGGACCGCCCTTGGTGAGCGACAGATTCAGGTCAAAGAGCTTGAACGACCAGGAAATGGCGAGGAACAGACAGACCGTCACGGCCGGCATGACCAGCGGAACGGTGATCTTCCGGAGAACCTGTCCCCTGGATGCACCATCGATTTGAGCGGCCTCAATAAGGCTTTTCGGCACATTGTTCAGCGAGGAAATGTAGATGACCATCAAATAGCCGGCGTTCTGCCAGACAAAGACGATGACGACCGCCCAGAAGGCCGTCGCCTCGGTGCCGAGCCAGGGCAGCTTGAAGAAGGAGAGCCCGGTGGCCGCACCGACAGAAGAAAACCCTTTCACGAAGATGAACTGCCAGATAAATCCGAGCAGCAGCCCCCCGATAACATGAGGCACAAAAAATACGGTCCGCAGCGCATTTCGCGTCAGCAGCGACCGCGTCAGCACATAGGCGAGAATAAAACCGAGCACATTGGTTAGGATGACTCCAAGTACGGTAAATTTGACGGTAAACCAGAACGAATTCAGAAACGCCGGGTCTTCCGTGAAAATGTGGATATAATTGCGGAAGCCGACCCAGCCCGCATGCCTCGACACCCCGTTCCAGTCGGTAAACGAATAATACAGTCCTAAAAGAAAGGGAACGACAACAATGACGAGGAAGCACAGGGCCGACGGTCCGACAAAAATGAGCTGCTGCAGCAGCTGAGACGATTTTTTCGAGTTCATGCCCTCACTCCTTACACTTTCATGGTTTTTCATTTAATTACCTATATCGACAAGGATTGAATCTGCATCATTTTGTTCTTTTTGGGACAAATTCGGGTATATTTGTAGGGGAAAGGCCGCTTTGCGGCAAGCCGTAGACATCACTTCAGGAGGCTGGTACGATGCTTAGAAGCAATCCGTATAAATGGTGGAACTGGCTCGCGTTCGTCGCCGCGATGGTGGTCAACGCGCTGGCCAATACTGCTGTGCTCGGGGGAAAAACGACAGGGGAAATATCGGACCAATACCCAACCATGATCACGCCCGAAGGGTATGCTTTTACCATTTGGTCCTTAATTTATGTACTGCTGCTTGGCTTTCTTCTCTATCAAAGCGGACGGGTCACCGAAACCCGGGATTCGGTCCGGTCCATCGGTCCGTGGTTTATCATCTCCTGCGTGCTGAACATCGCGTGGCTGCTCTTGTGGCAGTATGAATATATCGAGCTGTCGCTCGTCGCCATGGTCCTGCTGCTGCTCTCGCTGTTTGTCATCTATCGGCGGACGCGCAGCATCTATTATCCGACATCCGGAGAGATGTGGCTGATCAAGCTTCCCTTCAGCCTGTATTTCGGCTGGCTTAGCGTAGCCGTCATTCTTAATATCGCAATCGTGCTGAAAAAGAACGGTTGGAACGGCTTCGGATTGAGCGAGCTGGTGTGGGCCGTGGTTTTCCTGCTCGCCGGTGCACTGGTCGCCATTCTGGTCAGCTACCCATACCGGGACAGCATCTATCCGCTGGTCTTCGTATGGGGCTATGTCGCCATAGCCCTGGAGCAGCAGGATCAGGTGGAGCGGGCGTTTATAGCCGCACTCATCCTGGCGATCATTCTGTTCGTCTATGCCATCTATCTATTCTTCGCCCGGAGCCGGGATCGGGACTGAATGTTACCCGCAAAGCGCGGCCTCGGCTTCGGCGTATATCCGGTATTTTGCGGGGAGACCCGAAAATCACCCCACAAAGTGGAGACTCTACTCAGGCGTATATCAGATACTTTGCGGGGAGCCCCGAGATATGAACAACACAAAAAAGCCGGGCTTTGCAAACGGGGCGGCGCCTCGGGCAAAGTCCGGCTTTCTATAGGATATGTAGCTTCCGATCTATTTAACGGCGGCAATCGTCTCGATTTCCACCAAGCCGTCTTTCGGCAAGCGTGCGACCTCAACCGCACTGCGCGCAGGGTAAGGCTGGGTGAAGAAAGAGCTGTAAATCTCGTTGACCGCGGCAAAATCGTTCATGTCTTTCAGGAACACGGTCGTCTTGACCACTTGATCCAGGCTGCTCCCTGCTGCTTCAAGAATCGCCTTCACGTTGTTCAGAGCCAGGCGGGCCTGCTCCTGAACGCCGCTGCCGAACTCACCGGTCGCTGGGTCGAGCCCCAATTGTCCCGATGTGAAAATAAAGTCGCCGACCTGAACGGCCTGGCTGTAAGGTCCGATCGCTCCTGGCGCGGACTCGGTCGAAATCACCTTTTTACTCATGGAAGTCACCCTTTCGTCTTCGTACTATCCTTCTCATTGTAAACAGAGGTAGGCCAAGTTGCAATACGGCACCGCGCTGCTCCAGGCGTGCGGCTGCCTCGATTGCAAGCTGCCCGTCACCCACCTTCTCCCTGGGCTCCAAGGACCGCTCAGCGTATATGAGCAGCGGAAGGACGGTTATTCCAGGCCCGGAACCGTTCCGGGTCGTCCCGGAAGCAGCGCCTTCTGCTCCACTCCGCCGACGGATGGGGTGATTTCCAGGGTGGCACATTCCTCCGCTTCGTTGGCCAGCGGCAAATAGAGCGAGAAACAGCTGCCCCTCCCCACTTTGCTCTCCAGCCGGATAAACCCACCCAGCAGATGCGCCAGGTCCCGGCTGATTGAGAGCCCGAGACCCGTCCCGCCGTACTTCCGGCTGATGGAGCCGTCCGCCTGGGCGAACGCTTCAAAGATCCGCCGCTGCTGCGGCGGCGAAATGCCGATACCGGTATCTTGAACGTCGAACACGATCCATGAGCCCGCAAGCTTTCCCTCCGGGTTATGCTCCGCACGGATGACGAGGCTCACCTTTCCCTGATGGGTAAACTTGAACGCATTAGACAGCAAATTTTTTAAAATCTGCTGCACCCGGCTCGGATCGGTCCGGAACGTTTCCGGAAGCGAGGGGTCCAGCTTGATGGAGAAGCCGACGTTTTCTTTTTGGGCGACCAGTTCAAAATGCATTTGCAGCAGCTGCGGAATTTCGCTGATATTCATCTCTTCATGCATGATTTCCAGCCGACCGGCCTCCACCTTCGACAAGTCCAGAATGTCGTTGATGATGCGCAGCAGCTCATGGCCCGACTGGTGAATAATTTCACCGTACTCGGCCATTTCCTCCTTGGTGCGGCTGTCGTCATTGTCGCTGATCAGCTCGGCAAAATTGATGATGCTGTTCAAGGGAGTGCGCAGCTCATGGGACATGTTCGCCAGAAACTCCGTTTTGTAGCGCGAGGACCTCGCCAGCTCTTTGGCCCGTTCCTCCAGCACGCGCTTGGCCTGATGCAGCTCTTCGGCCTGGGCCGACAGCAGCACGTTGCTTTGTTTGAGCTGGATGGTGCGGGCTGCTTCAAGCTGGAAATCGCGGAGGATCAAAGAAAAGATCAAACTCAGCAAGAGGGTGAGCGGAAGCGTGGCCGGCATGATCGTTTCAAAATAATGAGCGGCAGGAATAACGCCTAAAAATGCAATATCGATACAATTCAGTACGTTCAAGACCACAATGGCCAGGAAGCCGCGGGTCACAAGACTGAACCCCCTGCGTCTCATCCAAATATTGAGCAGTGCCGCCGCAGCGCCCAAAATGCACAGATTGAACAAACCGGCGACCGAGGCCTCGTTCACGCCGAACGTAAGGCGCGCGAATCCGATGCCGATGCCGATAATGGCCAGCGTCACCGGCTCTGCGTAAATAACCGTCGCAATGATGAGGGGGATGATCCGGAGATCGAATATCACATTTTCGCTAAGCTTGTATCCGAAAACCATGCTCAGCCATCCGCAAAAGATGATCAGCAGCACCGAGCAGGTGTATTTCACAAGTTTAGGGGCACGGGCAAGTCCATATTTGTAGACCAGATTGGCCAAGTAGGCAGCCGCTATGAGCAGGGCTGTGTTACCAAGAAATATTTTGCAAAAATCCATGTACTCACTCCTGAAGATGGATATTAGCCGTGCTCTCATATCATATCATGGCAGATCCATATATCCAGAATTTATATAAAACGATGCCGGGCTAACCGTGATTACCGCGGCAGCCCGCCGAAGCTGGGGGATTCTGGCTGATGTTGCGGCCCATACCGGGTAAATGGGGGAACCTTCTTGTGGGTAAACCGGTCAGACCTTTGAGGTAAGTCTATGGCGGATAGCGTGCTTGAAGTCATCCAGGTGAGGTCAGGTCGTACTTGGGTAGTGTAGATGAACACCCGAAAGAAGCGCAGCGCTCCCCGGTTGCCGGAGATTCGCTGCGCCTTTTGTTATTTCCACATGCCGGCCGCAGGACGAAGAGTCCTACAACTGACGCGAACGCGTCCAGTCATGGTACTCTTTTTCCGCGGCGTCCTTGGTATGACCATAGCGCTCCTGAAGCTTGCCGATCAGCTTGTCCTTTTCGCCGTCGATTTTATCCAAATCGTCATCCGTCAGCTCGCCCCACTGCTTTTTGGCTTCGCCTTTCAGTTGATTCCATTTTCCCTTGAATACGTTATGATCCATGAGGATCAACTCCTCTCGGTATAAGTTTGTTGGTCGGCGGAACCTATCCGCTCCGCCTGTAGTTCTTTATTACCCGCAGGAACGCGGGCTGAATCCATCGAGCACCAGCAATGCTGCCCCAGTCTTCATAGCCATCAACCGGTGCGAAAAAGATTTTAACCAAAATATTGATCGCCTATTGCATTAGGTGTATTAAGTGATATAATACACTTAAATCACATAAGTGACCTGAACGTTTGCGCTTATGCCGAGAAGGAAAGCTGTGCTTCCAGACCAGCAGAGCTTTTAGGAGGGAAGGCCATGGAAGACCAACAGGTTGGCCCGCTGCGGTTCCACATCGACTTCAGCCAACCTTTATATGAACAAATTCTGGATCAGGTGCGCAGCGCCATTGCCAAAGGAGAGATTGGATTGGGAGACAAGATGCCTTCTGTGCGCGAGCTGGCTCAAGAGCTTCGGGTGAACCCGAACACCGTCATGCGGGCTTATCAGGAGCTTGAACGGGACGGACTTACCGAGAAACGGCGGGGTCAAGGAACCTTCGTCACCTCTTCCCCGGAGCATGTCCGGTCGTTCCGAACGGCGCTCGCGGCCAAATATATCGACAGCTTTATGGATCAAATGGAACGCCTCGGACTAACCTGGAACGATATCCAGTCCTATATTGAACAAAAATACGACGCGGAGGAAGGAGGAACAACGCGATGACAGCACCGATACTGCGATGCGAACAAGTAAGCAAGGCCTATGGGAAGAAGCAGGCGCTAAACGGGCTGAACATTACCGTTCCCGAGGGGCGGATCACCGGTATTCTGGGCCCGAATGGCTGCGGCAAATCCACGTTATTCCGGATGCTTACCGGCCTCGTCCGGCCAGACCGGGGCACCGTGGAAGTGCTCGGCTCGAAGCCCGGCTGGGAAACCAACCGCCACATCGCCTACCTCCCCGACCGGGCCCGCTGGTATCCGAACCATACGGTGCGGCAGGCGTTCGAATGGGGTGAGTCCTTCCTGCCTCGCTTCTCGATGGAACAGGCCATCCGCCTGGCGGATTATATGGATGTTGAACTGGATGCGAGAATCGGCGGAATGAGCAAGGGCCAGGAAGCCCGGGTTATGCTGATTCTGTGCCTTGCCCGGGAAGTGTCCCTCATTATTCTCGACGAGCCTTTTACCGGCATCGACGTCATGTCGCGGGAGGCGATTGTGGCCGGCATCATCGACTACCTCGAGGACAGCGGTCAGTCTGTCCTGATCAGCACCCATGATATTCAGGAGGTTGAAGGGTTGTTCGATTACACGGTCATGATGAAGCAGGGTCAGGCGATCTGGTCAGGCGACACCGAAAGCTTGAGGGCGGAATACGGTTCACTGCGCGATGTATTCCGTAAAATGTACGCAAAGGAGTGGCAGCGTTGATGTCATCAGGCACGTTTATGGACCTTGTCCAGCATGAGTTTATGGTGCGGGGCAGCTGGAGAAAAAAGAATCGCGTCCGCTTATCCAGAAGCTGGTGTGTCGCCTATATCCTGATTGTTGCCGCAGCGGTGGTCATCGTCACCACTTATCTGGCGGCACGCAACGACCTGGAACTGAGCAGCTTCTGGTATATGACGCTGGCGTTCCCTTACTGGATCTTCTTCCTGGGATACGGCGCTGTAAAAAGAGAATGGTCCAACGATACGTACGGCTGGTGGCTGACGCTCCCGATCCCGAGATTTCGCCTTATTGCCGCCAAATGGCTCGGTAACTGCCTGAAGGTATGGATCGCAATGATCGCCATTTATATCGCCCTCTCGGCGTACGTACTTATTCTGACCTCGACCATCGATCATTACACCTACGACATGGCCGTCTCCTTTATGATTACGGGCATTAACTGGCTGACCGTTGTCGCCGGCCTGACCCCATTCATCATAGCCGCAGGCATGCTGACCATTAGCGTCATGTACAGCACCGCCAAGCCGCTGACGCCGCTGCTCTGGATTCTATTTATGGGAGGCTTCAGCATTGTATACTCCAATTTGAACGAGTATTTGCTTCCTGAAGGCCGGCTGGAAACCGCAGGACCAGTCACGTTCTTCCCCTTCCCATGGGAGCTTCCGGCAATCATCATCGGCAGCTGGGCGGTAGCCTATGGCCTGATCCGGGCGGTGACATACGTCATGGATAATAAGCTGGATCTGTAGCAAGTTCAAAACGCTTTTCTTCTATAAACTTAACGGGATATTCAACGTGGCCGCCGGAAGCCTTTCGTTCATCCGCGCGAGCCGGTACTACCGGCGGCCCGTCTATTTTTACAAACATGCCGCTTCACAAAACTTAAGCCGATGCTTCCGATGCTAGTTTTGCTGCGACGATTTTATTTCAAGGTTATGCTTCACAAAACTTAAAGCTTATGCTTCCGGTGCCAGTTTTGCTGCGACGATTTTACTTTGAGGTTATGCTTCACAAAACTTAAGCTGATGCTTCCGATGCCAGTTTTGCTGCGACGATTTTGCTTTGAGGTTATGCTTCACAAAACTTTTAGGAGGTTGTCCCTATGATCCAAACGACGACTCGCAACAACACCGAATCCAATCATACTTCTTATAACAACGGTTATATGCTAGAGGTTTCCCAGCTCCGCAAATCCTATCCGAAGAAACAGGCGCTTCAGGACGTGAGCTTCTCTCTGAAAGCCGGCACTTCGTTTGGCTTCCTCGGACCGAACGGCGCGGGAAAGTCCACCACGATGAAAATTTTGACCGGCATTGTCCAGGCCGACAGCGGCTCCGTCCGGCTGCTCGGCAAGGAGGCGACCAAAAATCCGGACGCCGTATCGAAATATATCGGCTACGTCCCGCAGGAAATTACGCTGTACGATAAGCTGTCCGCTTACGACAATCTGGAGTTTTTCGGTGAGGCTTACGGCGTTCGGGGCAAAATGCTGAAGCAGCGCATCCATGAGGTGCTGAGCCAGACCGGTCTGCTGGACCGGGCCAAAGAGGAAGTCGGCACGTTCTCGGGAGGCATGAAGCGCCGGATTAACATCGCCGCCGCGCTCCTCCACCGTCCCAAGCTGCTGATTCTCGACGAGCCGACGGTTGGGATCGATCCGCAGTCGCGGAACCACATCTTCGAAATGATCCGCGACCTGAACCGCGAAGGCGTGACAATCATCTACTCCACCCACTACATGGAGGAAGTCGAAGCGCTGTGCGATGAAGTGGCCATTATGGATCAGGGCACGATCAAGGCGATGGGCCCGCTCGGGGAACTGCTGGAGAATTACGGACAGAAGGCCATTTACGTGGAAATTGCAGGAGCCCATCACCTGCCGGAAGACCCGGATGTAACCGCAGTCCGCAAGGAAGGCTCCGGATACATTCTGGAAACGGAAAATCTGCACGGCGTGATGCAGCGTTTGCTTCGCCTCGCATCCCAGCACAGCTGGGACGTGAAGCAGATGGAAATCGTCCGTCCCTCGCTGGAGAACGTATTCCTGCGGGTAACCGGTACCGCGCTCCGGGATTAATTCTTTCACAAGCTTCCCTCTCACTCATTAAGGTGATAGATCGTTCATCGTATGAAACAAACAAAGAAATTAACAAGCAAAGGAGCAAAACCCATGAGAGCCATGATTATCAAAGAATTGCGGCTGATCCGCAAAGACCGCAAAAGCTTCTTCTTCCTCCTGCTGATGCCAATCCTGTTCATCGCCATGTTCGGTACGATTTTCAATAGCGGTGGAGGCGACAGTTCCTCTATATCCATCCGCACGATCGACCAGGATCAATCCGCCGCGTCCCAAGCCTTTGTGAAGCAAATGCAGGGGATTATGGACGTGAAGCTGGAATCGGCATCCAGCCTGGACGACCAGGTCGACAGAATGAAGCAGGGCCAGTTCTCGGCCATGCTCGTCATTCCCGCCGGATTCGAAAAAGCCATGAAGGAAGGCAGCCCCGCGGATATCCAGCTGTACCAGGATCCCACCGCACAGACCGAGCTTGCGCCGATTCAGGCGATCCTCAGCAGCATTTCCAGCCAATACCGCGAGCAGAAGCTGACGGATGTCCTGCTGGCCAAGGGAGATTCTAAGGAACAAGCAGAGCAGGCGCTGGCCTCCCCGATCCAGATTAAAGATGTGGCGACGACGTCCGACCATATCAGCTATATGGACTCCATGGTCCCCAGCATGACCGTTATGTTCGTCTTCTACATTATGATCACGATGGCCCGCCGCTTCTTTGATGAAAAGAAGACCGGCCTTCTGTCCCGCATTCGCAGCACGCGCGTAAAGCCGCTGCAGTACCTGGTCGGGATGTGGGTGCCCTTCATCCTGACGGTTATCGCCCAGTGTGTCGTCCTGTTCGCCTTCGGCCACTTCGTCTATGATGTGAAGCTTGGCGACGTCGCCGCCCTTACCTTGATTGTGCTCAGCCTCAGCATCTGCGGAACCGGCATCGGGCTCGGCTTATCCTTCCTGGTGCCCGGCGAGGGAGCTGCCATGGTCATCACCCAGGTCATTGCCATGGGCGGTGCCATGCTGGGCGGGCTGTGGGTACCGTCCTATCTGCTTCCGCAATCCGTACAGACCGTCGGGCACTTTCTGCCGCAGTACTGGGCGCTGCATTCGCTGCAGAACATTATCGCCCATGGCGCCCATCTCGGTGACGTTGCGGGACCTGCCCTCATTCTCCTGACGTTCGGGGCCGCCGGCCTCCTGGTTGCATTCTTCCGTCTGCCAGGGTTCCTGCGCTCGGCTGCAAACTGATTCCTTATCAAACGCTCAAAACGACGAAAAAACCTCCCGTCCGGAAGTCATCCTTCACGGCCGGGAGGTTTTCTTGCTCTCCGAACCTTGGTCATCGCTTATGTATCGTCGCCTGCCGCTTTTTCCAACCTTTGATTTCTCATATAGTCGACAAAAATGCGGGCGTATTCCGGATCCCACTGCGTCCCTCCGCCCTCTTCGAGAATGGACAGCGCCTTGGCGACATCCATGCCTTTACGGTATGGACGATCCGAAGTCATCGCATCAAAGGCGTCGGCTACGGCGATAATTCTCCCGAGCAGCGGGATATCGTCCCCGGCCAGTCCGTCCGGATACCCTTTCCCGTCGTATCGCTCATGATGGGACCTTACGCCGGGAAGGAGCGGCGCCAGGGCATCCTTTGGCTCGATCTGCTTCAGAATCGTCTCGCCAAGCACCGGATGGGCCTTGATTTGGTCGAACTCCTCTTCCGTCAGACGCCCTTCCTTCAACAGGACGGTGTCCCGGATACCGATTTTCCCGATGTCATGCAGCAGCGCCGACTGGCGGATCACGTTGATATCCTCCTCCGTCATCCGGCTGAGCCGCCCGATCAGCTCCGAATATTCGGCCACCCGCAAGGAATGCCCTGCCGTGTAGGCGTCTCTGGCATCGAGCGCAACGGCGAGGGTCACAAAATAGCTGTCCAGCATCGCCCTGGTCTGGGCTTCACGCGACTGAAGCGCCCGGACCATCATGTTGAAGCCGGTGGCCAGCCGGGAAAACTCGTCCGAATACACGTTTTGGACCGTCTTCAGCCGGCCGTCCTTGACATGATTCATGGCGTCGTACAGATGGGAGATCGGCCGCTCCACCTCATGGGTCAACAGCCTGGCACCCGTATACGTAAAAATGATGTCGACCAGCAGGATCAGCCCCGCCCAGCCCCAGTACCCGGTCATCATTTCCTCGTTTAAATTGCCCAGCCGAATCTGGGCAGCCAGGGTGAACAGCAGGAGCGGCGAGGTACCGATCAACATGGCACTGAGCAGAAACTTCGGACGGATGGACAAGACGACATGCCCCTCCGGATTCAGCTCAATGCGGTGCGTTTCCTGGGCGAGCCGGTGAAATTCCTCCATCAGCGGCCGGACCGTCGCCGTCGTCAGGAAAAACTCGATCATCGCATGCATGCTGGCTACGAGGAAGGCGCCGGCTACCGCAGCCGCAACATAAATCGGCGGGAAATGAAGAAGGCCACGGCTCATCTGCCACAGCGTCAAGCCGGCTGCAGGTATGGCAAGCCCGAGGAAATGCGGGACCAGAATCCGGAACACCGCCAGCTGCGGCAGCTTATGTGCCTGCCGGTAGGCTGTTTCAATGGTCTGAACCGTACAGGTCCGGCAGAACAAGCCCTGCCGGATCGGCCGAACGTGCCGCGTGAATACCCAGGATTCCACCGCGACCATGACCGCCATGGAGCAAGCAAAGATGATCGCCAGCCGTTTGATCTCCTGCGGAGAAATGCTGATCGTGGTCAGAACGAGAGCGCTGCCCACGATCCATACCGCGAATAGCGATCCGAAAATATAATTCCGTACCAATTTGTTCCGAAAAGCGTAATACAGGGCAACCCCCTGCAAACGGGTAGAATCGGTATCCATAAGCCAGCCTTCCTTTTTCATCAATATAGGCCGTTCGGCGCAGCACTATTAAGAATATCGGTTATTTCATCCCAAAATGTGACATGAACCTGCGACAAAAACCAACTTTTATCATAAAATCCCTCCGTATGAAATGGTGCTTTTGCATATTTATACAAGTCTGGCGGGCGATATAATTTCCTATTGCATTTATAAATGATATGTGATAAATTATATTAGTATAACTTCATTTAACCCTTTTCGTTCCCCGCAAGAAAGAATAAATCTTCAACCTCGAAGACTTAATTTCCTATTTTGAAATAACCCAATGCGAAGTATGAGATTTAAGATGCTATTTCTGATTCACGCTGGCGCGGTCATCGGAGCCGCAAGGACAAAAGAGAGGCAGGGCTTTTGTTGTTTTGGAAGTCATTATTCTGTTAACGAACTAGAACAAGGAACCAGACTGCAGCCTTGAACGGCTGTCAGGGGTTAAATATATGAGGCGGCCGCAGCGCTGCCAAAGCCAAACCCCCCGGAGAAATGTCCGGGGGGTTATCCATATTTCCCAATGTAATTACGGCTTACTGCCACTTCCTTCTCTCGTCAGGAGGCTTAGCCGGCTTTGCTGTATCCGCGGAGCGACTCCGCATGCTTCATCGATTCAATGAGCGCGATCGGGTTATTGTCCATGCCGCCCGCGTTGACCCGGTATCCCATGTACTGCCCGGGGCCGTCGATTCCCGGTTTGACGGTAAAGACTACCTGAATGCCGAGATTGCGGCAGAGATCCAGCACCTGCTGCGTATAGCCGCCGTAGGGAAAAGCGAGAATATCGCGGCGGTTGCCGATTTCATTCCGGAGGATTTGATCCGCCCGGGTTAAATCACCCTTCACCCGCCGGATATACTCCTGCTCCGTCTCCACATGCCCGGTGGTTTTGTTATGCTCCGGTCCCATCAGCATCGGTTCCAGCCTGTCATGGGTTTTCCCTTCGGGGCGAACATAAGCATAGGCGTGCGAATCAAACGTATGGCTGTAAAAGTCGATACCGATCCGGTGCATGAGCTTGACCTGGGCCCAGGTCAGCTTCGGCAGTCCGGGATGCTTCGGATTTCCCACTGTCGACACGATCAGAAAATTCGTTGCCGGCACATGGTACTTCTTCAAGATCGGGAACACATTGGTATAGAACGTCTCATAGCCGTCGTCAAACGTCATCAGCACGGCGTTGTCCGGCACCGGCTGATGCCGGGTGACGAAGTCGGCGTACTGCTCCATCGTAATCCAATGGAATCCGTTCGCCTTCATGGCCTGGAGCTGCTCCTCGAATACAGCGGTATCCAGACTCTTGTCATTGATCGGACGCGGGGAGACATCATGGTACATCAGTGTGATGACTTTGTTTTTATAATACACCGCACCTGGCGTCGGTCTGGTGGAAATAAAGCTGTAAGCCGGAACACCGCTCTCTTCCTTTTTGATGTGAGGCCTTCCGGGATAACGAACCAGATGATACACATAAGGGCCCTGCCTCCAGACGAAAAATGCCGCGAACAGCACAAGCACGGAAAAGGTGCAATAGAGGATAATTTTTTTTCTCAGCATCACGTTCCAATCCCCTTCGTTCCATAAATTCACTTGCAGAGGGATGCATTCCCCGCCCTATAAACATACTCTGGAAACAAGGAGTGATGCAAATGCCAAAATACCGGATCATCGTCGATCTGTCGGAACGCATGTTATATTTGCTGGACGGCGATCAGACCGTCAAATCCTATCCCGTAGGCATCGGAAAAATGGTGACGAAAACCCCGACCGGAGAGTTCACGATTGTCAATAAACAGGAAAATCCCGGCGGACCGTTCGGGGTGCTGTGGATGGGCCTCTCCAAGCCCCATTACGGCATTCACGGAACCAATGATCCCGCCTCCATCGGACGGGAAGTCTCCCACGGCTGTATCCGGATGCACAATGAGGATGTGCTGGATTTGTCTTCCTACATTCCTGTGAATACAAGGGTGACCATCCGGCCGTAATGGCTGTAAGTGCCGTCAGTCTTGATCCGAAACGACCTTGATTCCCTTCTCTTTGCGGTACTGGATCACCAGCTGCCGCCAGAAATCATAACTTCCCGTTTCATCTGCAATATAAGGCTTGTAATAGCGGTATGCCTCCTTTGCCCAGTCCGGGCAGGGCATGCTTAACAGCGCCTGCTGCTGCTTGATCCATTCTGCCTGCTTCGCAACCGTGTTCTGCAGCTCGCTAAATGCCGCCTTTTCCTCAGGGGTCATATGCGCCCCCTCCTTCCAGGCATCGTATTGGTCCAGGTTATACTGGTCAATAATCCGGATTAGCTTATCTGCATACTCCGGGTCCGTGGCATAACCGGCGGCGCCCATCGC
The DNA here is from genome assembly GCF_040545415.1 of Paenibacillus favisporus. Classification (NCBI taxonomy): domain Bacteria; kingdom Bacillati; phylum Bacillota; class Bacilli; order Caryophanales; family Paenibacillaceae; genus Paenibacillus; species Paenibacillus favisporus. The sequence goes on along the minus strand of NZ_JBEPLV010000004.1, from coordinate 542,911 downwards.
GGCGGCGGCGGATCGCCCGTCCGTGCGGAGCGCGCCGGCATACTTGTCACGGTCCCAGGACACGCCGTTCACCAGTAAGCTTGAGTGATCGGCCACCGATTCGGCCCAGCTGTTGTACGCGCGGAAGTCGGCTATCACCCGGCCGGCCACGCCGCGAACGTACTCGGTGGTCTGCAGGCGCATGCTTCCTGCGGTGCCCTGTCCCTTGATGCCGAACAGATTGTTGGCCTTCACTGCCAGCTCGCTCGTACCCCAGGCGGATTCGTGGGCCGCCTGGGCGATCGTGAGCGATGCCGGCACGCCCGACTGCAGCTGGTCGAATTCAGCCAACGGTGCCATGATGGCGATAAAGTTTTGTTTCTTCATAATCCTCCCTCCCAACCCTCTGGTACATACGATGCTGACCGCTTGCTAACGGCCTGGACGCGGCTGCCGCCCCACGTCTTCAGAGCTCCTGATTCACGTAAAAATCTCCGGACCGCTCCGGTATGAAGCATTGCCTAATTCTTCACGGCTTCTTACAATAAGAACATATGTAACGCTTGGAGGGTGGATGTATGAAGCAGGCAAAAGCAGATCATTTTATCATCAATCAGGAGTGGGTTACCCCGGAAATCCGTGCCGTTCAGGCAGGTCCGGAAGATGTCACAGCCGCGCAGGGACTGCTGTTTCGAACCGCGCAATGGCTTCAGAGCATAGGCTCCAAGCAATGGAATCAGCTGCTGACCGGCGAAGACAGGCATCATATCAACGAGGCGGTCCTGCGAGGGGACGTCTTCCTGTTCAAAAAGGAGGAGCGCCTTGCCGCCATCGTCATCCTCCAGCAGCATGCGAGCGAATGGGACCGCAACCTGTGGGGCGAGGAGGGGCACGATACCTCTGTCTATCTGCACCGGCTGGCCATTGAACGCGAATTCGGGGGAACGGGTCTTGGCAGCGCCATTCTGCACTGGGCATTGACCGGAATAAGGTTCCAGGGCAAAGACCGAATCCGTCTCGACTGCATCGCCGACAACCCCGGCTTGAACCGGTTGTACAGCGGGGCCGGCTTTACGCTGAAGGGCCAGCATGAGAGCGGGTTTAATATTTATGAGAAAATGGTGAGGTAGCGTTCGCTCCTCAAGCGGATAACTACGCAAAAAAGCCTTCCGGCATGCCGGAAGGCTGTTCTCCTATCGTATATAAAATGCAGGTTTTACGAGATGGTTAATGGGACGATACCGAGGCTACGCCAATCTTGTCGATGATACGCTGGCTCTCCGGATTCAATCCCCGAACGGCCACCTTTTTGTCCAGCGCCTCATATTTGGCCAGCACCTTGGACACGGCGTTCACGCCCGACTGATCCCAAACGTGGGAGTGGGAAAAGTCAATCGCAATCAGCTCCGGATCCTCCTGGTAATGGAAGAGATGCACAAAATGGTTCATCGTTCCGAAAAACATCTGCCCTTTGATTTCGTACACCTTTACCCCATGCTCATCGATATGGGTCTGCGCTTGAATACGTGCCATTTTCCACCCAAAATTCAGAGCGCTCAGAATGACTCCGGTCACAACGCCGATCGCCAGATTGGACGTGGCCACCACGATCACGACGGTCACGACCATGACGATCGTGTCGCCCAGCGGCACCTTGTTCATCGTTCTTAATGAATGCCAGTCGAACGTGCCCACCGACACCATGATCATAACGCCCACCAGCGCTGCCATCGGCACCTGCCTGACGACATCGCCGAGCACGAGGATCAGGAACAGCAGAAAGGCGCCGGCGATAAAGGTCGACAGCCGGGAGCGGCCCCCCGACTTTACGTTGATGACCGTCTGGCCGATCATGGCGCAGCCCGCCATCCCGCCGAAAAAGCCGGTGAGGATGTTGGCGATGCCCTACTGCCCTTTGATCTCACGGTTTTTGTTGCTGCCGGTATCGGTCAGCTCATCCACCAGGTTGGCGGTCAAGAGCGTCTCGGTCATGCCAACGACCGCGAGCGCCAGCGCGTAAGGCATAATCGTCAGGAACATATGAAACGACAAGGGAACCGACGGAACATGAAATGCGGGAAGCGACTGCGTAATGGTACCCATATCGCCAACGGTACGGACATCGGCATGGGTCAGCACCGAAATGATCGTCATGACGATAATGGCGACAAGCGCTGAAGGCACTGCTTTGGTGAGCAGCGGGAACAGATAAATGATCAGCAGCGTCGCGGCCACCATCAAGTACATGATCCAGGTAGCCCCTTCAAAATTCGGCAGCTGCGCCATAAAAATAACGATCGCCAGCGCGTTAACAAAGCCCACGATGACCGATTGCGGGATAAATGTGATGAAGCGCCCGAATTTCAGCGCCCCCATGATCCACTGCAGAATGCCGGTCAGCACTGTAGTCGCAAACAAATACTCGATCCCGTACTTGGCAACGATCGGTCCCATCAAGGATGCCATGGCACCGGTGGCCGCCGAAATCATCCCCGGGCGTCCGCCGAAAAACGAAATGCTGACGGCAATCACAAAGGATGCGTAGAGACCGACCATCGGATCCACGCCGGCCATAATAGAGAACGCGATCGCTTCGGGAATAAGCGCAAAGGCAACGGTTAGACCGGACAAAATATCTTTTCTGACATTGCTAAAGAAGCCTTGTTTGATCCAGTTCAAAAACAAGAAATAATCCCTCCTGTGGATATAAAGTTGTATCTGTAGGGCTGATCGTGCTGCTATCCGTTCATGAAATGTTGCGAGAGGTTCAAGCGGGCTCCCCACTCTCAGGTTCGCCGGGTCCGATGGTTCACTGTTTTTCATTATAGCGTTATAATCGTCCGAACCCAAAACTGCATGTATGCGCTATTTCCCTCTGTATACTAATCCATTCTCCCATTTACTTGTCTATATTTCCTTTTTCAATCCATATGTATATACTGCGGTATCTGCCTTTCTTATGAAATGACGAAAGCCCCGCCGGAGGGCGGGAGCTTCGTTGTCCAAGGACCGCTTGGGTCCATGGATTAGTAGATAAAGGATTTGGTAATGATGACGAGCAGAATAAACAGAACCAGGATGGCTCCCGTTGAGGTAAATGGGTTTCCTACACCACTCATGGTTTCTCCCCCTCTCTCCTGTTTATACTCTATCGTATGCCGCGTAAGGCTAATCGGTTTGGACAAATATCATTCAGGTCCATTTGCCCTATGAAAATGCGCGATGTTCCCGAGGTTAAAGGACCTTGCCGCCACAACTCTCTCGAGCTTATCAATGCTGATCCGTAGAAGGAAAGATATAGGAAATACCTATAAGTATAATACGGTTTATATATTTCCATAATTAGCGGACTGCCGGTACAATGAAGTCAATTCCAACAATCCACGGGTAAAGGAGAATGGTGATGGACAGATCTGTGATCAAGCTTTTTGACGCCAATGCAAAGGATTATGACCGGCAGCGGAGGGGATTGATTCCCTGCTTCGACGACTTTTACGGGATGGCTCTGTCCCTGGTGGAGTGCGGCAATTCTTCTCCATGTATTTTGGATCTGGGGGCCGGAACAGGCCTGTTCTCCAGCATGGTACTGCTCAAATACCCTGAGGCCCGGCTTACGCTGATGGATTTAAGCGACAGCATGCTGCAGGAGGCCCGCCGGCGGTTCCACGGGGCACCCAATGTAGATTATATTACCGGGGATTACAGCAGTTATCCGTTTACGCAAACTTACGATGCCGTCGTCTCTTCCCTCTCCATTCATCATCTGACCCACCCGGAAAAAAGGCAGCTGTTCGCCACGATCCATCGGCTGCTGAATGAAGGCGGCATCTTTGTCAATGCCGATCAGGTGAAAGGCCATACCGACCAGGCGGACGTATATTACCGGAGACGCTGGCTGGAAGAAATCAGGGCAAGCGGTCTGCCGGAAGATGCCATTCAGGCGTCGATTGAACGCAGAAGCCTGGATATCAACGCTACCGCCGCCGATCAAATGCAGTGGATGGAAGAGGCCGGCTTTGAAGACGTGGACTGTATGTACAAGTATTTGGACTTTGCGGTGTTTTACGGAAAAAAATCAGGGCGGACTTCCTAGTCCCCCTGATTTTTTTGCTTAGCGCCGGATCAGTCGGTCAGCCTCTGCCGGAAGCCGTCCATCAGGACGTCCAGCCCGAATTCGAATTCCTCCTACCACCCGGAACCGGTCGTATGGGAAGCCAGACGGATCATATTCGGAAACTGCTCCCTTGGCAAACTGCGGAAGAACCGGCCCTGATCGTTTTTATCAAGCGTCCGGTTCACCGCGCCGGCGAAGGGCAATAACAGCAAAAAACACCCCCGGCGCTTGTTTTGAACAAGCACCTGGAGGTGTCAGGCGGTGAGCGATACCCGTTACACCGCGGGCTGCCACTGCTGCTTTGCCGCATCGATCGTTGCATGGATGATCACGCGCAGCGCCCGCAGCATCGTTTCCTGCGGCAGCGAAGGCAGGCCCGGCTTCTGCAGCGCCATTTCCGTGGAGGCCGGAAAATGAACAAAACCCGCCAGCGTGGGCAGCTTCTGCTCACGGATATAATCCAGCACGGCGTACATCGTGTTGTTGCAAATAAACGTGCCGGCTGACTCGGACACGGCAGCCGGAATCCCCTCCGCCTTCAGCCGGTTCACGGCCTCGCGGATCGGCAGCCGCGAGAACAATCCGTCCGGTCCTGCCGGATTAATGGGCAGATCCTGCGGTCTCTCCCCTTTGTTGTCGGCGTAAGCCGCTTCCGGCGCAACGTCCTTGACGTTCACGGCGATCCGCTCCGGCGTTACCGCTGTCCGGCCTGCGGCCAGACCGCAGCAGATTACGGCGTCCGGCTGAAAGTCACGCACCGCCTCAAGCAGCCTTTCGGCACATTCGTCATAATGGACCGGAAGCAGAACCGTCCGGATCTCGGCCTCCGCAAACGTCTCCTCCCGGATATCCCGCACGAGCTGCTCCGTCGGATTGACCGCATTTCCGCCAAAGGGCTCAAATCCTGATACCAGTATTTTCATGAAGCTTCTCCTCCCGGCAAGTCTTTCTTTCCATCATATCAAACGGGACAGATCGTTCCTACCCGAAATCGCGCCGCCAAGAAGGGATGCAGCTTCCATACGGATTCATTTCTATACGGAGACACCCGAATTTGGCAAAAAAAACACCCTGCCCGGCAGCCGACGGCTGCACGGCAGGGTTCCCGTCTACAAATTATATCCGCCGCTGTTCGGCTTGGTCGGGTTGGAGATAATCCCCAGCGTCGCCAAAATTCCGAGCACCAGGTCTGCGGCCGCCACGAGCTCTTGCCGCTTCATATCCGACAGTTCAAACGCGCCTGTGAGATGGCCGATCAGCTGCACCAGCAGAAGCACCTGTGAGACCATACTGATCCAGAGCGCATAGTTGCGAAACCGTTTCTTCTTGAGCATCATATGACCTCCTTTAAGGTCATATATATTCATCCGCCCCGGCAAACTTGTCCGAAACTTTTACGGGATGGACGAGCGATGCCAGCGATTTTAGAGGAGCCCTGAGTCCAAAACCTCCAGAAACGTCTCTTCGGACATCACCCGAATGCCCTCCCGTTCCAGCAGGGCGGTTGTCACCCCGCTGCCAGCTACCTTCTCATTGGCGAAGGAACCGTTATATATCATGGCGCTTCCGCAGGAAGGGCTGTACTCTTTGAGCACCACCATGGACGCACTGACTTCACGGGCTTTCTCCAGCGTCCGGTGAGCCCCCTGAATATACATACCGCTGACGTCCCGGCCCGATTTCTCAACAACCCTGGCCCGGCCCTCCAGTACGTCCCTCCCATCACCGCCTACGATCTCCGCAGGCTCTCTCGGGGTGACGAATCCCCCCAGCAGTTCGGGGCAGACCGTCACTGCCCTGTTCTGCTCCACCAATTGCTGAACCACGTCATTTAGGCTGTCCGTTCCGTTATAGCGGACCTTCAGTCCGGCCAGGCAAGAGCTGACCATAATCACATCCGTTCACCTCCTAAACTGTTAATCCGGTTCACGTAAACTATTTATTCGTTCCACGTAAACTATTTATTACTTTAAGGAAAGTATACTGCATAAGCCAACAGCTGGGGAGGCCCGGCTTCACGGTGTAGGATCTGGCCGAAAAACGAGGAAAGCCCGGGACCAGGCTCCCGGACTTTCCTCGATATCTCTTTTTCCCCTTGCCCCAAGCGGTGCAGATGTTACATGCTTAACGCCTTTTTCGCATTTTCCATATCATTGGCCAGGAGCCGCTCCAGATCGTAAGCAGGGTACAGCGAACGCTCCTCCATAAAATCAAAAACCTTGGCATGGAGTTTGATCGCATTGTTCAGATGCTTAACGAAAACCTCCCTTAAGGCCGGTGTTGCCGTTTCCGTAATCGCAAGCGCGTAATTGCGAACCCAACCTTTGGCCTTGCCCAGCAAATGGCCGGCATAAAAGCCCGTCATGTCTGCCGCTTCGGCTTTGCCGCCTCTCGCTGCCGGGACCGGTGCTTGCGGGTAAAACTGCAGCAGGTCCTTTATGTTTTGCTCCAGGCTCATGATAGCCTCTTTATACAGGGCATGCAGCTGCGGATCGGTGACCTTGCCGATGTCCATTTTCAGGCAGATCAGGTCGTTGGACTGTGCTGCTACCAGCTCATGCATTTCCAATGTTTCATGCCATGCTAAGTGTTTTACTTGGGCTTTCTTTCCAGAAGACAATGCAATCCCTCCAATCGATGATGGGATAGCATATGCCCAGGGCGCCCAGAGGGGAAGATGTCTTGCCAAAAAAATTAGGCGCGCTCCCTTTTCCCCTTCTGCCTTCCCTTCTTCCCTCGGACCGAAGCCAGCGTTGCCTGTTCCGGCAGGCGCAGCAGCCTGGACTTGGACACCCCGATCCGCTGCGAACCATAGATGCCGGTATGCCCGGAAAAATAATAACTGACGACGCAGGCGATGAACATGTACACCAAATTCCCCGAACCAAACAGCTCGATCCCCATAATAAAGCAGGCAATCGGGGTATTCGTCGCACCGCTGAACACTGCAATAAAACCGAGGGCTGCCATAAACGGCACCGCTAGATGGAGCAAGTCCGCCAGCGTGCTGCCCAGCGTTGCGCCGATGACGAAGAGCGGAGTCACCTCTCCGCCTTGAAATCCGGCCCCAAGCGTAATTGAAGTGAACACGGTTTTCCAGAGAAACGCCAGCTTTGGCGCCGTCCCTTCAAAAGCATCGCCGATCAGCGGAAGGCCAAGCCCGAGGTATTCCCTTGTGCCGAATGCGTAGACAACGGCAATCAGGATGCAGCCCCCGGCGAAGCTCTTCACCGCCGGATTCCGGAACCAGCCGGTGAACCGCGCCTTCAGCCAATGCGTCAGCTCGCTGAACAAAATGCTGGCCAGGCCGAACACCATCGACGCGAGCACGACCTTCAGCACCGTGATCAGCGTAATCGCCGGAATCGTGTTTACGGAATAGTGAATATGATGAATTCCCCAGGCCTTTGTGGTCAAATCCCCGATAAAGCTCGCCACAAAACAGGCAAACAGCGCTTCGTAACGGATCATTCCCAACGCAAGCACCTCAAGCCCGAAGACTGTTCCGGCGAGCGGCGTCCCAAAGACCGAGCCAAAACCGCTGCTGATGCCGCACATTAGAATGATGCGACGGTCGGCGGGGCTCAGCCGAAGTCTCTTGCCGATCCATTCCGACAAGCTTCCACCCACCTGCACCGCCGTACCTTCCCGTCCGGCCGAGCCGCCGAACCAATGGGTCAGAATCGTTCCGAACAGGACGAGCGGAGCCATGCGCAGCGGAATAGCTCCGCCGCCGTCATGAATCTGCTCTAGTATCAAGTTGTTGCCCTTGGACGCGTCCTTGCCGTATTTCCAATACAGGTAGCTCACCAAGGCTCCCCCAAATGGAAGCAGCCATAGGAGCCACGGGTGCTGCAGACGCTGCTGCGTAACGGCATCCAGCGCTGCCAGAAACAAGGCCGATCCGGAGCCTGTGAGCACCCCCACCAGACTCCCGATGACCGACCACTTCACGATATAGCCAAGCAGCGCGAGATGCATGAATTTGCCTGCGTATACATATAACCTGCGTTTTCCCCTCGTCATCCGTTTTCCCATTACAGCGGTTTCCCCCCAGCTATGATGTATTTTCCTATTGTTCCTCATTCAGGGGCAAATTACCGCTCCCCTGCTTGTCCCGGTGCCGGAATGTCTGCAAAAAAATAGACTCCTACCAGTGTCTGCACTGGTAGGAGTCATTAGCTCACGGGCGGTTAAAGGCGAACTCCATCGCCTATGTTGTTACAAATTATTGTAATGAGCGATTGGCCTGAAGTCAACAGAAAATCTGAACGCCACAATAGACGAAAAAGCACCCGTATCGCGCTTTCGCTTTACGGGTGCTTCTGCTGCGAACTAGTTTCCCTGCAGAGCCGTCCTCTTAATGGAGAGGTTCAGAAATTTGGCTGAGCGCATCGCCGGCTTCGTTGATGTGGATGTTCATCGTCGCCAGGTCGCCAATTGCGCAGATCCCTACCATTTCTCCGTTTTCTACAACCGGAATGCGGCGGATTTGATGGTCGGCCATCAATTGCGCGCACTCGTGAGCATCGGTGTCCGGCGAGCACGAAATGACACCGCTTGTCATGCAGTCATGGCAGTGTACGCTGCCAGGGTCTTTACCCGCAGCTACGCAGTTCAGCACGATATCGCGGTCGGTAATCATACCTACCACTTTTTTGCCTTCGCAGACCGGAACCGATCCACAGTTGACATCGCGCATGATTTGCGCCGCAGCCGTGACCGAATCATGGGGTGCGCATACCTTTACGTCCTTGGTCATTACGTCGCGAACCATCGTCATTGCTGTTTACCTCCTCTTGGAATGATCCCCCGTATTTTACCCAGGGGTACCGGGATTATTCAGGCTTGGGACGCTTTACTAGGACTACAGAAGCCCGGGGAGGCTGTCAGCCTTAACGATTCATATCCGTGATCCCAGGGCTGTGCTCATCGGCCAGCTCAGGCATCATCGGTACCGGGAAGCCCTCCGGCGGCTGGATCACTCTCAGCTCCCCGCCGTTACGGCTAGGCGTTTGTCCGCTGAAAATTTCGCCGATGCGGGTACTGTCCAACCGGAAGTTAAATTGTGCGTTATGGAAGCCCATATCGACATACTTGCGGCATTCCGGATACTTGTTGATGTCATAGTTAGGTACCGGAAACAGCTTGGCCCAATTGACACCGAGCGTTTCCAGCGCCTTCGCGAAGGCGTTTTGATGCGCATTGTCGCGTACGATCAGGAAGGCCAGCGTCTCGCGGAACGTCTGGTTGGTGCTCATTTCGTAAATCCGCGATTTTTGCAGCACCCCTGTCGATTCCAGCACCAGGTTGTCCAACAGGTTGCTGATCAGGTTGCCGTGGTCATACACATAGTTGCCGTTCCACGGGTTGCCGGCGGCATCGACCGGAAGCGAGCTTTGGGCTCCCATAATAAAATGGTGCGGATTGGCATGCTTGATCGCCTCATCCAGCGGCGCACCGTCCGACCCCGAATTTCCGGCACCTTCCGCGCCCGAGCCGGTAAGAAGCTGGTTGATGGTGTGCTGCACCAGCTCGACGTGGCTGATTTCCTCCAAAAACACGCCGCGGATCAGATCGCGGAACTGGGTGTCTTTCCCGCGGAAATTGTTGCTTTGGAAAAAGAACTGCATCATCGTTCGCATTTCGCCGAAGCGTCCGCCCAGCGTTTCCTGCATCACCTTGGCAGCGCTGGGATCGGGCTTGTCCGGTACGATCAGGTTAATCAGGTCTTCTTTATAAAAATACATGGGGTGGAACCTCCTAATTCTCTGCAAATCGCATCCTACCCATTGTGGCTTCGGGGACAGGAAATTATGCGTGGGATACGTTCTATATGAAAAAATGCGCAGGATCCATAACGGATCACTGCGCTTCGCTTGTGTTGGTCTCATGCCTCCGGATCGACCAGGCGGGCTAAGGACCGTTCAGCAATTAATATCCCCAAGTTTTCGCGATGATGACAAGCAGAATAAAGAGGACGAGAATGATGCCGACGCTCGTCGACCAGCCGCCACCATAACCAACTCCACCAACTTCGCTCATGTGATATTCCCCTTTCTTCATAGGATCAGTTTTATTCTATGAAAGAAACCTTTGAGCGTTGTGGACAGAGTCAGCGGTTTAAAAGACTATTTTTTCTCGGTCTCGAGAGAGCCCACGGCGGGCTGACGGGATTAGCACAACACGTGCTACCCTAGTAACCAACCTGTACGGACCTAGATAGTAAGGAACTACTTTATTTATAAATAAAAAAGCCCCTGCCAGCACTTAGCCAGCAGGAACTTCCTCATTCCTGACTTTTTATTACCAACAGAATGCCTTAACGATAATTACCAAAAGAATAAAGAGCACCAGGATAGCACCTACATTGCTGTGCAAACCGTAACCGTATCCTACGCCACCAACAACACCGTCGCTCATACATGTACCTCCTTTGTCAGAAGTTAATATTACAATATGTGTATTCCACTATTTGGTATGGGTAAACGCACTTAAAGGTAGAAAAATGGTAGAAGATCGCCCAACTCAACAAAAAAGACGCGGTCTCCGAAATCCGGAAACCCGCGTCCTGTAAGGCTTATGAAAGATGCTGGTGAAGGGAATTGAACCCCCGACCTACGCATTACGAGTGCGTTGCTCTACCCCTGAGCTACACCAGCGTGGAAAATGAAATTTTCCGTCAAACAAAAACTATTATACAACTTCTTCTCCAAAATGCAATACTTCATTGCGATTGGAATTTATTTCAATTTGTCGCGGACCGATTGCAGCTTCTGGGCGCTGGATGAGGCTTTGTCCCGTCTGTCGTCGATTTTGACCGAAGTGGATACGCGCTGCGCGCCCGCCAGGAACGGTGCTTCGTGAAGGGCTGCAATCGCCTGCCATACATCCGGAAGAGCCCCCTCGATGATCGTGCTCATCGACGTCAGCTCGTAGCTGATCCCCTTCTGCTCCGCCAGCACCTGCTGCATTTGTGCCACATAGGAGCTCAGGCTGGTCGTTGCCGTTCCGATCGGAATGATCGTTACCTCTGCAATTGCCATGGTCGTGCGCCTCCTTTATCCTTTTGCAAGCGGATCGAACTTTATTCCTAATTTTATTGTACCCGACCGCCTGCGGAATCGCAAAAGGATAGCCCGCAAAATTTTTTATTCGCGTTTTTCCTGCAAATTCCGCCCGATTTCTACCTTTTCAGCCCCCTCTAGAGGTTAATCTCCAATGGTTCACAGTAGCGCCCCGGGGGTCCATCTGGTATAATTCTCATTGCTCGTCTTTTAAGAGGAACTAGGTTTACAAACACAAGATATTGGGTTAAATTAGTATGAAAGCAACCAAATATAGTGGAAACAGGTGAACACGGCTGAATTTGCCAGGCGTTCATAATAGGGAAGCACGGTGTGAATCCGTCACGGTCCCGCCACTGTAACCGGAAGGCCGAGAGCTCCGAGCTTTCGGCACGATATCGGCTAAGGCCACTGTCTGTCATGCGGACGGGAAGGCGCCGAATATCGCATTTTCGGGAGTCAGGAGACCTGCCTGTTTTGTCTCACGAAAGGCCTACGAGGAATAGGTGCGTGATGCCAGTCGATATCTATACATAGGATGATAGATATTTTTTCCCATGCTCGTAAATAGGGCATACGGGATCTAGCGGCATTTTCGTACCTGTGCTTCAGGTTCTTCGGAAATGCCTTTTGTATGGGCAAGCACAGCAAGAGCTCCCTCTTAACAGCATCGTCCTACTTTCCGTTATACCAAATATACAAACTTTGAAAGGAGATCTGCACCATGCCGCAGCTCGTTACCAAACCGAACAACCGTCAGCTGGCTTTTGATGAAATCCGTCTCTCCGTTTATGCCGACCGAATCCTGGAGGGGCTGGAGACCCTGGACAAGGAGCGCCTCCTCCGGGGCGTGCAGAGCAAACTGCGCCGCGAGGAAGTCACCGGCGACGAAATCAGCAGCGCGTTCACGATGTCGGCGCTTGAGCTGGTCACCAAGGAGGAGCCGAACTGGAAGTTCGCCGCAGCGCGCTCGCTGCTGACCTCCCTGTACAAGAAGGCCGCTTACAACCGCCGCTACAAAGCCTATCCTGACGAGCCATATGGTGCGTTCTACCCTCTCATTACCGAGCTGGTGCAAAAAGGAATCTACCGCGAGGAGCTCCTCACCTGCTATACCAAAGAGCAAATTGAAGAATTGGGCCGCTGCATCGATTACAAATGCGACCTGCTGTTCGACTATATCGGGCTGCTGACCCTGTCCGACCGCTACCTGGCGCATGATTTCGACGGACGCGTCATGGAGCTCCCGCAGGAGCGCTACATGGTCATCGCCATGTACCTGATGCACACCGAGCCAGAGGACAAGCGCCTTGAGCTCGTGAAGGAAGCGTATTGGGCCATGAGCAACCTGTACATGACCGCCGCCACGCCAACGATGTCCAACGCCGGCAAGAAGGTCGCCGGTCAGCTGTCCAGCTGCTTTATCGACACGGTGGACGACTCGTTGGAAGGGATTTTCGACTCCAATACCGACGTGGCCCGTCTCAGCAAAATGGGCGGCGGCATCGGCGTTTACCTCGGCAAAGTCCGGGCGCGCGGCTCCGACATCCGCGGTCACAAGAACACCAGCTCCGGCGTCATCCCTTGGATCCGCCAGCTGAACAACACGGCGGTCAGCGTTGACCAGCTCGGTACCCGTAAAGGTGCGGTTGCCGTCTACCTGGACGTCTTCCACAAAGACATCCTGGCCTTCCTGGACCTGAAGCTGAACAACGGTGACGAGCGCATGAGAGCGCATGACGTGTTCCATGGCGTGTGCCTGCCTGACCTGTTCATGGAGGCGGTCGAAGCTCGCAGCGAGTGGAGCCTGTTCTGCCCGCATGAAGTGAAGAAGATCATGGGCTGGAAGGATGCCAACGGCCGTCCGGCGGGTCTTGAGGATTATTATGACGAAACGGTCGGTCAAGGATCGTTCCGCGAGAAGTACGCCGAAGCGGTTGCCCACCCGCTGCTTCCAAGAATTACGGTGCCTGCGATCGACATCATGAAGCGCATCATGAAATCGCAGCTGGAAACCGGCACGCCGTACATGTTCTACCGGGATACCGTCAACCGCGCGAACCCGAACCGTGCACACGGCATGATCTACTCGTCCAACCTGTGCACCGAAATTATGCAGAACCAGTCCGCCACCGTGGTGGAAAAAGAAGAACTCGTGACCAAAGACGGCCAAACCCGGATCGTCATTTCCAAGGTTCCCGGCGACTTCGTCGTCTGCAACCTGAACTCGATTCACCTGGCCCGTGCCGTTCCGGACAATGTGCTGGACCGTCTGGTGCCGATCCAGGTACGCATGCTGGATAACGTCATCGACATCAACAACATTGAAGTCCTGCAAGCCCAATATACGAACAGCCAATACCGCGCGGTTGGACTCGGCACCTTCGGCCTGCATCACCTGCTCGCCCTCGAAGGCATCCGCTGGGAGTCCGACGAAGCGGTTGAATATAACGACAATTTGTACGAAAAAATCAACTACCTGCTCGTCAAATCCAGCATGGAGCTGGCCAAAGAAAAAGGCCACTATCCGAAGTTCAAAGGCTCCGACTGGGAGAACGGCGCTTACTTCACCAGCCGCGGTTATGTCGACGGCGAGCATGAAGGCAAGTTCGTTACCACCGAGGAGTGGAAAGAGCTCCAGCAGGAAGTGCAGCAGAACGGCGTCCGCAACGCCTGGCTGTTCGCTATCGCGCCAAACGGCTCGACTTCGATCATTGCCGGCTCCACCGCCAGCATCGATCCGCTGTACGACCTTCTGTCTTACGAGGAAAAAACGACCTACAAGATCGCCAACCCGGCTCCGGACCTGTCCGAGAAGACGATCTGGTATTACAAAACGGCATTCCTGATTGACCAGCATTGGTCCATCAAGATGGCCGCGGCGCGTCAGCGCCATATCGACCAGGCTCAAAGCTTCAATCTGTACGTTCGTCCGGATATCCGCGCGACGGAATTCCTGGAGCTTCACCTTCACGCCTGGAAAGCCGGCATCAAAACGACGTACTACGTCCGCAGCCGTGCGCTGACGATTGAAGAGTGCGAGTCGTGTGCATCGTAAAAGATATTAAAGCCTAAAACCTTTTTCGATCCCTCCCAAACCCTCCCTTCCAAGGGAGGGCCCCGAGGGCGCTGCCCTCTGGACACCCGGAATGTTGGTGGATGTCCGGCGGGTGGCGGATTTTTTTGATGTGAATATGTGCTGAGAGTCGCTTTCGTCCCCCTCCTGCTTTGCAGGTTATGGGGGACACGCTTTTACGTTTGAGCGGTGCGAGTGGTGGTCTCCTCGATTCTCGGAGACCCCTTGCGTCGCGCGGCTTTGCTCCCTGTTTTGCTTCGCAAAATGCAGGAGCTCGCCACGCGTCCGATTAAACGGATAAGTACAACTGGAATGGAAAGATACTGCATGAACCATTTGAGGCAGACTATCCGAAACCTTAAGTTAAAGATCACTGGTGCAGATCAACTGATATGGATTACAGCATTCTGCGGTGGATGTTGATATATAAGCAAGTAAAAACAGAACTACGAGGAGGAATCGAGTATGCAAATGCAAAAGATTTTTAACACCGAAGCGCCGAACCGCTCGACCCGCATCATCGAAGGAGAATGCTCGGGCATCCTGAACTGGAACGATATCCGCATGCCCCATATGTACAAATTGTATAAGGTTCTGCTGCTGAACCACTGGATCGCCGACGAAATTCCGATGGCCAAAGACGCGCAGCAGTTCGTCAACCTCGATCCGGAAGAGCAGCGCACCTTCAAGATCAACATTTCTTTGCTAGCCGTGCTGGACTCGATGCAGACGATGTTCATCGGCGACGTAAAGCGTTATTTTACCGATTCCTCGCTGGAGGCCATCTCGGCTATCATCGGGCAGCAGGAAGTCGTGCACAATCAATCCTACTCCTACGTGCTGTCCTCGATCGTATCAGAGCAGGAGCAGAAAGAGATTTTCGAATACTGGAAGCATGATCCGGTGCTGCTCGACCGCAACCGTTTCATCTCGGAAATCTACCAGGAGTTCCGCGACGAGCAAAATCCGCAAACGTTCTTTAGAGCACTTGTGGCCGACCTGATCCTGGAAGGCATTTTCTTCTACAGCACGTTCGCCTTCTTCTACAACCTGGCCCGTGACCAGAAGATGATGGCGACTAGCCAAATGATCTCCTACATCCAGCGCGACGAGAACCAGCACTGCTATTTCTTCGGCGAAGTGTTCAAGCAGCTACTCAAGGATTTCCCTGAGCTGAACACGAAGGAGAACATGGACTACGTCTACCGCACGATCGACCGCGCGGTTGAGCTGGAAACGAACTGGGCTCACTACACGCTCAGCGAGGTCAAAGGCATCGATTTGAATGAGCTGTCCGACTACATCAAGTACATCGCCAACAAACGCCTGAAAATGATGGGGATGGAAAAAGGTTACGAAGGCGTGGACTCCAACTGCATGCCATGGATTCGTCCTTTCTCCGACGAGGCGCTGAACGCCACCAAAACGGACTTCTTTGAAGCCAAGTCCCGCAACTACGGCAAAGTCGGCGACGACAACGGATTCGACGATCTGTAAGCCGCTCGCCTGCAATATACTCGTTTCGCAACAACCGGGAAGTGCAGCTCCGCTGCGCTTCCCTTTTTCATTGGATCGTGTATGATGGAACAAAAGATTAGATCCGCATGTTACCGTTTGGAAAGGAGCTGCCCGTTGCCCGTGAATAAATCCTTGAAGGCTGTATTGTTTCTTGTCGCATCCGCGATTCTGACCCGGCTGATCCCGTTCTCCTCCTGGTTCCGCACCCTGGATACGATGATTCATGAGTTCGGCCATGCGGTCGTCACCCTGCTGCTCTCCGGAAGGGTCCTGCGCATCGAGCTCAATGCCGATCACAGCGGGACCACCTACTCCTATTTATCCTCCGGTTGGAGCTCCGTGCTCGTCTCGCTGTCGGGGTATACGATCGCTTCCATCTTCGCTGTGCTTCTATTCTACGGGTACGCGAAACGCAAGCAGGCCGCAGGGCTGATCCTGATCACGCTGCTGGCTGCCGTCAACCTGCTCTTTTTTGTCCGGAACAGCTACGGCGTTTGGTGGCTCGTCATCTTTATGGCGCTGAACATCGTGTTTTATTTGCTGGGCAGCACCGTGCGCAACTTCTATTACCTTCTGCTCGCCTTCCTTTGCCTGGAAGAATCGGTTGTCGGGCCGCTTACCCTGGCCATCACTTCCTTGACCAATCCGCGGCAGGCCGGTGACGCGGCCAACCTGGCTCACATGACGGTGCTCCCTGCCATCGCCTGGTCGGTGCTGTTTCTGCTGTTTGCGCTTTGGTGCACCACCCAAAGCCTGACCTTGTTTTGGCGGAAGCCCGCGCGAAAGCCTGCTGCAAACACCAGCATGCGGACCGGATAAAACGTACGTCGTTTCGAATTTTTTCAACCCAAAAAAGGCTTGTCCCACACGTATGTGGGCGCAAGCCTTTTCTGCTCTTATCGAGTGTTCGTATGAACGGGATCAGCGCGCAGCTAGCGTCAACTGCTCCGTCTTCTGCCAAAAATCAGCGACAGAATAAACAGGATCAGGAAGACGAAGAACAGCACCTTTGCGACGCCAACGAGCGCAGAAACGATGCCGAAGAAGCCGAAAATCGCAGCTACGATGGCAATGATCAAAAACAAAATCGCGAGTCCGATCATCGTGATCACCTTTCTTTCGTTAGAATGTGGTACTTGTTTTTAACCCGGAATCGGAGATTTGAACCTTGAAAAATGCCCCAGATCCGCATATAATTTGTCCATATTTGAACTGTTCATCATTGAACAAATTTATAAACGAAAGGTTGCTTTAGCCATGGATCACCAAGAACGCCAAGATCCTCAAATCAAGCTGGCCGGTGAAGTCGTTCAATCCTTTTCCGGCATTCAAAAACGCCTTCTGGAGTTTACCCGCAGCAACGCGGAGGGCCTGGGATTAACCGTGCTGCAGCTCGCCATCCTGAACACGCTGTATACCGCGCCCGGCATGACACTAAGAGAATTAACCGAGCGTCTCTCTTCTCCTAAAAGCACCCTTAGCGTTCAAGTGGAAGGCCTCGTCCAATCGGGATTGGTGGACCGTGTTATCTCCGAGACAGACCGCAGGGAGGTCAAACTGAGCCTTACCGCTGATGGACAGGAGCGTTCCCTTCGGTCGGCGGCTAAGCCCCGCTCCTACCAAGCCATGGCGTATGCCCTCGAGCAGCTCCCCGCTTCCGATGTGGAGAGCCTGCTCCGCATTCACCAAAGCATACAAAAGCTTTTGGAGGAGTATTCATCCAGGTAAGGGATGTACGTATATTGTGCTTTTGATCGGTTTACGCTATACTAAACCGCAAAGAACTGAACAGTGACATTACGCCGATGAACAGCATCCAACTGTGAGGCGTTTTCGACCGGAGCGGATGGCGATTCCCATGTGTACGCAGCACAACGGTGCAGCGGCTTCACCATTCTCTCTCTAAGTTAACCGGCCTCCGTCCGTTATCGCGGAACCAAGCGGATCGGCACTGCCTTCGGGCAGGCTGGTCAAATTGGGTGGCACCGCGAGCAAGCGCTCCTCGTCCCAAGGGATGAGGGCGCTTTTTGCATTTTTACAGGACAAAGAGACAAAGGAGACGGTATCGATGCTAAACATTCAATTCATCCGTGACCATCAGGAGCAGGTACAGCAAGTCGCGGAGCAAAAAAACATTCCCTTTCAGGTGGACGATCTGCTGGAATGGGACGAGAAGCGAAGAAGGCTGCTGCAGGAGACGGAATCGCTAAGGGCGCAGCGCAATGAGCTGACCAAGAGCATCGCGGGGCTGCTGAAGCAGGGCCAGGACGAAGCCGCGGAGCAGCTTAAGGGCCAAGTGAAGGAGATTAACCGCAGCCTGGACGGCTGCGAAGCCGGGCTGCGCGAGGCAACCAGCAAATTTGAGGAACTGATGCTGCTCGCCCCCAACGTTGTCTCGGAGGACACGCCGATTGGCAAGGACGACAGCGACAATGTGGAAGTCCGCCGGATTGGGACGCCGCGGCAATTCGATTTTGAGATGAAGGATCATGTCACGCTCGGCGAGCTGCATGATCTGTTCGATATTCCACGCGGGGTCAAGACGGCGGGCAGCCGCAGCTATTATTTGAAGGGAGCTGGCCTCTTCCTGCATCTGGCCGTGCAGCGGCTGGCAATTGACCTCCTTGCGTCGTGCGGATTTACGCCGATGGACGTGCCGGTCATGGTCCGTCCCGAAGCGCTGGCCCGTTCGGGATTCTTCCCTACCGGGAAGGATCAGACCTATGAGCTGGCTGGTGAGGACAAGTGGCTCGTCGGTACTTCGGAGGTGTCGCTGGTGTCGTACTACAGCGACGAAGTGATCGACGCCGCCCTTCCTATCCGGCTCGCGGGCGTGTCGAGCTGCTTCCGCCGGGAAATCGGCTCGGCGGGCCGCGACGTACGCGGCTTGTACCGCGTCCACCAGTTCGCCAAGGTCGAGCAGGTCGTCCTCTGCGAGAACGATCCCGCGGCGTCGGAGGCGATGCTTCAGGAAATTACCGGCCATGCCGAGGAGATCCTGCGGCTGCTGGAGCTTCCTTACCGGGTGATGGCCGTCTGCACCGGAGACATGTCGCAGAAGACGTATAAGCAGTACGACATCGAAACCTGGATGCCGAGCCGCGGAGCCTACGGCGAAACCCATTCGTCGTCGAATCTGCTCGACTTCCAGGCCCGGCGCTCGAACATCCGCTACCGCGATGCGGAAGGCAGGCTTCAGTACTGCCATACGCTGAACAATACAGCTGTGGCCTCGCCCCGCATTCTGATCCCACTGCTCGAAAACCATCAGCAAGAAGACGGCTCGATTTACATTCCGAGCGCCCTTCGGCCGTATATGGGCGGTATCGATAAGCTGGTGCCCCCTGGCCCCAAAGCGGAGTAACCGTATCGTAGAGTCACCTCTCTGCTTGCCGGGAAAGAAGGACGGCCCCTATACTGGTGTGAAGAAGTCATTTTATTGCGGAGGTGGTTGGAATGAGCGCCCACGACATCGGAACTGAATATTTCCGGGTGGTCAACGATAAATTCGCCGAGCTGAAGCGTTCCGCCGAGAAGGCGATCGCGCAGGTTCCGGACGATAAGCTGAATTGGTCGTTAAACGAAGACTCCAACAGCATTGCGGTTATCGTTCATCATATGAGCGGGAATATGATCTCCCGCTGGACGGACTTCCTCGATTCCGACGGGGAAAAAGAAGGCCGCGACCGGGACAGCGAGTTCGAGGGCACCGTGGCCTCGAGAGATGAGCTGCTGGACATCTGGAACCGCGGCTGGGGCGTCTTTCTGCAGGCGCTCAGCTCCCTCGGCGGCGATGACCTGCTGCGGACCGTCTACATCAGGGAAAAGCCACATTCGGTGCTGGAAGCGATCGAACGGCAGATGTCGCACTATTCCAGCCATATCGGGCAGATCATTTACATCGCCAAGCAGATTCAATCGGACGCTTGGGAGACACTGACGATTCCGCGCCGAAAGAACTAGCGGACAAAGAAAAACGCTTATCGACGCACGTTCCTATGAAGACAGACCGCGTTTATCCAAAAACGGGACCCGCCGGCATCACGCCGGGCAGGTCCCGTTTTTGCTTTCACGATCCTTATAGACTTTTCCCTTTCACCGCATACCGCTCTTCAATCCGGTAAACTTTCCAAATGAGCACTGCCACGCCCCAAATGGCCAGAAACGCCACGACCAGGAAAATACCCAAATTTCCAAAGTCGATGCCTGCGATGACGTCCCAGATGCCGCCGGATAAATGCAGCTTCTCCGTCGTAATCTGCGCCAGTTCCACCGCGCCGACTGCCACGGCGGCGATCACCGAAATCGCCGTGACGATCAGGTTGTAGTAGACCTTCCGGATCGGACGGTCACTGGCCCAGGCATAGCTCTTGGTCATCATGAGGCCATCCAGCGTGTCGAACAGGCTCATGCCAGCCGCAAACAGCAAAGGCAGCGCAATGATGCCCAGGACCGGAACCTGCTGGTTGGCCGCCCCAGCCGACATCGTAAGCAGCGAAATCTCGGTGGCGGTGTCAAAGCCGAGGCCGAACAGAAAGCCGATCGGGTAAATATGCCAGCTTTTCGTGACCAGCTTGAACCATTTGCCCATAAATCGCGTAAAGAAGCCTTTGGCTTCGAACATCTCCTCAAGCTCCGCTTCCCCGATCCGATCTTCCCGGATTCTGCGGAACGTGCGCCAGAGCTGGGTAAACAGCATGAAATTGAGCACGGCCAGAAACAGCAGGAACACCCCTGACACGGTCACCCCGATGATGCCGCCGATCTCCTGCATCCCGGACATATGCTTGGCGACAAAGCGCACGGAGATGGCCGTCAGCACCGCCAGCAGGAAGACGACGGTCGAGTGCCCCAGGGAAAAGAAGAAGCCAACGCCCCGGGAATCCTTTTTCTGCGCCACCAATTTGCGGATCGTGTTATCCACTGCGGCGATATGGTCGATATCAAAAGCATGGCGGACGCCAAAGACGTAAGCCGCAATTCCCATACCGACAAAAGCCGGATGGGCGGGCACCACCGCAAATAAGGCAAGCAGCCCAAGGACATGGATCAATGCCACGCCCAGCATGTAACGGTTCCAAATGAATTTCATGTTTCCACCTTTCACGAAAGAGCCGGTCAACATTCGGACAGCATCGAAATGCCCCGGATCAATGTATTGAACGTGCCGGCGCCGATGAACCCGATCACAAACTTGACAATCAGCGGATTATCCATCAGATTCAGCACCCACTTGCACCACGAAATCTCTTCCTTGTCGAGAACATTGCTGCGGTTCAGCAGCACGTACCTCCCGAAATGCTTGGAGGAGGCGCGGGTATGGTCCTTCTCCACCGACGCAATTTTTTTCTCCCGGACCGTCACTCTCAGCTTCAGCTTGGAGATCCGTTCCAGGATCAACTTTCTGGCGTTCTCCTCATCGGTCAACCACATCGAGTAAACCTTGATGAGGAACTCGTCCCGCACTGCGGGGTCCGCCGGCTTTTCTTCCACCCAGGACCCCAGTGCCTCCCGGCCCTGATCCGTGATGGAATACGTCTTCTTGTCTGGCCGTCCCGTCTGCTCCACATGCTCATATGCCACCAGGCCCTTTTGCTCCATTTTATTCAGCAGCGGATAGATCTGGCTGTGCTTGGCAGGCCACAAAACCTCCAAGTAAGCAGCCAGTTCGTATCCCGAACACGGCGTACGGGCCAGCACGCCGAGTATTGCGTAACCTAATGTGTTCATTTCGTTTCATTCCTTGCGTTCTTATAGATATATACCTCGAACCGGCAGCTTTATCCGGCTTGTATACTACCAGTGTATCCGCAATGATCTCGAAATGGTACCTTTCCGGCTAAAAAAGCTAGCAAAGAAGTTTGGCGAAGAGCATGCAGCCGGCGGGACGGATCGCTGCGGCCGGCGGAAGAAACTAGTATTTGCGCAGAAAGCTCGGATTCCTGCCGAACAGACGGCGGCTGACGAGATGATGGCATTCCGCCTGGATCCGTTCCACCGCCTGGGTGGAGTGAGCTAGGATCCGGACAGCCAGGCCGGGGACATTTAGCAGCGACATGCCGATCCGGACCCCGTCCGGCTCCGGGTGAACGGCGCTGTACAGCTCGTCAAGCAGTCCGGCATCCGCCTCTTCCCCGATGAACAGCATCGATCCCAGATGCGTGTACCCCTCCAGAAACCCCAGCCCATTCACCAGCTGGCCGGCAGGCTGCAGTTTAATATGATCGTAGACGGCAAGCTCGCCGTCCATATAGATCTCCGTGCGAAGCCGAAGGGTGTCGTAGCTGAACAGGGTGCCTTCGGGCGACCAGCCGGGGGTGACGCTGTCGCAGTACAGCAGCGACGCCCCCTTTTCCATGCGGATCACCGTCTTTTGATCGTACCGGGCATGCTCGTAACCGATCAGCGGATCGGGAATGTATTCGAGATAGCTTCCCTTTTTCAGCGAAATCTCCGTTTCCTGGTACGCTGGCGTGTTCGGCGTTTTGTAGATTTTGGTGGCCGACTGCGTCGTCAGCGTGAGCCGGGCGTTTTCCAGCAGCGATATGCCAAGATGATAGCGGTCCCCATCCAGGTAGCCGCCCCCCGGATTCAGCAAATAATAACACGGCTGCCCGGAATCGTCGTGATAGATGGGACGCATCACCTTGAAGGCCCCTTGAAAATAGACGTTCCGCGCGACCGTCCTGCTGTCCCGCTCTTCCGCCTCCAGCCGCAGAATGCCTGTCCAATCCTTCATAACCTAGCTCAGACCGTGGAGGAAGGCGTTATCCTTGATCCAGGCGATGACCTGGTCAAGCCCTTCTTCCTTTTTCAGATTCGTAAAGACAAACGGCTTGTTGCCGCGGAACACCTTCGTATCCGATTCCATCACTTCCAGCCGTGCCCCGACATGAGGCGCCAGATCGGTCTTGTTGATGATAAACAGGTCCGATTTGATCATCCCCTGCCCGCCTTTGCGCGGAATCTTCTCTCCTTGGGCCACGTCGATAATATAGATGGAAAAATCAACGAGCTCCGGGCTGAACGTAGCGGCGAGGTTATCCCCTCCGCTCTCAACGAAGATGAGCTGTACGTCGGGATGTCTTTCCTTCAGCTCATCGATCGCCGCGAAATTCATCGATGCATCCTCGCGGATTGCCGTGTGCGGACAGCCTCCAGTCTCCACCCCGATGATCCGATCGTCTGGGAGCACCCCGTTAGCCATCAGAAATTTGGCGTCTTCCTTCGTATAGATATCATTGGTGACTACTGCCATGCTGATTTCGCCGTCAAGATGGCGGGTCAGCTTTTCCACCAGCATCGTTTTTCCGGCCCCTACCGGGCCGCCAATTCCAATACGGATCGGCTCCATCCTCAACACTTCTTTCTATAGATTAATAGTTTAGGACATAAAAATCCGGATATTGACGCGTTCATGCTTCATCTGGGACAGCTCGATTCCCGGCGACAGGACGCCGAAGTCTTCTTCGTCCAAGGCGAGAATCCGGTCGACAGCAGCAGGCAGCGCCTCCTGAACGTCGCGGATGATTCGCTGCCCCGCCGTCTGCCCGAGCGGGATGGCCCGGACCGCATTTTGCACCAGGCCGACCACCACCGAGTACAGATAAAATACAAGCGTATCTTCCCGGCTTGCTCCCAAATGGTGACCCGTCATCGTAAAGACGACGGCGGGATGTCCGAAGCTGTCCTTGCCCCGGATGCGCTGCCGGTATTGCGAGAGAAGGGGGAAGCTGTACATCGATTCGATGAGCGCAAGCATCCGGTCCCCCATCTTCTGCGTGCCTTCCCTCGTCTCCCGTGCCAGATTCTGCACGGTAAGCAGCCGGTCCCATTTCCACACCTCGTCAGGCCGGTTCCCCTGTACGGCGTCAAACACGCAGCGCGCGGCGAGCCCGTCGGCATGCACCAGCTGCTGGTTCAAATAAACGCCGAGCCAATTCGCAAAGGTCGCCGGATCATGCACCTGCCCCTCTTGAATGTAGCTCTCCAGGCCGAACGAATGGCTGAAAGCCCCGGTCGGAAAGTTGGAGTCGCACAGCTGCAGCAGGGACAACATCGATTTATCCATGGCTGTGGCCGATGTGGCGGAAGGCTTGCTTCACCTTGCGCTCCTCCCGCTGGTACGGGATGCCGAGCTGTATCAGCAGTTCCTCCACCAAATAGTCGTACTGGACAAGCATCTCATTGCCTTCAAATTGTGCCGGAAGATGGCGGTTGCCCAGCTGATGGGCGATCGTCCCCATCTCCTTCAGGCTGCGCGGATGAATTACGATCAGGTCGTCAGAAAGCACATCGATCACGATCATGTTGGTGTCATCCATATATAAAATGTCGCCTGCCACAAGGTCGCGAGGGTCCTTCAGCCGAATCCCGATTTCTTTTCCGTGGTCGGTCTTGACGCGCTGGATCCGTTTCACGAGATCGGAACTCTCCAGATACACCTTCTCGGTATGGCGTTTCTTGATTTCCTCCGGCTCCAATCGGTCCAGATTGCCTACGATTTGTTCAATGATCAACGCGCTTACCTCCATGCTTAGAATAGGAAATACCTTTGGCCCATCGACACCTCGCTGACCGGATCACAGGTGATCAAATCCCCGTTCACCCGAACCTCGTATGTCTGCGGGTCGACCGTAATTTCTGGCGTTTCGCTGTTAAGCCGCATGTCCTTTTTCGTCAAAGAGCGAATGCCGCGGACGGGCAGGACGATTTTCTGCAGACCCAGCTTTTCGTGGACGCCCAGATCAAAGGCCGATTGCGATATAAACGTAGCGGAGCAGGAAGCCAGAGCTTTGCCGTACTGTGCATACATTGGCCGGTAGATGACCGGCTGCGGCGTCGGAATCGACGCATTGGCATCCCCCATCAGGCTCTGAACCACCATGCCGTTCTTCAGAATCAACTCGGGCTTCACCCCGAAAAAGGCCGGATTCCAAATGACCAGGTCGGCCATCTTGCCGACTTCGACCGAGCCCACATATTCGGAAATACCGTGGGTGATGGCCGGATTGATCGTATATTTGGCGACATATCGTTTCGCGCGGTTGTTGTCAGACCGTTCGCTGTCACCCTGCAGGGAGCCGCGCTGCTTTTTCATTTTGTCAGCGGTTTGCCAGGTGCGCAGAATGACTTCCCCAATCCGGCCCATAGCCTGGGCATCGGAGCTGACCATGCTGAATACGCCCATGTCCTGCAAAATATCCTCTGCAGCAATCGTCTCGCGCCGAATCCGTGAGTCCGCAAACGCCAAATCCTCGGGAATCGACGGGTTCAAATGGTGGCACACCATGAGCATGTCCAAATGCTCGTCGATCGTGTTCACGGTATAGGGCAGCGTCGGATTGGTGGATGAAGGAAGCACGTTAGGGTAGCCTGCGGACTTGATCAAGTCCGGCGCGTGGCCGCCGCCCGCACCCTCGGTATGGTACATGTGGATCACCCGGCCCTTGATCGCGGCCATCGTGTTCTCCATGAAGCCCCCTTCATTGAGGGTATCGGCATGTACCGCTACCTGCACGTCATATTGGTCCGCCACGGTCAGCGCATGATCCAGTGCCGATGCCGTCGCTCCCCAGTCTTCGTGAACCTTCAGCCCGATCACCCCCGCCCGGACCTGCTCTGCAAGGGGTTCGATTGCGGCGGCCTGGCCTTTACCGGTAAAGCCGACGTTGACCGGCATCCCTTCCGCAGCTTCCAGCATGCGGTGGATGTTCCACTCACCAGGGGTGACCGTTGTTGCCTTGGAGCCAGCCGTCGGGCCGGTGCCCCCGCCGATCAGTGTCGTCAGGCCAGAGGACAGGGCCGTTTCAATCTGGGAAGGACTGATGAAGTGCACATGGCTGTCAATGCCGCCGGCCGTGACGATCATGCCTTCCCCGGCGATGATCTCCGTCGATGCCCCGATGACGATGTCCACCTTCTCCATCACCAGCGGATTGCCCGCCTTGCCGATGCCGGCGATTTTCCCGTCGCGAATGGCAATGTCCGCCTTGTAAATACCGGTATAATCCAGGATTACGGCGTTCGTGATCACGACGTCCGGGACCCCTTCGGCGCGGGTGGCGAGCGGATGCTGTCCCATGCCGTCCCGGATGACTTTCCCGCCGCCAAACACCACTTCGTCCCCATAGTGGGTATAGTCTTTCTCGATTTGAATGATCAGGTCCGTATCCGCGAGCCGGATTGAATCGCCGGTGGTCGGGCCGTACATTTGCGAATATTGCGTTCTAGGCATCCGGAAAGTCATGGGCGGGGGCCCCCTTCCACGGAACCGTCGGTTTTATTGTTGAAGCCGTATACGCGTCGCTCTCCGCCGTAACTTACCAGCTCAACTTCCTTCTCATCCCCCGGCTCGAAGCGGACTGCCGCCCCTGCCGGAATATTCAGATGCATGCCGAAGCCGTCTTTGCGATTAAACTGCAGCGCTTCGTTCACTTCATAGAAGTGGAAATGGGACCCGACCTGCACCGGGCGGTCGCCCGTGTTGGTCACCTTCGTCCGGGACACGACCCTTCCCTCATTGCACACAATGTCGTCGGTTTGCAAAAATAATTGCCCTGGGATCATCACGATTCCTCCTATCGTATCGGATTATGTACGGTGACGAGTTTAGTGCCGTCCGGGAAGGTAGCCTCCACCTGAATATCGTGGATCATTTCGGGTACGCCCTCCATGCAATCGGCACGGGTCAGTATGGTCGCCCCATACTCCATTAGTTCGGCAACGGTACGTCCGTCCCTCGCCCCTTCCAATACCTCATAGGTAATGTAGGCAACAGCTTCCGGGTGGTTTAACTTAAGCCCCCTTTCCTTGCGGCGTCTTGCAAGATCCGCGGCGACAACTATCAGTAACTTATCAACCTCACGCGGCAGCAGCTGCATTGTGCTTTCGGCCTCCTTATCCATTCGGATACATTTGTGTGCGGCAGTCTCTTTTCGATTTCCCGTCCGCGATGCGCTTGTTTGTGGCCTTTCCGGGCGAAAAACTTTGTGATTGATAACCCCGCAGCCTTAATATATCATAAATTATATATATAATAAATTACATATATCTATCACATCTTGTCATGGAGGGATGCCCGGATATCTCGAAAGCACTTCAAAGGAAAAGGGGAATATGATGCTGAAAATCGAACGCTATCTCTTCGGGGCTTGGAGACTGCCCGCTTTTGCGGAAGCCGTCCTGAAGGGGATTTCTCAGGTAATCCTGGTCGAAAATACCGTCTCCGGCCTCCTCATCCTGATCGCCATTCTGATCTCCTCGGTCCGGGTAGGCCTCATCGCACTGCTGTCGGCCTGCATCGCTACGCTGATCGGCTGGTGGGGCGGTGCCGACCGCGATGCGGTCAAGCAGGGGCTGCTCGGCTACAACTCGGTGCTGGCCGGCATCTCGTTATCGCTCTATCTGGGAGGCTCGGACCGGTGGGTCATCGCGCTGGCCGGTGCCGCAGCCGCCGCCCTCCTCACAGCCGCTATGATGCATGCGATGCGGGGCAGCGGGCTCCCGGTTCTGACGCTCCCTTTTATTGTCGTCACTTGGTTTCTGCTGATGGCATCCTACCGGCTGAGCCTGTTCCGGCTTAGCCCGGATCTTGCTCCGCAGGACCTGTCCCACTGGACGCTTCATCCGGAAGGAGCCATCCACCTGTTCCGCAGCCTTGTGGACGGTGTCGGACAAGTTTACTTTCAGGACGGGATTTGGCCCTGCCTGCTGATTTGGGTCGCCGTGCTGTGGGGGAACTGGCGCCTTGGCATTTATGCGGCCATCGGCTCTATAGCCGGGTGGCTTACCGCATTGGGACTTGGCGCGGAAATATCGCTGATGAACCTCGGCTTGTACGGGTACAACGCCGTCCTGACCATCCTCGCCGTCGGCGCCGTATTTGACGCCAAAAGCCGCTGGGCGCTGCTCACCGGGCTGATTGCCGCCGCGGTAACGGTGCCGGTTACGGCCGGCATCGATACCTGGATTCTGCCTTACGGCCTGCCCGCTCTGACCCTGCCATTTGTGCTCAGCACCTGGTTGTTCCTCGCCGCGCGCAAAGTACTGCCGAACCTGTAACCGCTGCTAAAGAAAATAAATTCTGTAATCTTAAGAAAAACGTCTATCGACGTACTTGCAAAGAGGACAGACCGCGTCTAGAGGAAGTTTTTCTTGCGAGATCAGGAAGCAGAAGCTCCGAAACTTATACTTTCTTATCTCTTCAAAAAAGGGACAAAGCGAAAGGTCATCTTTCGCTTTGTCCCTCTTATTTGTGGCCAGAATAGAAACTGGCCCCCTCCATTGTTTAAGACGGATTCTTGGCCAAATCCGCCGCCTGCGCAGGTGTCAGCGCGCCATCATACACGCGCAGCTCGTCGATCAGACCTTTAAACGGCGGATCCCACCAGTTGACGCCCAGGCTAAAGCTTGCCTTCGTGCCGGTAAACCAGTCCGGGAAGTTCGCTCCCTTGAACTTCTGCACCCCATTCACGTACACGGTCAGCGTGCCGTTCTCCACGGAAAAGGCCAGGTGCGACCACTCGTCGGTCGGAATGGTCAGTCCGGTCGCCCCGTCATACCAGCTCGTGCTGCCCGACCACACCATCGTATTGTTGGCGACGGCTCCCCGGGGCACGAGGCTCACCCAATGGTCGCCGTCCTTCGCGCCAAAGAAGGCCGTCGTGTACGTCGTCAGCTCCTCCGGTTTGATCCACAGCGCAACCGAATAGGCATTGTTTGAAATCAGTCCGTCCGGCAGCCGGATCCCGGAGGCTCCGTCGAACTTGGCGGCCTGGCCTTGTCTGCCCTCAGCGAAGGTGATGCTGCCGCCGGACTTGTCAATCCGGTCGCCGGTCACCGTGCCTGCGGCAAACCGCCCTTGACTGTCCGCAAAGTTACCCTCAAGGCCGTAATAAGCAGACAGCTTGGCGTCCTGGTATGGCAGAACAGACACCGTAAAAGACTTCGTCAGCGACGCGCCGCCTTTGGTGATTGTTGCAGTGAGCACCGCTTGGGCCGAGGCGCCGCCCGCCGGACGGTGCACCTCACCTGAGGACGATACGACCGCTTCGTCCGAGCTCTTCCAGGAAATCGCGGTGTGCCGGGTTCCTTCCGCCGGAAGGGTGAGGTCCGACACGACCTTCGCCGTATCCCCCAGACTCAGATCATTGTATACGTCCTGAACCAGCGCCTGATCGGTTTTGTCTTCAAGCCGGCTGCCCCAGACCGCCACGCCCTCCCGCGAAGAAGCCGTGAAGGTCATGACATCACGCTCGGACACCGGATCCCAGCCGCTGGCGAAGACGCCCTTGTACACAGAACCGGCAATGACAAGCTCCGCCTCGTTGTGCCCGGTCTTTTTCCAAGTGCCGGTCAAGTCGCCCGAAATCGTGTTGTCCTTGTTCAGCCGGATATACACGGAGGACTGGATATCCGCCGTCGTCCCTTTTCCGTGGTTGATGAATTTATATTCCCCGATCAGGTCCTGACGGTCCACCTTGCTCAACGTTTCTCCTGCATACCGGTATGGGGCAACCACCGGCCAGCCGTCCTCATTCATGTACATTTGATGCACCCGCACCTCATGCGCTTCGCCCATCTGCGGGAAACGGGTATGGAAGACGAGGAACCGCTTGCCGGTCGCATCATCCAGCAGCACGGAGTTATGTCCCGGGGACACATAGCCGACGCCGATGCCGGTGCCCGGATCACCTACGTCTCTGGCAAACAGGTAGTTCCCCATCAGCTTGTTGCCGTACGGCGCGTTGTCCGTGTCTCCGGGTAGAACGGCGTTCTGGCCCTGGGCATCCACATACGGTCCGTCCGGGTTCTTCGCGCGGAACACCCGCATGTTGTAACCGCCATCAGCTCCCAGCCAGCCGTAGGTCATGTACAGGTAGTAGTAGCCGGTAGCTTTATCAAACACCACATACGGACCTTCGCCCGATTTGCCGTAGCCTCCGGCCACCTTCGTGCCGAAATACCGGTCCACCAGGCGTCCGTCGGCGGTCTTGCCGTCTTTGCCGGGATATTTCACCTTGCCGGTCTTCGGGTCCACGGGAAGGACGAAGATACCACCGGACCAGGAGCCGTAAGACATCCAGAGCTGCCCGTTTTTGTCATAGTACAGGTTCGGATCGATCGCATTCGGATACGTGCCGTTGGCAAACGACCCGTCAGCGTTGAACCAGGCACCGCTTGCCCCGCTGAGCTGTCCGGCATCGATCAGCTTCGGAATGTTCGTGTTCGTCCACTTTTTATTGATCACGCTGTCCTTATCCTTGGCATCGCCCTCCGTAAAGCCGGAGTACACCAGGGTATCGACATACTGATAAGGCCCCTCGATCTTTGGCGACACGGCAAACCCGATGGCCGACCGGATATACGTCGAGGACGTGCAGTAGTACAGCATATAGGCGCCTTTGGTGCCGTCCGCATTCACATATTCGGGATTCCAAAACACGTCGGGAGCCCACACGGCAAAACCGCCCTTACTGTCCGAATCATTTTGTCCGGCCCAGGCGAACGACCCGGCCAAATTTTGCGCCAGATCGCCATACAGCACGTTGCCCGGCGTCGTATACCCGTTCGTAAAGCGGGACCAGCTCTGCAGGTCCTTTGATCGGGCCGCCTCAATATGCGAACCGAATACGTAATACGTATCCCTGTCCTTCACGATGGATGGATCGTGTACGGATACGTTTTGATACACCGGCGCCTGTCCCTGCTGCCCCTGTGTCTTGCCGCCTTTCTCCGCCGTACTGTCCGACCCGGTGCCAAATACCTGCCCCGGAACCGTGACGAACAGCATCATCATCAACAATGCCGAAACCCACCTTCTGTTCATGTTTGCTCCCTCCAACAAATAAAATCTCAGAAAATAAGATCATTCAGCCTTTTGCGAAAACGCATTCATTGATCCGCACAGCGCTGCTTCATCGTGACGCCTGCCGCGGCCCAGCGACCGATCCCTCCCTTTTTACCGTTTCATCGACCTGTAAACCGCTTTCCACATGTATTTTATTTAAATAAAACTAAAATGTTTTAAGTAATCATATAATGACAATCATGAAATTTCAATCGCTTTTGGAAAATATTTAACTTATCGCTGCTAAAATAACGCTTCTCACCCTTTATTAAGTTTAGAAAAGTATAAAATAAAAAAAGAATGAGACCCTAAAGTCCCATTCCTTTCGTCAATTCAAGTATTCAGCTGTAAAAAAACGGCTTCGACCGCTCAACCTTACACGTTCAAATCGCCCATACGCCGCAATACAATGCCCGCTTATTCCCAATAAAACGGTCCTTTCCCCTGCAGCCGGGCGAGGCCCTCTACGAAGAAAAAGTCGCCATAAATCAGCGGCACGTCCACATTCGTTTGGTTCGGATAATGGCTCGTCCCATGCAAAATGAGGCCTTCCTGCGCATGATCGTCAAAAGCGCCGTAGTTCACGTACAGCGACTCCAGCATGCGCACGGCCGGCTCACGGTAGACGGCTGCTTCCAGCTCGCCCACCTGCTCCGACAGCAGGAGCAGCCCGCTGGCCGCGCACGCGCCGGCTGAGGAGTCGCGGTACTGCCTTTCTTCCAGCGGCGCCCGGAAGTCCCAGTGCGGCACGTGGTCTTCCGGCAGATTGGCAAGGAAGAAGTGGGCGACGCGCTTGGCCGTGTCCAGATAGGCCTGCTTGCCGGTATGATGATAGGCCAGCGTCAGGCCGTAGATGGCCCAGGCCGTGCCGCGGGACCAGGCCGACTCCGGGGCATAACCCTGGCCCCCGAGGCCGCCGAGGCGCTCGCCCGTGTCCGGGTCGTAGCGCATGATGTGGTACACGGAGCCGTCCGGCCGGACAAAGTCGGCGGCCACCGTGTCCATATGCGCCTCGGCGACGTGGCGGTACCGCGGATCGCCGGTCATGGCGGACGCCTGGAACAGCAGCGGCACGTTCATGGCGCAGTCGATGATGGCGACGCCGGTATTGTCCTCGCCTTCGGACCACGGATTCCAGGCGCGGATGAACCGGCCTTTCAAATTGAAGCGGGCAGCCAGGTAATTGGCCGCCTTGAGCGCCCTCCGCTTCGACTCCTCGCTTCCCGTCAGCTTGTAGGAAGCCAGGCTCGTCAGCGTCCACATAAATCCGAGATCATGGTCGAGACGGGTGTAGCCGTCCAGCACTTCATCGAGCCGGGCCTCGCATTCCTCGGCGATCCCCCTCAGACGCTCGTCCCCGCTGCCGTTGTACAGCAGCCAGAGCAGCCCCGGCCAGAAACCCGCCGTCCACCAGTGCGGGGGTTCCAGCACATACTCGCCGTTTGGGCTGGCATGGGGAAATCCCGCCCCGATGCGCTGGCTCGTGCGCCGGACTTTATCCAGCGCCTTCCCCCAAGCTTCATTTACCCATACCGCTTGCGCGGCCTGTTCCGTCATATTCACTCCCGATCCCCGCTTTCCTCGTCATTTGGCTCAAACTCGAAGGTGACGGCAACCCGGATGGAGGGCTCCGGCTTCCGGACCGTCAAATCGATCGTGTACCATTCGGCTTCACATCCGTCATGGTCCATAAACATCCGCCGGGTGATCTCCGGCGAGAGCATCCCGCCGTCATAACGCATGATCAGCTTCAGGCCCTGCTCTCCTGATCCTTGCAGCTCGATAAGGTCCCCCGCAAGCCGCGGCCGGACGCGGGTGACAAACCGCTCCACCACCGAGCTTGGCGCTCCCGCAAACCGGTACTCGTCGGTCAGCGCCAGACTCGGCAGCCCTCCCTGCATCTCCCAGCTGAGCGCACGGCGCAGGCTTTCCAGCCCCGCGTACCGGTAGGCTTGCGTGAGGTCCACGCCAAACACAGCTCCAGCCTCATCGGCATAAGCCTCTTCGACCACCGCCCGGCTGTCCTCTCCTTCGGCCTGATACTGGCCGCCGACGATCGGCACGCTGTGCCCCTGTGAGCCGTTGCAGTCGTAGGTGTAGCGCTCCGGTCCGAAATACGACTTCGTGTATTCCCCGCTGCCGAGGTCGGCGAGGAAAAACTCGCCGTCCCCGTACAGCATAAACTGCCCGAGGTCGTTATGGTTGTGGGGCTCGGCGTTATGCCCGCCTTTGGCCGCAAAGCCGAACGCGCAGCTGGGGCCGGCATGCCTCCAGATGAGCCACTGTGCGTCGGGCAGGTAGCCGAAGAACGGCCCCCACTCGCTCTGGGCCGGCTCCCCGCTCCGCCACAGCAGATTCCGGATGGCCGGCGCCCAGCGGCTGCAGTGATCCTCCGTAAACGCAGCCCGGAGGCGCGCCGGCGGCCGCTGGAACTCCGGATACAGGCCGGCCAGATAATCCGACAGCCCCAGGTGAATGCTGCCGCTTGGCCTGGAGTCGGAAAAGTTCGCCACCGCGCTTCCGCCAAGAAAGCATTTTTGCTGAAACAGCGCGATGCGGCGGACCTTGTCGCTGGCGAACCAGTCCAGCCGTCCACGGGACCGCTTCCGGAGCAGATCGGCGTAGTACGTAAAATAACCGAATCCGTAATTCCAGTACCCGAGCCCCTCCTGACAAGCGCCGTCTTCACCGAACCCCGTCAGATAGCAGTGCATGCTTCTCTCCGCCTTCGCCAGAACGGCCGCCAAACAGTCCGCCTCCTCCATCAGCAGCAGCGCCGCCGCGCCGATCGAGCCGGCGCACACGGCGGACCAGTTATGTACGGCCGACTCCCAGTGAAACTCCCGGGCCAAATACGGCTCGAACAGGCGGCGATGCACTTCATCCCGAATCCGGCTCCGGATCAATGGCGGCAGACCGTCGCCCGCCAGGTACAGCAGCTCACTGAGCGCAAAGCCGGTTTCAGCGCTGAACAGATCGATCTCGCCCCCGGCGTCCCCTTCTCCCAGGTGGGCGGGGAGACACCAGGTATACTCCTCCAAAATAAGCCACAGCGTATCGCATAGAGCCTCGCGGTATTCATCCCGCTCCGGCTCAAGCATCGTCAGAATCGCAAAGGTATTCAGCCGGCGGCGCCGCTCGAAATACACCCGCTCATAGCCGAGCCGGCGCCCGGTGCGGGCAAAGTCGGCATACAGTGAGTACGTTAATACCGGCAGCGGCAGTCCCAGCAGCCGCTGACCTTCCGCCTGAATTTCACGCCGGTCCGCTTCATACAGGTCCGAGGTCCGGACCTTCTGCCAGAAACGGGCCGCGTCACCGTCCGGATAATACAGGTCCAACCCGGCGGGAGCCATGTCATGAGCCACTTCCTTCAGGGACGGACTTCCTTGCTCATGACGGGATGATGATTCCAGCAATTGCGAATCCTCCTCTCTTATGCGGTCCAAGCCTCACCGCAGCCGGCTCCGGTATTCGACCGGGGTCACGCCGGCATAAGATTTGAATGTCTTAATGAAATAGCTTTGATTGTCATAGCCCAGCTGCTCGCAAATCTCCCCGACGGTCGCTCCCGTCCGGTCCAGCAGCTCCTGGGCCCGCATCATTTTGAGCCGGGTCACGTATTCGATAAAAGTGCTGCCCGTCTCCTTCTTGAACAGCCGGCAGAAGTAGCTGGTGTTCATGTGAAGGTGCTCCGCCACCTCGTCCAGCGAAATCCGGCTGTGCAGCCGCCGCGTGACGTACACGCAGGCTTCGGTAATCTCGGGCCGTCTGCCGGACTTATGTCCGCCAAAATCGGTCGCCGCCCACGACTCCAGATGCCCGTTCAGCCAGGCATGAAGATCCGCAAGCGAATCGATGTCCGCGATTTCCTTATGGAGCGTATCCGCGGACGATGCCGTCGAAACGGAAGGGATGGCTTGAAGCTTCAGCTTCAAATCGAGCAGCAGCTTGAGGACCCAATCCTTCACCGCCTCCGGCGGATACCGCTCCTTGCGGATTCTCGCGGTCCAGGCGGCCGTCGCCGACCGGATCGCCTGCGGCTCCCGGTCCAGCAAGGCCCCGCGCAGCTCGCCAAGTGCCTCATCGTAGAAGCTGAACAGATCCCGCGGCGGCAGGTCATCCCCTTCCGGCTCCGTCTCCGGCTTCGGCCTTGATGCGCGCAGCTTCACCGTCTCTCCGGGTTCCAGATAGAAACGCAGCCCGCCCGAGGCCAGCAGACCGCCGAGCGCCTGCTTCAAGCTCTCCGGCGAAGCGCAGGGCTCGCCGATGCACAGCGACATGTCAACCTTAAGTACTTTTCGCAGCGCGGACTGGATTTCCTTCAGCATCTGCGCCGTTTCCTCATATAAATTCCGATGAAGCCCCGGCTTGCCGGAGAAAAACAGCAGCCAGGTTCTGGCATCGTAACCCGCGTGTACCCCGCATGGTGCAAAGTTCTCCAGCACTTCCTTCAGGACGTTGCCGACGGCAAAGCGCAGCGTTTGATCCGAGAAGAAGCGGTATTTCACCTGCCGGTAGTTCTCCAGAAATCCGGCGACCGGCAGGGTGTGCTCGCCTTCCCGGAGCAGGCCGTACTCCGCAGCTTCCTTCCTCCAGTTCTCCGGGGACAGCAGGGGCAGATCGATGAGGTTTTTCAGGCTTTGTTCCTTCCGCAGCTCCTTCGCCTCATCATACATGCGCTTCATCCGGCTGTGCTCCCATCCGGCCTGCTTCTCCTCATCCATCGCCTGCTTGAACCGGGTGAGCCGCTGTACCAGATCCTCCGGGTCAAGGGTGTCCTTCAGCAGATAGTCCTGTACGTTCAGACGGACGGCCTGCTGCGCATACTGAAACTCGCTGTGACAGGACAAAATGGCGATTCGCACGGCGGGATTCAGCTCCCGGATGCGTCCCGACAGCTCCAAGCCGTCCATCTTGGGCATCCCGATATCCGTAATAAGAATATCCGGGGTCTGGCGCTGGGCCTGCTCCCAGGCGCTCCATCCGTTCTCGTGGGTGGACATCAGCCTCAACCCGAGCTCCTCCCAGCGGATCGTCTCTGACAGCAGCTCAATCACGGGGTAATCATCGTCGGCCAGCATGACATTATACATCCCGCAGCCCCTCCTTCCGTGGAATATGCATTTCAATCACGGTTCCGGCCCCCGGCTCGCTGTTCACGCAAGCCTGGAATCCATCGCCAAACATCATGTTCATCCGCTCCGCCACATTGGGCAGGCCAATGCCTGAAAAGGATCCGCTTGATGTAAATGGCTCGGCTGCATAAGCGGCTCCGTTCAGGATCCGCATCAGCTCCTGCCTTCGCTCCTCTTCTATTCCTGCGCCGTCGTCAGCAACCGTCAAAATGATCCGCTCCGCCTCCGTCACCGCCCGGATCGATATCGTGCCCGCCTGGCGGCTCAGCCCATGAATCATCGCATTTTCGACAAGGGGCTGCAGGAAGAAGCGCGGCACTTTGATCAGAAACGCCTCCGGGTCAATATCCAGCTGCAGCACGGCCTCCTCCTTCTGCCGCAGGTTCATCAGAGCGACGTAATGGGAAATCAAGTCGATCTCCTCGTGCAGCAAAATTTCGTCGTCCTCGCGGCTGATCGTCATGCGGAGCAGGACCGACAGCGAGCCGATCATTTTGGCGCTCTCCGGATCGCCGCGCTTCATCACCTTCATCCGGATGGAATTTAACACGTTGAACAAAAAATGGGGATGAATCTGCGCCTGCAGCATTTTAAGCTCGGCCCTTCGCTTGCGGGCCTGGTGGTCCGACACCTCGGCGATCATCTCTTTGACCCGGTCCAGCATCTGGTCGAACAACAGTCCGAGCCGCCCGATCTCATCGTTGCCGGCCACGCCTGAACGCACGTCCAGGTTGCCGCGCTGCACCGCGTTCGTTACCTTGCCAAGCCGGACGAGCGGCGTCGTGAACCTGCGCACCAGCACGATCAGCAGCAGAAGGAAGACGAAGAACGAGATCATTTCGAACAGAAATACTTTGCTGAAGATGGCATTCAGGTCCACGATTGCGTCCCGATACGGCTGCATCAGCACGAGATGCCAGCCGTTCATCGGAATCTCCTGCTCCACCATCAGGAACTTCTCCCCATCGATCCGTTCAATCGAATACGGCTTGTTTCCCTCGTTCAGATCAGCATAAGCAAACTTCCTGCCGATTTGGCCGGCCGGTCCCGATACGATCGTGCCCGAGCCGTCTACCATCAGCACCCGGTTTCCTTTGGAGAGCCGGTCAAAGATGCCGCTAACCTGGTCCTCCACCCAAGACACCACCACATAGCCGTAAATTTCCGAATTGGCCAGCCGCAGCGACCGGGCAATGGACAGCTGATAGGGGTGATCGGCTTGATCCTGCACGTAGACGGTTCGCTCAGGCCCGGTCCAATAAGATTCCAGCCCTCTCAGCTCCTTCATCTGCCTGAACCAGGGCTGCCGGGTCAGGTCCGGCGGATTGTAATCGCTTACGGAATAATTCATGTAATACGCCCCGTTTGTCAGCAGCACGGTCACATACGTCTGCTCGCCTACCACCGTCAAGCTGTCGAGCTGCTCCAGCACCCGGTTCGCCTCGGTGAACCGGCGGTACGGATCCTTCTCCTCGTTGCCTGAGGCGACCTGCTTGAAGTAGGTGTTCAAACCGGAATTGACCTGAATGTAGTTGGCAATGTTCAGCTTGCTGGACAGCAGGTTCGTGACGGATCCGGCCACCAGCTGCAGCGAATCCCTTGCGTTCGATACGGCCTGCCGCTTCACCGCCTCCCGCGATAATCCGTTGTATACGATCAGGCTGATGACCGCGGGAACGACAATGCAGACAATCGACGCGAAAATGAGCTTGTGGCGGATCGAGCGCAGCGCCAAGTGCCGCAGCCGGTTGATCATGATGGTCCCCCCAGGGTACAAAAAAGGGACGAAATCGCCGTCCCCTGTTTTTGGATCATATTATACCAAAATTATTTTTGGTTGGATTCGATGATTTTGTTCACGCGCTCCTGCGAGTTTTTCACCGTCGCATCGATATCCTGGTTGCCGAGGATCAGCTTCTCGTATTCCTCGTTGACCGCTTTGAACACTTCGGCCTGGTAGGAGGCCGGCGGTACGATCGCCGATGCTTTCGAGGCGACCAGCGTGTCGACCAATGACTTCTTGTCGACCTTCTCCGGGGTTTTCGTGCCGGCGAGGATCGTATCGATAATCTGCTCCACCTGGTCGCTCTTCACCTGGCTCCAGGCCGGAATATTTTTACCTTGGACCGTCTGCCCTTCGGTTGTATACCAGCGAACGAATTTGTAGGCTTCTTCCTTATGCTTGGACTTGGCGGCGACAGCGACATAATCGGTCGTGACCGGGGTGATGCCCGTGGGATCGCCTTCTTTGTTTTTCGGGAACGGCGCGACGGCTACTCCAGCGGCACCTTATCCGTCCCGCCGATTTCGGTATTCATCCAGCTGCCGATCACGATCATGCTCGCCGATTGGTTAAAAAACTGCGTCCGGTAATTGAGCTTCTGCGAAATCATATCGGTATACGGAACGGAGGACTGATCCTCTTTTTCCATTTTCAGCCGCAGCTCCAGCGTCGCTCGGAAATTGGGATCATCCAGATTCGAGGAGCCGTCGGCCTTGAGAAAGTCGGAGTTTTCCGGCTGATTCTCCATCTTCAGCTTCAGGAATTCGAGCCAGCCCCCGCCCTGCGGGCCGTGGAAGTACGTGCCGTAGCGCTTGCTTGCACCTTCGCCCTTGGTGAGCTTTTTCGCATAATCGGCAAACTGGTCCCACGTCCAATCCGTCGGCACGCTCAGGCCTGCTTCATCCAGATGGTCCTTGTTCAAAAGCACATACCATGGGTTGAACTTGCCCGGCAGCGCATACACCTTGCCGTTCAGGCGGGTATCGACTTTATAATCCGTCTCTTCCTTATAACCGTCCTTGGCAATGTAGTCGTCCAGCGGCTCCGCCATGCCCAAAGCTACGCGCTGCGCGTATCCGGCCGGATCGCTGAACATCAGGATGTCCATCTGCGCGGAGGACGCCGCCTCCAGATCCAGCTTCTTGGAAGCCTCCTGCGTATCGCCTTTTTCGCTGAGCTGCACCAGCTCGATCGTGACGCCGGGGTTGGCGTCTTCGTAGGCCTTGAGCGTCTTGCTCCAATTGTAAGCTTCCTCGGTTCCATAGGTGTATAATCTCAGGTTGACCTTGTCCTGGCCGCCGCTTGATCCGCCGGAGCCGGACGCCGCCCCTTCGCTATCCCCGCCGCCGCTGCTTCCCCCGCAGCCTGACAGCAAACTGATCAGCAGCATGCCGGCTGCCGCGCCGGTAAGCCATCTTTTTCTCTTCATCCCTCAATAACCTCCCTTGGATTATGCTCGCCCGTGAAAATGCTTCTACCGCCAACTCCCATAGGGCTAACAGGACACCGGCCTCGGGCCATATGCCACTTTATCCGCCTGGCTCCGTGTGCCTCATATGCCTCCACATGTTTCCGTATGCCCACCGCCTGCCGGCTGCATTTTCCCGTATCTGACGCTTTGATTATACCGGGGCCGTTCCCCCGGCTCATGACGCTAAATTGACCGTTGATCCTGCTATCTTGACCCATGCTAGCCCTTGACTCCCCCGAGGGCGATGCCAGCGATGACGTTTTTTTGCCCAATGATAAAAATCAGCAGCAGCGGGAAAATGGCGGATACCGCCGCGGCCATAATCAGCGAGTAAAACTCCCCGCTTAAAGACGTAAACTTCTGCATCGCCAGCGGAATCGTAAACAGCCGGTCGCTCCGCAGAAAGATCAGCGGATTCTGGTAATCGTTCCATGTCCAGATAAACCGCAGAATGGCGTAAGTCGCCACCGCCGGCTTCACGAGCGGCAGCGCGATCGAGGAGAAGATGCGCGGATGGCCCGCGCCGTCGATTTTCGCCGACTCGATGAACTCCTGATGAATGCCCATAAAGAATTGACGGAGCATGAACGTGCCCAGCACGCTGAAGCTGCCCAGAATGATCAGACCAAAGTGGCTGTCGAACAAGCCGATGTTGCGGTATAAAATAAACTGCGGAATCAGGATGGCCTGCCCCGGAATCATGTAGGTGATCAGCACGATCATGAACAGCCAGCGGCCGGCGGCAAACTGGATTTTGGAGAATCCGTAGGCGGCCAGGGCCGACGCCGTGCAGGAGATCAGCGTCGTCAGCACGCTTACCTTGATCGAGTTCCAGTAATAGAGATAAAAAGGGTAATCGCCGAACCATACCTCTTTATAATTCGCCACCGCGTTCCATTTCCTTGGGATCCACTGGATCGGGTAGACGAAGACGTCCTTTTCAATCTTGAAGGAAGTGACCAGCATCCAGATGAACGGCATCAGAAACAGGATGCTGACCGCCAGCATGACCACGGTGATGACCAGCCTGCGCCAGTCGGGCCCGGTACGTGTCGTCATTTTCCGCTCAGCTCCTTTCGCTTAGTAATTGACCCATTTCTTCTGGGCGGACCACTGTCCAAGGGTAATCAGCATAACAAAGGCGAAAAGCACGGCGGCGATCGCCGAAGCGTAGCCCACCTTCAAATTGACGAATGCCGTGTCGTACAAGTACCAGACCATCATCGTCGTGGAGCCCACCGGGCCGCCCTGTGTCATCACCGCGATAATATCGAACACTTTGAACGTTGAAATGATGCCCGTCACCATCAGGAAAAAGGACGTCGGCGACAGCAGCGGCACCGTAATCCGGGTGAATTTTGTCCAACCGTTGGCGCCGTCGATGTCAGCCGCCTCGTACAGGTCGCGCGGGATCGACTGCAGCCCGGCGATGTAAATGATCATGTTGAAGCCGATGGAGATCCAGACCGAAATCATCATGATCGACAGCAGCGCAAAATGCGGATCGGCAATCCATTTTGGCGGATCATGCACCCCGATCGATTTGAGCAGTTCGTTGATCGGGCCGTAGGAGGGCTGGAACAGCACCTGCCAAACGACGGCCACCGCGACGACGCTCGAGATATAGGGCATGAAGTAAGCGACTTTAAAGTA
This sequence comes from Paenibacillus favisporus, assembly GCF_040545415.1. NCBI lineage: Bacteria > Bacillati > Bacillota > Bacilli > Caryophanales > Paenibacillaceae > Paenibacillus > Paenibacillus favisporus. The sequence continues at coordinate 502,261 of NZ_JBEPLV010000004.1, read as the reverse complement.
GCTCTTCATGTACACGAACCGATCGATCAGGATGGCGAGCACCATCGAAATGAGCATGTACACCGGCACGGTCAGCAGAAAGATGACATTATTGCGGACCGACTTAATAAACATGTCATCATGAAGCAAATTTCGAAAATTTTCAAATCCGACCCAGCGGATGCCGTTCCACCCCTGCACAAAGTTCCAGTCGGCAAATCCGAGCACCATCGTTGCGACGATCGGCACCAACACGAGGATGAATACCCCGAGCAGCATCGGGCTGACAAACAGCATTCCCCACAACGTTTCGCCCCGCTGGAGGGAGCCGCTCTTCCGGGTGCGTTTCCCTATGCCCGGCGGCGCTGCCGCGGCCGTTTCCATTCGTTGTTCCAAGCTCCACACCCCGTTTCTTCTGCATTCCTTATAGCCTGATTTGATTAAAAGAAAAACGTCGATCGAGGTACCTTCAAAGAAGACAGGCCGCGTCTAAAGGAAGTTTTTCTTGCCATATCAGGAAGCAATGGCTCTGGAATTTATACTTGATATTATAAAAAAAATACCGTCAGCAGCTTTGACGGTATTTTGATCATATTCACGCTAATTTTTACTTTTTTCAGCAGCGGAACTCCAAACCTGCACCGCTAAAACCTCTGCCGTCTGCAGGTGACATTCCCAGTCACCTTTGCTCCGGCATCCGATTATGCTGTACTACGTACTATGGAATCACAAGGAGAGAAACTTGATGAATTCAGACCGCTCCCCCTTTATCTCGTCCAGGCTCAAATCGGGGCTGTATGCCCTGAACAAGCTCGCATCAGCCGGTTTGACGCTGCTCCTGCTGGTGCTGATCTCCAGTATGCTGCCCCTTCAGGATCAGCTTCCCACGGCCACGGACAACGATCTGCCCATTCCCTTGTCCTACTGGGTCTACGGTTATGCGATGACCGCCTCCATCCTGGCGGATTTTGTACTGTACGTGCTGCCTCCCCTGTCCAGGGACAAACAAATCTCGATCTACGCGGCGGCCGGTTTTTTGTGCTTCTATGCGCTGTATGTACATGACGCCGCAGGAACGGACCATATCGCCTCCACGGTGGCGGGCATGTGTACGGTGCTGCTGTTTTACGTCGGGAAAAAGCTGTTTGTACGCGATTCACTCATCACGCTGATTTTCGCCCTGCTGGTTCCCCTGCTCTGCTGGGGCTTTCTGTAGCCGCCGCTTTTGCGGCTCCGGGCCGGCTACAGCGCTTCGATGATATCGCCCGCCACCAGGGATGCCGGATTGGAACGGCGCCGCGCCGCCGCTTCCCCGGCCAGTCCGTGCAGGTACACACCGAACGCGGCGGCCTGTGGGCCGCTTGCGCCCTGGGCCAGCAGCCCGGCGATGATGCCGGTCAGCACGTCGCCGGCGCCGCCGGTTGCCATGCCCGGGCTGCCGGTCGCATTCACGAACACATCGCCGTCCGGCGTGGCGATGACCGTCCGCGCGCCCTTGAGCACCAGCGTCACCTGGTGCGCCTTGGCGTATTCGGACGCCAGGCGGATCCGGTCGCGCTGCACCTCGGCGGTGGACAAGCCGGCCAGCCGCGCCATTTCACCGGGATGCGGCGTCAGCACCGTGTCCGCCTGGCGCGGCTTCCACGCGTCCAGGTCGTCGCTGGCTGCCAGCATGTTGAGCGCGTCGGCGTCGACGACCAGCGGGCATGCCGCTTCCTCCCAAAGCGTACGCAGCCAGCGTCCGTCGCCCTCGAAGCGCCCCAGCCCGGGGCCGACGGCGAGCACGTCGCGCCCGGCCAGCAGCTCGAGCACGCGGGCGGCGGAGGCCTCGTGCCAGTCGGCAGCGGTCGCCGAGGCGAGCATGACCTCCGGCGCGGCGCCCGCCATATGCGGCAGCAGCGGACCGGGCAGCGCCCAGGTGACGAGGCCGCTGCCGGCGCGCAGGGCCGCCCGCGAGCAGAGCAGGCCCGCGCCGCTCATCGGCAGGCTGCCCGCCGCTACAAGCACGTGGCCGTACGTGCCTTTATGGCCGTCCGGCGAGCGGCGGCGCGCCGTATCGACCCCAAGCCGCGTGCGCAGCACCTCCTCCGTCAGCAGGAACGTGCTGACGTTCTGCTGCGCGCACAGCAGCGCGGGGATGCCGATGGCGCGCACCACGATCTCCCCGGCGGCTTCCGCGCCGGGGAACTGCGCCAGGCCTCGCTTCAGGAACGCGAGGCATACGGTCCGCCGTGCACGGATACAGGGATCGTGCACGGCCCCCGTGTCGGCGTCCAGCCCGCTCGGGATGTCCGCCGACACGATGTCCCTGCCGCTGCCGTTCGCTGCGGCAATTAGCTCGGCGTAGGCGCCGCGCGGCGCACCGCGGCTGCCGGTGCCGAGCAGGGCATCCACGATGCCTGTGCAGGCGGTGAAGTCCACGTCGTCCCGACCGTGGACGAGCACCGGGATGCCCAATGCGCGGGCCGCGTCCCGCTGCAGCGCCGCCTCGCCTGTGAGGCTGCCGGGCTCTGCGGCGTATACGATCGTGACGCGCATGCCCGCTTCACGCAAGTATCGCGCCGCGACCAGGCCGTCCCCGCCGTTGTTGCCCTTGCCGGCCAAGACGAGCCAATGCTCGCGCTCCGGTTCCTCCAGCCGGAGCGCGGCGTCCCCTTGCACCGCCGGCACAATATCACCCTGGCTTCCATTCTTGAACTCGGCGCCTTTCCGGCTGCCGCCGCTGACATAACGGCGCTCCCGGCACCACCGGATCACCTCCTCCGCGATAGCTCTGCCGGCGTTTTCCATCAGCGCCACCGCCGGGATGCCGACCTCCTCGATCGTTCGGCGGTCCAGCTCTCTCATTTCGTCGGATGTCACGATATACATCTGCCGTCTCCTCCTTATATGAAACAACCCCACCGATGTGGGGTTGTCTTCGATGTCATCCAGCTGTTTTAAAGGGACCCTCGTATTGTTCCATTCCAAGGCAGCCTCCGCCCGGATGCTTAATATAGAAGCAGCCCGACCGCGTAGCCCCGTCGCTGGCCTAGTAAGCTACCGTAAACCGGGTGCGGACGAAATACGGATCCTCCATTTCGTCGATCAGGGCCGCGGCCAGATCTTCGATCGAGATCCGGCTGCTGCCCAGCTCATCGGTGATGAGCATGTCCATACCGATCCGGAAGTTGCCGGTGCGCCGTCCGGTTTCCAACACCGCCGCCGGGCTGAGGTAGCTGTAATCCAGATCGGACAGTCTGTAAATGTCGTACGCATCCGCATGCGCCCTGGCCAGCGGCACCAGCTCCTGCGGAAATTCCGGCGTATCCATCAGCAGCGTATCCGGACCGGTCTTCAGGCTGCCCGCCCCGCCGACGATGAGCAGCCGCTTCACGCCGGCACGCTGTACGCCCTCGATGAGTGAACGCGCGGCTTCCAGCAGCTCCTGCTCCTCGCCAAACGTCGGACCGTATGCGCTGATGACCGCGTCCTGCCCTTCGCAAACGCTGGCCACCGATGCAGGGTCCAGAATGTTTCCGGTCACCACCTTCAGCCGTTCGTGCTCCTCGGTCAGCTTGGCGGGATCCCGCACGACGGCCGTGACCCCGTGCCCGCGCTTCAGCGCCTCACGAACGATGGCTTTTCCGACCTGTCCACTGGCTCCAAATATCGTAATATGCATTGCATTGATCGTTTCCATAGGTTATTGTCTCCTTCGCTGTTATGCCTGTTATTATTCTACATGACCTATCTTCCGCATGCTATCCTTCCGCTTTTTGCAGCCGTCCGCTCCCCGTCTGCCCATCCCGGTTATGCTGCAAAACGTATAATCCTTTCCCTTCCTCCCATTCGACATAGGCCAGCTTGCCGGGATCGCTGAAGCCTTTTTCCTTCAGCATGGCCGCCAGCCATTTCCGGTCTCTGCCGATCTGCTGCAATTTATCGTCGTTATAATCCCCATCCTCCAGCAGATTATAGGTCAGGCCGGATGGATCCGAATCCAGATCCAGATCCTGTTTTTGGACCGCTTCAAAATCGGCGTTCTTCAGAACGCTGAGCGAGCCGTTCGTTTCAAAGATGGCATAAGCAACCTCGCGCAGGGAAAAAATATCCTTTTGACGCAGCATCATGCGCAGCTGCTCAAAATCCAGCCGGTTCTTTTTCATTTCCCGCATATCCACTTTCCCGTTGTGTATTAATATGGAAGGCGTACCCTCCAAAGGCCCCCTGGTTCGGCGCGCATACTGGGTGACTTTTTCAAATAAATACGATAGGATGAACCAAACCGCCAGTCCGAACAGGAGCTGGCCATAGTGGACGTCCTTCTGGTATACCGTATTCCCCACCAGCTCGCTCAGCATAAGCGAGGAGACGAAGTCGAAGGGGGTCAGCTGGGAAATTTCCTTTTTCCCGAGAACCCGGGTCATCAGCCACAAGCCGATGAATCCCGTAATTAATTTTATGGTGATCATGCCATAATCCATAACCTCCGCCTCCCGTGTCTCATCGTTTGCTCAATATTTACCCATTTCAGGGCGGGGGTGAAAATCCCGATTGGCATCGGCGGGCGGAATGGGTAATGTTACCTGGGGAGCAGTACCTTAGGGACGGTGGATGGTTACAAAAACATTTGTAGCATGGAGAGGAGCTGTTGTCACATGATTGGTGAATTTATCGTCCGGCTGGCCGTGGCCGGCCTGCTTGGAGCCGTAATCGGCCTTGAGCGGGAGCTGAGGGCCAAGGAGGCGGGGCTGCGCACCCACTTTCTCGTTGCGGTTGGAAGCGCATTAATTATGCTGGTATCCAAGTACGGTTTCTTCGACATTATGGACCACGACCACGTGGCGCTCGACCCGAGCCGGGTCGCCGCCCAAGCTGTCAGCGGCATCGGCTTTTTAGGTGCAGGCATGATCATTATTGAGCGGAAAAGCGTGCGCGGCCTGACGACCGCGGCCGGTGTGTGGGCGACATCCGGCATCGGCCTGACCATCGGCTCGGGCATGTATGCGGCTGGGATCAGCGCCACCATTCTCGTCATGATCGGCCTTGAGCTGCTGAGCATATTCAAAACCGGCAAAGCGCTCAGCATTTCATTTGAGCTGGACGACAAGGAGTCCGTGAAGCCGATTCTCGAGCGCCTGTCGGCGCGGAAAATCGCAGTGACCTCCTACCAGCTCGAACAGGACCCGGGCGACAGCAGCCTGTATCACCTGAACATCAAGGCCAGGGCCAAGCATAACGGGACGCTGCAGGACCTGCTGCGGGAGCTGGGTGAACTGCCTCATATATTATCCGCAAACCTCGAGTAGCGAAGGTTAACCTGTTGAAATCCCGGAAAGGTTATGCAATAGTTAAAATAAAACCGCTGTTGATGCAAATTCACAGGAGACAGACCACATTTAGCGGATGTTTTTCTTGCGATCATTGGATGATTCAGCTTCACCTTTGAAATTCCTGATCTTGATAAAATAATAATGAATGAAGGGAGGTGGCGCTGTTGTCCCTTGCTCTACAGGCCGGCCTTGACCGGCTGACCGGAACGGAGTCAAATTTGATCATAGCTGGGCTCGCGGTCATCGTCTTCCTCTGGCTGTACATCCGCACATCCCGTTCCTTGAGGGCCGAGGCCGCCGCGCGGCTGGAGCTGCTGCAGCGCACCCTCGCCCTGTACAGCCGGGCGCAGGGCGTCCTTGGCGAAGAAGTGGAAGCCGCCCATGTCGGCGCCCAGGAGCCGGACCAGCTTGTCCAGCTGCTCCAGGAATGCAAGGCGGCCCCGCTGATGACTCCGGAGCTGCTGGACATGATCGATGCTTACATACGCGAACGGGATTTCTCCCGGCTCCTGATGCTGCAGAAAATGCTGGACCGGGAAATCCACCGGCGGATTCATGAACAATCGGTGCTGATCCGCAAAATAGACAATCCCGGCTGGGGCACCAGCTTCTGGAGAATGATCCGCCCGGCGGTTCCTTTCGCCGCTCTGGTCCTCACCCTGTATTGGTTCATCCAGCTGTATAACGGCTTTCAGGACAGCGGCGCCGCCGCCTTGTCGTGGACAAGCCTTGAGCTGTGGACGCGGCTCATTTCATGCCTCGCGGCCACGCTCTTCCTGTACTGGGTCATCATGGATACCCGAAGGGATACGCCGGGCATCCTGTACCGGCTGCTCGCCCTGATCATCGCCGCGGTGGCGCTTCTGCACCTGCTCGGTTTGACCGCGGCACCTTACATACTGGCCGTCCAGGTGGTGCTGTTCCTGTTCGGCTTTAACCTGAACCCCAAGCCCAGCCGCCGGAACCGGCCCTATGCCGGCCACCGCGAAGTAACCCAAGACAACGAGGAGAATCCGAAGGATCGCTGAGTCTCCAGAGCCTGCGTCCAGCGGCCCTTCCCCCTCGTTTCCACTTATGGAATAGGGTTGGCTCAAAGAAGACAGACCGCATCTAGAGGAAGTTTTTCTTGCGAGATCAGGAAGCAGAAGCTCCGAAACCTATACTTTCTGATCTCCTAAAAAATAACCCCGCTGTCCTGCCCCCTTCCATGATGGAAGGTAAGGCATTCAGCGGGGTTATTTATTGTCCGTTCGTCATGCTGACGGGGGCGTCCGAGGCTAGCGCAGCCCGGACTCTCTTCCGGTCCTCCGCTCGGCTCTTGCTGCCGCCTTCACGGAGCTGCCCGGCGTGTTCTCAAACCGTTTGCGTTCCGTCCGCTCCATCTGCACGATCTGTCCCTCATGCACAACGATGTGAAGCGAACCGAATTCCATATCGTTCAGCTGACTCGCAATACGTTCCTTCCATACTTCATCAACGATAAGAGGTTTTGCCACAATTGACGCCTCCTTTAGTTCCTGGATTTTAAGGAATATGAGCCATTGGGGATGAATGTAATAATAATCCTTCTTTTCCAACCAAATTAGTATGGTTTAACATTATCACGCGGGTAAAATCGCTGTCAATGAGCATTTTTCCACGACAGCCAACTTTTAAAAAGAAGAGTGACCAGCGCCAGCAGCAGGAGCAGCGACGCCACCGCAAACGACGCCGAGAATTGGTATTCGTTATACAAAATTTCAACATGCAGAGGCAGCGTATTCGTCTGTCCGCGGATGTGCCCGGAGACGACCGACACCGCCCCGAATTCCCCCATAGCACGGGCGTTGCACAGGATCATCCCGTACAGGAGGCCCCATTTAATATTCGGCAGGGTCACCCGGGTGAATACGTGCCAGCCGCGCGCGCCCAGCGTTACGGCCGCCTCCTCCTCTTGGGTGCCCTGGTCCTCCATCAGCGGGATTAATTCCCTCGCCACGAAGGGAAAGGTCACGAACAGCGTCGCCAGGATGATGCCCGGCACGGCATAGATGATTTTGATATCGTGGTCGCTCAGCCAGGGGCCGAACCAGCCGTTGGCCCCAAACACGAGCACAAAGATCAGCCCTCCGATGACGGGCGACACCGCAAAGGGCAGGTCGATCAGCGTGATCAGCGCCCCTTTGCCGCGAAACTTGAATTTAGTAATGGCCCAGGCCGCGGCGATGCCGAACACCGTGTTCAGCGGAACGGTCACCAGCGCAACGATGAGCGTCAGTTTCAGGGCGGACAGCGCGTCTGGATCGGCGAGAGCCGCGACGTACACATCCCATCCCTTTTTGAGCGCCTCGGTAAGGACGATGAGCAGCGGCAGCACGATCAGCCAGAGCATCGCCAGCCCAGCCGCCGTAATCAGCAGCCATTTCACCCAGGCCGCTTCCGTCGTGGCCGGAGAAGCCTGGGCACTCGTTTGAACGGAAGTCATGGGCACGGTACCTGCCATTGGGAAGCCCTCCTTTTCTTAGTGACACTTGAGCATAGGGGATAGTCCGGGCCGGGTTAAACCCGGGCGGGGCATTAACGCACCGAGCGCCGTGTCCACCGCTGCAGCGAATTGATGACGAGCAGCAGCAGAAACGAGATCAGCAGCAGCAGGATCGCTACAGCGGCGGCGCCGGCATAATCGTACTGCTCCAGCTTTGACATGATGAGCAGCGGGGCGATTTCCGTCTTCAGCGGCATATTGCCGGAAATGAATACGACCGAGCCGTATTCCCCGATGCCGCGCGCGAACGCCAGGGCAAAACCCGTCAGGAGCGGCGGAATCAGCTCCGGCAAAATGATGGTCCGAAACGTCCGGAATCGCTTCGCCCCGAGCGTGGCGGCTGCTTCTTCAGCGTCCCGCTCCGCATCCTGCAGCACAGGCTGCACAGTCCGCACAACGAACGGAATGCCGATGAACATCAGCGCGATCGTAATGCCCAGCTGCGTAAAGGCCACCTTGATGCCCAGCGGCTCCAGCAGCGAGCCGATCCAGCCGTTTTGCGAGTAGAGCGCAGTCAGGGCGACCCCCGCTACCGCGGTCGGAAGCGCAAAGGGCAGGTCGATCAGTGCGTCAAACAGCCTTTTACCGGGAAACTCGTAACGCACCAGCACCCAAGCGATCAGCAGCCCCAGGATCGAATCGATCAGGGCGGCCGCCGCCGAAGTCAAAAAGCTGATCTTGTAAGAGGCCAGCACCCGCGGGTCGGTAGCCACATGCCAAAATTTGTCCCAGTCCAGCCCTGTGGAATTTAGGAGGAGCGCCGACAGCGGGATCAGCACCACCAGGCTCAAATACAGCACGCTGTATCCCAGCGTCAGCCCAAAACCCGGCAGCACCCTCCGCCGGGCCGCATTCACTTGACTCATGACGGTTCATCCTTTCCTGCCTTCGGCCTTGTGTGCGCCGATCAGCTGCCAGGCGTATAAATTTGATCGAAAATGCCTCCGTCGCTAAAATGCTTCTTCTGCGTCTCATCCCACGTTCCGAACACATCCTGCAGCGTGAACAGATTGATGTCGTGGAATTTATCCTTGAACTTCTCCTTGACGCTATCCAGTGTCGGCCGGTAGAAGTTTTCCGCGGCGATCGTTTGGCCTTCCTCCGAGTACAGGTACTTCAGGTAAGCTTCGGCTACCTCGCGGGTTCCGCGCTTATCCACGACTTTGTCAACGACGGCGACCGGCGGTTCGGCAAGGATGCTGACCGACGGATAGACGATGTCGAATTTGTCCGGACCCAGCTCCTTGACCGACAGCATGGCCTCGTTCTCCCAGGCAAGCAGCACGTCGCCGATGCCGCGCTCTACGAAGGTTGTCGTCGCTCCGCGGGCGCCGGTGTCGAGCACGGGTACGTGCTTGAACAGTTCCTTGACGAACTCCTGCGCTTTGGCCTCGTCGTTATTGTTTTGCTTCAAGGCATAGCCCCACGCCGCCAGGTAATTCCAGCGGGCGCCGCCCGATGTCTTCGGATTCGGCGTGATGACTTCCACGTCGCCTTTGATCAGATCGCCCCAATCCTTGATGTTCTTCGGGTTGCCCTTTTTCACCAGAAACACGATCGTCGAGCTGTACGGCGTGCTGTTGTGCTCGAATTTGCTTTCCCAGCCTTCATTGATCAGGCCTTTCTTCTGTATCGCATCGATGTCATAGCCGAGCGCCAACGTGACCACATCCGCTTCGAGTCCGTCGATAACGGAACGGCTTTGCGCCCCCGAGCCGCCATGCGACTGCTTAATTGTGACCTTCTGGCCCTTTTCTTTTTCCCAATAGGCCGCAAACGCCTTGTTGTAGTTCTCGTACAGCTCCCGTGTCGGGTCATAGGAGACGTTCAGCAGTTCAACCGGTTTGGCCGAGCTGTCCGCCTGCGCCTCCGTGCTTTTCCCTTCGGTGGTGCCCCCCGCCTCTTTGTCCGTACTGCCGTTGCCGCTTCCATTTCCGCAGGCCGCTAGCGCAGCAGTCAGCAGCAGTGCCAGCCCTGCGCTCACTCCCCGCCTTACGATTTGTTTTCTTCTCCATACGTGTACCATATGACCCACTCCCCAGTGATAAAATGTACGGCCTGACCATGATTTATCGTGAAATTGTCGGTTTGGCCGGTGTTCGCCAAGCAAAAAAGGACAGAGGAAAATCCGGCACAGCCTGCAGACAAACCGGTCATGTATCGACCTGTCTGCTCCTGTTCCAGAGGTTCCTCCGTCCGTACGGTGAGAACTGCAATTTGTAATTATTCCTACCTGATTAGTATGTTATATGGCTATATTGTAGTGAGCCGAAACGTACCTGTCAAACCTTTTTTTCACAAAAATCAATTTCTCTTTCTAGACCTGAACACCAGGTTCGTGACAGTGCCGACCACCAGACTGACCAGCATTGCGGATACGGCGAGACTGGCCACAATGGCAGCATAATTGGCCGGCGGGACGATATTGATGATCCCCAGACCAAAAACGAGGACAAACACAATCGCGTAATCGAGCCATCGGAACTTCCTCATCCTATTCCCCTCTCATCGCTCCGTCATATCAGAAATTTGCAATGGAGCTTAAACCCAATGTATCACAACAAAAAAACCAGGGGAACCATAAAATGGAACCCTGGTTTTGGTTGTTAAGAAATTAGCCTGCTATTCGCCCTTCACCCACTGCTGAATGCATACCGGCTTCGGCAGCTCCAGCGCAAAGCCGGTCGGGGTCAAACGCCCGGAATCCGAATCGATCTTGTACGACAGCATATTGCCGGTATTCTGGTTTGCTGCTATCAGGTATCCCGAAATGATCGCGAAATTGCGCGGAAACTCGCCGCCTGTCGATACCCAATCCACCGGGGTCACTTCACCGGTCGACTCGTTGATATGGAACAGGACGATGCTGTCATCTCCCCGGTTGGACCCGTACAGGAAACGCCCGCAAGGGGAAATATGGATGTCGGCGCAGAAGCTCTCCCCGGTAAAATCCTCAGGCAGCGTAGATACGTTCTGCAGCACTTTCAACTCCCCGGTCTGCCCGTTATAGGCAAACACCGTTACCGTATTGTCGAGCTCGTTAATGCCGTACGCCCACTTACCGGACGGATGAAAATCAAAGTGGCGCGGTCCCGCTCCCGGCGTCGTTTTTACTTCCCCATGGGTCACCAGCTTGCCGTCTTCCAGGCGGTAGAGTACGATTTCATCCAGCCCCAGGTCGCAGACCAGCACAAACCTACCTTCCGGATCCTGAAAAATCGAGTGCGGATGCGGCCCCTCCTGCCGGTCGTCCCGGATGCTGCGCCCGCTGTGCTTGACGATGGAGCTCATCTCCGCCAGCCCGCCGGTTTCGCCGATCCGGAACACATTGATATGCCCGCTGGAATAATTGGACACCATCGCAAACTGCCCATCCCGGGTCAAGGAGACATAGCAGGGGTCCGCCCCTTCCGTCGTCATCCGGTCCAGCAGATGCAGCTCGCCGGTTTCGTTGTCGATCGAATAGGCGAAGATCTCGCCGCTTCCCGTTTCGCTCACCGCATACAGCCGGTCCCCCGCCGCGTTCAGCGTCAGATACGAGGGATTGGCAATGCCGGGCAGGCCGTTCACGACGGCCATTTCCCCGGTTTCCGTGTCGAGGGAACAGAGGAATATCCCCTTTTCCGCCTCAGGGGCGTATGTACCTGTATAGAAGAAGCTTTTATTTTCCGGGTTCACCATTCACCACTCCTTGTCCATTCAAAAATAGGATCCTCATCTGAATTCATTATAGATTCATTTCTGTAGTTCATTCTATATATTACCCTATTTTATTCTCGGCGACTGCCTGCGGCTGATGAAGAAGGGGCACAGCAAAAAAGCGCTCCTGCGAGCGCCTCGATGGTATGGAAACGAACGGACCGGTGGGCGGTCACTTACCCTGTATATTAAACCCGTTTATGAATGAATCCGTCTTCTCGCCTTAAACTGCTTGTATTGAAAATACACCGTACAGCCGATGCAGTACCCGCACAGCGCCACGAATGCCGCCAGAAACAGCATCGCCGCAAAAATATAGCCGAGCACCGGCAGCTGCAGCGCAAAAAAGAGCAGCGACAGCGTCAGGAACAGCACGGCCAGCACATTGTTGAACCGCTGCAGTTCCAGCGCCTGAGTCGGTTTGCCTTGGACACGCAGAAACGGTTTGGCCAGGAGCACGAACGCATTTTTCCCTGTCAGCAATCCAAGCACCTGAATGATCCACAGGGCCAGCAAAATGTATGGCTGGTTGAACACGGCAGTCAGGATCACAAACAGCACGATGCCAGTCTGATTCGCTTTGACATAGGGTTCCGGAATTTCCTTCATCGGGGGTTCACCGTCCTTTAAAGAAGAGATAGGGGTCTTTGACCTTACTATAGAATATTAATCCGATGAGTACAATAGGAATAAAATGAGATGTGGTTCACGCAATTCATCTTTTATGATCTAAAACGTTTACCGACTCCAGTGGAAAAGGCCCTGCGCCGCGGCAGAGCCCTTCTCATCGTGAAGCTTACTTGATCTCGATTTTAAAATCCTGCTGTATCAGTCCTCCGGGGTAATCCCTCAGGTCAAATGTGAGCGGCTGGGCGTACTGGCTGGCCGGAATATCAAAATAATATTCGCTCCACTCCCCGCTGCTGTGCCACCTTTCATGGATTTCACCATCCTGCGGAAGGGAATAGACGGCCCCCTTCGCATCCTTAAAGTCGTTCTTCGGCCGTGCCACGTAAGCCATGCCTTGCAGTGGGGTTTGGATCGCGGTCCGGATCCGGATAAAGCTGCCTGACCGTTCGATGCTCTTAAGCTGCAGGCGGCTGTCCGGAGCTTGAACCAGCGTTTTCGTCGCGGTGTTAATCACCATCTTCTTCTCGCCTTCAAATGCCGTTTCCAGCCCTTTTCCTGTTAAAATGAGCGGATCGCCGCGCTGGTATTCTGGCGCCAGGTAACCCAATTTCCACCCCTCTCCGTTCGAAGTCATCGTAACGAGGTTATACGCGGTGTACCCTCCCTTCCGGTTGTTATACAGCATCAGCCCATTCATTCTCTCTGCACGCTTATCGTTAGACGGATCGGCCAGCAAGGTGACCTCCAGCTGTTGCACAACCTGCTTCACGGTCGCCACCTTGATTTTCTGTCCGTCGAAGTCCAGTGTCCGGTTGACATCAATGTCCCGCCCCAGAACAGCCAGCCGATTGACCTTGACCGGGATCTTTACTTCCAGCCACTCGTCTTGGGGGATCCGACTCCCTTCGTTCCGCCAGCGACCGGCCAAATAAAACTCGGACGGCAGCGTTTCGCCTAGGGGGAGATCAAAAATGATCATGTCATGATAGATCCCGCCCTCTTCCGTAACGCCTTTAAACTGCTGTGAGCCTGCCATGAACTGGATGGCATTCAATGGATCATATCCCAGGGTGAACAGCCTTGGCGAATCCGGCGTAATCCGCTCCCCGGCATCGCTGCGGGACGTATAGAACAGGACGACATGGTTCAGGTCCGTCAGCATGCCGTCCACCGTAACCTGGAACCCGCCATAGGAAGCCGTCCGAGTGACCGCCTGGTATTTCCCGTCGTCCAGCGCTTCCCGCAAAATCCCCCGATCCCCGGCCAGCTGCTCGACATAATCGGGAATCTCCGCTCTGCCTATCAGATTAGCCGCCAAACCTTCCAACCCGGAAAGGCTGTAGGCCTGCGGAAATGCGATCCCGATCCCAAGTATCACCGCTGCCGCCACCGTCCCAATGAAAAACGCAGACCGGCGCATGATCGCCCGGCTGCGCCTGATCCGCTTGCCGCGGTTCAGGCCGGCCGCCACTGCTTCCTCCAGCAGCGGCTCTGGGATCCGCCGGCTCGCAATGGCCGCGGACTGAAAGTACTGCTCCAGCAGACGCTCCTTTTCCTCACCCATGAAACAACTCGCCTCCTGTCTCCATTTTTCCCCGCAGCTGCTTGAGACCTTGATGCAGCCATGTTTTCACCGTGCCCTCCGGCCGGTCCAGCACCCGGGCGATTTCGGTTAAGGTCATGTCCTCATAATATTTCAGCATCAACACGTGCCTGTACTTCGGTTTCATACGGTCCAGGGCGCGCTCCAGATCGATTTTGCTGTCGCTGATCATTTCGTTCGACCGGATGTCCGCATGGTCCGGAAGCGGCGTCACCCTCTTCTTGCGCTTCTGCTCATCCACGCAGCAGTTGATCAGGATCCGGATCAGCCACGGGATAAACGCTCCCGGATCCTTCAGCTTTCCGCATTTGATCCAGGCCCGGCATACCGCTTCCTGCACCGCTTCAAGCGCATCCTGCTCATGATGCAGATAGCTGTAGGCAATGCCGTACAAGCGCCTCTGCTGCCTGGACACCAGGATATGAAAAGCCTGCTCGTCCCCGCGGCATGCTGCAGCGGCCAGCTCGGTTTGTTCCATCGTCAGACCCCTTTCCCTCTCCCCTTCGCCGGCCCTGCCAGCGTCTGTATATCCAAGACAAACATCTATCGTCATACTTCCAATGAAGACAGACCGCGATTTGAGGAAGTTTGTCCTGCGAGTATAGACCTTCAGCTCCGCTGAATATTTAAAAGTCTATACTCTAAAAAGACTGTGGAAAGCACGGAACGGTTTTAAATGAAGTTCACTTTTTTCAAAAAAAGATAACCTGGTTCTCAGGAACGCCCATCACCAGGAGGCCAAATAAACAAAAAAAGACCGCCGTTAGGCAGTCCTTGCCTGCTAAACGACGGTTCTTCCGTTGTTTTTCAGTCAGCCGCTGGTTTAGACCGGAACCCCCTTCGGCTGTCCCTTCTCACGGCTTTCCTAAAGTTACCCGATCCGCTCCTCAGCCTCCTCGGCCAGGCGGAGCAGCTGCTCCCGCACATGCACCACCTCGCCGAAAATGAGCAAGGCCGGGTTTTTGACGTGCATGAGGGTAGCCAGCTTGTGGATGCTGCCCACCGTGCCGGTAATGACCCGCTCCTGCTCGCTCGTCCCCTGCTCGACGATCGCAGCCGGGGCCGAATGCGGCCGGCCGTGAGCGATCAGCTCGCGGCAGATATCGGCCATGCCGGCGACACCCATGTACACGACCAGGGTGTCGACGCCCTGGGCAAGCAGGTCCCAGCGGGGACCCTGCTCCCGGCCGGCGCAGCTCGAGCCGCTGACGAAGGCGACCGAGGCGCTCCGCCCCCGATGGGTCAACGGGATGCCCGCCGACGAGGCGGCGCCGATCGCCGAGGTCACGCCCGGCACGAACTCGTACGGGATGCCGCGCAGCGCCATCTCCTGTGCCTCTTCGCCGCCGCGGCCGAAGATCAGCGGGTCGCCGCCTTTCAGCCGCACGACCTGCTTGCCCTTCAGGGCGAAAGCGGCGAGCTGCTCATGAATTTCCGCCTGCGGCACCGCATGCTGCCCCGGCGCCTTGCCGACGTAGACGAGCGCGGCGCCCTTCTTCGCGTACCCAAGCAGTTCCTTGTTTACCAGGCGGTCATACAAGATGACATCCGCCTCCTGGATCCGCCGGAGCGCCTTTACCGTAATGAGCTCCGGATCACCGGGACCGGCGCCGACGATGGACACCATGCCCGGCTTCATCGGCCGCGTTCGGCAGACACAGCCGCCGCCTCCATGGAGCCGCGGGCCCCGGCCGATCCGATCGCGCCGGACTTGCTTCTGCCAAATCCGCGGATGGACACGTAATACGCCACGCCCGTAAACAAAGCGCCGCCAATGAAGTTGCCGATCAGCACGGGGATCTGGTTCCACAGCCACCAATCGGCAAAGCTGACGTTGGCGCCCAGCATCATCCCGGCCGGAATGACGAACATATTGACGACGGCATGCTCGAATCCCTGGCCGAAAAAGATGAGGATCGGCAGCCACATCGCTGCGATTTTTCCAGCGGTAGACTTGGACGTAAACGCCATGACCACGCCCAGCGTCACCATCCAGTTGCACAGCATCGCCTTGATCACGACCAGCAGCAGGCCTTCGCCGCCGAGCTCCTTATAGGCCAGCGTCTTTGCTTCGCTCGTCTTGATGATCGTCTGGACAAGCGGGCTGCTCATGTCGTGCCCCATCTTGGTAATGGTCAGGCCGTACAGCACCGCATAGACCAGGCAGCCGATCACATGGCCGAGGATGACCCATCCATAATTGCCAAGCATGGAGCGGACCGAGGCCTTTTTCTGCATTACCGCTAGCGGAATGAGCGCAAAGCTCCCTGTCACCAGCTCCAGCCCGAGCAGCACGATAATCACAAAGCCCACGGGAAAAATAAGCGCACCGGCCATCGGAATATTCGTTTGGGATGAAGCGGTAAAGGCCAGCGTCGTGGCACAGGCCAGAATTGCCCCCGCGAGCATGCTGCGCACCAGCATTTGCCCCGGACTCAGCTTCGCTTTGTTCGCGCCTCCCTCAATCATGTCATTTAGAACTTCGCCTGGTTTTACGTAATCCATCGGCTGCTCCTCCTCCCTCTCGCTTAAGATTCCGTCAGGCAATAAATCGCCCCGCTTACCGGATCCACCTCAACCTCATAGGTGCTGACCTTGCCGGTATCCGGCTCCTGCACGCAACCGCTGCGCAGGTCGATTTTCCAGTCGTGCAGCGGACAATGCACATCTTTGCCGCACACCATGCCTTCGGAGAGCTTTCCTCCTTTGTGCGGGCACTTGTTCTCCACCGCCAAAATATCCCCGTCGCTTAAGCGGAACAAGGCAATCTCCGTCCCCTCCAGCACCACCGTCCGCGATCCTTTCGGATCGATTTCCGATATGTTTCCGATCAGATGCTTAACCATCCCGTTTCCCCCTTAGTTCTTCACAGGCTCTGCATTCGGCAGAGGTTCAAAGTTTTTGCGGAGTTCCTTGTCGGACAAAATCTCCTTCCACGGATCCTTCTGCGTGCTGAGCGCCAGTTTCAGCCGCGCATGGAGAGCCTCGCGGTCTTCCTTCTTCTCCAGCGCCTTCTTCACGCTGTCCAGCCCGACCCGCTCAATCCAGACCGAAGTCCGTTCATTCCACTGCGCATGCTCGCGGTAATATTGAATAAAGGCACTCGCCCATTCGACCACTTCATCCTCCGTCTTCACGACGCAGAGCAGCTCGGTTGCCCGCACATGCACGCCGCCGTTGCCGCCGACATGCAGCTCCCAGCCGCCATCGATGGCGACCACGCCGAAATCCTTAATCGTCGCTTCCGCGCAGTTCCGCGGACATCCCGATACGGCCAGCTTCACCTTGGCCGGTGTACTCAGACGTTCCAGCTCTTTTTCAAGCCGGATGCCCATGCCGATGGAGTCCTGGGTACCGAACCGGCAGAAGGTGGAACCGACGCAGGTTTTGACCGTGCGGAGCGCTTTGCCGTAAGCATAACCGGAAGGCATGTCGAGCTCCTCCCACATTTTCGGGAGATCCTCCTTTTTGACGCCAAGCAGGTCGATCCGCTGCCCGCCGGTGATCTTGACCATCGGCACGTCGAATTTCTCGGCGACCTCGGCGATTTTCTTCAGCTCGGACGGAGAAGTGACGCCACCATATATCCGCGGCACCACGGAATAGGTTCCGTCCTTTTGAATGTTCCCGTGGTATCTCTCGTTGGTGAACCGGGATTCTTTTTCATCCTTATAAGACTCGGGGAACAGCATACCCAAATAGTAGTTCAGCGAAGGACGGCATTTGGAGCAGCCTTCGGGATTGTTCCAGCCCAGCACGTTCATCACTTCTTTGATAGACTTCAGTCCCATCCGGGAGATTTCTGCGACGATTTCGTCCCGGTTCAGTGTTGTGCAGCCGCATATGCCTTCTTTGACCGGCTCTCCTGCCGCATCACCCGCATAGAGCTGAACCAGTCCCTCGACCAGCGGCTTGCAGCCGCCGCAGGACCCAGACGCCTTCGTGCACGCTTTGACCGAGGATACAGTCGTGCAATTTTTGTTCAGGATCGCGTCCTTGATCGTCTCTTTGGTGACGCCGTTGCAGCCGCAGATGATTTCGTCATCCGGCAGACTGGCCAGCCGTTCTTCCGGCGATACGGAAGATCCGGCGCCGGCGGTGAAGCCGAGCAGCAGCTCCTTTTCCCGGCCCTTGACCGATTCCCGGCTCTTCATCAGCGAGAACAGCTTGGAGCCGTCGCCTGTGTCCCCGAACAAAACGGCGCCGACGAGACGGTCGTCGTGGATGACGATCTTTTTATACACGCCCTCCACTTCATCTTGGTAACGCAAAGCCCTGGTGCCCTCCGGCTCGGCAAAATGACCCGCGGAGAATACATCTACGCCTGACACTTTCAATTTGGTGGAAGTCACGGAGCCGGCATAACCGGCGGTATCGACGCCCGCAAGCCGTTTGGCGAGCACAGCCCCTTGTTCATACAGGGGAGCGACCAGTCCGTAGGCGATGCCACGATGCTCCGCGCACTCCCCTACGGCATAGATGCTGGGAATGTTCGTTTCCATATAATCGTTGACGACGATGCCCCGGTTGACCTCAATTCCGGCGGACTTCGCCAAGGCCACATTCGGCCGGATGCCGACCGCCATGACAATCAAATCGGCGTCGACCCGGGTGCCGTCGGTAAAGCGAAGCTCCTTGACCCGCTTGCGCCCCATAATGGACTCGGAATGCTTGCTCAGCAGAAACGTCATCCCTTGGGCTTCCAGTTCCCGCTGCAGCATCCGTGATGCGGTTTCGTCCAGCTGACGCTCCATTAAATAAGGATGGATATGGACGACCGAGACATCCATGCCGAGGTGCAGCAGCCCTCTCGCCGCTTCGAGCCCCAGCAGTCCGCCGCCAATGACCACGGCCTTTTTATGCTTTTTAGACGTCTCCATCATCATTTCGCAGTCCTTGATATCCCGGAAGGCGATTACCCCTTCCTTATCTGCGCCCGGAAGCGGGAGCATGAACGGATTGGAGCCCGTCGCCATAATCAGCACGTCATATTTCGCCTCTGCACCTTGATCGGAGTAAACGACGCGGTTTTTCGTATCGATTCGGGTCACCATGTGCCCGGCATATAGTTGAATCCGGTTTTCTTTGTACCAGTCCCAGTCGTTGATCACAATTTCCTGAATATCCGCACCGCCCGCAAGGACCGATGACAGCATGATCCGATTGTAGTTGGGATAAGGCTCCGCCCCGAAAATCGTGATTTCGTACGCATCCGGCGCCAGCTTCAGCAGATGCTCCAGCGCTCTTACCCCCGCCATCCCGTTACCGACCATGACCAGCTTTTTCGTCGCCATGTCTCTTCCGCTCCCCTCAATAGTCCAATCTTCTGAATCTTGTACCAAAAACCAGAAAAGCCCGCCTTCAGGCCCCGGACAGAGTGGACGCACTCTGGTTCAGGAGTCGAAAGCAGGCTTCATTGCCGCTATAAAGGATACACCGTTGTATCCGGCTGTTATCAAGTTCTTGAGGGAAATATACACTATTCCCCGAGCATTTGTCAACATATTTAACATGAAAACACAATTTCATTTGGTTATCGACATGTCACCTTGTTTTATGTTATATAAATTAACATACAAATCTGTTGCACTCATCTTAAACTCTGACTGGACTGAATTAAGAAGGGAGCGTCTATGCATGCGTTCATTGCTGGTTATCCACCGCCAGACCCCTCCTTCAGAGCGAAGTGATTCAGATAGCAGGACGCTTCTGCCGGAGTACATCCTTCGTTCCTACGGGTACCAAGTCCATCTAGCACGCAACGAAGAGCAGGCGATCGCCGGAATCGGAGATGCGGACGGTGCGGTGCTTCACCTTCCGGTCTCCGAGATCAAGGCTTGGTGCGGCAAGCTCGAGAAACACAAACAAACGCCGGTTCTTTGGTGGTGCAGCGATACGGCCGCTTCCATGTCCCTCGAGGCATGTGAGGATGATGTTATTATTGACGGGCTTTTATTTCCGACCATGAAAGCGCACGAGCTGCATTGGTCGCTGCATTTCAGCTCCGCCCACTTTTATGAGCGGCAGCAGTGGAAGAACGAGCGCAAGCAGCTTCTCGCCCGCATTGAAGAACGAAAGTGGATCGATATGGCCAAGGGGATTCTGTGCGAACTCAAAAATATATCGGAATCCGAAGCCTATGACGTCCTGCGCAAGCAGGCGATGAATGAACGGAAACGGATGGTGGATGTCGCGACCTCCATCGTCAAGCTGTATCAGCTGCTTCAGGAATCCGGTTCGGGAGGTGCCAAGAAATCATGATCCATTTATTAAAAGAAGTCGGCCGGGGCAAGCGGGGCGCCCGTGACCTGACCTATGAGGAAGCCCTCCAGGCGGCTGAAGCGATCCTCGGTTTAACCGCCACGCCCGCCCAGATCGGGGCGTTTTTTATCGCCGAACGCATCAAAATGGAAAGCGTAGAAGAGCTGGAAGCCTTCGTGTCGGTCCTGCGCAAACACGCCGCCCGTTCGGACCTTCCTCAGGGCATCGACTGCGCCGGCCCGTATGACGGGCGGAAGTCGTCCTTTATATCCACGATCGCCACCTCTTTTGTGCTGGCTGCCGCAGGGCTGCCTGTTACCTTGCACGGGTCGGCGTCCCTTCCGCCGAAGTGGGGGATGACGCTGGCCGATGTGTTTGCCGCAATGGGTATTTCCGATCCGTCGCTGTCCAGGGAGCTGTGCCTGGAAGCAGCGCGTCAGACGGGCGTACTGTACGCCCATGCCGAGACTTGGTGCCCTCCGCTGGCGAAGCTTCGCCCCATTCGCGAAGAGCTCGGCATGCGGACCGTGCTCAACACGGCCGAGAAGTTTGCGGATTACGGGCACTCCCCTTTCTTAACGTTCGGGGTGTACCATAACACGGTCTTTGACCGGCTCGGCCGGCTCATCATGAACCTCGGCTATGAGCGGGCCTTGATTATCCAGGGAAGCGAAGGCTCGGATGAGCTGTACATCCACCGCCCGACCCGAACCTACCGGATCGAACACGGGGAGGCTTCGCTCCAGATCATCGATCCGGAGAGCTTTGGCCTGGATACGCCGCTGCCAGAGGTCGACTGGACGCCAGCCGAGCAGGCGGCGGTCACCGGCCAGGTGCTGCAGGGCAAGGGCAATATGGCTTTTATGTATCAGGTGCTGCTGAACGCGGCAGTGCGCCTGCATCTGGCGGATCGGGTGCAGTCTGTTGAGGAAGGCCTGTATACGGGCAAGGCGCTGCTGGAATCCGGCAAGCCGCGGGAGCTGTACGAAAAGTGGCAGGCGGTGCTTAAAAACCAGCCGTTAACGGTCTGAATCCCCTGTCTTCCTGCTGTCGATAGAGGCAGAACAAAGAACGTCCCGGAAAATTCCGGGGCGTTCTTCGATTTGTCTACAGCTTGTCTTTGGTTTGTCTTCGGTGCGGCGTCGATCTACATGGCAGGCTCACTTTACTTTAGCCGGGACCGGTCTTGCCTCAGATCATGGGCTTTGGCGTAACCTATGGCTTCTTCATTCCAGCTTGGTCCAAGCATGCGCCCATTACTGACTACTGCCGCCTAAGCCTCGCACTGCCTAACCCCGCCGCTTACGCCTCTGCCGTTCCGAATCGCTTCGCCGACCGCTCTTTCGCCTTCTGAGCCTCGATCTCGCGGTCACGGGGACTGGAGTTCGTAACCAGGGAGTCCAGCAGCTTCCTGGATGCCGCGGCGACCTCCGCTATCGCCAGATTAAAAGCTTCCTCATTCGCCTTCGACGGGCTCTGGAAGCCTGACAGCTTGCGCACATACTGCAGGGACGCAGCCTGAATCTCTTCATCGGTAGCCGGCGGATCAAAATTAAACAGCGTTTTGATATTTCTGCACATAGCCCTTCTCCTTTGGAATGTTTTTCGAATGCGTTTTATGTCCAATATAACGCACCCGCTGCCGTTTTCCAAGAAAAGGGATATGCTCTCCTGCATCAAGTCTGTTGCCCGGACATTTAAAACCGCATAGGAATCGGCTTCGCCTCATGATGGGCCAGCGCCGCAACGCAGTCCTCTCTCCCGGCGAAATCCCGCACCCACTGCAGCGATTTCATCGCCTGATCCGGATCCGATGTAATCCCCGGCAGAATCATCTCCTGCCAGGATCTCTCCGCATACCCAGCATCGGAAGCCAGGAGCAGCCACCCTTTCTCTACTTTGGCCAAAATAGACAAATGTCCTGGAGTATGTCCCGGGGTATGAACCAGATACAGCAAGCCGTCGCCGAATACATCCAGACCCGATTGATACGGGCCGTAGGGAATCGGCTCGAGAGCAAACGGCGTTACGGGCACTTCCCGGTGCCACGCCTCCTGGCTTACGGCCGCAAACTCCCACTCCGGCTGGCTGACGAGAAAACGCCCCGCACCCTTCAGCAGCCCAAGGCCGCTGATATGATCGACATCCAGATGGCTGATGACAACAAGCTCAATATCTTTCGGGGTAAGCCCGCGCGCCTGCAGCTGTTCCCTGACAGAGCTGCCGGCAGGCAAATCGTATTCGATGAACTGCCATAAATCGCTGCCCAGGTGCTGCTCCGGTCGGGTTCGTATATCCTCATGCCATCCGGCATCGACGACAACGCGCCGTCCACTGGGGTGCTCAATCAAATAGCTGGACAGCGGAACCTCGGACTGGAAGGATTCGCCCCGCTGATTCACCGGAGGTATGCTGTCCAGTTGCTTAAATGCGAGCGAGCGGTCATATTTCAATCGGCCTGTATGCAGCACCTCTACCTTAACAAAATCGTTCATCATAACTCCCCTCCCTAAATCGGTTAAACGTATTATCCAATATTTAGCGATTTTCGGGAAGAAGGCACTTTAAAGTGATATACGAACCCGAAGGTTCGTGCTGTACTCCGGAACAGCACAAAAAAGCCCGGCTTACGCCGGACTTCATGTCGTTCCATTCTGTTCATCACGTGGGGTTTGCCGCGCTGCCCGCTTCCTCGATCTGTTTTATGACATCCGTCAGCGTAATGCCATCCAGATACCGCTCCAGCGCGGCTTCACCACCGCTGTATATCTGATCCATAATTCCCTCGATATTGGAAGCCACTTCACAAGGCAGCTCCTCTCCGCCTGAACACCAGCTCGGCTTCAAGGATCCTCTTGCAAGCAGACGGTACAAATCACCCAATGTGACCTTCTCGGTGCCCGGATTCAGCAAATAGCCCCCGCCGACACCTTCCTTGGTCGTTACATACCCCTGTTTGCGCAGCAATCCAAGCACCTTCCGAATCCGTGCCGGATGCGTGCAGACACTCTTGGCAATCTCTTCACTGTTAGCCATTCGTTCTTCTTTCAAGCTAAGAAGGGTTAAACAATGGACGGCAATGTTGAACTCACTATTCATTTTCGCTCCCCCTTATTACTGTAATTATATGGTTTACAGTTGCTTGTGTCAACCGGATTGCCAGGGTTTGGAACGTTTTCCGCTGAAAAATAAATAAAGGACGTTAACGAGACTGCCGGGACTGTTTTTCCTCCGGACCAGTATGCTTAGTTTGACTTAATTCCCCTTGGATTAAACCTCCTCTCCTGACAGATCCAGCGATCGTTTTCCCGGCTCTGAAAAGTTTGTTATACTAGAGCGGGATCCTGTCCTTTAGATCTAAGGCTCCAGGCTCCCTAAATCCTGCGTGAAAGAGGTTGTGTAAACCATGATTATTCAGTTTATTCGTTACCGTTAATGTAAGGTACAGATAACAAAAGCCCCGTTTTTTTAAAAATACTGACGAGGGTTTATTTGTCTGTGCCTTTTTCATTCAAACGGAAAACGAATGAATGGGGTGTTTTTGGTGCACAACGCTAAATTAACCGTGCTCGCCGGACTGATATCCCGGCATGAGCACCTGTTTCGCTGCCCAATCTGCTCCCGCCCATTGAAAATGGACGGATCTCGCAGCATGATTTGCGGCAGTCGGCATTGTTTTGACTTGTCCAAGGACGGTTACATCAACTTGATTCCGCACGCCGTGCGGTCCAAATACAACAAAGACCTGTTTACTTCACGGCGGGAAACCAGCCGCCACGGCTTGTTTGACCCGCTGATCGATGCGATTCGCAACAAAATTGAGGATACGGCGCCTTCTCGATCGAGGGAATTACGCATTTTGGATGCGGGATGCGGCGAGGGCTCCCATTTGGCGGCGATTCTGTCTGCCCTGCAGAAGCCGGATGCTCCAGACATCCTGGGCGTGGGCGTGGATATCGCCAAAGAAGGGATTCGCCTGGCCGCCAAATCGGGCGCACCGGCGATCTGGTGTGCGGCCGACCTGGCTGGCAGCCCGTTTGCCGACCGGCAGTTCGACGTCATCCTGAACATCTTGTCTCCGGCGAACTACCAGGAGTTCCAGCGCCTACTCCGGGATGATGGCATGTTGATCAAAGTCATTCCAGGAAGCCGATATCTGCAGGAAATCCGCGCCTTGTTCCAAGGTGAGGCTGCAAACCGGCCGTCTCCTGCCGAGGGGTTTACCGACGGATGCACAATCGACCGCCCGTCTCCTGCTGCCGACAGCACCACCCGACGGCTCGTTCCTGTTACCGGTCGTACCGCCGAATTGTTCGGCAGGAATTTTGCCAGCGTGGATGTTCAGCATGTGGAATACGACATGCTCGTCGCCGGAGAAGCCTTGGAGCATCTTCTCCGCATGACCCCGCTCTCCTGGGGCGTGCCGGAAGAAGCGATTCAGCGGGCTGCCGGGCAAGGCCCCCTGCGTGTCACCTTCGATTATGTAATGTTGTGTGGCGGGATGAACGAATAAGTGATCGGTCTTATCGACATCAAAGCCCCTACCGGCCAGCAGCGGCTGGCAGGGGCTTTTTTCATACAAAGATTCGGACATGGGGTGGGCTGAGAAATCGTCATGGGGCTTCCCAATAATCCTCCGGATTCACGTTTTCCAGTCCCTTGATGGGCTCGCCTTTCGGCAGGTCGAAGGACCAGTTGACGTTGGTGTACCACTTGTCGGTGACCTTGCGGATGAGGGTCGCTTTTTCAGGAAGAGTTGTTAAGCCTTCGACGGTGAGGTCGCCGTTGATATCCTGGATATCGGTAAATCCTCCATATGAGCCCCTAAAAGTTGCGGGAAATTCTTTGCCTGACTCTTCGTCTCTCATCACCCATTCGTCATGGGAAAGCATGTTTCTGTACTTCCCGTTTACCCGTAGCAAACCAGCCGTTTCTTCCTCTAGCGAGCTTGGATCCTGGCCAATTTTCATGCTGCTGATGGTTAATGAATCCCCTTGGCCCTTAAATTCGGCTGGCTTCGAAGATAGTTCAAGAGGATGAAATTGCACCGAATCGTCACTTATCACAGGAATGGAATACCCGTCCAAAACAAACCTCACCTTCTCGCGGTCATAGGGAAGGTACTTAAATGTGTAGGACCAGTGATGCTCATTTCCAACCAGACTATGTTGTTGGGCAATCAACGTTTCTATTTGTGGTCTCCTATTGTTATTGACGCTTGAAAAGTCAGTTCCATTCTCGTCCTCAAAATGGTACATGAGCAGCATATTCTCCAAACCTGATTCCGGGACCAGCTTAGCCAGCTTCCCATCTAATGAAGTAGATAGCTCCAGCCGTACAGCACTTGGTGTTCGAACCAGCCGTTCCATCTTAACGTGTAATCCTTCTGGTGTAGTATACTGCTGATCCAGTGGTGTTACCTTGGTCAGTTCATTCGCTTTTTTCATATCCAGGGAAAATTTGAAATTCCAATTCCCCTTAACGATCTTGTGAGAAAATATTTCCTGACCAATCTGGTTAATATTTCCCTCCACGATGAGTTTATCCGATTTAACTCCACTTGGGAGAAGCGACGTAACATTCTCAACCGCGTCGGATCCTCCTAAAGATAGAAGTTCAGTCAATACCTTGCCTTCAGTATCCTTAACTGTAACTTGGCTCCAGTCTACCTTGTTTACCACCGGCTTCCCATTCGGGTCGGTAATTTTGACTCCCATCATAATCCGGGCTGCATCCACAACAACTTCATTAATTTCTAATGTATATCCTTTGTCCTTTACTTTGATATGCGGATTTTGGACAAGTCCGAGTGTTTGAGAATCCAACAGCCCAATATCCGTATTATCCCTCGCAAATATCGACCTCACCCAATCCGCTATCGAAGGCTGGGCGTAAACCGTTAGTGCGGCGGCGACGATCAGTAAGCAGGCTGCGGCCAGAGCGGCCCGGCGAATGAACGGAGAACGTCTCCTTTTTCTCAACGAAATCGTGTCCGGCTCGTTCTCCTCAGTTGCAAGCTCAATCGGGACATCAGCCAAGGAAGCCATGACCTGCCGGGTGAAATCATCCGTCAACTGCTCCGGGTACAGCGCTTGGCTCCAGGCCTCCTGCTCCTGTCGGACTTCTGCCATCAACGCCTGACAGCGAGAGCAGTTCTGCACATGAATAGTTAACCCAGCCCCAGCAGACGCTTCTTCAAGAATGAACTCTTCCATCTGAGCACGATTCAAGCATTTCACGGCTGATCCCCTCCTTTCCCTTCAGCTTTTTTTGCAGCTGCTTTCTGGCCCGGTGCAGCCGGTTGCGAACCTGATCCACCGTCAGGCCCGTGACGCTGCCGATTTCTTCATAGCTCAGCTCATTTGTGTACCGCAGCAGAAACACCAGACGGTATTGTTCCGGCAGCTCCCGAACTAACTGCAAAGCCTCCTGCCGAGCTTCCTTGCGAAGGAGAGCCCGCTCGGGCGTGTTCTCATCCCGTACCGCCTGGTAGGCTTCTTCCTCCGGGGCCTGCGGAAACGACTTCCGCCTTCCCGCATCCCGCAGTACATTCACCGCGATCGTATACAGCCAGGACGCAAAGCTCGACTCCAGGCGGTAACTGGCCAGCTTGCGATACGCTTTGACAAAAGCCTCCTGCGTATAATCCTGGGCATCCTGATGACCCGCCCCCATACTCCGGAGCAGACCGTATATTTTGTTTTTATGCGCATCGACCAGCTCGGCAAAGACTTCCTTGCGCCCAGCCAACACCTGCTCGATCAGCAAGCTTTCCCGTTTCGGGTCTATCATGACGATCCTCCCTGCTTTAATAGCCATCTGAATCTATAGACGGCATATGAGGACGAATGCTCTCACTTTCTGGAAAAAACATCTGTCAATCGGTCGAACAGATGCCAAAGTGGATTGTCTCAACTCTCCCCGACTACCCGATCAGGCGCAAAAAAGTCCGCCACACTGAACATCACAGCGGCGGACCCGAGAGGGATTTTCGGAGTCAAAATCCCCAATAACACAAAAAAATGAGCCCTTCAGCGAAGGAGCTCCAAATCAGATTAGACATATGAAAGGGTTTACAATAGGTATTATAGTATAAATCTTCCTGATTGAAAACGCTTTTTTATCCTTTAATTTCATTTTATCTCATGTGGGCTGTGTATCGTATATCTCTTGTACCTCATGTTCTTATATTACCTTCATGTCCTTTTATCCCCACACCCTTATATCCTCATATCCTCATGTCCTAGATTTCACATGTTTCTCATTACATGTTTTTCACCACATATTTACTAAGTTTTTCACATCTCCGCCAATTATTTTTAAATTGGGTATTGCCAAAACTAATATCATTAGTTATTATACTAATATGATTAGTTTTGAGGAGGAGTTATCCATGAAAATGACGACCGTTCAGCAAGTAACCCAGGTTGCTTTTATGCCCCGCTTGTTTCCCGTTAATGTGTATCTGATTGAAGAAGAAGACGGGTTGACCCTAATCGATGCCGGCATGCCTTTTAGCATAAAAGGCATCCAGCAAGCCGCCGCCCGCTTAGGCAAACCGATCGTAAGGATCGTTCTTACTCATGCGCATGGTGATCATATCGGGGCATTCGACCTGCTGAAGGCGGCTCTTCCTCAAGTGACGACTTATATTTCCCGCCGCGACAGCCGCCTCCTTGCAGGCAACAAGGAGCTCGAGCCCGGCGAGCCGCAGGAGCCGATCCGCGGAGACATCCCCGCCCCGGGCAAGGTCACCACGAAGCCTGACGTGCTGCTGGAAGACGGAGACCGCATCGGGTCGCTGCTGGCCGTCGCCTCCCCCGGACACACGCCGGGACATATGGCGTTCTACGACACGCGCAGCGGCGTACTCATCGCGGGCGACGCCTTTCAGACCCGCGCGGCGCTGGCCGTATCCGGCCATATGCAGCCGCTGTTCCCTTTCCCGGCGATGGCCACCTGGAGCAAGGCAACTTCCATCGCCAGCGCCAAACGGCTGGCCGGTCTGAATCCGACCTGGCTGGCGGTCGGCCACGGCAAAATGATTCCGCAGCCGACCGATAAGATGGCTGTCGCCATTTCCCGGGCCGAAGAGGCCTTGAAGAAGGGGGCGGTCTAATGGTGCGCCGCATGGGGCTTGATCGCGAAACCCTGCTGATTGCCGCGGCCGAACTGGCCGATGAAGCCGGATTGGATAACCTGACGCTGTCCGCTTTGGCCCAGAAGCTCGGTGTCCGCTCCCCTTCCCTGTATAACCATGTGAACGGACTACCGGACCTGCGCAGTGCGCTTGCCGCCTATTGCATGCAGCATCTGGTCGATTTGATGCGCGATGCGGTCATCGGCAAATCGGGCGAGGAAGCGATTCTGAGCTTGAGCACAAGCTACTTGACATTTGCCCGCCAGCGCCCCGGCCTCTATGAGGCCTTTTACAAAATCGAAGCGTCGGATTCCCCGGAGACCGGAAAGCTGGGTGAGCAGCTGTTGAGCATCTTTATCCGGGTTCTCGAACCCTACGGTCTCGGGGAACAGAACACCTTGCATACGATCCGCGGTCTGCGGAGCCTCCTGCACGGCTTCGCCTCCCTGGAACAGAACAATGGCTTTCAGATGAAGCTCGATTTTGACGAGAGCCTGCATTTTGTTATGAGAGCCTTTCTGAAAGGACTGGAATCCGGCGCATAACTGCCCGGCAGGCTTGCCCTCAAGGCCCGGTAAAGATGTCATATGACGTTCAAGTTTACTTCTCTATTTGTGTGATATACTATTAGATGTGATAAATGATATTGACAAGAGGGGAGTCCTTGACGTGCCTCATATCAGTCCCTTGTATTTGCAAATTGGAACGACCGTGGGGACGTTGGTTTTGGCCCTGATGACCATATTCATCCGTCTCAAGGCGAGCCACAGACCCGTTACGATAAAGAAAATATTAATTCCGCCGATGGGCATGGCGACCGGTTTCCTGATGTTCGTCGCCCCGGCCGTGAGAATCCCGCTGTGGTGGGCGCTCATCGCCTTTTTAGTCGGCTGGTTCCTGTTCTCCTATCCGCTGATACGCAGCACCAAATTTGAAGTAAGCGGAGGACAGGTCTTTGCACAGCGCTCCAAGAGCTTTATCATTATTCTCTTCGCCCTGCTGGCCGTCCGGATGCTGCTGCACCAGGTGATTGAGGAATATGTATCGATTCCGCAGACCGGCGCCCTGTTCTTCATTCTGGCCTTTGGCATGATCCTCCGCTGGCGGATTTTCATGCTGAGACAGTACCGGAAGTATGCGCCCGCTGCCTTAGAATCGGTATCCGATCCCTTAAATCCGGCGGAATGACCCCATGATCGATACTAAGCCAGATTTGAACGTCTTCCACGCAGGGTTTCCTGCCCGGGGCAAACGATAAGCCAATTTCCTTAAGATAAGGAGATTGGCTTTTTTGATATCAGAAGATTTCCTCAAAAAATAAACCCGCCAATGCATAACGCCAGGCCGTTTGGAAAATGCTTAAAACGAATGAAATAAGCGGGTCCGCTGCGCTGGACGCCCTGCCTGCAAGCTCTTTTCCAATCGATGGCGGCGATACCATGTATATTTTTTCACATTTCTTTCGTAAAGTGGTCCTTTTTACGATCATTTATGTTAACATTAGGAGGACGATAGTGACTAGGCCTTTTCGGACGGAAAAGGTCTTGTGGCTTGTAGATACTCCTTCGAAGGGAGTCTATGAGCTCCTTTTCATTATAAAAATACTTAAGCACAACTGCTTACGCAAAGGAGAAATGGACATGTCAGAAGCAATTTCTGAACAAGAGACACAAAACGTGTCTGTCGGCAAGGAACAAAACGACGTGCTGGACCAGCTGCTCAAACCTGAGGTGCAGGAATCCCTTACGATTCTGGTCGACCAGCTTCCAAAGCTGACTGAGCTTGTGAATCTATTGACAAAGTCTTATGACTTCGCTCAAACCGTCGCTACCGACAAAGTGCTGAAGAGCGACACCGTCGGCGCGATCACCGAAATTGTGGAGCCTGTGAAGCATTCGGTGAAGAACATCGCCGCTACTGTCATCGAAGCGAAAGACCGCGCTGAAGACAGCAACGAAGTGATCGGTCTTTTTGGTCTGCTTAAAATGCTGAAGGATCCGCAAGCTCAAAAAATCTTCCGGTTCCTGAACGCTTACCTTCAAATCTCTGCGGAAAAAGCAAAACAACAATAATCTTTTATACATCTAACCAGTAAGGACGGAGGAAAAACCATGTCAAAACATATTGTCATTTTGGGTGCCGGTTACGGCGGCTTGCTTGCCGCTCTGACCGTACGCAAATATATGAACAAAGATCAAGCACGGGTTACGGTCGTGAACCAATACCCTACGCACCAAATCATTACCGAGCTGCACCGTCTGGCTGCAGGCAGCATTGCTGAGAAAGCGATCGCTATGCCGCTCGAAAAACTGTTCAAGGGCAAAGAAGTCGACCTGAAGATCGCAACGGTCAACTCTTTCTCCGTAGACAGCAAAGAAATCAAACTTTCCGACGGTTCCAGCCTGTCTTACGACGCTTTGGTTGTCGCACTCGGAAGTAAAACGGCTTACTTCGGCATTCCAGGGCTCGAGCAGTACAGCTTCGTGCTGAAGTCTGCTGAAGACGCGCTGAACATTCATAAGCACATCGAAGACCGCATCCGCGAATACTCCAAAACCAAAAACGAAGCTGACGCAACGATCCTCATCGGCGGCGGCGGCTTGACCGGCGTTGAGCTTGTCGGCGAAATCGCTGATATCATGCCTGGTCTGGCTAAAAAATACGGCGTAAATCCAGCCGAAGTGAAGCTGCTTTTGGTTGAAGCCGGCCCTAAAATCCTGCCTGTGCTGCCTGATCCGCTCATCGAGCGCGCGCAAAGCAGTCTGGAAAAACGCGGCGTAACCTTCCTGACAGGATTGCCTGTAACAAACGTGGAAGGCAACGTGGTTGACCTGAAAGACGGTCAAAAGATCGTAACCAACACCTTCGTATGGACAGGCGGCGTGCAAGGCAACCCGCTCGTAGGCGAATCCGGCCTCGAAGTGAACCGCGGACGCGCTACCGTCAACGAATTCCTGCAATCCACTTCCCATCCGGACGTGTTTGTGGCTGGGGACAGCGCCGTTGTATTTGATCCAAGCGGACGCCCACAACCGCCAACCGCGCAAATCGCTTGGCAAATGGGCGAGCTGATCGGCTACAACCTGTATGCCCTGCTCGAAAACCATGCGTTCGAAACATTTGCTCCGGTGAACTCCGGTACGCTTGCAAGCCTTGGCCGTAAAGATGCCGTGGCTACCATCGGCGAAAGCAACACGGCCCTCAAAGGTCTGCCTGCATCCCTGATGAAGGAAGCAAGTAACATCCGTTACCTGTCTCACATCAAAGCTCTCTACACTTTGGCTTACTAATCTGTAAACCATCGTTTGACGCATTAAACCAAACAGCCCTCTTTCCAAGGCATTTGCCATGGAAGAGGGCTGTTTTGTGTTGGGATTGGTGCCCGCTCACCTGCCGTTCAGCGCATGCCGGAGATCGGCGAGCTCCTGCCCGATATCCGGCACCAGCGGCAGCTCCAGCCCGTCGGTTCCCTCCGGCCCTTCTTCCGTCTCCCGCCGCTGCTCTGCGGACTGGGCCATTTTCTCGAGATGGAGCAGCACCGCTCCCAGTTCCTGGTCAGGCAGGACGGGCCGGAGGGCGCTCAGCGCGTAGGAGTTCAGCACGTACCCGAACTGATCCAGCGACCAGATGACGGGCAGCAGCTTCTCCAGCTCCTCCTCACTGCGCGGAATCTCGCCGAGCGCGGTCTGGTACACCGTCCTCAGATTGGACAGGTGCCGCCGCATGGAGCGCTGCTGGAGGATGAGGCTCAGCCTCGCTGCGGCACTCGCAGGCTGCCGAATGAACAGCAGCGCCAGAAACTGCGCCTGGCTGCGGATCGTCCGGCCGAGAAGGTACGGAATCCGGCTGGAAGCCGAGCGGCTGCCGACCAGCAGCACACCGATCAGGCCGATAACGCTGCCGACGAGCACGTCGGTCAGCCTGGCGCCGGCAAAATAGCCGAAGTTATGTATCCGGGTATTGGTCTCCGCCATCAGCAGTGCGTTGGGCGTGATGAACAGCATGGCCAGGGCGTAGTTGCGCACGATCAGCAGTTCCGTAAAAAAGGTGAACAGCATGATCGCTATGGATACGACGAAGCCCTCCGGGTGGGTCCACAATATCGCGCTCGCGATGAGGAT
This sequence comes from Paenibacillus favisporus, assembly GCF_040545415.1. Classification (NCBI taxonomy): domain Bacteria; kingdom Bacillati; phylum Bacillota; class Bacilli; order Caryophanales; family Paenibacillaceae; genus Paenibacillus; species Paenibacillus favisporus. The sequence continues at coordinate 469,989 of NZ_JBEPLV010000004.1, read as the reverse complement.
GCCGAGTATCGTTCCGAGGGATCGCTGAATCGCCCGGTGAAAGGTGGCGATGACGGTGGCTCCGAGCATCACCGAAGCACAGGAGAGCGGCACCCAGTAGGACCGGTTCAGCTGAAACGCATACGCGGCAGCGGCAGCCACCATCAAAATGACACCGAACCGGATCGCCTGCAGAAATACGATCGAGTCCTTATCCAAATTGCCCTCCAGGATGCTCCGCACCGGCGTGCGGGTCAGCTTACGGCGGTCCTGCTCCCCCTCGGGTTCCGCATCGCTAAAAATAGCATCCAGCTGCCCAACAAGGTCCCTCAGATCCCGGATGCGGGGATCCGGGTCGTCCGGCAGCGGCGTTCGAACCCATGCATCCGGCTGCCCGCACCCTTCCCCTGCCCTTCTGACTGCGGCGCTGAGCTCGGGCGGCAGCTTCTCCCCCACGGCCAACGGAATTTTGTCCGTAATCAGATAAATGTGGTGCGCAAGCGAGTACATCTGCGACAACCGGCGCGGTGTTGCGTCGCTTCGCCGATCGAACCCGCCTGTCGCTAGAGTGGTTTCCGCGCTGTACATGGACAGCAGCGTTTGATGCCGGGCCCGGCTGTATTCCCGGGTGCCCGCACCATCCAATAGGGAGCCCAGGTCGAGATACAGCTGGCGGACGGCGCCGATTTCGGGACCGTGCGGCCGAAGCAGCCAGCCGGCCATGGCAAAGCACCAGGCCAGCATTCCGCCTAGAAACACCAAGCCGCCGCGGAGGAACGCCTGGGAAGGATCGGGCGGCATCCCCGTGGCCAGCGTGAAGCTGAGCACGAAGAATAACGCCCCCGGACCTTTAAACTTCAGCACGCCGAACAGGTAGGACGCCGCTGCCCCGATGCAGCCCAGAACAAAGGCGGCAAGAAGCGGGTAGGGAGCCAGCAGCGTTCCCGCTGCCACAGAGAATGTCAGGCCCAGGGCGGCAAACAGAATTTTTTTGGCCCTAAACCCATACGGCTCGCTCGCCATGTACAGATAGGCGAAACCGCCTGTTCCTGCCAGCATCCCGTACGAAAATTGGCCAAGCCAAAATCCGATCAGGGATGGCAGGCCAATGCACAAACCGGCGCATAAAGCCCGGTTCCACGGGAGCGCAACCTTCTTCATCTCAAAGGCTTGTTTGATGGTTTGCGATAAAAACGGGCGATGCTTTTTCGTTATCCCAACTCGGATCCCCCCTTCCGCACCTGATCATGCCAAAAGAGCAGCCCCACACCTGTAAGGCCGCTCCCGGTTTACCATGTACTATATTTATTGCCATCCGTAATCCGCAATATGCTGAGGCCTGCTTGTATCGCCGCACACTTTTGATGTCTTCTCCCATTGATCAGGGTACGTAAAAAAAGGACGCCTTGCGACCGAAACCTTCCACTCCGCGTGAGGAGCGAATAGCCCAAGCCTGATTTTCCATAAAATAATATGATTCCGCGATTCAAAGTGCCGCTTTAAAATTACCCCAGGGCACAGGGCAGGAGGAAAGGAATGAAGAAGGACCTAGGGCGCCCCAGGCGGCGTTCCGAGTTTACGGTTTGGGTCGTGTCCCGATCCGATGTGTTTACGTTTGTGGTCTACGAAATGATTCTCAGCTCTGCGGTGTATGCCGGCCTCAAGCGGGCCAACGGGCATGAGCTGATCGCCATACTGGGCAGTTCGGTCAGCACGACCGTGTGCAAAAGGTGGGTACGTCTGGATGCGCTGGCCTGGTGGAGGCGCGGGCGGGAGCTCCATATTGTTCCCTGGCCAAATCGTCCTTAGGGAAATTTGGGGAATTCTAGCTCACGGAGAAGGAGGTGGCGGAAATGAAAAGAAGAAAGCGCAGGGTCGCCATCGTCGGCTCGGGCATGGTCGGTGCAACTGCGGCCTATTCCATGATCAACCAATCGATCTGTGACGAGATCATGATGGTCGACCGCACTTATGACCGCGCGCTGGCGCAGGCACTCGACTTGTCGCATTGCATTGATTTTACGCATACGCGCACTTCGGTTTACGCTGGAACATACGCGGACTGTTCGGATATGGACGTCGTAATATTGACGGCAGGAGCTAATCCGAAGCCGGGCCAGACCCGGCTGGACGTGCTTGAAGAGGCGGTACTTATCACCCGACAGATCGTTACGCCGATTTTGAAGAGCAGCTTTGAGGGCATATTCATCACCGCGGCCAATCCGGTCGATATCGTCACCTATCTGATCCGGCAGTTGTCGGGCTTTCCACGGAACCGGGTCATCGGCACCGGAACGTCCATCGACTCTTCGCGCCTCAAAACGCTGCTGTCGGACATTTTTTCGATCGACCCCCGCAGCGTTCACGGGTATGCTCTGGGTGAACACGGCGAGTCCCAGTTCGTCGCATGGTCGCATGTCACGATTGGCGGCAAACCGGTTCTGGACATTCTCTCACAACACAAGGAGCGCTTTAAGCACGTGGACCTGACGGACATCGCCCGAAAAACGAAGGACGCCGGCTGGGAGATCTACACCCGCAAAGGATCTACGCATTTTGGCATCGGTAGTGCCATTGCCCACATCACCCGCTCGGTGCTGAACGATGAGCATAAAATAATCGCCGTGTCGGCCATCCTCGAGGGAGAATATGGCGAACACGGCGTGTGTACCGGCGTCCCGGCGATTATTCACAGCGACGGGATCCAAGAAATTATAGAGCTGAATCTGAATGAAGATGAGCGCGGGCTGTTTGCCGCGTCCTGTGGCGTCATCCGCAGCAATTTGGATAAGCTGAATCTGGTCTAGCCGGCTACATCCACCGGATAAAAAATCTCTGTTCCACGGGGATTGAATGCTCCTCTGCCCATTGCAGAAGCTCCGGCTCGCCGGCAGGCTGACGGGGCTGCAGGACAAAGCACAGCTTCATCGGCACGATCCGCCGCTGCTTCAGCTTGATTCCATACCAGCGCTCGTTGATCCACATGCCCTGAATGTCCGCAGCGGATACTTCCTTGCCTTCCAGAACAAGCTTTCCGGGTTCGAGCAGCAGCGTTTTGGGTTTCCCTGCCGAGCGGAAGAGTGCAACCGTAATGGCCCCAATAATATATAGAAGCAGCAATATATTCATGACGTAAATGCTTATTTTAAAATTGTCATCCAACGAATTAACAATTAACATTTGAATCGTAATGGCTAGAATCACAGCCATGCCGATCAAAAATTTTGCCCGCAGCGGATATTTAATAGCAAGCTGGGAACGCATGAGCTTCCCCCTTTCCGAGTGTTATTTTACATATTATGGGACGCAAGCTATACTGCTATCATACATCACTTTTTTGGAAAGGGGGAAGCCCGCGTGAATTTCGCCTTGATCGGTTTGGCGGCTGTCTTGATGGTGTTGTTTTGGTCCGCTCTAGTGATCGGGGGTATCCAGCTCCTGTTCAGCAAGGGACTAAAACGCAGGCTGGACCCTTTTATCCTGTTGTCACTCGTTCTTGGACTGGCTGCCGTCGCCCGGATGGTCCAATGCTGGATTTACGGCCAACCTATGCCCGCAAGTCTCATCATGCTTTTCGTTTCCATCCTTCTGGTCGGGTCATCGCGGCGGCGTTACTTGAAAAAGCAGCTTTAAGTTTTCACTATCCCCCTTGCCTACTCCAGAACAGGAGGCACCCGGTGCCTGGTGGCCTGTTCATAGCCGTAAGCGATCTTGATCAGCGTCGGCTCGCTGAAAGCCCGGCCGATAAAAGTAATCCCCTGAGGCCCTTTGGTGGTATAACCCCCGGGAGCAATGACCCCGCGCTCGGCGAATCCGCCCGGCACGGTAATGACCGGGAAACCGGCCCGTGCCGCCAGGTCATCGCCCCCTTCACTCCCCAGAAACAAGAGGGCATCCAGCTTATGCTCATCGAAAGCCCCGTTTAGCCCCTGTCTTGCCTGACTGACGCTGCGCTTCAGGCTGCCGATATACTCTTTCTCGGTCAGCGTGCCGCTGGTAGCCTCCGAATGGATCAGAACGTCCTGCCCGTAGCGGAGGCAGGTATCCGCATGCTCCTCATTGAACCGGATCACCTCTTTGAGAGAATGCACCGGCACGGTTTCCGGCAAGCGGGACAAGTAGTCATTGACCCCTTTCTTAAATTCATAGGTCAGCACACGCCCATCCCACTCCGCCTGCTCGCAGGATAATTCGACGGGATCGATGATCTCGGCTCCCTTCTCCTTCAGCACCCTGATCGCGGCTTCGATGATATTCAGCCGGTCCTCGTCCAGCTCCTGATAGTAAAACCTCGGAATCCCGATTCTCGCCTGCGGGAGAAATTCGGCATCCAGAAACGGCGTATAGTCCGTATAAAATTGCCCGCTGCTGCCGTGTGTCACCTCATCCTCTGGGTCTACGCCGGTCAAAGCGCCAAGCAGCACCGCCGCGTCGGCCACCGTTCGGGTCATGGGGCCTGCCGTATCCTGCGTATGCGATATCGGGATAATGCCGGCTCGGCTTACTAACCCGATCGTCGGTTTGATTCCGACGATATTGTTCTGGCTGGCCGGACTGATGATCGACCCGGAGGTCTCCGTGCCGATGGCGGCCGCGGCCAGATTCGCCGCCACCGCGCTGGCTGAGCCGGAGCTCGAGCCGCCGACAAACAGTTCGCCGGGCCCGTAAGGGTTCAGACATAACCCGGTCCGGCTGCTGTAACCTGACCACATCGTGCTGGACATAAAGTTGGCCCACTCGGTCATATTGGCTTTTCCGAGCAATACCGCCCCGGCGGCCCGCAATTTTTCCGCCACGAAGGAGTCCTTCACGGCTATCGAATCCGCCAGCGCCAACGCCCCTGCGCTGGTATGCATCGCATCCCGCGTAGCAATGTTGTCCTTTAACAGAATCGGGATGCCGTGCAGCGGCCCGCGGGTGCCGATTTCGTACCGCTCTTCGTCGAGCGCCCGCGCGATATCCAGAGCCTCTGGATTCACTTCGATGATCGTTTTCAGTTTTCCATCAAACTGCCGGATTCGTTCCAAATACAGCTGGACCAGCTCTTCCGAAGTGATGGTGCCGGTATTCATCGCTTCCTGCATGCCGGCGATATCGGCCTCCACGATCCACTCAGCCGGGTTTATTGGACTGCTGCTCATTATAATCGCCCCCTGGGTAAGCTGCCTTCGTCAGCATGTATCTGCTTACCATTTTTCGTAACACTTGATCTGTATAACCGCTTTTTTCTTTTGTATTCTATAGGCCGCTAGTATTTTGCAGCACGATGCGCCAGCCGTCCGGGTCACAGATGGTGATGCCGTTAACGTCCCAGTACGGGTTCTCGGCTTTGACAGCCGGGTAACCCATCGCCTGAAGACGCTGTGCGACGGCATTTCGCTTGTCGGCATCCGGTATGTAAAACACCAGCAGATTGTCCGCTGAAGGCGGCGGCACGGGAACCCCGTGTTCATGCTGCGTAAATTCGAGATGATAGGAGGAATCCGGCAAGCCGAACATCACGCCGTCATAGCCTTGGTGCTGCTGAAACGAGCCGATGACCGGCAGTCCGAGACCCTCATGATAGAACTGTTTGATTTTCTCGATTTGGTGCGTCGGGCGCGCCACCCGGAACTGAACGGCCGGCATCTGCTCCGACCAGACAGGGTTGTTGTCCATGATTGACCTCCTATATAGTAAAGTCATACCAACTCATTTCATTTTCGAGAAAGAAGGTACACTTAATGATTATTTACCAGGACCATCTGCAGGGAATCACGGAGTCATCGGTTGCCCCCGGCTTTTTCGACGGCTGGCCCAACCCGCCCTCGCCCGCTGTGCTGATCCGGGTGCTTGCGAACTCTACCTTTATCATACTGGCTATCGATTCCGATACCAAGCGAATGATTGGTTTTATTAATTGTTTATCAGACAAAGTATTAACGGCCTATATTCCTTTACTTGAAGTGATTCCGGAATATCAGGGCCGGGGGATCGGCAAGGAGCTGACGGCACGGATGCTGGAGAGGCTGAAGGGGCTGTATATGGTGGATTTGCTGTGCGATCCGGATGTGCAGGAGTTTTACGCCCGTTTGGGTATGAAAAAAGCAACGGGCATGCTGATGAGGAACTACGAGCATCAATCAGGGGCCGAGCAATAGGAATAGGCGGCTCCGGGTCTTCCGAACTCGAGGAGGGTGTTCCCCATGGACGACTTCTTCCTGATACAGGCGCGTTTACACGCCTTCATTGTTCCCCTTCCGATTCGCCGGCAGGCTGCTTCAGCGCCTCCTCCAGCACCAGTCCCAATAAGGCATGATCAATAACATAACGAAACTCTTCAGGCTCCACCCAAATTCGGGCCAGGCACTCGTTTTCCCGGTTAAACGGCAGGCATTCCTCAATGTCCATCCGGTAAAACAGCTGGTAGCCGACCAGCGGATATTTGCCGTTCGGGTCAAAATGCTCGTTCTCCTCGTGGCTCACTTCCATCATCCCGATGTACACGGCACGGCCGCGGACGCTGCCTTCCTCCAGCACCTCGCGGTGAAACGCCTCCTCCGGCGTCTCGCCCGGCTCGACATGCCCGCCGGGGATATCAAAACCGCGCCCGTCCACATGGACGGCCAGCACGTTACCCCGCAGCATACAGATGCCGTGAACGCTGGTCACTTTGGCCGGATCCGGCATGTCCTTCGTTGGGATCCAGGTCAGCTTGACCGGCTGGCCGCCCCATTCTACGCGTATCGTTTGACTCACAGATATAAACCTCCTTCATTGCAGTGCACGATGCTTGCCGTCAGCCTTTGCTCACATCTCTAAAATGAGGGCAGCAGCATTTGATTCTCTTCCCACACCGCCCAAAGTACCTTAATATGGGAATGAATACTTGGGAGGTGACTACTATTCCTCGTAAACCACTATTAAAATTAATTCTCCGCCGCCGCGCTCTGATCCTGCCCTCCGCACTCCTGGCCGTTGTTTTGCTGCTCACGACACTGCCGGGATGCGGCAGCCGAGAATCAGGAAACAATGGTGCACACAAGACGGTGCAAACCGGCATCTCGCATTCCTGGGCTTTTCCGTTTATCCGCTGGGATAGCCGTCTGTATCGGCTGACCGAGCTGCACTCCGTCGAAATCGGCACCCGCCTCGGTACCGTAGAAACCTACGCCGATGTCGAAGGCCACGAATACCACGGAACCTATTCCAATGCATACGAGGTGGGAACCGGCATATTTTCCATCCAGGGAACGGCTCCTGATCAGGCTATTGCCGTCCAGACCATGAATGGAATCGATGTGCTGATCGAGTCTACGCTGAAGGATCCCCCCGATTCGCTGAAACCGGCCGAAACCGCCGATCCAAGCGAGCCTGCCCCTTCCCGCTAGTCATCCGGATTGATGATGGCCAGCACCTGATGATCTTCCCACTTGCCGTTGATCAGCACATTGCTGCGGGCGATGCCTTCACGGTGAAAGCCTGCTTTTTCGAGTACGCGGATGGATCCCAGGTTGCGTGGCATAACGCCGGCTTCGATCCGGTGTAGCTTCAGCTCGGTAAACGCATAGTCGACAATTAGCCGCACGGCTTCGGTCATATAGCCCTTACCATTTTCGGCCCGGTCCAGAAAATAACCGATAAAGGCGCTCTGCAGCCCTCCCCGGAGTACCTGAAACAGGTTAATGCTGCCGATCAGCCGGTCGCCCTCGATCCGGAAGACGCCAAAGCTGTATTCCAGGTCCTGCTCCCGGCTCTCCGCCTGCGCAAGGATTCTGGCCTGCTGACCTTTCAGTGTGTAGTAGTCCGGATCCCGCGGCATCGAAAACTGCTCAAAAAACGCCCGGTTCTCCACCTGCAGCCACAGGCTTTCCTCCGCATCTTGAATCGTTAACGGCCTTAAATATACGCTGTTCCCCTTTAACATGACGTGTCCTCCCTTCATCCCTATGTAATAACGTTCATCGGTGTCATTCAGCTTTCCTTTGGAAAGTTCTTAGAACGCCTCGCCTCTTCGGAATCATTCTACTCCCGCTTATCCCCTTATATCTAAAAAAACCGACAGCCCGCTCTTGCAGGCCATCGGTTCTTTCGGGAAATGATCTCTATCGACCCGTGTTTGGCTTTATTTTCCGGCAATCCGCCGGTACGTCGCCTCATCGGCAACCACATACAGCCTCGCATCGGTCGGGATCGGGTCGCTTAACCGACGGTTGATCGACATGTCGTTCCGGTCGGCCAGCAGGGTGGCGCCCTGCCCTAAAAGAGCCTGAAACGCCTCGCCATAGGTTTTCCAGGCCGGATTGCACGGAACTTCGTAGATATCGTCCCCGTGCTCGCGGCTGATCAACTGGCTGATCACCGCCGGATTCCCCTCCTGCAGCGCAGCCCGCACCGCCAGACTGGAGATCGCATCGTGGGACAGCACGAATTCGTTGACCTGGACAAACCGGAAGTTCTGAATGTGCTTCTCGTGCATGATTTCCACCGTCGTGTGCACCTCGGGCGCGATCCGTTCGATGCTGGAGGCGATCAACAGCGACTTGCCGTCGGTCAGCGATGTTTCCTCGATCCGGGTGTCGGCAAAAATAATGGCTGCCCGCGCCCGCTCAATCCCGGCCTTGATCAGCGTCTCCGCGGACGAAGGATCCCCGCTGACAAAATGCACCTGGTGCATCTGCAGCGCCGGATGGCGGTCCGTCTCATCGACGATGACGATCTGCGCCTTCGGGTCGTACGTGAGAATCTCGTCGATGGCGGACCTCGCCTTTCGGCTCCAATTGATTAAGATGACATGATTGCCTCCGTGAAAATTCAACGTACCCGCCTCCCTTTGGCGCTGAATGCCCGCGATGGAATCGATGATTTTACCGATGACCAAGCTGAGCAGCCCGATACCGAAGATGTATAGAAACAGCGTAAATAGTTTACCGGCTACCGTAGCAGCAAAGAAGTCGCCGTACCCGACCGTGGCCATCGTCGTCATGACCCAGTACAGGGCATTAAACCAGCTGTGAAAGGTAGACGGCTCGAGCAGATAGGCAATTGTTGCGCTCACCGTTACAAAAATAACAATAATCAGGCCAATCGTCGTTTTGCGCATCCGCATCATCCGGGCGGATAGCCGGAGGAAAAAATGCAGCGGTCTCACCCTCTCTTCAGCATGGCAGCTTGATCTACAGCTTTATACAATCAGGCTGCTGATGGCAAAAGCCATGCCGACGAACACCATGGATAAGAGGACGGCGACGGCCGTGTTTCCCTTTTGCAGCTGCTCGGAAATTTTAAAGCCCGGGGTCACCAGTTCAAAGATCCAATACACGGCGACCAGACACACATACCCGACGGCAAACCACATGGCCAAAAACCAAATGGACGTGTTCGTATAAGCCGCCACGCCGAGAATGATGGCCGTCCCCAAAAATTTGCCCCCAAGCGCGATGCCGACGGCCGTATTGCCTTTCTTCAGCTCTTCCATGTCCTTGAACGGCGTCATCCAGCTGAAGATCACCATACCGAGCAGCTGCAGGATGATGATGACGATGACACTGACAACAATATTAACGACGACCATTAACTGGCCCACCCCCTGAATTTTGCGTATGCCGAATCGTAATCGGCGAAATCATGAACTTCCTCGAGTTTGACGGATACTTTCTTCTTCTTCTCCAGTTCCTTGTAACGCGCATCGTCGATCGGCTGCTTGATCCGGTTGCCGGAAGGCAGCTCCACGACCGCAAAGTCCCGCGTCTGATCCTTGTATTTTGTTTGGTATACGCCGACCAGATCGACTTCGGTCGTCACGTTAACTTTCAGATTGGCCAAGTCCTTCTTGGCCTCCTCCTGCGTCTTGAACGTCTTGATCGTGTCCCAGGAGGACAGGCGGACGTCGGTCTTCTGGTTGGCACCGGTCGTCATCTCGGCGTCCATGTACTGCAAAGACCAAATTTTGTCCCCCGTAGCATAGTTGCCGTCGTTAGGCATCAGCTCGTTGTCCGGAAGGACCGTCATGTCGCTGCCGATGAGATCGCCGACCGTTCCTTCGACGATCCGGTAATCCCAAGGCACCCGGGATACGTTCGTATCCTCCGACGTCGACACACTTGTATCGAATACGGAGGGTTCATTCGAAGAGCATCCGCTCAGCAGGAGCGCCGCCAGCAGGAACAGTCCCAGACCCGTCCGGAAGAACTTGTGGTAAGTCTTCATTTATTTCACTCCCATCGCGATAAAATGGCTCGTATTCCCCGTAATCAATCCGCCCGCTCTTCCGAGCAGCCCGCACGGCTGTCCGTTGATCACGAACATACCGGTCAGCAGGTGCCGCGGCCCTGCGGCGGTCTCAATCCGCGGTAGCTCCGCCCGCAGCTGATAGACGGACGGGAACAGGACGCTCGTGTCGAATCCGGCCTCGTCCTGGATATCCATCTCACCTTGTTCATTGAACATCCGCACCGACCCGCCCTCGCGGCCGAACATCGATTTGGACACATAGCTTCCCGAGAACACGGGCTTATTGTAGGTTGGCAAAATATATTTCTCCACCGTCTCCTGCTCCTGTTCGTCAAACAGGAGGCCCAGTTCATACAGACCCCAGGCCGCCGCCAGCAGTCCTTTGGACTGCAGCAGGATGCTGTGCGGTCCGTTAAAAAGCGCAAGCTTGCCGGTCTCGATCGCATAGGCGAGCGCGTCTCCGCCGTCGTCGACGGCCATCCACTCCTTCGGGTACAGCGCGAACATCCGCTTGATTTCCCGGCCCGTCGCGTCCTTGACGATCCCCTCGTCAATCCACAGATCGAGGCAGTCGACGCAGGTCACGGGAAGGCCGCTGTGCTTCACCAGCGCCTCGATCGTTCCCGAGTCCTCGAGGTGGCTGCCGTAGGCGACGCAGGCGGCGGTATCCGGGCGCTCCACCGCCCAAGCGGCCTTCACGAGCTCCTTCATCCGCCCGTTCGGCGTCGAAATTCCCGCTTCGCCGCACAGCCAGGGGGTCGCGATCGACGCTTCCACATAGCCGGTCGGCGTATCGGCGTTCAGCTCATACAGCTTGATGCTTCCGTCATGGCCGACCGCGTAATCGAACCGGGCATAGCGGCTGATCAGACCTTTTTCGGGAATCGGACAGTCGTCCAGCATATCCCACAAAATCTGCGGAATGCCGATCAGCTCATACAGGTCGCGGCGCTTGTGCACATAGCGGACCGTCTTGTCGAGCACGCCCCACAGCCTCGAGGAGGCCTCCTCGAGTTCGCGGTACGTCTCCCCGTTCATGACGACGATCTGGTCCAGCCAGTACTCCTCGTCCTCCAGATCGGCCCAGGCAAAGCCCAGCTGCCGCAGCTGCTCCACCCGCTCCGCGCGTTCGCCGGTTCCCGGGGCAAGCACCTCAAATACGCTGCTCATCCGCCAAAACCGCCGCTTCTGGAGCTGGAGTGGGAGCTCGAAGAGGAGCTGAATCCGCTTGACTTGCCGCCGATGCTGCCGGACGAAGACGACGTTCCTCTCCGGGTGATCGACCCGGTCGAAGTCGACGTTTTCGGGCGCACCGTCGAGCCGACGACAGGCTTGTTCTGGAACGTGCCGCTGGTATAGGACCGCGGCTTATACGTTTGGCTGGTGCCGGTGTAGTACGTCGGCCGGCCGTTGTAATAGTTGGTGGTAGAATAACTGGATCCGCTGTTGAACAGCATGTGGTACAGCAGCAGGTCATCCCAGCCGAATCCGGAATGAGCCGAGCCGTAATTGTTAATGACGGTCGTTCCGCCGCCCGACGATCCGGAGCCTGTCGACGCCGATTGCCCCTCCTTGTCTTCCTCCGGCTGCTCCTTAAGCGGAATGTTCCAGTCCGCGTTTTTATCAAAATACTGTTTTACTTCCTCTGTCGACCAGGAGACCAGGATCGGTTCATCCGCCGCGGTCTGGTCACCTGATGTATTGGCCGACGCTCCGGCCGCTGTCGCTCCCGGGATCAGAAAGGCATTGGCCAGCAGCGCTACGCCCAGGGACGTGGACAATACCCGGGCTGCCTTCCCTTCAACCGGAAACCGTCTTGATCCGGATTCGTCGCTCCGCTTTGCCTTTTCTTCGTTTGCCATGATCGCATCTCCTTTCGCCGAGTTCCCTGTTACTCGTTTCGTATCTGCACCAGCAAAAGCTCAAGCTTGCCGGTATCGACATTCAGCCTTCCCTCAATCGTTTCGTATTCCTTGCCGCCGACGACGATATAGTTGACATGCTCCAGCGCAGCCACCATATTCATGCCCCATCTGCGCTCTTCCATCGTCCGCAGGCTGCCGTTTGACATCTTCTCGACCAAAATGACATCCATCTCATTTCCCATTTTCGTTACACCCCTTATTTCATTGCTTTGTACTTTACAGCTTTTTTTTACGTCGGATCTTCCAGCGGGTTCCAAATGATTTTCACTTCCGACTATGACAGGATGTACATATCCTCCCAAAACGCTCTCCATTCAAGCCTTGATGGCATTTTGTCAAATTTAAGTATAATTTGTCTGCTGTCGGAGGGAAACCAAAAGTTTGAAGTTTTTCCTGTTTTCCGTATCTTACCTGCCGAAGCGATTGGAGAAGTTGCAGTACGGTCAAATGATTCAGGGCATCGAATACAGCACTCGTGATGGAATAGAAAGTCGGTAGCGAGTCTTTTTGCCCGTGATAAAAGGCTGCCCCGGATTAAACGGAGCAGCCTTTTGCCGCAGCGTTACTCTTATACGTATTGGGCCTGTCCCCGCGGGTGCGGACGCAGTCAAGCCCGGAATGGCACGCTTCAACCGGGTCCCAAGCTCCCCTGAGCTCAGCCTCCCTTTTGCTTCGTCTTGTTGATCATCGCGCGGCTCTTCTCCAGGTAGTCCACCGACTGGTCATAGCTGCGGCTGGCGACACCCAGGTACAGCATGTCGATGATGTTCAGCTGGGTGATCCGGGAGGCGGTCGCCCCGCTGCGGATATCGTTTTCGGTCGATGATGTGTACAGCTGGATGTCGGCAATCTCGCTCAGCGGCGAGTTTCCGTATTTCGTAATGCAGATCGTCACCGCCCCCGCCTCCTTGGCGGCTTTCATACCGGAGATGACATAGTCCGTTTTGCCGGAATACGAAATGCCGACGGCGGCATCCCGCTCCGTGAGCAGCACCGAAGAGGTCAGCTGCAGATGCGGGTCGGCAAACGAAAAGCTTGGCTTGTTGATCCGCAGAAACTTGTGCTGCGCATCTTGGGCAATGAGGTTCGAGGCGCCGATCCCGAAGAAAAAAATCCGCTCCGCCCGGCCGAGCGCCTCGATCGCCCGTTCAACCATGTGCTTGTCCAGCACCTTAACCGTGTTGCGGATCGACTGAATATTGTTATTCGTCACATTATGAATAATGGCATCCACCGAGTCATGCGGGCGGATCTCCTGATACCCTCCGGGCTCCTCCTGGCCTTCCTGCAGATCGCCCGCCACCTTGAGCATCAGCTCCTGGTAGCTCTTAAATCCGGCCGATTTGCACAGTCTGACGACGGCGGCCTGGCTTCCCCCGCTCCGGCGGGACAACTCGGCGATCGAAAGCCCGATCATCTCGCCCGGGTGCTGCAGAATAAAATCGGCCACCTTGCGCTCCGATGGTGTAATGTCATCCAGAATTTCCCGCAGTCGGACAATTCCTCCGTTCATGTCATTCCTCACTTTCGCTGGCTCGAAAATATAGATCCGTTATGATCCGCTGATCTTCACAAAACTGGAAAATGTTCACAGACCTTATCCCTCTATTTTAAAGGAATCATACTCCCGAGATAAAGTGATTTTTTAAAGATATCCGTACGCATCCGAGGTTCCTCCATCTCCGAGATCCGGCCTGGTTGTCGCCCGATGAGTCTGATGGCAGAATACACCTGATTTTACCAGCGTGGTTTGGAACGGGCTGAGCCAAGAGAAAGGTGAGATGAGGTGAGGTGAGATGAGTTGAGATGAGTGTAGACATCATTAAAAAAGGAGCCGTTTGCCATAGCGCAGACTGCTCCTTTTTTGATTTCAGAAAGGATACGTGGCCGTTTGAAGGGTATCCGCTTATCGATGGTCAAACAGGATATCCGCAGTGAGTTGGATGTGCGCCTTAAAAATCTCGACGGCACGATCGCCGTCACGGCTTACTACGGCATCCGCTAATGCCTTATGTTCGGCGCGGCCATCACGAACGGACTGCTGCGGAGGTGAATAATGCCGATAAAATTCGCTTAAATCCCACAAGCGTCTGCAAATATCCAGAAGCACCGGATTGGGACATGCAGCAATAAGTTCGTAATGAAATTGACGGTGAATGTCGGACCACTCTTCGCGAACGACGAGCTTTGGATGACCATCCTCGTACTCGGGTGTTTGCGATAGTTTATGGTGAACAGCGATGACATTGGATTCCCATGTGAGATCGCCGTTAGCGATGGACAGGCGCAAGGCTGCGGATTCATTGATCGACCGCGCTTCTATGATGCTTTTCAGTTCTTCTTCCGACGCCGTCTTCACGGAAAATCCGTGATTCGGGTTCTGTATGACGAGGCCTTGGGTCGCTAAACGGGTCAGCGCTTCCCGAACGACGGCAACCGAGACTTCGAAACCTTTGGCTAATTCCGAAACGGTTAATGGAGCGCCCGGTTCATATTGTCCGTCCAAAATATCATACCTCAGTTTTTTTGTGACATTTTCACTTAAAGTGGACGAACCGTTTCTTTTGGCCATGAAGCCGACACCATCCTTTATACATATCGGGATTGTACACGTTTAAATAATTTACACCGAAACCCACAAAAAAACAAGAAATAAATCGATAATACATACACAAAACGATTTCTATTTACAGAATCGATTCTTGTGTATATAATCGACTCATACAAAAAAGGAGGAGTTTACAATGAACAACAACCCATTTGCCAAATTGCCGGAAGTTGAAGCCTTTCGGTTAACGAGTAATGATATTGCGGAGGGCCTTCCCCTTCCTCCCCAGCAATACGCGTCTGGAGTGGAGGGCGGTAAAGATCTATCGCCCCATTTGAAATGGTCCGGTGCGCCCGAAGGAACGAAGAGCTACGCCGTAACCGCATATGACCCGGATGCCCCGACCGGATCGGGCTTCTGGCACTGGGCCGTCATCAACATCCCTGCCAATGTCACCGAGCTGCCGACTGGCGCAGGCGACGAGCATGGCAGCGGTTTGCCGCAAGGCGCCCTGCAGCTGCCGAACGATGCCCGGCTCGAACGGTTTATCGGTGCGGCGCCTCCAGCGGGACATGGTCCGCATCGGTATTATTTTGTCGTTCATGCGCTGGATGTCGAGGATATCGGCGTTGACCGCAGCGCGACGCCGGCCGTCTTAGGATTCACCATGCTGGGTCATACGCTGGGGAGAGCCGTGCTCGTGGCGACAGGGGAAAACAAGTAACCCAAACCGTTTGTCGATGGAATGAAAAGAGAGTTTGTTTGTGTTGTTGCCGGTATAGAGCATCGAGGCAGGAACGGCACGACAAATGCACCGAGCGAAGCCGAGTTAAGTACGGAGGTGGCTGTGAGATTGAACGATCCAATTCATCCAAGCATATGCCCCCTGTGCCATCAGCCAATTAAAGATTTGAAGCACACGATCATATGCGGCTGCGGGAGCAAAATTAAAAACACCATCAAATTCAAATAACCCCGTAAGCAAAAAAGGTACCCGTACATTAAACACTTTTTGAAGTGTCAGTGTACGGGTACCTTTTAAGTTCCCTAACCTTTCTTTCTGTAGCAAACGGCGGCACGGTTTACCCCTGCGTTCGGTCTTCAACCTGACGCCGCTCAAGGCCAGCCCTTTTCCTTATCTCGCTTCAATCTTTTTCTCTATACACCATTTGATCACGTACAAAAAGGCGACGCACAGCAGCCCCTCAAACACGATGGAGCCCCAGGTTTGCCAGGCAGACAGGAGACCCGGCAGCTCCCGGGCCAACACGCCGGACTGAGAGCTCCACTCCAGATCCACGCTTCCGAACAACGCGGACGAATCCTGGCCGAACAGAAAGTCTTCAACATAAGACAGGACGATGGTCAGGACGATAAAAATCAGCAGTCCGATCCAAAACACGCCTTTGGTCACCAGGCTGCGCGCCAAGGCGATCGTCACATAAAAGGTTAAAAAGCCGTATACGAGCAGAAACAGATATTCGACAACGATCAGCACGATGGCCCAGACCGGAATCTGGCCGGCCCAGCTGAATCCGCCCCCTAAGTTGACCACCATATAGGCAGTGAATGCCGCGCCAATTACGGTCAGCACCAGCGAGTTCAGCAGTCCGTACAGCAGGGAAGCTCCCACGTAAGACAAGGCACCTACCGGTACGAGCCGGCGGCTGACCGTGGTGATGTTGTAGTCGAACACACGGAGGCTGGAAATGAAGTAAATCACCGCGACTGCGCCGAAGAACAGAACCGAGAGGACAATTTTCACTTCATCCGTAGCCCTGGACCAGAGGAGGACGAACTCGCACAGGAGGAGAATCGCCATTCCGCCGAGCAGCAGCGTCGCGTTGCGCTTTAAATCGTATTTTAACAGCTTGATCATTCGCCAAACACCTCTTTAAACAGATCGTCAATGCCTTTTCCACGGTTGATGCGGATGCTCTCGACTTCCTCGTGCAGGACGATGACGCCGTCTTGGATAAACATGACTTCATCAAAAATCCGCTCCATATCGCGCACCAGATGCGTGCTGACAATCAGGCTGCTGTCTTCGCTGTAGAAGCGGACGATCGCGTCCAGAATTTTACCCCGGGCCACCGGATCCACGCCGCCGATCGGCTCGTCGAGCAGATACAGGTTCACTTGGCGGGAGAGGGCCAGCGTCAGCTGCAGCCGTTCGCCCATGCCCTTGGAAAGGGAGCTGACCCGGTCGTTCTCCTTCAAATTCATAAAGTCGAGCATCTCGCGCGCCTTTTCCAAGTCGAAATCATCATAGAAATCCCGGTAAAAAGCAACCGCATCCTTCACCCGCATCCAGCTCTCCGTCAGCGGAAGGTCCGGCATATAAGAGATCAGGCTGCGCGTCTCCTTGCCCACCGGCTTGCCCAGCACGGAAATGCTTCCCGTCGTAGGCGGCGTCAGCCCGGCGGCGATTCGCATCAGCGTGCTCTTCCCGCTGCCGTTCGACCCGAGCAGGCCGACGATCCGTCCCGTTCCGATGCGCAGTGACACGCTGTTCAGAGCCAGCTTGCCTCCGTATTTCTTGGATACGCCGTCAACTTTGAGCAGTGTTTCCACCCTTAGCCCCCTCCTTTACGCTTTGCTTTCGGTCCTCCGCGACCGCCTCGCTTACGATGGAGACGATGTCTTGATTTTTGAACCCCAGCTCCTGCATGCCATGGATAAACTGGTGAAGCAATTCGCCCGCCATTTCCTTTTTAATCGCCATAATCTTCGATTCCTCGCTTGTCACATATCTTCCCAGCCCGCGCCGGGTCTCTACGACTTCCTCGCGTTCCAGCTCCTGAAACGTGCGCTGGATCGTGTTCGGGTTGATCTGCAGGTCGGCCGCCAGTTCCCTTACGGAAGGAATTTTATCGCCCGGCTGCAGAATGCCTGAGACAATTTGTCTCTTGATATGGTTCATGATTTGCAGATAGATCGGCAAATTGTTGTCGAATTCAATACTCACTTCAGGACAGACTCCTTTCGCCGTCAGCTTACGTTCCCGCGCATCAGGCTATATCACGTTTCTTAAACGTAACAAAGCTGGCGACAAGAAACAAGACGAGATATGCCGCCAGAACGGCGATGGAAAAGCCCAGGCTCATCCCCTGGATCGGTGCGTGACCGCCCTGACTGTACACCGACAGGTCTGCGTTCGGGAACAGCACGTATTTATAGAAGCTTTTCGGAATAACGATTCCGCTGAACATCACCGAGGCCATGCCTACGCCCATCGCGGCTCCCGTCGACCGGGTCAGCACCCCCATCATAAAGGCAAGCGTCATGAAAATGATGCTGTACACCAGCGTGCTGCCTCCGGCCACCAGCACATCCCGCCAGCCGGCTTCCCCTGCATCCGTGCCGAAGAAGAACGCACCCGCTGCAAAGCTCAGCACCGTCAACCATACGGCCAGCGACAGTGTAAACAGGACGGCCGCCGTGTACTTGGATGCCAGAACTGCGGACCGGCTCTGCCCGCGGATCAGCAGGAACTTGATCGTTCCTTGGTTGTGCTCCCCGGATACGATGCCGGCCGTGAAGATGATCGCCAGCATGGCCGTCATTTGGCCAAAGCCGTTCATACCCGCCATCAACACCGTATAATCCAGGGCGCTCGCCCCTGTCATCATCTCGCCACCCCAACGCTTCAGAATCCAGCCCAGGGCGATCGCGGCCACCGCAGCGATGGCATAAGGAATGAAGAAGCTGCGCTTCTTGGCCATCTTGAGCCATTCGTTGACCACCAGTAAAGAAAAACTACGCAATTTGGTTTCCTCCCGTCCATTTCAGGAATTCGTCTTCTAGGGACTGCTTGAGCTCGGTAATGAGGTAAATCGGGATCCGGCCGGTGCCCAGCCGCTCCACTACCCCCGGAATGTTCTTGTACTGCAAGGAAAGTATCAGCTCGCTTTGTTCCGGGTTCACCGCGAGTACCTCGGCCAGATCCAGCCCTTCGAGCAATCTCTTGGCCTCTTCGAGGCGGCCGACGCGGAACATGACGCGAATGGCTTCCTGCTGCCCCGGCTGCTCCGCTTCCCCGCTGCCTCCGCCAATAGAGCGGACCGTCACCAGCTTGCCGTCTTGAATGACGACGACCCGGCTGCACAGCTGCTCCATTTCAAGCAGGAGGTGACTCGACACCAGAATGGAGATGCCTTCTTCGCGGGCGATATTTTTGAGATAGTCGCGCATCTCGCGGATGCCCGCCGGATCCAGGCCGTTCGTCGGCTCATCCAGAATCAGGACCGACGGCTCATGCAGCAGCGCCTGGGCGATACCGAGCCGCTGGCGCATGCCGAGCGAGTAGGCTTTGACCTTCTTCTTCATGGCCTGCTCCAGCCCTACGAGCCGGACAACCTCGTCGATCCGCTCCCGGCTGATCCAGGGATTCATCCGCTGGTACTGCTTCAAATTATCGTATCCGGTCATATACGGGTAGAACTCCGGGTTCTCGATAATTGCCCCGATATGGCGGATCGCCTGCTTCCAGTCGCGGCGGATGCTGCTCCCGCGGACCAGCACATCCCCTTCCGTCATCCCGATCAATCCGGCGATCATGCGGATGGTTGTCGTCTTGCCCGCACCGTTGGGCCCCAGCAGGCCTACCACTTCGCCTTTATGCACATCAAAAGAAAGCTGGCTGACGATCCACTTGCTTCCGATCCGTTTCGATACCCCTTGGAGTGAAAGAACCGGCGCATCGGCGTCCGCCTGCATATTTGTTCGATGGTTCATGCTTACAACTCCCTTGTATTAGTGTTATAGTTGTATAGTACACTAGAACATTGAGGTTGTAAAGCCCAATCATTTGGTTTCGGGGTGAATTTTCTCTGTGTCATCCCAACCAAGCCGCGTAGTTTGTAGGAAAATTTGAGTTAAAAAAAATCGGCGATCACTCTCCGGTTGGATACCGGGAAGCGATCGCCGTGCAGCGTAATCCTCTTTTATGCTTTTCAATCGGTGCTGGCCGTTTTCTCATGTAACAGCTGGTTTTTTTATAAAACGGCCCCTCTACTAGTTACGCTTCAAACATGACCGTTAAAGCGCTCTTGGGCGGCATCTCAAGCTGCAATGCCTCTTTTCCGTGCAGCTGAACAGCTACACTCTCCGATGCTTCGCTGTCGTTAAACATAACGGCTGCAATAGATCCATCCGTATTTTTAAAGGCAACGGAGCGGATCAGATCATTGCTGGTCGAAGCAATACGACGCGCTTTCGGACGGATCCCCTTGCTGAAATGCGCCAGCGCATAGTAGTCCAGCGTATAGGTTAGTTCCTTCGTCTGTTGATTCACGGTCACAATACCGCGACAGGTGCTTGTACCAAAGCCGGGTACGGTAGGGCCATTCTTCTCATCCAGTGCCATATTCCACAAGACGTAAGACTTGCTGTGATTGCGGAGAATCTCGATACCTGTCCGCATGACATTCGAGAAGGCTTGCTCAAACGGCGGAATCCACTCCCCGCCTGATCCTTCCGTAAAATGAACCTCTTTATCAGGGAAAGCTTCGAATACGTCCGATTGGGCTGACGGCTTACCGCCGTACCAGTGCCAAGCGACGCCATCCACCGCATCTCCGGCCTGCTCCAACACCGTCAGCGGGTAGTCGGGTTTATCCCAATTATGATCATAGCAGAGGATTTTCGTATCGATATGATTCTTTACGAATTGCGGCTTCAGGTGATTCTTAATGAAATCACTTTGTGCCTCAGGCAGCATGATCATGCCGGGATAATGACCTGGTGAATACAAGGCCTCATTTTGCGGTGTCACCGCATAGATAGGCAGACCTTTAGATGCATACTCTTGAATGTAACAAACGAAATAATTGGCATAAACCGAATAGCACTCTTGCTTCAGCTCTCCGCCGATCATCGACCCGCTAGTCTTCATCCAGCCAGGCGGACTCCAAGGCGAACCCATCAGCTTGATATCCGGATTCAAGCGCAGCGCTTCCTGCAGGAGTGGAATAATATCATCCTCATCGTGTGCAATGGAAAACTGCTTCAGCTCCATATCGGACTGGCCTTCCGGCAGATCATTATAGCTGTAGAAGTCGCGTGCATAATCAGATGCGCCCATGGGCTGGCGCAGTACCGACAAACCAATCCCTTCCTTCGGATCGAACAATTGGGTCATAAGCTCCGAGCGCTGCTCGGCCCCCAGTACTTGATGAATCAGATAAGCCGCGGAATCCGTGAAGGACGCGCCAAAGCCATCCATCTCCTGATACGTCTGCTTCTCATCGATCACAACCGTATTCAGCCGTGCAGTGGGAGATACAGGCGTAAGCTCCTCCTTGGTTTTCTTAATGAATAATTCCTCTTCCCCATTCGACTGGTAGATTGTCATGTTCAGCATGTTGTTCCCTCCAGATTTCTATATATCGTTTCCTATCCGTGAACGCTTATTTCAGCCCAAGCTTTTCTTTGTTCGCTTTCATCTTCTCATTGCGAACTTCCACGATTTTGTCCCAATTGTTACTGTCCAGGAACTTTTTGTATTCATTTAAGAGGCTATCGAACGCAGCATCATCCTTCGAACGAATCATACTGATGAGTGTTGAATTCCATTTCGTATTGATTGCGGCCAAAGAACGCGCTTCCGGTGTGCCTTGGTCAGGGTTGATATTCTCCAGAATAAAGTGTGGTACCAGCTTCCCTTTACCCCATTCCTGCATTTGCTTGATGGCATCCGGGAATGCGTCACCACTGAGCGCTTTGTGGCGGTCATGGCCAAAGAACATGAATTCGCCCATGCGGTAATCCTTTTTAAAAGAATCCGGGTTATTCAACTGAAGCTCCTTCACAGCAGGCAGAAACTCGACCTTTCCATCCGCGTTCACTTTATAGGTCTCGCCTTCAATACCATAGTTCATCAACATTTGTCCTTCTTCGCTTAACAAGTAGGTGAAGAGCTGAATCGATTTAGCGGGATCCACATTTTTTTTCGTAATAAAGCTGATCATCCAACCTGTGATCCCGGATTGGTTCAGTGTCGGTGAATGCCCGACCGTGCTTTGGGGGCCGTCAATCGCGATATACTCTTTGCCTTTATTATTACTGTAGAAGCTTTGCAGGTTGCCGCCCTGCTGCGGTGTTCCATCCAGCAAAATGGTTGCATATTTGCCGGCCTTGACCTTTTCTTCAAAAGCTGTTCCGTCATCGGCAAAGCTGTCATCGCTGATCGCCCCGGCTCTGTATACGGAATTAAGCGTCTTTACCCAGGTTAAATAGTCTTCATCGAGGTTACGGTTATAAAATCCGCCATTGTTGTCTTCCAGCGGCACGCCGATGAAGTCCTGAAGCGTATCGCCAAGCGATCCTGTTCCTTCACCAATGGAGTTGAACCCGAATGGAATCAGCTCAGGGAATTTATTTTTGATATCCTGGAGGACAGCCTGAAATTGTTCTGGTGTGCCCATGACCGGCTTACCCAAGGCTTCGTAAACATCCTTACGGATGATAAATGCCGTTTTCGCAGGAATATTGCCGCTGTCATAGTCCTTTTGTGTATTGGAATAGTTCGGATATCCGTAGGTTTTGCCGTCCTTGAGCTGGAACCATTTGAGTGTGTCTTGTGCAGCGACTTTATTGAAGTAGGGATCATATTTCTCAGCCAGATCATTTAACGGCAGCGCCCATGTGGCCGCTTTTTGCACCACCGGGGAGTTGGAGTCGAACGTTGTGATCAAATCCGGCATTTCCCCGCCGGCAAAAAACGTGTTCAATTTGGTATCGTCACCCGTGATGAACTTGATATTGATATTCAGATCTTCCTTGATTTTCTTGGTGACAACGTCCTTGCCGAAATCCGTATTCCACCAATCCGCATTGACATACCAAGTCAGGTTGGTTACCTCTTCTTTTTTATCCAGCTTCCAGGCAGGAGTCTCGGCATCCGGTGTATAACGGTCTTCGATCGAAACCCAATTCTCCTTCTTTGAGCCGGACTTGCCGCCCGATCCGCTGCAGCCACTCACAACCAATACAACACTCATCAATACAGTAAACAGTGTGAGTCCTTTCTTTCCAAAAGCTTTGTTCGCAAACATCCTGTACCCTCCCTTTTAATTAAAGCGCTTTCCTGATAGAGCCTGTGTCTTTACAGCCAGCTTCTTGTCCACTTATTCTTTGACTGCCCCAAGCATCATCCCCGAGATAAAATATCTTTGCAATATCGGATACATCACAACAATCGGCAGTGTTGTTACGACGATTGTTGCTAGTTGGACCCCTTTCGTGGTGGTTTGAATCGCTACCGAACCGATATTTTGCATCGATTGCGTCTGAGACTGCACAATAATTTCATACAGCATCATCTGTAAGGGATATAGCGATTGATCGGTGATATACAGTTTCGTGGTCATAAAATCGTTCCATTGCCCTACCCCGTTAAACAGGGCGATTGTGGCCATGGCCGGCATAGAAAGAGGAATGAATATGCTCAGAAAAACTCTCCAGTCGCCACCGCCGTCGATCTTGGCCGACTCTTCCAGCGAATCCGGCACATTGCGGAAGAAATTCATCAGAATGATGACATCATAGAAGCTTAAGAGAGCCGGAATAATATAAACCCAGAAGGTGTTTAGCAGGCCCAAGCTTTTAATCAATAAGTAGGTCGGAATCATACCGCCCGAGAAAAACATGGTGATGACACCCATCGCAACGTAGAACTTGCGCCCGCGGACGTATTTTTTGCTCAGACCGTAACCAACCATGGCACAGAAGAATACATGGGTGATAACCCCGATCACGGTTTTGGCAACCGAGATGAAAAAGGCCTGCCATATGCCTGTATCCCTGAACACAGCCTGATAATTCTCAAGCGATAATTCCTTAGGCCAGAAAATAAACCCGCCCTCGGCAAGGGCTCTGCCCGAACTGAAGGATGAAACGACAACGTTCCATAACGGAACGACAATAATAATCGTAAATACAACCAATAGGATGATGTTGATCGTATCAAAGATCTTGCTATCGAGATCCCCTTTTGCTGCTTTCAAATTCACCGTAATGCCTCCTCCTGCTTGGCCTATAGAACGGATTGATTATCATTTAGTTTGCTGGTCACCTTATTAGCCGTAACGAGCAGAATGACTGATATGATGGATACACCCAAACCAACCGCGGTGGCATAAGAGAAATCCCCTTGCGTCATCCCCATCCGGTACACGTACGAGTTAATGACTTCTGCCTTTTCCCGGTTCTGTGAATTCATGAGCACCAAGGTTTGATCCAAATTCGACCCCAATAAACCGCTTACAGTCAGGATCAGATTTAAGCTGATAATCATCTTCATGTTAGGCAGTGTGATGTTCCAGATTTGTCTGAGGCGACTCGCACCATCGATTTTTGCGGCCTCATAGTAGGTAGGATCAATCTTGGACATGACCGCCAAGTACAGAATCGTCCCCCATCCAGCTTCTTTCCAGATGTCCGATAAGGTCGCAATCCACCAATACTTGCTCGGGTCGAGCAAAATGTTTTGCGGCTGCGAGATCAGCCCTAAGCCAAGCAGCACTTCGTTAAGTAAACCGGAGGTGGAGAACCAGGTAATGAGCATTCCGCCCAGCACGATCCATGACAAGAAGTGAGGCAGATACGAAATGGTCTGTACGAACTTTTTGAACCGGCCTATGCTAACCTCGTAAATCATAATGGCCAGAATGATCGGAATGACAAAGCCCACCGCCAATTTTAAAAAGCTGATGCCCAGCGTGTTGACTACGGAATCCCAAAAATACTTGTCCGATATAATAATTTTGAAATTGTCCAGGCCAACCCACGGGGCGGAATCCAGCGTATCAATGACGGTGTAATTTTTAAAAGCAATGGATAAACCATAGATCGGTATGTAGCAAAAAATGAACATAAAGATAATACCCGGAAGAATCATCGATTGAAGCTCCCATTGCCGCCTGAAATCAATGAAAAATTCCTTGATTCTCTGCCCTCGCGGCTTCTTTCCGGTTGATTGAACCGGGCCTGTGCCGGTTGGCTGAACTAAAACTGTTTTGCCCACCTGGTAAGCCTCCTTTGATCACAAAATGACAGACTTAAATAAAAACGTTTTTATTTTTTGGCAAAAAACATCCTCCTATGTGGTATCATTTTTAAAAAAAGAATCGGAATAATCATCAGCCCTTTCACTTAAACCGGTTTATTCCGACTGATCTTCACATGACTGGTGCCGCGAACGACAAGCTCCCCAGGCAATTTCTGAGTCTTGCCTTGCTCTTTCTTCTGAATCATGCGAACCAGGTGATCCACTGCCAGAATGCCTTGTCTGGCAATCTGATTGCGTACGGTCGAGAGAGGCGGTGTAAAATACTGTGCAATATCAATATCATCGAAGCCCACGACGCTTATATCTTGGGGAACCTCGTATCCCAGAGATTTCAGGGCCCGGATACAACCGATGGCACTCACGTCGTTACCGGCAAGAAAAGCATCCGGCACTTTGTCGGGGTGCAGGTGAAGAAAGGATTTCACAGCGTTATAGGAGCCTTCTTCCTCAAAATAACCTTGCAGGATATAGTCTCCATCGATGGGAAACTGACACTCGCGCAGTGCAGCCAGATATCCTTCTTTCCGCTGAACGCTGTCAAACATCGTATCCACGCCGGAAATATAGGCAATCTTCTTATGCCCCAGGCTGATCAGATATTTCGTCGCTTCATAACCGGCCTCATAGGAGTCGAAAATGATGCTGCCCATCGTTTCTTTCTGAATCTCGCGATCCAGGAACACGGCATTGATCTTGTCCTTCTCCATAGCGGCGATGTCTTTATCGTCGATCCTCAACTCTTCGAATATGATGACGCCATCCACCCGGCCGCCCATAATATTGCTCATAATAACCTGCTTATCCTTCGTAATAAACACATTCAATCCGTAACCCAAACGGTCGCATTCATGTGACATCGACTCAACCAGTGTGTAGAAGTAGGGCCCTGCCACGCTTGTTGTAAAGAAGCCAAGCATCTTGGTCTTCCCCGACTTCAGCAGCTTCCCGTTCAGGTTCGGTACATAATTTAATTGTTCTGCCACCTTCAGAACATGTGATTTGGTCTCCGGAGTCAATACATCCACGTCATTCAACGCATTCGAAACCGTAGAAATGGAAACTCCGGCCGCTTTAGCCACATCCTTGATCGTTACCTTACCCATATAACCATTCTTCCTTTGCTATAAAAACGTTTTTATGTACATAAAATACCATACAAGCGCTTTCAACACAATCCTTTTTTTAGTAAGCGGGAAAACAAACCAAAAGACCGCCCACTTTACGTGAACGGTCCACTGAGCCCGCCTTCCATACCAACGATAAAGTTCTACTGATTAAAATATCGTTAAACATGCTTATTGTTTATTCTCATGATCGGCAAACCCCAGTTTCTCCAGCATCGCCATGCGCTCCAGCAGCTTCACACCGCTCAGCTGGGTGCTCAGGGATACCGGTTCTGCCGGCGCCTGCCTCCAGTCCGTACCGAACAGGCATGCGGCGCTTCGTCCGGCGTCCCACAGCGCGCCGGCATTTGCGGCTAGCATCGGGACGGCAAGCCGGGCCGCCTCCTCCGAGGCCAGGCTCAGCTCAGCCAGGTAGCGGACCAGGATGCCTTTGAACAGGCCGCCGTCCCCGCTTCCTTCGTCCGGGAACACGCCGTCATCCGCGGCAAGCTCCGCCTTGGCGGCCTCGGCCGTGCGCAGAGCATCCACGAGGAAGCCCGGCTCCCCGCTCACCCGCCACAGCTCCACGCCCGCACCGATAAAGACTCCCTGGCAATACGTGAACTTCCAGTCCTTATCAATGCTTCCGTCCCCGGTCCGGTTCATGCCGTCCCATACGAAGCCGGTGGCAGGATCGACCAGGGAGCGCTTCTGCCAATCGTAAATGTTGCGGGCCCACTCCAAATCCTCCGCGCTGCCAAAGCACCGGTACAGCCTTGCCGCGAGAATGGCGGCGGGCGCATTGGCCGGGGTGTTTTTGTAAGCCAGCTGGGATTTATGCCACGCGATGCCGCCTCCCATATGGTCGTTCCATCCGGTCTGGATGTCTTCCCACAGGATGTGGACGGTTTCCTTGTACTTCTCCTCGCCGGTCGCCTCATACGCGCGCAGCCAGGCGAGCGCCATCCATTCCATATCGTCGTACAGCTCATTCGGGTACACGCCGCCGTTCCGGCGCCGGATGCCGTCATGCAGCTCCGCGAGCGTCTCCCCGTACACCGCCTCGTCGGTGCGCAGCAGTCCGTCCACCAGCACGTCGGCGGCATGCGCCATCCACCAGTAATGAAAAATCGTGTTGCAATCGCCGTTCGGGCACGGCGTTTCAATATTAAACATCGAGATATCCGGGTTCCAATAATGCCGGCGCAGCGCTTCCTGCGCCGCATCCGCGCGTTCTGACCACAGCATGGCGACCTCTCTCCCCTTTCAACGGCACCCGAATGGAGTGCTGTTCATTCCACTTACTCAACCAGCCCGGAACGCTCCACGCCTTGAATGAAATACCGCTGCAGAAAGAGATAGACGACAAGCATCGGAATCAGCGCTAGGAATGTAGCGGCCATGACGACAGGCAGGCTGAACACTTCAAAGCTGCTGCCTGTCAATGTATCCAGAGATTGATAGAGCCGCGGAAGCATCATCGGCAAGGTAAACTTCTCCTCCGACGTCAGGAAGATCGACGGCTCGAAGAAGTCATTCCAGTGCCACACCAAGGACAGCAGGGTTGTTACGACGATCGCGGGCGGTGTAAGCGGGAGAATAATTTTCCAGTATACGCGGAAGCTTCCACAGCCATCCACCCTGGCCGCATCCTCCAGCTCCCACGGAAGCCCACGGAACAGCTGGCGGAAGATAAAGATGAACAAGGCACCCCTAAGCCCATTTGCAAAAAAGGAAGGTACGATCAGCGGCATCACGCTGTCCAGCCAGCCGATCGTCTTGTACTGCATATACAAAGGGACAATGATCGTTTGCGGCGGAATGATCATCGTGAACATGCACAGCACGAACAGGACTTCCCGCCCGGGAAACCTAATTCGCGAGAAACCATAGGCGACGAATGAGCAGGATAACACCTGGCCGATCACGCTCACTACGGAAATCAGGGCCGAGTTATTGAAATGCGTCCAAAACTGCAGCCCCTTCATGCCGTAGTAGAAGTTTTCCCACGCCAGACTCGTCGGAATCCACTTGATCGCGAAGTCGATCAGATCCACCGGATGCTTGAGCGAGGTCGTGATCATATAGATAAACGGATAGAGAAAAACAAAGGCCAAATCGATCAGAATTACATACACGAAAATGCGGTAAATGAGCGCGAACCAGCGGCTTTTGCTGCTGATCCGGCTGATGACGCTGTTATTTCTTAACGCTTTCGCCCGGTTAGCGATACTTTCGGGCTGCACAGCCACACGCTGCTTGGTCTTCGACATCGGAATCGGTTTCACGCTGCACCACCTCCTTGCTCCTCATTCTCATTTTTCACCTGTGTATACGACTAAGCGTCTGGTTGAAGCAAATACGATAATGAGCAGGAGGAAGATAAACAAGAAGTAGATCCAGCCCATACCGGACGCGTAGCCCATTTCGATCTTCGTAAAGGCCGTATCTTTGATATAGACCATCATCCTGTTGTTGATATCCGTAAAGGAATCCACGCATGTATAGACGAGATTAAGCAGGATGATCGGTGAGATCAGCGGCAGCGTGATTTTCCAGAACATCTCCCATTCGGTTGCCCCATCGCATCTTGCCGACTCATAGAGCGACGGAGAAATCCCCTGAAGTCCGGCTAAAAAGAGCAGGATCTGTACACCCGTCTTCCAGAAGATCACGGTAAGCCTGCTCAGCATATCAAAAACGATCTGCGAGAACGTCGGGCCCATATACAGAAATACTTCTTCCGGAACGCCGATGCCGTTCACCAGCGTGTCTTTGCCGACCCCTGCATAGAGCAGCTGCTGCATCGCAAGGCCGGAGCCGATCAAAACAGGCAGGAAAAATGCTGCCCGGAAGAAGGCGCGCCCGCGGATCTTATGATTCAGCAGGATCGCGATAAACAAAGAGAAGACCAGAATCAGCGGCGTATTGATGACGGCATCCTGCACCACTGAAATGAACAACGGAATAAACTGCGTATCCAGCACGAATGCTTTGTTGAAATTTCCCCAGCCGACAGGCTCCAGGTCGAAATTGCCGACGCCGACCACTTCATGAAAGGCCAGCCAAAGGGAGTAAATCAAGGGATACAGCATGAACAATGCGAACCCGATCGCCCATGGAGCGATATAAACATAGCCTGCCAGCATTTTTTTTCGTTCCAGACTCAACTTTTTCCCTGTCATGCTGATCCCCCCTTCGGCACCACGATGAAGTTTTTCTCCGGAACAACATGATGATCGACCGTCACCTCACCCGGCGTATAATTGACAATGACGCGAGTCCCGTCCTCATATACGACCTCATAGACATCATCCTGCAGCTTGCGGTGCTCCTTCATCGTCTGCGACCATACCGGCCTCAGCTTGTCGTTCATCTCTTTGTAGTATTGGACCGCTTGATCCACCCAGTTGCTGTAGGCCGAGCTGAACAAATCGCTGTAGATGGTGTCCTTCAAATCTTCAGAGTGGTTCATCGTTAATTGGTAGTACGGCATATAGCCGTATTCCACCATCTTTAGGTACTGCAGCTGTGGATCGTAAAATAAATTTTGCGGATCGCCCGAGTAAGGAATAATGCCATGCAGTGCCATTTGGTAGAACGGAATCGTTTCGTCGGTAAAGAAGAAGCCGCTGTCCTCCATCGGGATGCCGAACAGGCGGGAGGAATGCTTCAGGCTGTATCCATTGCCCCCAACCGAGGCCGCACCGCCGAACTGCAGGACCGATTTCTCCATCATTTCCATCCACTGCTTGGCTGTCCCCCCGCGTTTCAGCGGATAATCGTCGTTATAGTCGTAGTAGAGCTGACTGCCGATGCCGTCAAAGTTAATGCCGGTAATGTGCAGCTTGCGCAGCGGATTCAGCACTTTTTTCTGGAAATGCGCATTCTGTTTGCCTGCATTCAAGTAGAAGAGCTCGCTGTAACGGTCGGTCACGACAAAATGATTGGCTCCGACAACGACGTCCTTACGCGACGAGAACCCGTCGTTGCCCTTCCATGCCTCGACATAGTTGTCCTGCAGAAAAAGCTGGTAGTTCTTCTCCTTCGCATACTCGCTCAGCTTCGCAAGCCCGCTTGTGCCGCCCAGCTTACGGGAAGGCTTATATCCCGACGGATAACTCATGTAGCCTTCGCCCGTCCATCCGAGCAGGTTCGCCGAGATTGACTGAACGCCGCGTTGGCTGAGGTCCTCCATCATGTCCTGCGCCTCTGAGTAGGTCGTATTCTGAATGAAATGATCGATCAGAATCTGGTCCTTCTTAATGCCCATAAGCAGGTCAAGCCCGAAAGGAACCGCCTCCCCTTTTTTCACCTTCGGAACCACGCCTTGCTCGTCGAGCAAATACTCTCTATAGGCGGTCGCCATATGGCTGTAATCGGCTTCTTTGCCGCTAAAGAACACGTAGCGGATGGTATGATCCTCGCGGATCAGATCCTTTTCGGGCTTCTTCGTCAAATTGCCGTCTTTTTTAACCGCTTCATACTCGCGCCTGTAAACAAGCTCGGAAGATACACGGTTCAAATTAATGAGATAGCCGCTCGGCGAATAGAGGATATTCGCGTCGTATTCCCCCTGGGTGATGATCCCCATAAAGGAGTTATCGCCCACTTTCAAGCCGAAGATCGGCAGCATCGCGTTCTGTTCCCGTCCGAAAAAATTGAAGGTAATCGTATCCGCGCCGTAAACGCTCGCACGATAAGGATTCAAATAATTCGGGTGGTTCGTCTTAAAGTAAGACAGCGCACCCGGCCCGTCGGGATAGACCGCATAGCCTTTATCGTGATCCGATGCCGCTCCGAAGAAGGGAAGCGGAGCAACCGACATGAGCCAGTTGTCTTCCCCTTCCTGGATCGATTGGCCGGGTACGGTGACTTCAAGGGCGTTCCCCTTCAATTGGAAGCTCATATCGAAGCTGATTTTCAGCCTTGGCAGCTCGTAACGGACCGATATCCCGTTTTCCAGTGAGGTCGTCGTCATCTTCGGCTGCTCGAGGGCAAAGTTCGTCTCCTGCGTTTCCAGCGCAGGCAGATGGGGATCCGTGTAGGTCAGATGAAAAATGGACTGACTGCTAGCGGTCCACAGCTCATTCCCGTCCGTTTCGACATCCTGGAGCGGAACTGCCGATTCCCACCGGTACCCGTTGCTCTTGTCGATCACCGCGATGGCGGAATCGGATGAGCGGAACAGCAGCTCAAGCCGGTCGTTTTCGGCGATCTTCTCAAAATTGGTCGGCTTCTGCAGCTGTCCGCTCTCCTCTGGAGTCGGCATCTGCTCACTCTCAACGACCTGGTTCTTATTCGGCCGCATTTCCTCCTTGGCCCGTTCCATAGCTTTTTGCA
Organism: Paenibacillus favisporus; assembly: GCF_040545415.1. Lineage (NCBI taxonomy): Bacteria > Bacillati > Bacillota > Bacilli > Caryophanales > Paenibacillaceae > Paenibacillus > Paenibacillus favisporus. The sequence goes on along the minus strand of NZ_JBEPLV010000004.1, from coordinate 438,807 downwards.
CGGAGGGTAACGCCAGGAGCACGAGCGCAGCAATGATGACGCTGACGGTTAAATAGTAGATCCATCGTTTGGCGAGTCTCGTTTTCATGGTACCCCCCTCAATTTTCCAGTAAGTATCTGACTTCTACGGCCACTTCACGCACAAATTGAAGAACGTGGTTCGTCAAAGCGAAGACAAGCCCTACCGTTCCCCAGAAAATAATAAAAGCAAAGATGGATAAAAGGAGGACGCCGACCGCCTTCTTAAAGGTATAGTCATTCAGCACCTTCAGTTGAATGAAGATGAGCAGGGCCACCCACAGCCATATGATCGAATTGATGCTGTTGTACAGCCCCAGTTCGCCCCTTGACATCACCAAGGAGACGGCAGCCAGCGGGATGGTAAATACGATATAGGGAATCAAGGCATAGGACATCGCGGTCAGCACTTGGCTGAAGTAGGCCTCGCCGTCCATAATCGCCGTAATTAAATAACAGGCAATAACGCCCGAGATCAGCGGCACGACGAAGCGGATGATTTCCAAATTTAAATTGGCATCCTTCGGCTGAAGCGACGTCATATGAAAGCTGGTCATATAGATCGAGATAATTCTGACGCTGATGGTCAGCAGGATTAGGACGAATGCCGAGATTAGATGCTTGTTTTTCTGCAGCTCCTCAAAACCGTCCACCGGATGGAACAGTATTGCTATGCCCAGCCGCAGTGACCGGAGACCCGACTGTTTGATATCCGCCGTTCTGATCAATAGCCATACCTCCTTATGACGGTATTCGTGACGCGGATCATGAATTTGACGATAAAGTAGATGGCGACCACGATGAGAACGACGGCCATAATGATCCAGCCCAAATACTCACGCAAAAGGCCATGCCGATACTCGGCGAAAGCCAGTGAATACCCTTCCTGGTCATTGCCCAGCTTAAATTCCCGCATCGCTTCCTTCCATCTCTCTTCCTTCATCAGCGCTTTCGCCACGCCGCGGTGGGCGAGCGGATAGTTCTCGTCGATCTTCAGCACTTCCTTCCAGGGCACCATCGCTTCCTGGTAACGCCCGTTGAAGTGCAGCTGGCTCGCTTGGTGAACCAATTCCGCGAAGCGTGTCGGCTGAAAAATTTGAATGTTATTGCGGTCCCGGTCCAGCACGTAGATTTTGCCCGCCTTATCGACGACGATGCTCGTCGGGTATTCGAAGCGCCCCTTCTCATCGCCTTGTCCGCCGAATACGGCAAGCAGATTGCCTTCCTGATCGTATTGATAGATCTTCCGTGACATTGCGTCGAGTGCGTTCACGACCCCGTATTGATCGACGGCCATATCGATGAAATAAGGGTTTTCCAGCGCCCCGCTTTCGATCGAGGCTTCGCCGAAAAATGCCTTCTTGTAGATGTTTTCACCCATGGCATTGAACTTCTTGAGCTGGTCTGCTTCGATCAGAACCGTCGGCGTATAAATAAATCCTTTACCGTCGATCGTGATATTTGAATTTTGCGGAGGAACCGCATTGTTCAGCTGCTCCCGCTGCTCCGGTGTTGCCAGTAACCGGATGAGCAGCTTCTTCCAGTCGAACGGAACGCGGTTGGCGCCGATATAGCCGCGGAACTGGTTCATCGCGTCGATCATCATGAAGCCGCTGTAGTCATTTTTATTGAGCGCATAGAGATAACCGCGCCGGTCCATGATGACTTTATCCGGGGCAAATTCCAAATCCTCGCTCAGTAAGGAAGACTCCGGCTTGACGAACTCTTCGATCAATTCACCTTTCGGAGACAGATGGATGATCCTGCCGCTGCCTGTGTCGGCTACGAACATATGACCGAGGCTATCGACATAGATACCGCTCGGACTGCTGAGCTCGACGCCTTGTTCTTTCCCGAAGATGCCCAGCACTTTCCCTTGGCCGTCCAATTTCACAATCCGGTTGTTATCCGTGTCGGCTACGTATAAGAGCCCCTTCTCGTCGATAAACAAGTCGTTTGGTTTATTCAAGCCGGGCTGGCCAACATCCATAATGATCGTGTCTACCGTATAGGTCAGGGGGATCGGCATCCGATGGCCATACATCGGATCAAGCGTATAGGACATTTGCGGGAGCGCATGGGCAGGCAAGCTGCAGATCAGAAACAGCAGACTGCCGAGTATACCCGCCGTTATTCGTTTGTACACCATATCCGCCCCCTATGATTTGATCCCGGAATGAACCATCGTATTCATAATCAGCTTCTGGAACAGCAGAAAGATGAGAATCGGAGGAAGCGTCATCAAGAACGTGCCGGCAGCCAGCGCACCTGTCCGCGCAACGACACCCGGTCCCCCGGCCAGCGTCTGGATCGCCAGCGGCAGCGTCTTCATCGATTCGCTTGTCGTAAACACGAGCGCCGAAAAGAAATCGTTCCAGTTCCCGATGAAAGAGAAAATAATCAACGTTGCCCAGGCCGGCTTGCTCACCGCCATAATCACCCTCCAGAAGATTTTCCAATCCGATGCGCCGTCGATATGCGCCGCCTCAATCAGGGCATCGGGAATTTGGTCGAAGAACTGTTTCATGAGGAAGATGTTGAAGGCCACGGCGATCTTCGGCAGAATTAACGCCCAATACGTATTGACCAAGCCTAAGCTCGATACGATCATATAGGTCGGAATCTGGGTCACCTGCGGCGAGAACATCAGGGCCGACAAAATAACGGAGAAGATGAAGCCCGCACCCGGCGGCTTGAACTTGGATAACACGTACGCTCCCAGGCAGCATACGACCAAGCTGGAGAGCACGACCGCAACGGAGACGAACAAGCTGTTAAAGATGTACCGCGAGAAAGGAACGACAGAGCTGTCCGTCGCGGTAAGCAGATCAAAAAAGCTGCGCAGGGTCGGCTTCTGCACGAAAAATCTCGGCGGGTAAAGGAACAGCTCGTCGAGCGGTTTGAAAGCCGTGGAAATCATATATACGATCGGCAAGGACGTAAATCCGACCAATGCGATCATAAACGCGTATAACAAACCCCTGTTGAAACGGGCGATAAATTTCGTAAAGCTCATCGTCACGTCCTTTAACCCCCTTATTGATCTTTGGACGATAGTAACCGCATCACGATGCGGCCTAAGCCGAACGTGACTACAAACAGGAAGACGGCGATTGCCGATGCATATCCCAGCTCGAACCGGATGAAGGCATAGTCGAACAGATGCGCAATAATCGTATGACCCGCATAGTTCGGGCTCGGCATACCGGAGATGGCCACGGCAATGTCGAACACCCCGAAAGCGCCGACGATGGCGTTGACTGCACCAAACAGCAGCTGCGGCTTCATCAGCGGCAGCGTAATGAACCACAATTCCTGAAACCGGCTGGAAATCCCGTCAATGGCGCCTGCTTCATACAGCTCTGGCGATACATTCTGCAGCCCCGCCAGGAACACCAGAAATCCCGTACCCATGCTCATCCACAAAGAAACGATGATGATGACCGGCATGATCGTATTCGGATCCGTATTCCAGAGAATCGGTTCGCTGATCATGCCCCAGTTGAGCAGCGCATTGTTCAACAACCCGTAGCGGTCTCCGGAGAATATGTACAGCCAGACGATTGATAAAGCGATTCCGCTTGTAATCGAAGGGACATAAAAGGCCAACGAAAAGATCATTTTGGCCTTCAGCGTATTGATCACCCACGCGAGCAAAAAGGATAAGCAATAGCTTAGCGGCCCGGCGATCACAGCGAAGATAAACGTGTTTTTTAGCGATGTGAGAAAGATGTCGTCTTCCAGAAACAAGACGCTGTAGTTGGATAAGCCTACCCATCTCGCCGGTTGGAGCATGTTGTAGTAGGTGAAGCTGAGATAGACCGACTGCACGACGGGAATGACAGTAAACACGATGAAGAGAATCAGGAACGGGCTGAGAAACAAATAACCGAGCGCAGCCCTCTTTCTCGCGTGAGTCAATTTGAATCGACGTGCCTTCTGCGGTGCCAGCTGGAGCGGCCCTTTAACTTCCACGCTGCTTTGCATACTGCTCCTCCTTCCGCGCCTTAGTCTTTCGGCGTGAATCCGAATTCCTTCTGCTTGGCGTTAAGCTCTTTGTTAATATCCTTGATGCCCTTCTCCAGCGACTCCCTGATATTCATGCCGCCAAGAACGACGCGGTTCCAGGCGTTATCGATGTTCCGCCCCGTGAAGTATCCGCCGAGCACGTACGGCTGCTCTTTGTAGTACTTCCATTGGTCCTTCAATGCCTTGAGGTCGTCCTCCGGCCATGGCAGCTGCGATAAAGCGTCTATATTCGCCGTATTCCAGCGGGCCTCGACGCCGAGCAGCGCCTCCAGCTCTTGGCCGAACTGCAGCTGAACCTCTGTACTCGTCCACCATTTCAGGAACTCCCAGGATTCCTGCTGGTGCTCCGATTGCTTGAAGATCGCAACGGACTGTACCGCTCCACCGGTCGTGCGGTCAATCGATCCATCGGCCTTCTGATGGCCGGGAGACGGAGCGACGCCCCAGCGTCCGATCAGCTCCGGCGCTGCGGTAGAGAGCTGTACATACGTGAGATAATCCGCGATCCCGATCGGCATTTCCCCGGTACGGAACCTGTTGAAGAAGTTGGCCATGACCGGGAACTTGTAATTGGTATACAGCTCCGTCCATTCCGTGAAGGCCTGGAAGGCTTCCGGTGAATCCAGCGCCGACTTTGTTCCGTTCTCCTTGTAATAGTCGCCGCCATTCTGGTAGAGAAACGGCATGAAGCCCAGCTGCGTAATCGGATAATACATCTGCATCCCGTTCTGCTGCAGAATCGGAAGCAGGGCATAGACCTCATCCCATGTCTTCGGGATGCTGACGCCCAGCTCGTTCAAGATATCCTTCCGGAAGACCAGCAAGTTGAAATCCTGCGTTTCCGGAAGCGCATAGTTCCCCCCATTGTATTTAAAAGGAATGAGCGATCCCACAAGGAACCGTTTACTGACTTGTTCATAATCAGGAAACTGCGTTAAATCGACGGAAGCGTCCCGGATCGCAAATTCGACGGGCAGATGCGCATCGACGCCTGTTGCGACATCCGGCGCTCTGCCGGAGCTTGCCGCGAGCAGCAGCGTGTTGACGGAACCCGAGTTCAATTGGCCGGCCGGGAGCGTATTGATGTTGATGCGTATGCCGGTTTTGGGCGTGAAGTCTTCCTCCGCCATTTCCTTCATAATTTCCGCCCACTCTTTGCCACGGGATACCCAAACCTCGATAACCGGACCCTCTTCCTCCCCCGTTTCGTTGTCGTAGACGCTGCCTACGCCCGTATAGTCCTTCGTAAAGGAAGCCATGAAGTTTTTGAACGTGCTGACCGATTTTTGCAGAACGTTGGATTTTACCTTCGGATATTTCGTATCCGGGGCGCTGATCAGGATGTAATCCAGAACAAGCGGCACATTCTGGAGATCCATCAGCAGCGTGCTGAGGTTCGTTTGGCTGTTGCTGAGCTCCGATAATTGTCTTGGAATCGAATCGGGGTTGCGGATCATTTTCTCGAACGTGTGGTTCATCATCCGCAGACTGTTCACCGTGCTCGGCTCTACATCCGACAGAGCCTTGAGCGCATCCATCTGAACGAGCAGATCGTCCGCGATAACCTTCAAGTCCTCAATCAGCTTCGGCACCTTCTTGTTCAGCTCGTATTCGAAGTTCGGATCCGGCGTCGGTCCCGTGATCATAATAATGCGCCTGTACAGATCAGAGAGCTTCTGGGTATCGGCCGTCAAAGCCTCCATAATCGGTTGATACGGCCCGACCTGGGCGGTCATCGTCAGCGTATGCTCGCCTTTCGTTAAGTACACGAGCAGGGGTTCGTCTTTGCCTGTTTGTTCATTGTCCTTATGCAGCGTTTCGATCCGCCAGTTGCGCGAGTAGGTAAAAGGGTAGAGCTCCATTTCCTTGAACGGAACTTTTCCATCTATAAGAATTTGACGATAGGACGGCAGCCCATCGCCCCACCATTGTCCAAATTTCAGCCCAATCTTATACAACCCGTCCTGCGGAACCGAGAACGCCCACGATGCCTTCTGACCGCCCTTCCTCCAGCGCCAGTCGCCAAATGCGTTCAGCCGAATTCGCCCATCGCCTGCCGGCTCCATTAACGGATCGCCATTCGATTCTCTGCGGATCGTCGGATCGGATTTCGTCGGATTGTTCTCCGCCTGCACTTTCACATTGATCTGCTGGGCGGGCTTATAGCCTTGCGCGGTGTAGGCCTGCTTCACTTCGGCATAACTGGGTAGCTGCTCCGGTGACGTGATCCGGATCTCGTCGATGGCCATCGGTTCGAGCAAATAATTCATCCGAATGACATGCTTGCCTGCGGTCATATAAAATTGGAAGGGTTCCGGGTACAGACCATTCCCGTCCGAAACCGGAAGGTCCATCCACTGCGGCTTCTCGATTTGCTTGGGTCTGACGTCGTCTCCCTGGTTGTTTTGGGCCGGATCGCCCCGGTCGACCCAGCTGCGGTAGAAATAGATACGCTGCGCCTCGCGAAACGGGCTTTCTCCGTCAATAAGCAGTTCCCGCTGAATCGGCATTCTTTTTCCCGGCATCGGATAATAACTTAGGGCCAGGTTGTAAAGACCGTCATGCGGGATATCTACCGACCATTCGATCCACGTTGTCTTGCTGTCCCACACAAGAGCGGAAAGGCCGTCTACCGTTTCCAAGACCGGCTTCGTGCCTCCAAACGCCGAATGCTGATCGGCTTTCATCACGATGTCCGCCTGATCGGCAGGCGGATAGCCCTCTTTCTTATATCCGGCCAGCGTAGTCGCATAAGTCGGCTCCAAAATACTGTTCATGGCTAATTGGTCATTCGCCAGCGGAACGCCTTGATTCTGATTCCGGTCCCGTAAACGTTCGTTGTCGGCATAAGAATGAAAGCTCTCACCGAAGGTCAGCGAAAAGACAAGAAAAGTGATCGATATAAGCATGACTCTCTTCCACTTTAGTGCATCATTCCAACGCCATTTCAAGCACCGTCACCTCTTTGTCGTTCAATTCATCAGGATGTCCCTTAAGCGGTTCTCTTCCTTCTGATGAAGAAAGGGGACAGGCGATTCAGCCGCCCCCCTCCTTATGAAACCGGTCCACCTTGATTATTTCGATTCCAGTTTTTTGAGCTCGTTATCGACGTTCTTCTTGACTTCGTCCAGCAGCTTCTTCGGCTCGCCCTTTCCGTTCAAGGCCAAATCCTGAACACGGAAGGTTTCATCCCACAGCTTCTGGCCAACAGGCGTAACAGGGCGGTAATGCGCCACAGGCATTAAATCGACGAATACCTTCAGCTTCGGATTCTCGGTGATTTTAATCTCTTCGTTGACCTTCGGCATCGTCGTAATATCGTTGCCCGCATCCGCCCGCTTGGCCCAGAGCAGCGTGCCCTTATAGCCGCCGATAAACTTGAGGAGCTCCCATGCTTCTTCCGGATGCTTGGCTCCCTTCGGCATCACCCAGGAATGGCCGCCTGCCCATGTCGTTTGAGGATAGCCTTCCGCGGAAGGCATCGGGGCGACGCCCCACTCGAAGGTAGGCTTCACCTTCGCATTGCTGGTCAAATCGTTCAGCACCCAGTTGCCGTCCACGACGAATCCAACTTTGCCGGTCCAGAACGAATTAATGCCGGTTTTGCCCATAACATCGTTGAACTTGTTGATTTTGGACATATCGTATTTTTTGGCGTAGCTGACCATCCATTCAAGCGCTTTCACAATTTGCGGGTGGTTTGGCGTCAATTCCTCGCCATTGGTCCATTCTCCGCCGAAGTTCCAGCTTTGTGTGTATAAGTAGGTTTGATTTGCCCAGGGAATAAAGCCGACCTGCTCATAGCCGCTGCCGTTGCTTGTTTTCTTGAACATTTTTTCCGCCATCGCGTCCAATTCCGCAATCGTAACCGGCGGCTTCTCCGGATCGAGCCCCGCTTCCTTCATAAGCGTTTTATTATAATAAAGCGCCCGGTTATCTGTGGTGAACGGCATTGCATAGAGCTGGTCCTTGTAATTCGCTTCCGCCCAGACGCCCGGATAATAATCGTCGGCGCGTACTTCGTCTCCGGCATCGACGAACGGCTGCAGGCTTTCCAGCGATCCCTTCGCGGCCCATTGCCCTACCATGAAGCGGTCTAGCACCGCTACGTCCGGAGGCGTGCCGCCGGCAATCAGCGTCGTCAGCTTATCCGTGCCCCCTTGATCGATGATGTATTTCACCTTGATATTCGGGTGCTCTTTCTCAAATTCGCTGATGACAATTTTCGTGTAGTCCGTCTGGAATTTGCCTCCCCAACCCCAGAGCTCAAGCGTTACCTTTTCACCGCTGCCTTTACCCGTATCGGTATTTTTCTTGGCGGTATCGGTCTGTTGATTCGTACTGTCCGTTCCCTTTGTATCCTTGGCTCCATTCTCTCCGCTGGACCCGCCCGAGCCCCCGCAGCCTGTTAATACGAAACATACCGATAATGCGGTAACCAGATACTTGAGCATCGCTCTTCTCAAATGAGTGGCGCCCTTCTTTTTCCTCACTTACATGCCTCCTTTTTGCATATATAAGTTGAAATATTGAACTAGGGATGGGGCCAAGTACGTAAAATGTCCCTACGATCCCTCTTGTTTTCGGATTTCTTGATTTGTTTGAACCCATGTGAGGTAGAAATCCGAAAGCCAAATGTGACCGCTTCGCTTCTTCGGAATCATTTTACTCCCTTGCCTGCATCCTATTCTTTAGTTCATCTTATATAGGTTTTAAATGGTACTAATGAAGTTAATTCCTCTTTAGTGTAAACGCTTTTATGGGAGGGGATAATGAGACTGGTTTTGTATTTCGTGTGCTATCTTTACTTTCTTGGAAGGGGAACCATCGGCTTCGCATTTCAATCCGGGGCAAGAAAAAAAGAGTGCCTGTCAAAAGCATGACAGACACTCTTACGGCTGCTCATCGCGGCCTTGGGGATGCTCCATTTTGCTGTTCCCGTACCCCATGACCTTAGCCAATTCAGCATCGACGTTCTTCTTCATTTCATTCAAGAGCTCTCCCGGTTCCCCCTGCAGATTCATCGCCAGCGTTTGTACGCGGAGCATTTCATCCCACATGTATCCGCCCACAGGTGTGACGGGCCTGATGTGGGCATTCCCAAGCAGCTCTGTAAACACCTTCATCGGTTCCTTCTGATCCAAGCCGAGCTTGGCATTCACTTCCGGAATGCACATCAGATCATTCCTGCCGCCCTCGCGGCTGGCCCACAGGAGCGAGCCTTCCCTGCCCGCTACGTACTTCATAAACCTCCAAGCTTCCTCTTTATTTTTCGCCCCTTTGGGCATGACGAACGACCACCCCCCTGACCATGTGACCGGCCGGCTGCCATCGATTGTAGGCATCGGCGCCACCCCCCACTCGAAATCCAAATCTTCCATCTCATTAAGAAGCCAGTTGCCTTCATAGACAAATCCGACTTTGCCGGACAAAAAGGAGTTTCTTCCGGTTTGTCTCATCATCTCCGAAAATTTCAACAGTTTCTTTACATCGTACTTCTCGGCGTAGCCCTGCACCCATTCCAGCGCTTTAACGTTCCGCGGATCGTTCGGCGTCAGCTTCCCGCTTCGCCCCCATTCGCCGCCAAAGTTCCATCCATGCGTATACAAGAAGCCCTGACCCATCCATGGGACGAATCCGACTTGCTCATATGCGCCGTCCCCGTTCGTTTTGAACATCCGCTCTGCCATGGCATCCAGGCCGGCAATGGTTCTCGGGGGATGGTCAGGATCAAAACCCGCCTGCTTCATCATCGTTTTGTTATAATACATGGCGCGGCTGTCCATATTCCAGGGGAGGGCGTACGTTTTGCCGTCGTATTGGGATTCGGCCCACACGCTTTTATAATAAATACTCGCCATATCTTCACGATTCGCATAAGCCGAAATGTCTTCAATAGAGCCCATCGCCGCCCATTCGCCTACAATAAACCGGTCGATCATCGCGACATCCGGCGCCTTCCCTCCGGCAATCGCCGTCAACAGCTTATCTGAGCCCTGCGAATTATCCGAGTTCTCAATGAAGGTCATTTCAACCTTGATATCTGGGTTTGCCTCTTCGAACGGCTTCACGACCGTATCGTAGAATTCGTCCTGAAATCCTCCGACCCACGAATACCAGAAGCTTATCGTTACAGGGCCGTTATGCTTAATCGAGCTGCTCGCAGCATCTTTTCCTAATAATTCCGAATTGACGTTGAATGTCGCTCCCTTGCTGACATAAGCGTTCCATACCATGATTACGGTGGCCAGGAGTACAAGTATGAAAAGAACAGGCATCTTTCGACGAGTCAAGAACACTTTCATCGTTACCTCCACTTTTAACTTTCTCTTGTAATCATCTACGCACGCTGTCCTATGAAACTCGTTTCAACTGACTTGCTGGGCAGGGCTTCGCTTCGTGAGCGGGATCGTCATGGTTACTTTCGTCCCTTCCCCCAAGCTGCTCTCCATCTCGATCCCGTACTGGGCGCCATATGCGATTTTTATTTGTGAATTAATATTTCTCAGCGCAAAGCTGCTTTCCTCCGCAGGCTGTTCTCCGCCCAGAATGTGCTTCAATTCAGCCAGCTTATCCGGCGCAATTCCCGCACCGTCGTCCGTAACGACGAATTTCAGGCAGTTGCCTTCCCGGGTAAAGGCGATATCCAGCCGGCCCTTGCCTGATTTTCGCTCCAGCCCGTGATAAATCGCATTCTCTACGATCGGCTGAAAAATAAACTTGAGCACTCTATAATCCATCAGCGATTCGTCCGCTTGCACATAGAGCGTAAACTTGTCCTTGTACCGAACCTTCTGGATCATGATATAGCTCTCGATCAAATGTACGACCTGGCTGACCGGTACTTCATCCCTTCCCTCGCTCAGACTGATCCGCAAATACTTCGACAGTCCGAAGATCATCGTGCTAATGTCGTCAACTTTATGTATGCGGGCAATCCAGTGGACGGAATCGAGCGTATTGTACAGAAAATGAGCGTTAATTTGAGATCCCAGCATTTTCAGCTGAAGATCCCGTTCCAGCAGCTTCTGCACATACAGTTCGTTGATTAATTCTTTGATATGGGCTACCATCTGGTTAAAATGGGTGAACAAATAGCCGAATTCGTCCACTCGTTTATCGACAATCCGGATGTTGAAATCGCCGTCCCTGGCTCGGCGCATCGCATGCGTCATCTTATGAAGCGGCCGGTGAACGGCAGAAGCGATAATGATCGCGAGCAGGATACCGATGCAGGAAAATACAATGCCCAGCGACAGCATATACCAACGAATATCCATCGCTTCCTTCATCAAATCATTGCTGCGCAGCATGCCGACGAGCCTCCAGTGGTTCGTCTCCAGTTGACTGTAGACGACCAGCATCTCTTGCCCGTCTATAGAGTAGCTTAGCGTTCCCTGACGCTCTTCCTTGAACGGAATGTCCAGTTTGCTGGACAAGAGAATTCCACCCTTATCCCCTTTGATCTGGCCGGTATCGTCCATCATGACGTTGATTCCCGACCCGTCATAATCGATTTCCGCCAAAATTTCCCGGACCTCCGCCGGATCGACTTCATACAGCACGACGCCGATAATTTCTCCGCGGCCTTTCATATTTTTCTGGGCACGGCCAAAGGTAAAAACAGGCTCGGAGCTCGGACCTTTTATTAATGAAGGCATGATGCCGAAATAGACGAGCCTGCCGTCAGCCTGACGGATTTGTTGATACCAGGCCTCCGTGAAATATTCATAGGGGTAAGAATTGTAGACCGGAAAGGATTCTTTGGGTGAATAGCGGTAGGAGTAGCCCCTCTCGCTGAGCAGATAAATATTATTCATATCATTCCTGGAGTTTACCAGGTTCGATAGAAAGGCCGTATTCGCGTTATTCGTCTGAATCCTTTCCTTCTCGTCCATAAAATCTCCCATGAGCTGCTTCTGAATATCCTTATTGCCGACGACAAGAAGGGAACGGTCCTCGTATCCCTCCAGAAGGATATCGATCCGCTTGCTCATCTGCTGAACATTCTGAAGCGCCATGCCTCCGATTTTGTTCTCCATCATCTGAGCGGATTTATCATAGGACAGATATCCCATAACGGTAATAATGACGATCATGCTGGCTACATAGAATCCGAACACCTTCATTCCGACCGAATTGAACTTGATTCTATCGATGAACTGCAGTCTCATGAGGTCCCTCTCTTCTTATGCCCCGTAATTACGGTATTGAGCGGGCGTCATGCCTTCCCATTCCTTAAAGGTTTTGACGAAATGCCGAAAATCCCGATATCCGACCCGGTCTGCGACTTCATATACCTTTAGAGGGGTCTGTTCAAGTAATTCTTTCGCCTTCGTGATTCGGATTCGAATGAGATAGCGGCTGAGCGTTTCGCCAACCTCTTCGTGAAACACTCTGCTGAAGTAAGAAGGATTCATGTAAATCTTTTCGGCCACGTTATGAAGGCTGATGCCAAGGTGGTAGTTATCATGGATATAACGCAGCGCCGTTTCTATCGTTCGCTTATGCGCAATTGAGGGTACATGAGTATCCTTTATGAGGAAGGTGTCCATGATCATGGCCTTCCAATCGCCAATTGAACACCTGTAGAGCTGAAGCTTGCGTTGATGCGTAATGGTGGAAGCCTTGGAATGATCCTTTGCCTGGAGCAGCTCCTGCCACTTGGACAAAAGGATGCTGATGTGCATATTCATTTCATACCGCACGGCAATGGCCGGCGTCTGCTTGATGAGCTCTTGTAGCAGCCCGGTTTGTACATCGAGCAGTTCGGACAATCTGCCCGCATCCATCAGCTTCATGGCATGCAGAATCCGATTCGACAATGCCGAGTCAAGGGAGTCCGCTTTGTGATCCGTGAGCAGAACGTCCGCCGCCAATTGCCCCATGCATGCCGCCATGCGGTAGTCCAGCTGCTCAGCCGGGCGTTGCTTGGATCCATGACCTGCTGAACTGCCGTCCATCGGGGCAGTGTGGACCTGCCCGGGTCCGCGAACCAAATAATTCATACTTATGGTAAGCGCTTCCCTAAAAGAGGATGCAAGCTGCGTCCGCTCTCTTAAGCCGCTGATCCCTATGCTGATTCGAACGCCTAACACTTGAAGCGCATCTTCAATAACACCATCCATATAGCGGTACAAGTCATCGACGCCGAGAGAGGTATCGGGCTCACATAGCGAAGCAATCAGCGCAATGTCCGCAAAATCATTCCCTTGTAAAGGACAAGCCAAGCACCGGATGTCCTTTTGAGACAGGACTTCTTCCACCAAATTCCCGAGTGCGTACCTCATGAGCGAGCATCCGCTTTCGTCCATCTCCCGGTCTCCCCACTCGTGGACGACCATCGCCATAACGATCAGCCGTTTCGGATCGAGGTTGATATGAAGGGCTTCCCATGCGGATTGCATCTCTCGCTCTGTCAAAGATCGGGTTAAACACATCTCCAGGTGCTTCTGTCTGGCGAGCGGCAGGCTTTCCCTGATGCGGCCCGACAATTCCTGCAGGCGAGAGTTCAGCTCCTGCTTCTGTTTAATTTCGCTGATGCAGCGTTCAATGATTTCAAGCAAAATCGGTTCTTCAACTGGTTTGAGAATATAGTCAAACGCTCCTAGCTTGACCGCCTTCTGCGCATACGCAAAGTCGCTGAAGCCGCTAATAAAAATAACCTTTGTATCGATTCCGCGCTTTTTGATTTCTTCCATTAAATCCATACCGTCCATCGTGGGCATCTTGATATCCGAAATGATAATTTCCGGAACATGGGCTTCGATTAATTCCAACGCCTTGCAACCATCCTCGGCGTCACCGATAAATTGGATTCCGTGTGAGCTCCAATCAATGGTCCTTTTCAAGCCTTCCCGAATCCAGTGCTCGTCATCGACTACCATGAGTTTTATCACTGTGTATGCCCTCCTTTTCGATCAGCCCAACACAAACCAGGCTGTGTTACACCAATATTACAGAAGCAGCAAAAGTAATATAATGTTTTTATCTTTGGATTAAGTGTAATATTTTTACTTCACTCTGTCTCCTCACATATGCAACAAGCTCTTGGCCGCCGCCAAGGCGATGAAACAAAAATTCCCCCTACGGAAGTAGGAGGAAAGTAATATCGAGGTGCAGGAAAGCCTTCGTCCAACTCCGCACTTTATTAGATATCTGGGATTATCTCTCTTACCGCATCACGCGGATGCCGCAGTAATCCATCAGCAGTTCGCAGAACATCATGTTTGCCCACGAGAACCAAGGTCTCGTATACTCCGCCGGGTCATCGGCTTTAAAGCTTTCGTGCATCAGCCCGGTTCCCGCATCCGTTCGGCTCATCACCTGGAGCAGGCGCAGCTTCTCCTCACGGCTGTCCGCGGTCAGCCCTTGCATCGCCAGGGCGATATGCCAAATGTAGCCCTGCGGCGTATGCGGGCTGCCGATGCCCTCAGCCGCAGTTCCTTCATAATAATAAGGATTGTTCCGGCTCAAAATAAACCGCCGTGTATTCTGGTACACCTCATCCGACGCATCCCGGTAACCGAGATACGGAATCGACAGCAGGCTCGGCACGTTGGCGTCGTCCATCAGATTGTGATGGCCCAAGCCATCGGTTTCGTAGGCGTAGATCGGGCCGAATTCCGGATGCTGTACGATGCCGTGCTTCCGGATGCCCTGCTCGATCTCCTGGGCAAGCTTGGCGGCCCTGCCCTGCAGTTCTTCATCCTGCAGCACCTCTCCGGCGACTTCCTGCAAATAGCCGAGCACCACGACGGCGAACATATTGGAAGGAACCAGATAGCCGTATTCGCACGCATCGTCGCTCGGCCGGAATCCGGACCAGGTCATGCCCGTATAGGCCGTCTCTGCGCCTTTGCCGTCCCGCACCAGCGTATCGCTCGGCACGCAGTCCTTCCGCTGGAACCGGTAAGGCGACCGCTCTTCATGGCGCTGCTCCACCGTCCACAAATCCAGGATGGCCTCCGCAGCTTGACGGAAGCTGCCTTGGAATTGCGAGGTTCTGCCCGTGTTCTTCCAGAGCAGGTAGCTGAGCTGAAGCGGATAGCAGAGCGAATCGATTTCGTATTTGCGTTCCCATATCCAGGGGGTCATCTCCGTCTCGTCCGCCTGGTGTCCTCGCCCGTTGGCTTCCTCGTTGAAGGCGTTTGCATAAGGGTCCAGCAAAATCGAATCCAGCTGCCGCCGCACCAAGCCTTCGATCATGTCCGCAGCTTCCGGATCCTCCTTCGCCAGCACCAGAAACGGCCGCACCTGCGCGGCCGAGTCGCGCAACCACATGGCCGGAATATCGCCGGTGATGACGAAAGTCGTTCCGTCCTCCATCCGTTTCAGCGTCGTCCCCCAAGTATTCCGTATCGCATTTTGAAAAATGTCCAGCAAACGCGTCTCTCCGGCCAGCTGTTCCGACATTCTCCCGGCCAACCGTTCCAAAGTAACAGGCTCCGTACCCAGTGATTTCATGCGCTCTCCTCCTTGGTTATGGCATCATAAGCGTCGAAAGTTAATGAATATATCAGCTATGCTACCGTATGAATACACAAAAATTATATTTGTTGGTAAGTTAACATGTCAATATACTTTTTATAACATTTTATCGTTAAATATTATATTATTTAAAAGAAAAACGGCATTCCCGCTGAGGCCTGCCGCTTTGGTTCCAACTCTATTCGTGTTTCATGGCAAGCCCGCCGTTCCGGACAGGTCCCGCCGACAAGCCTTCGACGAGCTCGGCATCCAGCAGGATTTTACCGGGAACGCTCTCGCCATTTCGCAATTTAAGCACGTTTTCAAAGGCGAGCCTCCCCATCTCATTCTGCTTCTGCCGCATATGGGTGAACAAGGAGCCTGCAGCGTCATCCGGACTGTCAAAGCATACAATCGACAGGTCTTCCGGCACACGGATCCCCGACTCCAGCGCCGCCTCATAAGCAAGTCTGGCTATGTTGTATTCCATGGCGAACAGAGCAGTAATCTCCGGATGGGCCGCGAGATGGCGCTTGATATGTTCCTTCTCCTTCTTCTTGTTCTCCGGTACAAAGGCAGCCGGCAGCGTCGCCGTAATGTTCTCCATCCACAGGCTCCGGTCGGCGGCAATGCCGCTTTCCGCATGGGCCTGGATAAACCCTTCGATCCGCTCCTCGATGGCGGTCGTATCCCGGGGCGGGGTGGTCATAAGGCCGATATGGGTATGCCCGAGTCCGAACAGGTAATGGATTAGCTGCTTGGACGCCGATACGTTGTCTGTACTGATGGAGCTGGCGGAGACGCCTTTCAGGTGCCGGTCCAGCAGCACGAATGGATACTCACTGATGACCAGCTTCAAAATTTCGGCATTGAAGTATTCGCCTTGCGCCGGGAAAATAATGAGCCCGTCCACCCCGATCTCCAGAAGGCCCTGAATGGCTTCCTGCTCTCTGGCGGTCTCTCCCAGCGACCTGCGGAGAATCAAATAGCTGTCATGCTCGCGGGATGCTTCCTCCATGCCGAAGACGAGGTCCGTTCCATAGCTGTCCCCAAAGTCGGTCATGACCAGTCCGATCAGCAGCTTGCCGCTCTCCCGGCGCCGCTTGGACGCTGCCCCCGCACGGGACGGCGGTGTTCCTCCCCCGCTTTCATAATCCTCGGCCACAAAGGAGCCTCTTCCCGGCTGGCGGACAATGTATCCCTCCTGCGTAAGCATCTCCAGCGCCTTCTTGCTGGTGATCCGGCTGACGCTGTAGGCTTCGCCCAGCTCCTTTTCCGATGGGATCCGCTCCCCCGGCATATATTTTCCGGCTACGATCTGATCGCGCAGTTCTTCAAAGATTTGTTCGTACATCGGCTTCGACGACGATTCATGCGACACGTTGCAACCTCCTCTGTCTCTGGGTCCACAAGTTCAGCTCCGCTGAACCATTCTACAATCATTAAATAATATATCATGTTATATTCGCTTTGTGAATAGCCGCCGGACTGGAAGTCCCGTTGAACGGCATCTTCGCCCTGCACCAGCACAAAAAAAGAGCGCCCCCAGCGGGGACGCCCTTATGATGCTTTACCCTTATTTTCAGCAGCCCAAACCTTCTATACTTCCTTCATCCGGAAGTAGATCCACCCGATCAGGAAAAAGACTACAAAGCTGCCGACGACTGTAATCATCAGACTTTCAAACGGCAGGTTCAGCGCCCCGAATCCGCCTCCCTCCATCGTGCCTGCCGGCAGGGTTGCCAGAAACGGCTGCGCCCAGGGATAGTAAGGACCATAGGTAGCCGAGTTCACCACCAGCATATTCGGGATGGTGAACATCACGTTCAGCGCCAGCGGAGCCGCGAAGCTGCTCCACATAAGCGAGGCGGCCAGCTGCAGCGCCGCGAGCGGCAGGCAGGCGACCCAGCCGCCCAGCAGGCTGCGGCCGATCTCCGTCCACGGAATCGGACCGGGCAGGCCCTTCACCGCGCCGACCAGCAGCAGTGCGCCGAGAAAGAGCACCTGCATGATCAGCAGCAGAGCGATAATGACCGTATACTTTGCCAGGAACACCCCGGACCGGGTCACCGGCAGCACCAGCAGCTGCTTCCACCCGCCCCCTTGATGCTCGTAGCGGCAGATGAAGGCGGCGAAGATTCCCGACATGATCGGCATGAACAGCAGCGCATGCAGCATGCTCAAGGCGCCGAGCAGCACCAGCCATGGCTGCTGCCGGCTGTCGACGTCCGACAGCAGCCCGACCAGGACGGAGACGAGCGGACTGACCAGGATAAGCAGCACGATCAGAGAGCGGGACATCTTCAGCCGTTCGGCGGATAACACCCGAAAGTAACTCAGCATCTCTAGTCCACATCCTTTCCGCGGAATTGCCCCATGCCCACCAAATAAATGATAAATGCCAAAATGATGCCTCCGCCTACCGGCAGGGCCGGAGACGCCTTTCCATAGAACGACAGCAGGGGCCAGGCCAGCGGGAACCATTCCGGGTAATTCCCCGCGAACAGCGAAGCGATGGCGGCGGTAATGCCGAGCGTGATCGGCAGCGCCTGATTTTTAAACGTCAGGGACAGCCACAGCTCCAGGGCAAACAGCGGCAGCGACGCCAGGAAAGGCACAAAGCTAAGCTTCAGAATCGTCAAATACGGAATATGGTCCGGACTGAATTTGAGGGCCAGTCCCAGGACGACGGTTCCGCAGGACAAAATCAGGCAGGATACCGCCAGGGCAATGATCCCCAGCAGATATTTGGCCGTAAACACCGAGCCCCGCGAAATCGGTAATGCCAGCAGCTGCTTCCAGGAGTTGCTGCCATGCTCGACGTTGGCAATTTGCGAAGCGATCAGCGTCGTGCCCAGGAACAGGGCGATCGGCACGAACGAGAAGATCTCCCCGATCAACCCGGCCCACGGATCATCCTGATAGCGCTGCAGCAGGTAGTCGTACCGGAGGCCGAAATTCAGCCCCTGCATCGCCAGCAGTCCGACCGAGCCCAGAATAACGAGGAGCCAGATCCCTTTGCGGCGCATTTTCAGAAAATCGGCCGACAGCGCGCGCGCCACCATCATGAGAATCCCCCCTGCTCGATCACCTGCATGAAGATATCCTCCAGCGACCGGCGCTTCTCTTCCACCCGGTAAATCGCATGGTTATTGTCTACGAGGCGCTTGACGAGCAGCGCCACTTCCGGATCGCTCAGCTGGTCCAGCTTGATCGCCCCGTCTTCCATCCGGCCGGTATAGCCTTGGCCGATCAGGTGAACCAGCGCCTCCTGCGGCTCCGATACGACCAGGCGGAATCCGCCTGAGGCCTGCTGCTTCAGGTTGTCGATCGTATCCTGGAACACCATTTCCCCTTCGCGGATAATGCCGACGGTCCCGGCCATTTGCTCGACCTCGGAAAGAAGGTGGCTCGAGACGAGCACGGTAATCCCGTGCTGCTTCGGCATGCTGCGGATCAGCTCGCGTATTTCGTGGATCCCGGCCGGATCCAGCCCGTTGGTCGGCTCGTCCAGGATCAGCAGCTCCGGACTCCCGAGCAGAGCGGCGGCAATGCCCAGCCGCTGCTTCATGCCGAGCGAATACCCTTTGACGGGGCGCTTCGCGTCCTTCGTGAGGGACACGATGTCCAGCACTTCGTGGATGCGCGCCTTCGGCACATCGAGGATGCGGCGGATCGCCTCCAGATTTTGCACGGCCGTCAAATGGCCGTAGTTCGATGGATATTCGACCAGCGAACCGACCTTGCGCAGGATGTTCATTTTATCCTTCCTCAGGTCCTTGCCGAAAATCTGGATCGAGCCCACGGTCGGGCGAATCAGGCCGAGCAGCATCCGGATCGTCGTCGTCTTCCCGGCCCCGTTCGGTCCGAGAAAGCCGTAAATTTCCCCCTTGGCGATTTCCAAATCCAAATTGCGTACGGCATAGCGGCCGCGGTATTTTTTGTTCAAATTTCTCGTCTGTATCACGAGTTCACTCACGATCATCACCTCGATACCCATCTTACCGGGCCAAGGTTAAAAGACAGGCTGCTCCAAGTTTAAATTTCGTTTAAAACTCCATTGCCAAAATCCGCGCCAGCCTCTACCATAAATGAGAGAAACCTGTCATCTCTTGACGATTGGAGGCGTAACATTGACGGATTGCACGGTTAGGCAGATTGAAGCAGCGGATTACCGCGATATTTACGTATTGAATCAGGATTTCAACCCGGATCTGCGGTTGTTTACCGAAGACCGGGTGAAGAAGAGGATTGAAGCCATCACGGCTCAGACGAAGGATGTCATTTTTGTGTGCGAGCACAATGAAGAAGTCGTCGGATACATTCACGGCAGTCCTTATGAGCTGCTCTTTTCCGACTCCCTGATCAACGTTCTGGGGTTTGTCGTAAAAAAATCGCACCGGAATCAAGGGGTCGGCAGTATGCTGATCAGCCATCTGGAGCAGTGGGGGAGAAGCCACGGGTTTTCCGGAGTCAAGCTGCTGTCGCATCCGAGCCGCGTCCAGGCCCACCGATTCTACGAACGCCGTGGATACGTGTTCACCAAGGATCAGAAAAACTTCATCAAATCCTTTAACAGCTGAAATATTCATCACGTGAAAGTATACAGAAAACCGCTCCGATTAAACTACACCCCTTGTTAGGCTTCGGCTAACAAGGGGTGTAGTTTTCTATGGTCAAAACCAAAGCTTCACTTGATCATCAGCCCCGGTTTCTCCGAGCCCGCGGGGTACAGCAGGACCCTTGTCCCCTGTGAATCGCTCTCGATCATCATGGACAGCCCCATCTCCCGCGTCAGGAAGCCGACGATCGCGAGGCCGATCCCGGCGCCCTTGCCGCCGGAAGACGACTGCATGCCCTGGCCGCGATCGGAAATGACAATGGCCGTCCTGCCCCCGGCCGCCTCCGTAGCGATGCCGATATACAATCCGGAATGAGCATGCCTCAGCACGTTCTGGAACAGATTGTCCAGAATCCGCCGGAACCACTGAATATCGACAAGCCACCACAGCGGCTCTTCCTGCAGCGAGACATCCACTTCAAAGCCTTCCTTTTCCCACAGCGGATACCAGGCGGCCGCGCTTTCCCTCACGATCCGGAGCACGTCCGCCTGCACCGGCTGCAGGGTGTATCTGCCGCTCGTCAGGAGATTATACGACAGCAGGTTATCGATCAGCCCGCCCAAATCACCGAGCTTGGCTTCGGTCAGCTTCAGCAGCTCCTGTCCCCGATCGGACAAGGGCTCTTTTTGCAGCGTATGGACATGGCCACGGATGACGGTCAGCGGTGTACGCAGGTCATGCGACAGATTGGCGATCAGCCGCTTGCGCAGCTCCTCCTCTTCCCGTTCGCGCTTTAAACTTCGGCCCAGCTTGGCCACCATCCCGTTAAATGCGTTTTCCAGCTGTCCGATCTCATCCTCCCTTTTGACCTGGATCGGCTCCGGCAGTCCGTTCTGACCCTGCACCGTCATGGCATGCTGCAGGCTCAGCAGCCGCCTTCTCATGTTCACGAAGAACATCCATGAGACGGCGACAAAGGCCAAAAACATCAGTAGAATAAGTACATATACGAAGTAAAACGTACGGTCTGACACCGAGTCGCTGCGGGTGCTCTGCACTTCCTTCGGCACCTCGATGACCATAAACCCCTTGCCCAGAGACTCTGCATCCCCGATAAAAGCCACCACCGTAAACTTCCCGTAGGATTCCCGGTACTTCTTCATATAGGCCATCGCATCCGACGCGCTCCACCGCTTCGGAAGATCCAGCTTGCTGCCCCCCGGCTCCCTGAGGTTGCCCTGTCCGTCAACCCAGAACACGGCCGCCTTGTCGTACTCCTGGCTAAGCTTTTTTAGCCTGGCATCGATCTGCGCCGGGGTTTTGTCCTTCAGCTGCTTGGCTTCCTGATGCCACTTTCTCTCAAGACGCAAGCCGGCGTATGGATTCTCCTGCTCCGGCTCCGAGGGAAACAGCGGATCGACGATATTCAAGTTGACAAGCTGATATCCGATCAGCGCCGCAGGAAACACCACCGGAATAAAAAGCAGCGCGATGACCATAATTAAAAGGTATCTCGACAGCAGCGAACCGCGGAACTTTCCGCTTTTGCCCGTCTTCATGCTTTGATGCGGTAGCCGACACCGCGGATCGTTTCAATGATTTCGGGCGAGGCCGGGTCACGTTCCAGCTTCTCGCGGAGATAACGGATGTGCACCATCAGCGTTTTGTCTCCGTCAAAATAAGGCTCGCCCCACACGCCCTCATAGATCTGCTCTTTGGTCAGGATCTGGCCCAAATGCCGGAGCATAAACTTGAAAATTTGATACTGCTTGCCGGTCAGGATGATCTCTTCCCCGGTCTCACGGTTCACGATCCGGTTCTCCCGCTCGTATACCGACAAGTGCTTCAGTTCCAGCACATCGGACGCGACCGATCCCGACCGGCGGAGCAGCACTTCGATGCGGGCCGCCAGCTCGTCGGGGTGAAAAGGCTTCGTGAGGTAATCGTCGGCAAACTGCAGCCCTTCCAGCTTGTCGTCGATGGACGTCCGCGCGGACAGCATCAGAATCGGCAGCTCCGGGTACGCCTTCTTCAGCCTTTGTCCAACCGTAAATCCGTCCAGGCCCGGCAGCATGACATCGAGAATAACCAGCTTGCAGTTGGCCGCAAGCTCCGCGGCCCTTTCGCCGCTGCGCTGCCATTCCACCTGATATCCGCGTTCAGCCAGGTCCCGGCAGACCCATTCGCCGATCTCGGCGTCGTCTTCGATATATAACAATGATACGTTCAATGATATCGTTCCCTTCTGTCTGTTTCAGGCATAAGCATCCAAGGTAATTTCAATGTGATTATACCTTATTTCGCTGGAAGAGGAGGAGCGTTCACCGATCGGCCGCACAATTTTGCAGGTTGAAGCCCAGA
Source organism: Paenibacillus favisporus (assembly GCF_040545415.1). Lineage (NCBI taxonomy): Bacteria > Bacillati > Bacillota > Bacilli > Caryophanales > Paenibacillaceae > Paenibacillus > Paenibacillus favisporus. Next base: position 416,368 of record NZ_JBEPLV010000004.1, on the reverse strand, counting down.
AGGAATCATGCTATATTTTAGCTACCTGAGCACGGACGTTTCCTTAACCGATGTTCTCAGCATTCTAATTTAAAGGCTATGTTACCCTAAATGAAGGTACAACCTCGGGCTGAAGTATGTGGACCCTGGTTGTGCCTTTTTTGCGTGAGGAGGAAAATGAGATGCTGCTGGAAGCTGTGTACCACCGCCCCAAACTAAACTGGTGTTATGCCTATGACGGACGTACCATCCACCTGAGAATCCGCACCAAACGAGACGACGTGACCTCGGTATCGGCCATGGCCGGCGACAAGTACATTTGGGATGAGTCGATGGAGTATATCCCGATGATCAAGCTGGTTTCCGACGAACTGTTTGATTACTGGGAATGTGAAGTGACGCCCCCCTACCGCCGGCTGAAATACGGATTTCTGCTCGAGGACGGCAAGGAAAAGTACTGGATGACTGAATACGACTTCCTTCCGGAGCCGCCAAAGACGCCGGACCGTTTGTTCGAGTATCCTTTCATCAATCCGGTCGATATTTTTACCGTGCCGGCATGGGTGAAGGACGCGGTCTTTTATCAAATTTTCCCTGAGCGCTTCGCAAACGGCGATCCGTCGCTGGATCCGAAAGGAACGCTGCCCTGGGGCGGCGAGCCTGAGCGGGACAACTTCTTCGGCGGGGATCTGCAAGGGGTGCTTGACCACCTGGATCATTTAAGCGAGCTGGGCGTCAATGCGATTTATTTTACGCCGATTTTCAAGGCGACGACCAACCATAAATACGATACCGAAGATTACTTAACGATCGACCCCCAATTCGGGGATATGGAGCTGCTGAAGAAGGTCGTGGCCGCCTGCCACGAGCGGGGCATCCGCGTGCTGCTGGATGCGGTGTTCAACCACTCCGGCCGAACGTTCGCCCCTTTCCTGGACCTTCGGGAAAAAGGAGAGCAGTCGCGCTACAAGGACTGGTTCCACATTCGCAAGTTCCCGATCGGCGTGGAGGACGGCGTACCGAGCTACGACACGTTTGCTTTTGAGCCCCTCATGCCGAAATTGAATACCGAAAACCCTGAAGTGAAGGAGTACCTCCTGAAGGTCGCGGAATACTGGATCAAGGAAGCCGACATCGACGGCTGGCGCCTGGACGTGGCCAACGAGGTCGACCATCAGTTCTGGCGCGAGTTCCGCCAGGTCGTAAAACAGGCTAAACCGGACGCCTATATTCTCGGTGAAATCTGGCACGAGTCCTCACCTTGGCTGCAGGGAGACCAGTTCGACGCCGTCATGAACTATCCGTTCACCAACGCGGCGCTCGATTTCTTTGTCGACGGAATTACGGACGCCGAAGGATTCGCCAATGCGATCGGCAAGCAGCTCTCCCGCTATCCGCGCCAGGCGAACGAAGTGGCGTTCAACCTGCTGGACAGCCATGATACGCCGCGCCTGCTGACCAAATGCAAAGGGAACAAGGATAAAATGAAGCTGGCCGCTCAGTTCCAGTTCACATTCCCCGGAACCCCGTGCATTTTCTACGGGGATGAGGTCGGCCTCAGCGGCGGTCAGGACCCGGAATGCCGCCAGTGCATGCAGTGGGATTCCGCCAAGCAGGACCAGGACCTGCTGGCGTTCTATAAGGACCTGATCGCTCTGCGCCATCAGTACGGTGCGCTCCGCACCGGAAGACTGACGTTCCTGTCCGCGGAGGAAGGAAGCAAGCAGCTGGCTTACTCCCGCGAGGACGAGAACGACAAGATCGTCATTCTCATGAACAATTCGGCCCAAGAGGACACCCTCTCGGTCGACGTGGAGGAATCAAGCTGGACGGATATCCGCACAGGCCAAACCGCGTCTGCCCGCCAGGGCAAGCTTGAAGTAAAGCTGCCGGCATACGGCTGCGCCATGCTTAAAGCGGATAAATAAGAAGCAAGGGACCCCAGGTTTCGTACCTGGGGTCCCTTTTTTTTCGCCAAAGCCAAGTTTTACACAAAGTTCCGCGTATCGTTGTTTCTGCCGAACTTGTAGGTCGCAATGAGGAAAAACACAACCGCGAACGCAAACAGAATCGACAGGTTAAACCATACGCCGGCGAAGCCTTCGCCGGACTGCAGCTTCTCGATCGACTGCAGCACCCAGTTCTGGGGCAGGAAGTCGGACACCCGGCGGATCGCATCCGGCATGATGCTGATCGGGAAGAAGCAGCCGGAGAGCAGGCAGGTCGGTGTGACGATCAGGTTCGAAAGCGCGCCGGCCATGGCCGAGCTCTTCGAGAAGGCCACGATCACCAGGGAGATGCTCACCGATACCAAGGAGAACAGCAGCAGGATGCCGAACATCTGCGCCACCGGCATGCCCGGATCGATCCGGAACACGACGCGCATGAAGAACAGGACGATCACGATCTGCGCCAGCATGACGATCAGATTCATTAAGATGTTGGCCATGACGTACGTCCTGGCGTTAATCGGCGAAGACAGCACCCGGAAGTACGTGCGGTTCTCCCGGTTTTTCAGAATGAGCTCCGACAAGCTCACTGCCGAGGTCATCATAAACATCAGCAGAAAGCCGATAGACTGGTAGGACATCTCCTTCGTGGTCGACGTGTCATTGACAGACTCGGAGGTGACCTTGAAGTCCGCCGAACGATAGCGGTCATACAGCTGCTGGAACTTCGCGTCGTTCCCGGCCGAGATTCTGCCCATAGCCGCCACGTTGTCGATATATCCGTACAGCATAGATTTCATATACGCCGTTACCTGGGCGCCCTTTACCGACTGAATCGCGATATGGTCCGGGCTGCCGCTCCGAACGCTCTCCGAGTAGCCGGACTCGATGATCAGCCCGCTGTCGAGATCGCTTGCGGCAAGCTGGTCCTGCAGCTCCTGCTGCGTCACGTTCACGACCTTGACATGGTCCAGACCTTGAACAAACTGAACCGTATCGGCCGCGATGGTTTGCCCATCATCCCCGTTGACAACGCCTACCCGAAGCTCCGTTGCTCCCTGCGATCCATAGAGCAGCAAGGAAGCCAAGATGCCGGCGATCGGCAGCCCGAAGTACAGAACCATCGTGCTGCGTTTGCGAAATGTGGCCCGGAGTGTCCGGATCACCAAAAACCAGATATCCTTCCACATGTTACAATCCCTCCCTGCGTCTCATGACGGCGATGGATACGCCCAGAAACAGTATGGCAAAACCGATATACAGGCCGACCGCCGGCCAGGCAGCGGATACGTCGTTTCCGTAAATCACCTCGGTCAATCCATGATTTCCCCAGCGGACCGGAGACAAATTCACGAGAAATCCCATGATGCCTCCCCCGGCTTCGTCCCCGATCGGAAAGTACGCTCCCCCAAAGAAGGACATCAGCTGAACGATCAGAGAGATAATGCCCCGCGATGCACTGCCTTTGAGCAGATAACTGAAGGCAAGGCCCAGGCTCAGCGCCATGATGACTTCCGACAGCAGCACGATCAGGACGATGCCCATATGCTCTCCCCAATACGCCTTGAAGACGTACTTGCTGAAGACGATAATAACGATCACGAACAGAAAGTTGGTCACGATGCCGCCCAGCACCTTGCCGGCAAATATCTCGCTTTTGCGTACCGGCGCCGTCACCAGCCGCACCGCCGTTCCGCGCCCGATCTCTCTTTGGATCAGCCCCCCGGCCGGCATGGCCGCCCACAGGCCAACCATTACCGTCAGGGCCAGCGCGTAGTAATCAATGGACCCCGGCGTCCGGTCCGCGTTGATCGACAGTTCCTTGATGTAGTCCGACCCGGCTCCGCCAGCAAACACCGCCTGAACCTGGGCAGGCTCGGTCTGCGCAACCGCCGCAGCCGCATTGTACTTATCGGCAAAGGACGTCAGCATCCCCTGCACAATATTGCTCTCAATCGTACTGCGGCTGCTGCCGTAGAGGGAAATCCCCTGCCCGCTCAGCTCCACATAATCCACGTAGCGGTTATTCTCCACTTCGGTCCGGCCGTTCTTCCCCGCCGGGAGCGAATCGAACGTGATCCCCGATTTTCCGGCCTCCTTGGTAAAGGCAGCAAACGCTTCGGACAGCGGTCCTCCTCCGGTGGTGTCCTTCACGACCACCTTCAGGTCACCGACGCTCAAATCGCCGCTGAATGCGTTCGTCAGAGCCAGACCTAGAATCAGCATCAGAATGATCGGAAAGCCAAGCATAAAAATCAGTGTGCGCCGATCCCGGAAATCCTGTTTGATTTCTTTAAATGCAATCGATAAAATATTCACCTCATGAACCTCCTCCCCGCTTAAGCGATTAATCCCGTAAATTTCTCCCCGTCAAGGTCAGAAACACCGTCTCCAGATTGGGCTCCTTCTCTTCCACCGAGCGGATTTCCATCCCGTCGTCCATGAGCTGCTTCAGGATCCGGTTCAGGTTGTCGACCGCCGCGTCGCTGTGAATCCGGATCACGTTCTCTTCCTGCAGCACCGTCCGCACGCCCGGGATCGCTTTGAGCGCCGCTGCTGCCGCAGGCTGCACCGATTTCACTTCGATGCGGATGTCTTTCACGTCGGTAATCGTTGACTTCAGCTGCTCCTTCGTGCCCTCGGCGATGATTTTGCCATGATCCACAATGGCGATCCGCGAGCAGATTTCCTCGACTTCTTCCATATAGTGACTCGTATAAATAATCGTGCAGCCCGATTCATTCAAATTCCGCACCGAGGTCAGGATATAGTTCCGCGACTGGGGATCGATGCCGACCGTCGGCTCATCCATAATAATAAGCTTCGGCTTATGAGCGATCGCGCAGGCGATGTTCAAGCGCCGCTTCATCCCGCCTGAGAAGTTCTTCGGCAGGCTCTTCGCCTTGTCGCTGAGGCCGACAAATTCGAGCGCTTCCTCCGTCCGTTCTTTGAGCTGGGTGCCGCGCAGACCGTACAATCCGGCAAAGAAGCTCACGTTCTCATAGGCCGTCATATCTTCATAGATCGCCAGATCCTGCGGCACGATGCCCAGGTTCAGCTTGGCGAACCGGCTCTGCTTTGTGATGTCCCGGTCCAAAATCCGGATTTCCCCGCTGCTTGGGCGCAGCAGTGACGATACCATATTGATCGTTGTGCTTTTGCCGGCGCCGTTGGCCCCGAGAAAGCCAAAAATCTCCCCTTCCCTTACCGTCAGCGACATATTGTCCACGGCGACGAATTCACCGAATTTTTTGGTCAGCCCCCGAATATCGAGCACGTTCATTTCATCCCACTCCGTTTCGTTGTCCTTTTAACAGATCGACAGGGCGGCATGCATCTCGCTCGCTCCATCTGTCTTGATGCTCTTATCTTAATAAAAAAGGATGACCTTATGTCAGTGCATAAGTTCATCCTTGATCCATGAGAAAATTCATGTCTTTGCCGTGGGGGCATGACCTGTCATATGAAATTTATCATTCCCTGCCGTACGGAATCAGCGTGGTGACCGTGAAGCCCTGGGAGCCGTCGGCGATGACCGTGCCGTTCACGGATGCCGTCCGCTCTTCCATGCCGATCAAGCCCAGGCCTTTAACGATCTTGGACGAGCCCTGGCCGTTATCGGAGACGACCGCTTTGATGAAGCGGTTCAGCACGCGAATTTCCACATGCACCGACGTAGCCCCGGAATACTTGGCGCTGTTGGTCAGCGCCTCGGTCACATTTTCATAGATGATCTTCCATTGGAGAGGGGTGATGATTTCCATGTTCCCGTCATGAACGACAGAGGTCATCATCCCCGTTTTGCCGCTAAAGGCTTCAACCGCCGTTTTCAGGCGGCTTAGTCCGAGCTGTTCCACTGGGGGTTTATTGTTCTTCAGCGTGAGGCGGATTTCCTCGATGGCTTCCTTCGAGATGCCGATGGCGTTCTGGAGGAGACTCTCTGCGGTATGGGGGTCGCTGTGCAGCAGCCGCTTGGCGGCCTCCATCTGGATCAGAGCCCCGGTCATGGCATGCCCGATCCCGTCATGAATCTGCTGGGTTAACCGGCTGCGTTCCTCCAGCTTCACCATATATTCCGAGGCCCTGGCGAAGTCCCTGTTTTCGTTCAAGCTCCGGGCCAGCCGGTGCATATCCTTGCGTATCAGCTCGTTTTCGTCTTCCTGGCGGACGATCCTGCCCATATACTGCCGGACCAGCACATAATTGAAATAGCTCAGCGCGGCCACGAACATATACAGAACCATCATCGAATCCCGCAGGAAGATCAGCGGAATGAGGATAACGAGGAGAACGACCCCGTTCTTCCGGGGATAAAACGTGGCCAGCTCATAACATCCGAAGGGCAGCAGCAGCGTGAAAAAGGGATGATATATCGCACAGCCGATCAAAAACAGCTCGATGATCACGATGGCTCCCTGCTTCAACCGGCTGCCCTTCACGATATGCAGCACCAGATTCAGTGCCGAGTAAATGAGAAACAGCAGCACGATCCACGGGTCCGGTTGGGCTGCCGTAAAATAGGTGGCGATCACGACAAAGAGCAGCAGTATCGTTTTGTTGCCGACGGTCCACAATTCCATACAATCCGCCGCCTACCGGACCTTGCCGGTCAAATAATAGATGGCGATCTGGGTGCGGTGCGACAGCGCCGTTTTGTTCAGGATCGAAGTAATATAGTTGGCCGTCGTCCCTTCCGAAATAAACAGCTCTTTGGATATTTCCTTGTTGGACAGCCCCTGGGCGATCAGGGACATCACTTCCAACTCGCGCTCGGTGAATACGCTGCGGTCAAACGGGCAATCGGAAGACGTGTCTCCTTTAGCCTGCGCCGCCGATGCGCCCGATGCTCCCGCTGTTCCCCGGCCAGATGTACTCCCCGTGCTCGCAGACACTCCTTTCCCGCCAGCCTCCTGCACACCCGCTTGCTGGGCTCCGCCATGTTCCTGATTGGCGCCTGTTTCCGTCCGTCTCCCTTGGGCCGCAGGCAGTCCGTCCATCACCGACTTCAGCTTATCCAGCACCACGTCCTGCAGTACGTTGTTGCCGCTGTGCACGCTCTTGATCGCATCCCGGATGCGCTCGGGGTCATTGTTCTTCAGCAGATACCCTTTGGCACCATAACGGATCGCATCGAGTATGTATTCGTCGTCATCAAAGGTCGTCAGGATCAGCGGCTTGGTTCCGGTCTCTTCGGTCAATATTTTGGTCGCTTCCACCCCGTTCATATTCGGCATCCGCACGTCCAGAAGCGCCACGTCCACCTCGTGGATCCTGCAGTAATCCACCGCTTCCTGCCCGTCGTTCACCGTAGCCAGCACCTCAAACTCCCCGAACGTATTCAGGATGATCTTCATTCCTTCCCGGATAAACGAGTTATCATCCGCAATCAGCACTCTAATTTTCATGCCAGGCCTCCTTGTCGAACCTATTGTACCTGATGGCCGGCCTGGATTGGAAGGAGTTTCTAAGCAGCAAAAAAAAGCCCCTCTACGAGGGGCTTATAACGAACGGTTACCATATGACGAGAAAAATAATAGCGGCCAGCACGATCCGGTACACGGCGAACGGTACCAGCTTGATGCGGTTGATGAGCTTCAGGAAGAAGCGGATGGCGATCAGCGCCACGATAAACGAGCTGATAAAGCCTGCCAAGAAAAACGGCATCATATCCATCGTAAAATACTCCCAGTTCTTCAGCAGCGACAACCCGCTGGCACCGAGCATAATCGGCACCGCCATAATAAATGTAAAGTCGGAAGCCGCACGGTAGCTCATGCCCATCAGAACCCCCCCGGAAATGGTGGAGCCGGAACGGGAGAAGCCCGGCCACAGGGACAGGCACTGGACCAGTCCGATGCCAAAGGCCTGCCCGTATGTAATCTGGTCCACCGTCTCCGCTTTCGGACGCTTCGGCCGCCATACGTCGGCCGCGATCATCAGGAGCGCCCCGATGACCAGCCCGATCAGCACCGTCCGCGTCGAAAACAGATGCTCGTCAATATAGTCATCAAACAGCAGGCCGAGCACGCCGGCCGGAATCAGGCCGACGATGACCTGGGTCAGCTTCAGGCGTCCCTGCGCCCGGCTGCCCCCTGCCTCCGGCTTTCTTCTCCGCAGGCCGAGCAGGTCGAGAAACCGGCTCCAGAACACGACGACCACCGCCAGGATTGAGCCCAGCTGAATTACGACTTTAAAGGTATTGGCTACGGGCGAAGCCAGAAACTCCCCGGTCTTCAGCCACATATCGTCCACGATAATCATATGCCCGGTCGACGATACCGGGGCGAACTCCGTCAATCCTTCGACGATCCCGAGGATCACCGCTTTAATGATTTCCATCAAATCCAAAACGTTTCACAACTCCTTCAGTTTACTTTTCAACCCGCATTCCCCGCGCGCGGCGGAGGTACAGGAACAGCACGCATACAATAACCAGGCCGATCACGGCGTATGCGGCATGCGAATACACGTCCATATAGTGCAGAATGCTCTCCCAGGAATCTCCCAGGGCCGCCCCCAAGTACACGAGCACCGTGTTCCAAATCAGCGTCCCGACGGTGGTAAAGAGCAGAAACAGACCAAACTTCATCCGGGCCATCCCGGCTGGAATCGAGATCAGGGACCGCACGAGCGGAATCATCCGGCAGAAGAACACCGTAAAGTAGCCGTAACGGCTGAACCACTTCTCCGACTTGGCGATATCGGAGGATTTGACCCGCAGGATGCGGCCCCATTTGGCCACGATCCGCTCCAGGCGGTTCACATCCAGCAGCAGGCCGATGCCGTACAAAATGACCGCTCCGATCACGGAGCCGATTGTAGCCGCCGCGATAACGCCCGGGATGGTCAGATGCGATTTCGTTGTCATAAAGCCCCCGAACGTAAGGATCAGCTCCGACGGAATCGGGGGAAATATATTTTCAAGGGCAATAATGAGCGCAATACCGACATAACCGAACTGTTCCACGACGCTGGTAATCCACTGCTCCATGGAATTCCCTCCCATACGGTTTATAGTGAAGCCCTGCGTTAAATCAGGGTCTTTCTTACGTTCCGCAAATAGTTGTAACGGATGAAGAAAAAATACGCCACCTGGGCCGTAACGAAGCACGCCAGCACCGCCCCCATTTCCCAAGCGATGGAGAGATAATAGAAGCTTTGCAGCGCCATAAAAGCGAAAATACTGTGCAGAGCGGCTAGTAATATCGGCACGAAAAAGAGCATCGCGAGCTGTCCGGTCACGATCCGGTTCAGCTCCCGGTCCGTCAGTCCCATCTTGGCGATCGTGTCGTATTGGCGCCGGTCGTAGTCCAGGTCCGCATAGAGGCGGAAATACAGGAAGCTGCCCGCCGCGATAAAAAACACCGTCCCCACCAGCAGCGCTGCAAACAGCATCGCCCGGTAAGACGTCATTTGCGTCACATACAGCGTGCCGCTCACCGTCATCGCGTACGGCAGTCCGGCGTCATACCGGACTTCGCCGCGCGGCGCGAGCCGCTCTCCGAGGCCCAGCGTACGCTCGAAATCGTCCACGTAGAATCCGGTATACCGGTCCACTGACACGGGAGACGTCAGACGGTCAAACAGGCGGTCACTGACCACGAGGCCGCTGAAGTCTCCCTCCCGCTTCCATTTCATTTCCCGCAGGACATGCTCAGGCACGGGTACCCGCGACGTGTACCCGATCTCCCGGATTTGCAGCCTCTCTTCCGCCAGCGTATAGACCTCCATCTCCCGGATCCGGGTGTAGGTACGGTCGCGCTCGGAACTGATCATCACCAGGGCGTCAATGCCTTCCAGCGGCTTCTCCAGGTCGCTGTCCCCGGCGGCTTCCACCGCCTGCTTGTAGCTGGAATAAGAGATGACCGGAAGCAGCGCGCTGTCCCCTTCGCCGGCTGGCAGGCCGACCTGGATGTTTTTGACCGGAAAGCTGACGATCGCCGGACGGAGCCCCTTCGCACGAAGTTCGTCCTCAAGCAGCCGCACGTGCTGCGCTTCCAGAGAATTTCCGCCCTTGGACAGATAACTGACCGCCGCCGGGTAGTCCTCCCGGAACTGGCCGGAGAGCGTATTAATGGAAGCAAACACCCCGACAGCACAGAACGAAACCGTCGAAATGATCGTCACCATGAACAGCATGTTCGCGTTGTCTTTGAGCCGGTACGCCAGATTGGATACCGTCACGATATTCGTCTTTTTCCAGAAAAAGAGCCTCCGCTTCTGCAGCAGCCGGACGACCCATACGCCAAGCTGGGTATACAGGAAATACGTGCCGGCGATGGTCATGATAACGACCGGGAGCATGCGGATGTAGATCGTATTCACCGTGGTCGTCGCAGCGAGCGCATAGGATGCAAGCAGCAGCACGGCCGCCAGCAGCGACTGGATGCCGGACGTCCGCGGCGGGGTCTTCGGCCTTTGCCCTGACTGAAACAGCTCGATGAGCGTCCGGTTTCGGAGCATGACGGAGGTGCAGACCGAAATCAGCAGGAACAGCAGCACGAATGCGCCCGCCGTCAGCACCAGCGCCTGCCAGGGCAGGTAAAACGGGATCGGCGCCATCCCGAAGGAACGGGAGCCAATCATCAGAAAGAGCTTGCCTGTGATAAGGCCGGCGGCCATACCGGTCAGGATGGCTCCGAGGCCGATCAGCATGTTCTCCATCAGGACCATCCGGTTCAGCTGTCCCTTGGTCATCCCGTGCATCAGCAGGATTCCGATCTCCCGCTTCCGCGAGGTCAGAAAGGAGCCTACCGAATACAGCACGAAGAAAAAAGAGAACAGATACATGATGCATTCGGCGGTGATCATCGTCTGCATCACGATCGGGTAGATCAGCTGCCCGCGGATATAGGGGCTGAACAGGAACAGGGCGCAGATGAAGAAGATCATGACCGAGAAGGCGCTGCTGAGGAAATAAGCCGCATAGGTCCGCTTGCTGCGGGCGACGTTTCTATAAACGAACTGTAGAAAGGACACGGTTGTCTCCCCCCAGCAGCGACAGCATGTCGATGATTTTCTGGAAAAACGCCTGCCGGTTGCTGCCCTGATAGATTTCGTTATAGAATTTGCCGTCTTTGATAAAAATGACCCGGTGGCAGAAGCTCGCCGCGACCGGATCATGGGTCACCATCAGCACCGTCGCCTGCTCCTGCCGGTTCATCTGATCCAGCGTCTCCATGACGTCCTTGGACGCCTTAGAGTCAAGATTGCCCGTCGGCTCATCCGCCAGAATCAGCGAAGGCCGGTGGATCAGCGCCCGTGCGATGGCTGTCCGCTGCATCTGTCCCCCCGAAATCTCGTAGGTGCGCTTGTCCAGAATCCCGCGAATACCGAGCTTCTCCGCCACTTCCTCCAGCCTGCGCTCCATCTCCCGGACGGGCACCCCGTCCAGCGACAGGGACAGCACGATGTTCTCCCCGACGCTCAACGTATCGAGCAGGTTGAAGTGCTGGAAAACGAAGCCCAGCTCGCGCCTGCGGAACAGTGCGGTCTGTTTGCGGCTCAACTGATGCGGGTTGGTCCCGTTAATCCAGACTTCGCCGGCCGTCGGCTCGTCGATGGTCGCAATCACGTTGAGCAGCGTAGTCTTGCCGCTCCCCGAGGGGCCCATCACACCCACGAATTCGCCGGCGGACACCGCGAACTGGATATGGTCGAGCGCCTGCAGCGGTACGCGGCCTTCATAGATTTTTGACAAATGCTTCACTTCCAGAATCGTCACGTGCTCCAGGCTCCTCCGCTTTGATTTCTGTCATAGGCTTATTATAGGCAGTGCCTGCTTCAGCCTGCCATCGCGCAACATTACACTAGCTTACACATTTGTAAGCTTGAATTTGATCCGGACGGTCGTTCCCCGTCCTTCCTCCGATTCAATCTCGACGCCGTGTCCCATGCGGCTGCAAATCTGCTTGACCAGGTACAGTCCCATCCCGGTCGATTCCTGGTACAACCGGCCGTTCTCGCCGGTAAAATACGGATCGAACACGCGCGGCAGATCCCCCTGCGGAATGCCGATGCCCTCGTCCTGGATGTCCAGAACCGCCTCGCTGCCGCTTTGGTATCCGCGGAACCGGATTTGCCGGTGCTCCTCCCCTGCGGAATACCGGACCGCGTTCGTGACCAGCTGGGTCATGACAAAGGACAGCCACTTTTCGTCTGAAGTAATCCGAAGCGGCCGTTCGAACTCGATAACAGGAAAGATGCGGCTCCGTATAAACAGCCGGCGCTGGGAGGACGTCACCGAACGCACCACCTGCTCCAGATCCAGCTCTTCCACATAAAAGTCTTTTTCGAACGTATCGAGCCGGGCGGTGTACAGCACCATGTCCAGCCCCTTCCGGAGCCGGTCGAGCTCATCGCCGATCGCGGTGAACTCCGGCTTGTCCTGATGCTGAATGATCAGATGGATGACCGACACAGGCGTCTTCATCTGATGCACCCACTGGTTGATGAATTGAATATGGGAATCGAGCTTGTGCTTATACTGCTGCAGCTCGGTTTGATAGCGGCGGTACTGCCCCTTGATCAGACGGTGAAGACTCAGGGACAAGGGAGTCTGCTGCTTGTTGTTCAGCAGCTCTTCCGTCGTCGGGGACGGCGCGGACAGCCGCGCATAGAATGTCCGGTTGCGCCAGTACCGGATCAGGAGGTACCCGGCGAACAGGAAGCTGCTGAGCAGGGCCGCATATAGGCTGACCTCGGCGTTCCGGTACCCGTCGAGCCGGTACACCAGCGTGATGAGAAATAATTGCAGAATATAAAGGGCGATAAGCGGGGCTTGGTCTCTCAGATACAGCTTCATGCTTCGTCCTCCCAGTTTGGAAGCAGCCGGTAACCTTGGCCCCTGACGGTTTGGACGGCATCCTGCACGCCGAGCCCCGACAGTTTTTTGCGGACGCGGGTGACGTAGACGTTCAGGGTGTTGTCATCCACGAACGACTGGTCGTCCCAGATCCGGTCCAGCAGCCGGTCGCGGCTGACGACCTGCTCCTGGCGGGTGAGCAGTTCCTCTAATATTTTGGCTTCGGTATGGCTGAGTTCCACCTTTTGCCCGTTCAAGGTCAGATAGAGCCGGTCCACATCCAGCGTAAGCCCTGAGACCGTGACGGACCGCGTCTGCTGGGATGCGGCATACGAACCGTACGCCCGGCGAAGCTGGCTGCTGATTTTGGCCACGGCGATTTCATAATCGAACGGCTTGGTCAAATAATCGTCCGCCCCGTTTTCCAGCGCCATCACTTGGTCCATCTTGCCCTCCCGGGCCGATATGAAAATAATCGGGCAGGTCGACAGGCCGCGAATTTGCCGGCACCAATAGTATCCGTCGTATTTCGGCAAATTGATGTCGAGCAGCACCAGGTGAGGATCGTAGCTCCGGAAGTCGCTCAGAACCGCAGCGAAATCTGTCACGGAACGCGTGTCATATTCGAATTTATGCAAATGCTCCTCCAGCAGGCTGACAAGCTTCTTGTCATCTTCGACAATGAAAATTTTAAACATGACGAATAATCTCCTTTGGAAAAGTAAAGGTGTCTTCTCACTCCTTTGGTATTGTACCATGTCCGGCCTGCCGGGCCGAATTCCAGGCTGGAATCCCATAAAAAAGGAGCTGCAGCCCCAAAGGGCGCAGCTCCTTGTCTCAAACGATCCAATTGCATACATTCACTGAAAGCAGACCGCTTGCAGCGAAAATCTTGTTACCGAATATGGAATGGTCCAGCATCGCTGAGGCCTTTATTCTCTTCAGTCAGGTGCTCAACCGGTGAGCCCGAAGCAAGTGCTGCAACGGCGCTCTCATGAGTCTCGTGACGACTCTCCCGATCATGCAAAGTACATTTCGGCTGCATCGAGCTCGCGGCTTCCGGATACCTGATAATTCTCCTGATGGAGAACACCGTCCTCATCCTGCAGCTCGATTCCCCGGCGCTGCAGCTCCGACATCAACAGGGCCAGAAATTCCCGATCCAGTTCCAACTGCTTGGCCAGCATCACGCATTCCAGCAGCTGTTCATCAGACAAGATTTGCATTTCAATCCCCCCGATCTTCCAAGGTTCCCTAAGAATCCTGGAGATCTTCCAGGAAGAAAGGAACCCTTAATGATGAGTAACCGATTTTGCGAGGAAAATGGGCTTACCCTATTTAAAACCAAGTCAGCCGGTTTGTAAACGCACTTTCATCGGGATGAATGTTTTCCAGAAAAATAATAATTCGTCAAATTAATCCCTAATCAGACAAAACTTTACTTCCATTACGCTTAATTACAAAGATACCAAATCAGTGCTTAAACGGTTCAGCCGCTCCACGCCGTTCTCCGTAATCAGAAGCATATCCTCAATCATGATGGCTCCAATCCCGTAGCCGTAGTAAGGCGTCTCGATGCAGACGACCATGTTCGGCTCAAAAACCGCCGTCTCGGACGGGCTGATGAACGGCCCTTCCTCCGCGGCAAGGCTCAGCCCTGCGCTATGCCCCAGATGGCCCCGGTTGTACTGGCTCAGCCCCTCCGCACGGATGACGCTCATCCCCTCTTGGAATGCCGCCTTCATCGGCATCCCGGGCTCGATCGTCTGCAGCAGGCGGTCATGCCCGCGCCGGAGGGCCTCATAGATCCGCTTCGTGACATCCGTAGGCTCGCCCAGTACGAAGGTGCGGGCGATGTCCGAGCCGTAGCCGGCCACCTCGACGCCTACGTCAAACTTGATCACGTCCCCCGGCTGGCTTGGCCGGGTATCAAACACTTGTACAGGGGCAAAGTGGTCCCCGACCGAAATCATATGGAACCGCGGGGTCGACCCGTCCGGATTCCGCATCAGCGATCTCCGGAACGCATCCACGATCTCTGCGGCAGAAACGCCCGGCTCGATTTCGCGGACCGCGTACTCGACGCCTGCTTCCGCATAGGCACATGCCCGGCGCAGCTGCTGAATTTCCCACGGCGTCTTGATCGCCCGAAGACGCGTGAAGATCGGCCCCGCCTCGGCCAGCTCGGAAATGTCCGGGCACGCCTTGCGCAGCGCCATCACGGAAGAATGCCGCATCAAATCCAGCTCGGCCGCCATTCGCCCCCGGGAGATGCCGTACTCCTCCAGCACCTGCTGAAGGACGCCGAACATCTCCTCCGCCTGCGGGGACACCGGCCGCTTCCCTTGATAGCTGCCGCCTTTCAAATGAAGCGGATCATCCACATCTACCCAAGTAGGGTAGGTGCGAACCTCATACCGCTCGGAATCCCCGGCAAACCCGGCGGCTTCGAAATCGTTCATGATGATGACTGCCTTCCGCCCGGGATCGCGGAAATGAACCGCCAGCCCAACCTCGCTCATGCGCAGGGTATACATAAAGGCACTCTGATGCCCTGAGAGATAATAAAAATTTTCGCTGCTGGTCGCGACCAGCGCGTCGATATTTTCACTGTCCATGATCCGCCGTACCCGCTCCGAAATCATGTCCAGATGCTGCTGATGATCATTCATGCTGCGCTTCAACTCCTTCGGATCAGGCTGTCCTGTCTCCGTATTTCCGTTCTTAAGTCCGTGTATCATCGTTTATATTCCAGCCTTAGACCGGCTCCTGCGCCATCTGGCGAAGGAACTTGCGCGCCCGTTCCGTCTTCGGTCCGGCGAAGAAATGCTCCGGCGCCCCTTCTTCCTGAATGATGCCTTCGCTCATAAACACGATCCGATTCGCCACTTCCTGCGCGAATTTCATCTCATGCGTAACGACAACCATCGTCATTCCTTCTTCCGCCAGCTGCCGCATCACCTGCAGCACCTCGCCGGTCAGCTCCGGATCCAGCGCCGATGTCGGCTCATCGAACAGCATGATCTTCGGCTCCATCGCCAAAGCGCGGGCGATTGCCACCCGCTGCTGCTGCCCGCCGGACAGCCGCGAAGGATACTCGTCCCTCTTCTCCGCCAGGCCTACCTTGCCAAGCAGCTTTTCGGCAATGTCAACCGCTTGTTCCTTCGGCATATTTTTCACCGTCATCGGGGCCATGATCACATTGTCCAGGACGGTGAGATGAGGGAACAGGTTGAACGACTGAAACACCATGCCCGTCAGGCTGCGCAGCTCGTGAACCGCCTTTTTTCGCTCTTTGGCGCGCATCGCAGCTTCGATGTGGACGCTGTCGATGCGGACCGAGCCGGCATCAGCCTGCTCCAGGCCGTTCAGGCACCGGAGCAAGGTACTCTTGCCCGAGCCGCTGGGACCCAGGAGCACCACGATTTCGCCCTGCCGAATGTTCAGGCTCACATCCTTCAGAACCGATAACGATCCGAAGCTTTTGCTTAAATGGCTGACTTCGATCATGCCTTCTCCCTCCTTAATAAGCCTTGGACAGCTTCCGCTCAATGACGTTCAAAATCGCCGAAAAGCCTGTGCTCATCACCCAGTACATGACGGCGATAGCAAGGTAGAACGGCATCGCCACGTAATACTGCGCAATAAGCAGCTGTGCCGATCGCAGCAGCTCTGTAACCGTGACGATGGACACAAGCGACGTTTCCTTTAAGATGCCGATAAACGTGTTGCCCATCGGCGGAATCGCCGCCCGGGCCGCCTGGGGCAGAACGACCTTGCGCATCGTCTGCCATGGCGTCAGCCCCAGAGTCAGCGCCGCTTCGGTCTGCCCTTTATCCACGGACAGAATCGCACCGCGGAAAGTTTCAGACAAATAAGCGCCGATATTGATGCTAAGCGCAATATATGCTGCCGTCAGGGGCCCCAGGGTAATCCCATAATCGGGCAAGCCGAAATAAATGATGAAGATTTGCACGATAATCGGGGTTCCGCGGATGATGGACACATATACCCTGGCGATGCCGGCGATCAGCCGGTTTCCTTTTAACCGGGCGATGGCTGTGAACAGTCCGATAAACAACCCAAAAAACATGGAGACGATCGTGATGAGCAGGGTGTAGTAGGCTCCCGTAAACAGAAAACCCAAATTATCCATTACCAATTTCATTTAAAACGGCCTCCCACAGCTGTAAGACTCATAACTTAAAAGCTTGGATCGACGCCAAACCATTTTTGGTGGATTTCCTTCAGCGTTCCGTCGGTCTTCATTTCGTCCAGCGCTTTGTTGATTGCATCCAGCAGTTCCGGATTGTTCTTGCGCATGGCAACACCGGCATAATCGTCCTTGATGGAATCGCCGACCGCTTTGATCTTCAGATGGTTCTGGTCGATAAGAGGCTTCAGGGCGAACATGTTGTTGATCGTTGCGTCAATCCGGCCCGTGTTCAAATCCATCAGAGACGAAATGACGTCGTTGTATGTTGCGATTTCAAACTTGCCAACCTTCGGCATCGCTTCGTCGCGCAGGTATTTCTCGTCATTGGTGCCAAGTCCGACCCCGATCTTTTTGCCTTTGAAATCGTCGATCGACTTGATCGTATCGTTGTCGCTCTTCACGACCACATTTACGGAGTTCTTGATGTAAGGCTCCGAGAAGTCCATCGTTTTCTTCCGGTCATCCGTGATCGTCACCTGGCTGATCAGCACATCGTATTTCCCCTGCTGCAGCCCCTCGATCAGGCCCGAAAATTCGCCGGTAATGAACTCAGCCTCAACCCCGAGCTTCTTGGCGATCGCTTTGGCGATGTCGGCGTCGTACCCGTCTACTTCCTTCTTGTCGTTCAAGAAGTTATACGGGGCATACGTACCCATCAAACCTACCTTGATTTTTCCGTTCTTCTTGACCTGCTCAAGCAGATTGCCAGCCGACGAAGACGCCTGATTGCCGCTTCCACCGGAAGCATTGCTGCCCGAAGACGCCTGATCTTTGCCGCAGCCGGCCAGTACCAGAGCGATAACGGCGATCAGCGACAGCGACATAAATAGTGATTTGACTCGAAACTTCATTTCTATAATCCCCCTTATATAGGTTGTAATATTTAACCCAGCAGCCCGCGGAACTCGAACCGGGCCGTTTCTTCGGCAATCTGCGATGCGGTGTACACCGGCTCGTAGTCAACGTCATGCAGCGGACCGAACAACCATTTGGTCAAAACGCCCGTGATGAGCGACACGAGAATGTTCACGCGCAGCGAAACGTCCGTAAACTGCGGCAGCATGCCCAACTCTATAGCGCGGAGCACATTTTTCTTAAAGGCCTCTTCAAACGCGATCCACACTTCCGATACCGCCGAACGGACCTTGGGATCGGCGCCCTGCCCCTTGATCAGCAGAAAAGCCATCAAATTCCGGTTTTCATTGGCAAACTCGAACAGGTTGGTCAGCAAGTTGGCTGAGGAATTCACCATGTCGTCTACAGATCCCGCATGCTTGCGGTATCCCTGTTCAATGACCTCGACCAGCTTGTCCCGACCGTTCTCCACCAAACGGATGGCCATCTGCTCTTTCCCGTCAAAATACCAGTAGAACGTCCCCTGCGAGACGCCGGCCGCCTTCACCACTTCCGATATCTTTGTATTATGGTAACCTTTGCGTGCAAACAGCTCGAGGGCGGCCTGCCTTAGCTCCTGCTCGCGCTGCGGTTCCTCATTAGTTTGCGATGGCAGAATCAGGACCCCTTTCATCACTTGACTGACGAGTCAGTTAATTTAATTCCGATGGGTTTACTATAGTATATGAAGCCTTTGGGGTCAAGCGTAATTTCTTCCTCGCCAGCAGCTCTGCGCCTATTGAGAAGCGTTGAAGAAGCAAAAAAAAAGAGCTGCTTAGCGCAGCTCCTTTCAGACGATCAATATTCCCGGGTTATAGGCTAATAGCTCCTCTTTAATCTTGTTGTACCTTTTAAACGCCATGGTGCAGCATTTGGAGCCCTTATGGATTTCCGGCTCAAAATACGCCTTCTTGTACACGCTGTCGATCAGCATAATCCTGTCCACGTTGACGAGGTTCCGGTCCACGTTGCGGAACGTATACCCGCTCGCGCTCAGCATGCCGGACCAGTATTTGAGCGTGCCGTTCATATAAAACTGCTCTTCCATCGTATGAACGACAACCCGATCTGCCGGAATGCTGAATTCCATGAACAAAATATCGTGTACCCGAAGATTGACGATGCCTGATTCCCCTTCAATATCTCGTGAAACCGTAAGATATTGCATCTGAATCAGCTCCTCCATTTCACTTCAGCAGCTCCTCTGGCGTCTCACCGCTGTAAATATACACAGGACTGGCAACACTTACGAGATACACAGCTACCAGCGTTAATGCCGAAGCAATCGCTGTGAATGTGCTGTGCTTAACTTTGCTGATCAGTGACATGGCGTTTCACCTCCTTTCGGTGGATCAGGCTGAGGGCTTGGACGAAGAA
The DNA here is from genome assembly GCF_040545415.1 of Paenibacillus favisporus. Taxonomy (NCBI): domain Bacteria; kingdom Bacillati; phylum Bacillota; class Bacilli; order Caryophanales; family Paenibacillaceae; genus Paenibacillus; species Paenibacillus favisporus. Next base: position 397,149 of record NZ_JBEPLV010000004.1, on the reverse strand, counting down.
GACGACGGCAAGCGTCTGCGACTGGATCAAGACGTTGGCCAGTACAATAAGGACTCCGATCACCCGCAGCTTGGGATAATGCCTGCGCGGAATTCTGGATTGCTTTTCGATTTTGCACGGAGCAAATACAGCCACAAGCACCATGCTGAGAACGTTCAGTACTTGAACATAGAAGGCGGACAGCTCGATGAACGACACCAGGGTGAACAAGGCGGTGGTGACAAGCACGCACCATTCCCCGGTTTTCAGATGAATACCGCCCGTGAATTGGCGCAGCAGCGCAAATCCGATCAGCGCTATCGCTGCACGGTCCATATGCCCTGTGAAGAACGCGATCACCAGCGTGAGGGCGATAATCAACACCACGTTCAGAATGACGGCAATCGCATGTTTGAGGATGTTCACCGAGGATTTATGTTCCGGAACCTGCCGCTTGATCCCTTCAGCGATTCGTACGGCGGCCGTTTCAATCAGCATGGATATCCTCCTCCTCCTTGCGGATGGTGTAATACAAAAAGAGGCCGAACGTGCAGGCGAAAAACAGAACGTTGATCCATACCTTGTTGTAATAGAAAATAAATTCCACCGAGACGAGCGTGACCATAATCAGCAGCACCAGCACGATGTGCTCTTTCTTGAAGCGCAGCCTTTCAAAGTCAAAGGCGAACCCGATGCCAAACTTGTACATGAGCCACGATACCCCAAGTCCCGTTAACGCCGAGACAACCTGCAAGCTGTAAGAGTTAACGTCCGTGGCGCTGGCTTCCTGAACCGATCCGAACAACCAGAGCACATAGACGGTCTGAATGAGCGCATACAGCGCATAACCCAGAATCGTGCAGATGGCCGACCAGGCCAGAGGGATTTTCATCACGGTCGTGTACAGCAGAATGTAAATCAGAATCGTGATTAACGGTGCTGAAAACGACAGCGACAGCTCGTCCCTCATAACATAGCTCTGCACATTCGCCAGCAGCGTGACACACAGAGCCTGCCACAAGTAATCCGAGGTTTTGAACCTAAACAGCGACATCGTCAGCGAATAGATCGCAAATGTCTCCAGCGTTGAAAAAAACATGAAGCCGAGAGCTTCCACCTAACTTCCTCCTACTACCGTACCATTCCTATGTTTGACTATTCTTCCGTTATTCTCACGGTTCACAGGCGGCGGCCAGCATCCATACGCCGAGGGACTCCCCCGGTGCATTTCGCTTCCCTAATATATTTTATAAATTGGAATTTTCTACTTACTATAAACATACGACGTTGTCGATAAAAACGAAAGATGGAATTTTATGTTTTAGCGAATTTTTTTACGACATGTTCCCGGTTAAATCGACACAAACCCTTTTTATTTGAATGCGCTTTCAAAAAGGGTGGTAGCTCGCAGCTCTGGAGCCCGTCTCATCCGGCAGCAAATCCACGTAATGCGCTCCGCACTCATCGCATCCCGCCGCCAGCCGGTGGGTGTGCATATAGTATCCGGTCTTCAGCACCTGTCTGGCCCTGTGCTCCTTCACGAGCTTGCCGCATCCCATACAGTAAATCCGGTCTTCGAAACATGATTGATTCATATAGGTAAACTCCCTTCGATCTATTTCTTTTCACCTCTATAACATATACTTCATATGAATGCGAATCCCTCCCCATCCGGTACTTTTTATCCAAGGGAAACCTTTCCTGTTTATAGTTGAATTGGGCCCGGTGCACTCTGGAGCTACAGCCAGCCTCGAAATAAAAAGGCACAGCCTGCATGCATGATGCGAAAGCTGTGCCTTTCTGTTTTTCTTTTGTTCAAAAAAACAACCCGTCAGGGCAGAGCGCCCGTGGGGAAGAAGCCCCCACGCCCTGCTTACCCTTTGCTCGCTCCCGATGTTAAACCGTCTACCAGCAGGCGCTGCAGGAAAATAAAGAGGATCGTGATCGGCACCGCGATCAGAACCGCCCCTGCGGCGAAGGTGGTGAAGTTCGTATTCTGGTTTGTGCTGACCATGTCGAACAATCCGACCGCCAGCGTCCAATTTTCTTTCGTCCGCAGCACGAGGCGAGCAAAGATGTAGTCCACCCATGGGCCGACGAACTGCGTCAGCGCCATGTAGGTCAGCATCGGCCGGGACAGCGGCAGAATAATGCGGCTGAAAATCGTCCAGTTGCTCGCTCCGTCGATCTTTGCCGCCTCGTCCAGCGTCCGCGGGATCGTGTCAAGAAAGCCCTTGGCGATAAAGGTGCCGCCTAGCGGGGCTCCCGCCGCATACACGATAATTAGCGCAAGATGCGTATCCAGCAAATGCCACTCCTTCAGCAGCAGGTAAATGGCAATCATGCTCATGAATCCTGGGAACATGCCGAGGATGAGCACGGTCGACAAAGCCGTCTTGCGCCACTTGAAGCGGAAACGCGACACCGCATAGCTCGTGAGCAGGGTCAGGAAGACGCCGATGATCATCGAGCACACGGCGATTTTCAGGGTGTTCATGTACCACTGTCCGAACAAAATGCTGCTGGACGTAAACAGCTCCCGATAATGGTCCAGCGTGAACGCTTCCGGAAGAAGCGTCTTGCTGTAGAGCGATTTCCCCGGGCGGAAGGAGCCGAGAATGACCCAGAGGGCCGGATAGATCGAGCCGATGGCCATGATGATGAGAATGATGTAGCTTACTGTTAGCCGAACTGCTTTTCTGCCTTGACGTCCGCTCATTGGATCATATCCTCCTCTTTAAATGATTTGGTCCGCCGGTAATTGTAAATGGAGAATATGGCGATAATCAGGAAGATAATGATGCCGACGGCCGACGCCATATTGTATTTGTTCTGATCCAGCGTCAGTTTGTACAGCCAGGTCACGAGAAGGTCCGTCGCTCCCGCGTACTGATAGTCTCCGACCACCGGGTTCCCGTTTGTCAGCAGGAAAATCATGTTGAAGTTGTTGATGTTTCCGGCAAACTGCATGATCAGTGTCGGTGCCGTCGAGAAGAGGATCATCGGCAGCGTAACGATGCGAAATTTCTGATACGCGCTTGCCCCGTCGACTTCAGCCGCTTCGTACATATCCTTCGGAATGGTCGTGAGCACGCCCATGATCAGGATCATCGAGACCGGAATGCCCACCCACATGTTGACGAGAATAACCGTCACCTTGGCCCAGAACGGATCGGTCAGCCAAGGAAGACCGCCGAGCCCGAAGTAGCCGAGGTACTGGTTGATCGGCCCGAACTGGCCGTTAAACATATTCCTCATGACGAGCAGCGAAATCAGCTGCGGAATGGCATAAGGGATAACCAGGATCGTCCGCCACAAGCCCTTGAATTTGATGCCCTGCTGGTTGATCAAAAGCGCAACGAGCAGGCCGCCCAAATACGTGGTCGCCGTGGACAGGACCGCCCAGATAATGGTCCAAGTTAATACGCCGAAAAACGTATGGCTCCAGGTTTTCAGCGACACCAGATCTTTGAAGGTCTGGAATCCGACCCAGTCCACCAGCTTCGCCGGAGGGATATGGTTCGGTGCGGAATAGTTCGTAAAAGCCAGCATGATCATAAACAGGATCGGCATGATCGTAAAGAACAAGATGCCGAGCGCCGGCAGCGTCAAAAAGGCTTGGGCGAATTTATAATCCATCACAAATTTAATGGACTTGGCGAAACTGTTCGGGACTTGCCCGTTTTCGCGTTTGATCGCCGTATGGTACGCGTCTCTGACGTTCATGACATATACGACGATAAAGATCAGCAGAAACAGCAGCGTGATCAAGCTTTGAATCATGATAAAGATGGAATGGTCGCCATCGATCCACTTGCCTTTCACGAGCAGACGCGGCGTATCCCCGAGCGACGTAATCCCCCAAAGCGCTCTTCCCAAATTGTTGATGAAGTAGTAAATACCAAAAGCCTCGATCAGCAGGAACAAGATGCCTTTGATCCATTGACGGTTATAGATTTGTCCCAATCCCATGCTGATAATCGACAGTAAAGCGGCTTTGCCGCGGAGCCTGTTCATCGTATCCTCTTCTCCTCTCCCCGGGTCAACGGAAGCACCCCCGGAGGGTACTGCTTCCAAGAAGACAGGCCGCGCTTTCCCGGCCCTGTTCCTTGGCGATACCGGCAGCCGAAGCGTGCACCTTTCCAGCTGTACCGGTATGTCAGGGAATGACCCGCCGCGGTTGATGGCGGCGGGTCATACTTCCATTCATAACGTTTGCCTTACCTGACAGCGGTGCGCCGATGCCTTACTTGGTTGCGCCGTTGTTCAGATCTTTGATTTGCTGTGCCGCTTTATCCATCGCTGCCTTCGGATCCGCGTTGTTGTCCCAAATTTCAGGCAGCGCCGCATTCACCGGACTCCATACGTTGCCCATTTCCGGGATGGAAGGCATCGGCTGGGAGTTTTTCGTCTGCTCCGCAAAAGCCGAAATGTACGGATCGTTTTTGATTTGATCGGATTCCAGCGCCTCTTTGTTCGTCGGGATGGAACCAACCTTCGTGTTCAGCAGCAGTTGAGCATCCTTGCTGGAGGCGAAGTTCGCGAACAGTTGGGCTGCATTCGGATACTGCGTAAAGGAGTTGACGTACCAGGCTTTGATGCCGGAGAACGAGATTGCCGCTTTGCCGCCGATCGTAGGGATCGGAGCTACGCCAAGGTTATCGCCCAGCGCCTGCTTGTAGCCGGCAAGCTCCCACGGACCGTTGATGTCCATCGCCACGTCACCCGCGTTGAACAAGCTGCGCTTGATGTCCGGCGAAATGTCGCCGCTCTTCACCGGAAGGATTTCCTTCAGCTGCACATAGGTTTTCAGGCCTTCGACCGCGCCTTCGCTGTTGAGGCCGATATCGTCTTTATCCGTACCGTCTTTACCGAAAATGTATCCGCCGGTCGTTGCGATAAACGGATAGTTGAAGTACATGTTGCCCGTTTCCCACATGATGCCGTATTTCTTTTTGGCTTTGTCGGTGAAGGTTTTGCCAAACGCGATGACGTCATCGAACGTCTTTGGCGCTTCCTTCACAAGGCTCTTATTGTAGTACAGGGCGTACGTTTCGGCCGCTCTCGGGTAGCCGTACAGCACGCCGTCATAGGTAACGCCTTGAATCGAGGCTTCCGTGTTGTTTTTCACCGTTTCGTCCTTGAACGCATCGTTGGCGAGCAGCAGTCCCGCTGCCGCCGCTCTGCCCAGGTTATCGTGAGGGAACATCACGATGTCGGCTGCAAGCCCCGACGGACCGTCCTGGGACAGCTTCGTTACCTGATCCGTTGCCGCTACCTCTTCAATCTTGACCGGTACGTTGTACTTTTCGGTAAACTGCTTGGCGATTTCATCCGTAAAAGAGCGCTCTTCTTTGGACTCCCATACGACGAGGGAAGCCCCTTCTTCCGGCTGGAGGCTGTCGCCCGAAGCCGCTGTGTTATCCGACTGGCCGTCTGTAGCCGCCGTTTCGGTTGTTGTCGTGGATGGAGTTTGCTCCTCTGCCTTGCTGCCGGAGCTGCCGCATGCCGTAATCGAGAATGCCATGGTCAACGTTGCGACGAGCGCCATAACCTTTTTCATCTTCATTCCAAAACGAACCCCTCTCTGATCATTTACTCGTAACACTACTGCCTTGCTGACTCCCTTTAATACCTGCTGACTTACTGACTCTCTGTAATACCTGCTACTTTGCTGACTCCCATTCATGCCTGATACCTCGTCGATTCCAATGAATACCTGATGGCTGCCTACTGATGCCCTGCCGCCTCTCTTTGAGGACCTGCATACTTGCGCAAACGATTTCATAAACATGCCTAACTCCCCATTTGCAAGCGCCTTTCTTGGCAAGGCATGATTAGGTGCATGTTATGAAGCCCTTCCCGGACAATGATCGACTGCGCAATCACATGGCAAGATCAGCGTAAATTCCGCAGTTTTTTCAAGAATCGCCGGTATTTCCTCTGGCGGAAGTTACCAAGTAAGCGCTTTAAACATGCGTTTATCATACACAACGTCTATATTTTTGTAAAAACGTTTGCACAATGTGTTTTAGCCCATTTATAGAGTATAAACAGCAATTTTCTTTATAATTCTTTCCATATCGCATTATATCTTTAAATTACATCAATTTTAATCCAGAACCACACTGGAATATGGAGGGAGGCGAAGTAAATTATGCTCTAAAACCGTGGATTTACTGGTGCTTTTGAGTACCTTTTCGATTCCCCTTCCCTGCCCTGCTTCGAGCTGGACTTGCTGCTCCTTTCCTGATAAGTTGTGCAACACTAGCACAGTTTGTTGTGCACTACGGCGCAAAAAGGACACCACGGCCGGATTGCCGGAGTCATAGCTCTGGATGTCGCCATCCCGCAATGCGGGAACGTCCTCTCTCCAGCGGATCAGGTCCCGATAGGTGGACAGCACCGAGTTTGGGTCGGCCGATTCCGACTGGACGCTGATTCCTTTCGCTGATTCTCCGGTGAGAAGCGGCTGTTCCCACGACGTCTGGCCGGGCTGACGGGACAGATCGCTCCACACCATCGGTTCCCGGATCCGCTCGTCGGGCTTCACGCCGCGCATGCCGATTTCCTCGCCGTAATAAATAAACGGATTGCCCGGCAGCGTCAGCAGCAGCGCCGCGGCCATCCGCGCATGGTCCGGATTTCCGTCCAGCTGGCTCATTACGCGGTCCTGGTCGTGATTCGACAGAAAAATAGCGTCGGTGAACCGCCCCTGCGATTGTTTACCGTAGAATTGCTGGGTCCGCTGCAGCGTAAAGGCAAGGTTGTTGTCCTTCTCGTCCTTCACCGCGCTCAGGATACTCTCCGCCAGGCTGAAATTAAACCCCGAATCAAAAGCCTGATCCAGATACGGCGCGATGGCAGCGGCCGAATTCTCCCATACCTCACCCACGATATAGGCATCCTTGTTCACTGGATCCATGCCGGTCCGGAATTCCTGCCACCACGCCGTGTTTTTGGCTGTGGCCGCCTGGCCCCGGTCACTCTGCAGGTTCTCGTAAACGTGTTTGGCGCCGTCCACCCGGAATCCATCCATGCCGAGCTTCAGCCAATATTGCCCGATCCGGACGGCTTCCGTCCGCACCTCGGGATCGTCGTAATTCAGATCCGGCATCCCTTCCCAGAACGTGGCCAGATAGTGGCTTCCGTTCAAGGCATGCCACGGACTGCCGCTGCCGGCCGCACTGACCCCGGTGGGACTGAGCTTCTGGTCTTCCGCCCACACGTACCAGTCCCTATATTTGCTGCCCGGATCCTTCGAAGCGCTGACAAACCAGGGGTGCTGCGTGCTGGTGTGGTTCAACACCAGATCCATGATAACCTTGATCCCGCGCTTGTGCGCCTCGGCGATCAGCTCCTGCAGATCTTCCAGCGTCCCGTATTCGGGATGAATGCCCTCGTAGTCGGTAATATCATACCCATGGTAGCTGGGCGACGGTTGGATCGGCATCAGCCAGATGCCGCCGACACCGAGATCGTCGGTCGTAGCCGGATTGCCGTCGTTCAGGTAATCCAGCTTCTGCGTCAGCCCCTTCAAATCGCCGATACCGTCCCCGTTCGAATCATAGAACGAGCGGACAAACACCTCATAGAACACGGTCGATGGCTGCTCGTCAACGGCCGTGGCGGCAGATCCGCCACGCTGTTCCCCTGCTGTGGTTCCCGTTCCCGGCTGTCCCTGTTGTTCTGCCGTCTGGCTGCCAGCTCCTGCATCGGGCCGGCCTTGAGCCCCGTTGTCATTCGCAGCATGGTTTCCCGCGCTGCTGCATCCCGACAGCAGGGCAACCGCCATGAATACCGCCGTTACGCTTGCTGCCAGCCTCCGCAGTTGTTGTCCTGCCGGCATGCCCCATTTGTTTGTTTTCATGACATCCTCCTTTGCTTGATCCGGCATCCTTGGAGCAGAATACTGCCGATCAGCCCCGTCAATCACCTGGAAAGAAAGCGGATATAATCACTGGCGAGCTGGACTGACCCTGGGCAGCTTTCGGACGACACCGGTCTGTATGGAGAATACGACGGCTTAATTTCTATGAAAAGCTGAATTTTTGCCCGGTTTTTCGCAATATTTAACAATTTATACTGTATTATCTTTCATTTTCTTGACTATTCTATCTATATCATGGGTTTTTATAATATCGCCGCCTATTCCTGCTTGTAAAAAGTACCTCAAGCCAGATCCCACCGGCTTCTTTCGCCGCCTCAGGTTGGATATTTACAAGCTTGGGGCTTTCGGCTAAGATAGCAATTGTAAAATAGCCAGCGTCTATGAGACGGCCGTTTCTCATTTACGATATAGTGCAAACGGTTCCACAGGAGGTAACAAATGTCTGTAACGATTAAAGATGTCGCCAAACGAGCTGGCGTTTCCCCCTCCACCGTCTCCCGAGTGCTGTCGAATAACTCCAGAATCAGCCGTGAAACGTCGCAGAAGGTACGGGATGTCATGGAGGAGCTCGGATACCACCCCAACATGACGGCCAAGAGTCTGGTTTCCAAGACGACGAGCAGCATTTGCGTCATTTTGCCCAAGCCTGCCGAAGAGCTGTTCCTGAATCTGTTCTTCATGGAATTGATCCGCGGTATCGTCACCCAGGCCAACCGCTCCGGTTACGATGTACTGATCAGTTCCGGAGGCAGCGAGAAGGAAGAGGTCGAGGCCGTCTCCCGACTGCTGAACGGCAAGCGCGTTGACGGGGCGATCCTGCTCTATTCACGCAAAGAGGATCCGGTGGTCGATTTTCTGCGGCAGAACGGCCATCCGTTCGTGCTCATCGGACGCAGCGAGAAGTACCCGGACATCCTGTCCGTGGACAATGACAACGTTCAGGCCGCTTACGATGCGACCAAACATCTGATATCCCTCGGCCACCAGCGGATTGGTTTTGTCAGCGGGCCTCCGAATCACATCGTCTCGCGCGACCGGCTGAAAGGTTACACGAACGCTCTGAAAGAGGCGGGTCTCGAGATGCGCAAGGACTGGATCGTCGAAGGCGAGTTTCTCCAGGAGAGCGGCTACCGGGCGATGTCGTTTTTCATGAATCTGCCGGAGCGTCCCACTGCCCTCGTGGTCATGGACGATCTCGTCTCGCTTGGTGTCCTGCGTGGACTTCACGAGCTCGGTTACCGTGTTCCGGACGACCTGTGCATCGTCAGCTTCAACAACATTTCCATCGCCGAACTGTCCACGCCGCCCATCAGCAGCATGGATATCGGCATCTATAACTTGGGCTACACCGCAGCCCAGGCGCTGATTCAGTCCATTCAGCACGACGGGGACCGGCAGTTTCAGAAGCGCCACATTATTCCCCACCGGCTGGTGATTCGGGAGTCGTCCATTTTTACGCCGCCTAAACCATCGTAAACGTATCAAAACCATGTGGAGCATCCCGGTGCTTCATTTCTTTTCACCTGTTTGTTCAAACGTTTGCACAACTACATAAGGAGGAATGACAAATGACAGCTGCAGCTCCCATTAAAGCTTGCCTGTTCGATCTGGACGGGGTCCTGGTCGACACAGCCAAATACCACTATCTTGCATGGGAACGCCTGGCCGAAGAGCTCGGCTTTGTATTTACGCCGGAGGATAACGAGCGCCTCAAGGGTGTCAGCCGAATGGCGTCGCTGGACATTTTGCTTGAAGTCGGCGGGCTTGAGCTGGACGATGCGACCAAATCCGCGCTGGCCGACAAGAAAAACCGCTGGTATGTCGAGTATATTTCGCATATGGATGAACAGGAGATCCTTCCGGGGGCGCTCGCCTTCCTGCGGGAGCTGCGGGAGAACGGAATCCTCATTGCCCTGGGATCAGCCAGCAAAAATGCGATGACCATCCTGAACAACACTGGCCTTGTTCCGTATTTCGACGCGATTATCGACGGGACCAAAACGGCCAGCGCCAAACCCGATCCCGAGGTTTTCCTGCTGGGTGCCCGGGAGCTTGGCGCACAGCCGCAGGAATGCGTCGTGTTCGAGGATGCCGAGGCCGGCATCGAAGCCGCCAAGCGGGCCGGGATGCGCAGCATCGGCATCGGCTCGCCGAAAGTACTGGGCGCGGCGGATGCCGTGGTGCCTTCGCTGCAGGACATGACGACCGTCCGCCTGCTTGAGCTCGTTTCTCACCGCTAGGTTCCCCGAACCAGGCGGCGTTCGTGCAGCAGGGAGTCCTGGCAGAGATGAAAACCAGGACTCCCCCTGTCCTGCGCAGCACAATGATTATACGTCGCATAACAAAGAGTTAATAACACTTTTTCCCGAAGGAGCCAGTTAACTATGAAACAATATCTAACGTTGGACCCATGGAATATTATCGAGGAGCAGTACGATCCCCAGCAGCAGGAAATATCCGAGAGCGTCTTCAGCATCGGCAACGGATATATGGGCCAGCGCGCCAACTTTGAGGAGGCTTACAGCGGTCCGTCTCTGCAGGGAAGCTACATGGCCGGTGTCTACTATCCCGACAAAACACGGGTGGGCTGGTGGAAAAATGGATACCCCGAGTATTTTGCCAAGGTGCTGAACAGCACCAACTGGATCGGCATCGGCATCTCGGTTAATGGCACCGAGCTTGATCTCGCAGCCTGTCAGGTCAAGTCTTTCAGACGCGTGCTGAACATGAAGGAAGGTACACTGTCGCGCAGCTTTACCGCCACCCTGCCGGACGGGAAGGAGATTCGCGTCGAGGCGGTCCGTTTTGTCAGCCTGGCCCGGCATGAGATCGGAGCGGTCCGCTATGCGGTGACGCCGCTGAACTTTAGCGGAACGCTGACCGTCACGCCGTACTTGGACGGCGATGTGCAGAACAAAGATTCAAACTATGACGAGAAATTCTGGGTCGAAGTGCACAAGGAAGTGACCGCGGACAACGCCGCATTAACGGTCCGGACCAAAAAGCTCGATTTTCACGTCACCTCGGTCATGACGTTTGAAATCCATCAGAACGGCGCCAAGCTGGCGCTGGAACCGGAGCAGATCGAGCAGGAGAAGTACGCCGGCTACCGCGTACAGGTGGAAGCCAAGCAGCATGAGGAGACCGTCATCTACAAATACGTAGCGAACGTGACCTCGCGCGACTACGGGTACGCCCAACTGCTGGACGCCGGACGATCGGCGCTTCAGGAAGCTGCTGCTGCCGGTTTCGGGCATCTCTATGAGGAGCAGGTGCAGGCTTGGGCGGCCAAATGGCGCGAGAGCGATATCGTGATCGAAGGGGACGTGGCGGCGCAGCAGGCGATCCGGTTTAACATTTTTCAGCTGAACCAGACGTACACCGGCGAGGACGACCGGCTGAACATCGGGCCCAAAGGCTTTACCGGGGAAAAATACGGCGGCAGCACATACTGGGACACCGAAGCCTACTGCCTGCCTTTCTATCTGAGCACGGCGGATGCTGCAATCGCCCGCAACCTGCTGATCTACCGCTATAAGCACCTCGAGAAGGCGCGCGAGAACGCCCGTAAACTCGGCTTTGCCAAAGGCGCACTCTACCCGATGGTGACGATGAACGGCGAAGAGTGCCATAACGAGTGGGAGATTACGTTTGAGGAAATCCACCGTAACGGCGCGATCGCCTACGCCATTTACAACTACGTCAACTACACCGGCGATGACAGCTACCTCGCCCAATACGGCGTGGAGGTGCTCGTTGAAATTTCCCGCTTCTGGGAAGAACGGGTAAACTACGTCCCAGCCAAGGACCAGTATATGATTCTGGGCGTGACCGGGCCGAACGAATACGAAAACAACGTCAACAACAACTGGTACACCAATCGGATCGCCTGCTGGACGATGGAATACACGCTGCAGGTGCTGTCCGGCCTTCAGGCAAGCGACCCGGCACACTACGAGGAGCTGGTGGCCAAGCTGGCGCTGGCGCCCGAAGAAACGGCCAAATGGGGCGACATCCTTGCGAAAATGTATTATCCGGTTGATGCGGAGCGCGGCATTTTCCTTCAGCAGGACGGCTTCCTCGACAAGGATCTGACGCCGGTCAAGGACCTGGATCCGTCGAACCTGCCGTTGAACCAGAACTGGTCCTGGGACCGGATCCTCCGCTCGGCGTACATCAAGCAGGCTGACGTGCTGCAGGGGCTGTTTTTCCTGGGGGACCGATATGACCTCGATACGAAAAAGCGGAACTTCGATTTTTACGAACCGCTGACCGTGCACGAGTCCTCCCTCTCCCCTTGCGTTCACTCGATCATCGCCTGTGAGCTGGGCTACCGGGAGAAGGCATACGAAATGTACCTGCGCACATCGCGCCTAGATCTGGACAATTACAACAACGACACCGAGGACGGCTGCCACATCACCAGCATGGCCGGCACCTGGATGTCCGTCGTGCACGGGTTCGGCGGGCTGCGCGTCAAGGATGGAGTGCTGCACCTGAATCCGTTCAATCCGGGACATTGGAGTGCCTTCTCCTTCAAAGTGATGTTCCGCGGCGCGCGTCTCCAAGTGACGGTCGGCGAGCAGGATGTGACCGTGACCAATGAGACCGAAACTCCGACCAGCATCAGCGTTTACGGGCGCGGTTATCAGCTCGGCGGGCTGGGCCAGGTTCAGGTAGGCATCGGCAATCTGAGCAGCAGTGCGATTGTAGGCTGACATTGGGAAGCGCAGCGTAGGTGACATTGAACAGTTCAGCGTAACTGACATTGAATAGTGCAGATGTAAACTAAATTGGGAACATTGTCTTGAACTGGCATCAACTCGACTGCCGAAAAGCGGCCTGGCTTTATGAAGCCGGGCTGCTTTTTCCTATGCATAGAGCGGCCGTTTTGCCCTTGACAAGAGCAAACCCGAAGTCTATCATGACAGTAAGTACTGACAGTCAGAACATGGAAAGTGGGCAGAGTCACATGAACGAAAACAACCAGTTATGCACCCAGGATAAGCTGATGCAGGCGGCAATCGATCTCATCTCCGCCAAAGGCTATGACGGGGTGTCTACACGTGAAATCGCCGCTGAAGCCGGGCTGAGCGAGAAGACGCTCTTCCGTCATTTCGGCAGCAAACAGAACCTGCTGGAGAAGGCGTATGACCGTTATTTGTACGCAGCTGAGATGCAGAAAATCTTCAAGGAAAATCTCACGGGAAATTTGCACGAAGACCTGCTTATGATCAGCCGGACCTATCATAAAATTATGAACCGTAACCGGAAGCTAGTTATGATCAGCATGCAGGTCGGAGATCATTTGCCGGGCTTTAGGAATAACACCCAGAACCACCCCCGACAGCTTCATGAAATTTTGACGAATTACTTCAAGCACATGTCCGATCAAGGCAAGCTGTTCACGAAGGATCCGTCCCTGACGGCGGTTTCCTTTATGTGGATGAACCTCGGGGCCTTCCTCAATACGACCCATGCGGTCCAAACGTTTACGGATATCGAGATGGACGCCTTTATTGAGGAAAGCGTCCGGCTGTTCACCCGGGCGTTAACGCCTTAGGCTTTGATCGCAAGAGTGCATCTATTTATCCCGGCGTGGCGTTGAACCCGCTGCTCGACCGCCAATAAGTGCATCTATTTCTTCAAATCGGGCGTATACCTTGGAAATTAGTGCCCTTTTACAGTCAATAAAAGGCTTTGGGCTTAAAAAAAGCGCAGATTGCGGCGCTTTTTCGCACTATATGTCAGTAAGTGCTGACAGACATTTTATCCGCCGCCGAATGGCTCCTCAGCTAATCACTTACCCGAAAGAAGGGAATAACGATGAAGTCTACGGCCGAGTCCGTCAATCAAGGCAACAAACTGATCCAGATTCTCATGTTCACGCTGGTTATTTCGGTCATGAACGTTTCCATGTTCAATATCGCGCTGCCAGGCATCCGGGCGGAATTTCACCTGAGCGCCGCCCAGGTCAGCTGGGTGTCCTCCGCCTACATGCTCGTCTATGCGGTCGGCTCAGTGACCTACGGAAAGTTGGCGGACAAATACGCCCTGAAAAAACTGATCACCATCGGGCTGATCGTGTTCGTACTCGGCTCCGTCTTCGGGCTCGCCGCCGGCGCCTACTGGATGATCGTCATCGGCCGGGTATTTCAGGCGGCCGGATCGTCGGTGATCCCGGCGGCCGCCATGATCATCCCCGTCCGCTATTTCCCGCCGGAGACCCGGGGCCGCGCCCTCGGCAAGTCGGCGATCGGCCTCGCCGTCGGCAATACGCTCGCCCCCGTGGTCTCCGGGCTCATTATGGGCTACGCCGGGTGGCGCTGGCTCTTCTGCTTCTCGGTCCTCGTCCTGCTCACCCTGCCCTTTTACCGGAAATACCTTGACGATGCCAAGGAAAGCAGTGGGCGCATGGACGTTCTGGGCGGCGGACTGCTCGCCGCCTCGACCGGTCTGATCCTGTTCGCCTTGACCGGTGGAGGCTGGATTCCGGCAGCCGCCGGAGTGCTGCTGCTTATCCTGTTCGTCATCCGTATCCGCAAAGCAGCCGATCCGTTCGTGCAGCCCCGGCTGTTCCGGAATCTAAACTATACTTTTGGGATCGGCATTGCCTTTGTCATTTCCTGTATCGCTTTCTCGATCCCGTTCCTGATCCCGCAGCTGCTAACCCAGTCAAATCATCTGGACGCCAGTATCATCGGATTGATCATGATTCCGGGTGCCGCGGCTTCCGCGCTGCTCGGCTTCGCGGGAGGAAAGTTCGCCGACCTGAAGGGCAACCTCTTCGTCGTCTGCATCGCAGCCCTTCTTCAAATGATCGGTTTCTTTCTCCTCTCCGCCTTTGCCGGCATCAATGCCTGGATCATCGCCATCGTGCTGATCTTCAGCAATGTCGGCCAGACCTTCATGCAGGTCGCGCTCTCGAACACCGTCTCCCGCACACTGGCCAAGGAAGAGACCGGCGTCGGCATGGGACTGCTCAGCATGCTGAACTTCATCGGCGCAGCGGTTGCCACCTCTGTGTACAGCAGCATTCTCGACACCGGCTCATCTGCCCATTGGAACCCGCTGAACACGTATCCGGGCAGCTATCTGTACAGCAGCATTTTCCTTGTGCTGGCCGTCATGATGATCATCGTCGCCGTCGTCTACCTGCTCCGCTTTGGACGCAGCGCGGCACCGCAGCAGAACACCCGCGCCGGTGTGGGCTCATAATTCGTCCCGCTAGTGCAATTGCCCTGCCCAGCAGCTGTTCCAGGCGCTGAACTGCCCCAAAACCTTCATGCTCTTCACAGCAGAAGAAGGCGCCGAGGAGCACTGCCAATTCGGGGCGCTGCTGTACTTCAACCACCGCATGCTGGAGTGGCTGGACGGCGTCCTCAATGTACGGTCCGAAGCCCCCGCTCCGCTACCGCCGGTCTCGCAGTGATAAAAGCCCCGTCTGCGCAAAATATCCTCACTGAGGCCCGCCGCAGACCTCAATGCCGATCCGGGTCTTGCGGGATCCCCTGGACATTCATAAATTTTCTATTGAACACAAAAAAGACGAAAGGCAGAAACTTCTCTGCTCTTTCGTCTTTTCCCTTTAAATCCCGAATCGTACCTATAGATTGAAACTTACGGAATCATAATTTGCTGTCCGACCTTCAATCCATGCACGTTCGTAATGCCGTTGACATGGGCGATGGTCTTCCAGTCCACACCGAACTTGATGCCGATGCGGTACAGGTTGTCACCCTTCTTGATGACGTATACTTTGCCGGAAGGCTTCGTTTCCGGTGCCGGAGCCGGTTTGGACGGCGTGGACGGTTTCGAAGGCTGCGCCGGCGTCGTTGGCTCGGACGGCTTCGAAGGCGTCTCCGGTGTGGTTGCCGGAGGCGTCACTGGTGCCGTACCTGCCGTGCTGACCGACAAATCGAGTCCGTATTTGGCAAAGCCGTCCTCGGCCGCGCCGATGTATTTCATGTTTTTGCTGCTGGCCGCAAGGTCCTTCGCATCCGGAGAAGAGGTAAAGGTCACGTTCAGCTTGGCATCCACCGGCGCAAAAGTCCAGTTGCCGTCAGCGGACGGGTTGATGGTTCCGTTGTCGCGGATGTAGTCGATGATGACCTGACGGTTTTCGTCCGGAGCGGCCATGACGATCCGCTTGCCGTCCGGGTTAGCGAGCTTCGAGGACGAAGCGCGATAGTTGTTGGTCGCCACGACAAACTTCTGTTTCAGATCGATCGGCTTGCCGTCAAACTGCAAATTCTTGATACGGTTTGCCGAAGGATTCACTACCGTGCCCTTTGCATCGTATTTGTTCGGCTGGGTCACATCGATTTGGTACGTTACACCGTCGATGACATCGTAATTGTATGTCGGGAAGTCCATGTTCACGAGCGGCTGCTCGGTCGTCTTGGAAGGATCGATCTGGTTAAACTGGCCTGCGGACCACTCCAGCCATTCCTTCACTTCGGCTCCTGTAACGACAACGGCATGCACGGTGTTCGGGTACACGTAGAGGTCGGAGACGTTCTTGATCGCGATCGTTCCGGCCGGAATGTTCGTATAATACGAAGCGCCGTTACGTCCGCCCGCCTTGAAAGGAGCCCCTGCCGACAGCACCGGAAGGTTTTCGTATTCGGTCCCCTTCAGGTTTTTCTCGACGTACCATTTCTGGGCGTTGGTGACGATTTGAATGGACGGATCGTCCTGTACGAGTGCAAAATAGCTGTTGATCGGCGCACTGGTTTTGCCTACCGGTCCGCGTACATAATCGATTGTTGCATCATGCTCCGTTTTAACTGCGTTCACGATTTCTTGATCGGCGTCAACGAGCGCCTTTTTGTTCGCCGTATCGTAGATCGGGCGCGCTTCGGTTTTCGAATCAACCACTTTCCACTTGCCGTCTACGTTCTCCAGGTTCAGGTCGATGATGCCGAGGTGATCGCCCCAGAATCCAGGTTCGACCGCAGGAACGCCGTTAATCGTGCCTTTCTCCAGGTCGACGCCGGTTTTGCCTTTAAATTCTGCGCTCGGGAACGTTTTATGGGCATGTCCGAACAGGATGGCGTCAATACCTTCCACCTTGCTCAGATACAGAACGGTATTCTCCATCAGAGGCGTCTCCGGAATATCCTCAAAGCCGGAATGAGGAATGGCGACGATGACGTCGGCTCCTTCCTTCTTCATCTGCGGAATGAACTTTTTGGCGGTCTCAACCATGTCCTTCACGATGACTTTGCCTTCCAGGTTGGCTTTATCCCATTGGGAAATTTGCGGAGGAACGAATGCGATCACACCGACCTTGATCGTCTGCTCCTTACCGTTCTCGTCCGTAACCTTTTTGTCCAAAATCGTATAAGGGGTAAAATAGTTCACGTCGTTGCTGTCATCCTTGTCCCCGTCATCCTTGTAGACGTTGGCGTTGACAATCGGGAAGTTGGCGCCTTCTTCCGACAGTTTCAGGAAGTCCAGGCCATAGTTGAATTCATGGTTGCCGACGCCGCCGGCATCGTAATCCATCAGGTCCATCGCTTTGTAAACCGGGTGCACTTCGCCCTCTTTAAGCGGTTTCACTTTGGCCACGTAGTCGCCAAGCGGATTCCCTTGGATCAAGTCCCCGTTATCGAACAGCAGGCTGTTCTTCGCTTCGTTTCTGGCTGCCTTGATCAGGCTGGCCGTCTTGGCAAACCCGTATTCGTCAGTGGGCTTGTCCGCATAGTAGTCATAGTTGACCATGTTCACGTGCAAATCGGATGTTTCCATGATCCGCAGCTTCACCTTGGATCCGTTGCTGCTGCTGTCCGCAAATACCGGCACCATTGGAACGGCGAGCACGTTGATCGCAACGGCTGCGGCGGTGATGCCTTTGAGGACTTTTTTACGGGACTTCGACATGTTACCCCTCCTAATAGATGTACATCGAGTACGGTGGGCAGAACAAATTTAACCCCTTTATTTAACTAACCATTGTTAAATTAAGTTCTGTCTACAAGAGTAGTTTATATCGATGTAACCTATGAAATAAAGACAAATACATCCAATTCCCAAAAAATAATGCCCGAGAACAAGGTCTCGAGCATCAGGGCGTATCACGGATCTATGAAAATGGTTCCAATTGCTTATGGACACAGTAAATCTACTCGATCCATTCGTGCTTTTCCCCGTCTTTTCCCGTATATTCTACACGGACGGGCGTAATTTCAAGCAGGACGTAATCCGGATCATCGGGACCGGTAAACCGCTTCTTGAATTCTTCCTTCCAGATCTGCTTACGCAGGGAGTCCTCAGCCGTTACTTTGCAGGTTCCTTCAATCTCCACAACCTCCCGCGATCCCCCGATTTCATAGCCCAGCAGCAGGGAAACGTGAGGGTTTTCCTCCAGTTCCTCGACTTTATGCGTCTTGCGGTCGGTGACCAGATGGATGCTGAGGCCCTGATTATATAAAGCCATATACCGCTGCTTCGGCCGGTTGCCTTCCACTGTGGCAAATGAGCAAAACTGGTTGTGATCCAGTATTTTGGCCAGATTTTGTTCCAGGATGATTTTCGCTTCCATCTCTAGATGATCCGCTCCTTTCTGCTTCGTGTTGTTCATGGGCACAGCCCGTACCCATAGTGTACCCTGTCCGGTATAGGATGAACCTTGGAACACGTCAGCTTTTATCCAAGAATAGGCATGACGTGCCCTGAATACCTTGTTATGATGGAGATACCGGCCGTCATCCGGCTTGTCCGCACCAAGAATTTAATACTGTAAAGGAGTTCCTCATGAAACGACTCATTTGGATAGGATGTCTATCCTATTTTCTGATCGGCCTGGCGCATGTCGTGCTGGGATCAGTCCTTCCCGTGCTGCTGGAGCATTATCACCGCGAATACAGCGAAGGCGGGACGCTGATCTTCACCCAGTTCGCCGGTTTTCTGGCCGGTGTGCTCGTATCCCCGTGGCTGAACCGCCGTTTTGGTAAAAGGGGCGGGCTGCTGATCGCCATCGGCCTGCTTACGGCCGCCGAGCTGGTCTATACCCTGCTGCCGCCTTGGGAATGGCTGTACGCCATTGCCGTGTGCGCAGGCTTTGGTTTTGGCATGATTGAAGCGGTGATCGGCACCATTATTATTGCGGCGATTACTGATAAAACCGCTGTGGCGATGAGCCGCCTGGAGGTCTTTTTCGGGGTCGGGGCCATGGTCATGCCGCTGATCGCAAGCGGATTCATTACGGAAGGATGGTGGAGGTTTTCGTTCCTCGTCATTTCGCTGATCGCACTCGTCACGCTGCTGTTCTGGTCGAAGGCCTCCTTCGGTGAAATCGATGCCGTGCTGAGCGCCAAAGGGCCTGCCGCTTCCGTATCCGGTCAAGAGCATGCCTCGGCCAAACGCTTCCCTTATCGAGGCGGAGCCTTCGGCATTCTCGTCCTCTTTATCGTATTCTTCTTTCTGTACGTCGGCACCGAGATGAGCCTGGCCAATTTTATGCCCGCCATCCTGATTGAGAAAATGGGCATGAAGGAAGCCGCCGCGGCGCTCAGCGTCACCTGCTTCTGGATCGCGATGTCCGTCGGCCGGATCTTTGCCGGCGTCGTCGCCGAAAAGATTCATTACCGGGTCTACGTGCTGTTCAGCTGCCTCATCACCCTGGTGCTGCTGATCGTGTTCCCGCTGATGGGCCAGGTATGGTCGGCTTTCGCGATCATCCTGCTGCTCGGGCTGTTCATGTCGGGGATCTTTTCGATTGCGCTCGTATTTGCGAGCAAGCTGCTGCAGGGCAGCGAAGAATCGACACCTAGCATTTTAATCGCCTCCGGCGGCGTCGGCGGAGCCATCCTTCCGCTTATCATGGGCTGGAGCCTGGACCATCTGGAAGTGAACCAGTCGGCTTGGATGCTCGCGGTGTTCACCGCCGGCATGGTCGTGCTCAGCTTTGCGGCTTTCCAGCTGCAGCGGCGGAAGCTGGTTCACCAGAGCGGACTGCAGGGGCCATCAGGTGCAGGAAAATAAGCCATTCAAATTAAAAGCGGGCCAGCCGGACCGCTTTTTTTTATTTTTGTATAACCCCTAAAAATATATTTACAGGTTATAAAAATACGGTTATACTCCAATTATAACTTGTAATACAAATTTTAGAGGTTATACAAAGGAGATGGATGACATGGAACTTCAAAAGCTTCCCTGGGCAGGCATTCGAGTGACGGCAGGAGACACATCGGTGGTCATTGACCCGCTTTATCATTTTCCGGAAAGATACGCCCAGTCTCACGAACCGCTCTTCCCGCTTAACGAATACGGCCCGGCAGATGCGGTGCTGATTACCCATGAGCATGCGGATCACTTTGATCCCCAGGCCATCATCGATGCCTTCGGGGCTGACATTCCCGTGTACCTCCCGCAGGAGAGCGTCCTCCTTGCCGAAAATAGCGGCCTGAACCGCGTAATCGGTGCTTCCGTCGGCGATGCCTTCCAAATCGGTGCGCTGAGCGCAGCCGCCACGTACTCCGTCGACGGGGTCGGAGACGTGCAGATCGCCTGGGCGCTGAGCGACGGCGAGCACCGCCTGCTCCACTGCGGAGATACGCTGTGGCACGGCTACTGGTGGAAGATTGCCGCGGCCCACGGCCCATTCGATGCGGTATGCCTGCCGGTGAACGGTGCCGTTCTGGAACGTCCTGATCGTCAGCCGCCCAGCGGCATGCCGATTACGCTGCTTCCGGAACAAGCGGCCGCGGCCGCACGCGTTCTCGGGGCCAAACGGCTGGTGCCGATCCACCATACCGCCATCCACCATCCGCCTGTATACCTGCAGACTCCCGATTGGCAAAATCGCCTGCGGGCTGCAGTTGGTGATACAATGGACATAGCATTCCTGAACACAAAGAAAACGATTACTCTATAAAGGATGACGCATCATGGATAAATCCCCTTCCCGCAACGTGCTGGGGGGCGCCCTGTGGATCAATCTCGCCAATACGGTGCGCATGCGGGAGCACCGGGTCACGGATATGCTGGAGGAGCCAGGTTATTTAGACGAATGGCTCCACGATAATGAATTGCACGGCTTGAACAATACCGCAGGGGCAGCTTCAGCTGTGACGCGGGAAGACCTGCTGCCCGAACTGCTCCGTCTTCGCGGCGTGTGCCGGCTCGTTCTAGAAGACCTGGACCATGGTGGTACCTTGTCGGATGAGGCATTCGCCGCCATGGAGGCGGAAGCTTCGCGGTTAGACGTGGCGCTTCGGGCTGAGCGGGATGCGCAGGGCACCCCCCTTCTCATCACCTACGGGCAAACCGCCGTCCAAGACGTGCTGTACCCCATCGTCCGCTCCCTGTTCGAGACGCTGGCAAGCGTATCTTCGGACCGCATCCGGATCTGCGAGCATGACGACTGCATCCTGCACTTTGTGGACACCTCCAAGAGCGGCAAGCGGCGCTGGTGCAGCATGGACACTTGCGGCAACCGCCATAAGGCGGCCGAATTTTATGCGAAGAAGAAGCAGAAGCGCGAGAACTAAAAAGCCAGGGTAGTCTGACAGACTTCCCTGGCTTTAGTCAAATGAACCTGTTGCGTTTCACTGCCCTTGATTTATATGGCGGACACTCTCCAGTTTAGCTCCTTTGTCCAACGACTTGTAGGAGTATGTCGATAAGTACGTTCTTCCGACCTCTAACAAGTTCCATGTGTTTTCATTATCGACTTTAATTTTAAATGCTCCTTCTTCTTTACTATGGGTTTTCTCGGCGACAATCCAATATGTCGAGCCAATGAGCTGCTTATCGAGTATCGTTATGTCCCCTCCACTGGATGATGGCCCGGTACATGCTGTCAACATACATATGAAAAGCCATGCTGCAATTATTTTTTTCAGGGCCCTCTCCCCCCGTTCCTGACTATTCAATACCTAACGATGCCACCAAACAGCCTATAATTTATAAACAATGATGTTTGCATAAAGTTGCCTTACAACTCGGATTTAAATGCTATAATGGCCTTAATTTAGGGCAAACCCATTACTTATAAGTACTATGAAAAGGAGCTCATACATATGGCTAATAAACGTTTGGATCATGTCGGCATCGTCGTACGGGATTTGGAGTCAACCATCCGATTTTATACCGAGATCGTGGGCCTGGAGCTGAAGGGCAGGCTGACGCACACCAACGGCGTGTTCCAGCTGGCGTTTCTCGGCTTCGGGGGCAGCAACGAGACGGAAATCGAGCTCATTCAAGGCTACAGCTACGACCTGCCGGCCGAAGGCACGGTGCACCATTTTGCGATCCATGTCGACGATATTCAGAAGGAATTTGAGCGGATTCAGGCGCTCGACGGCGTGGAGCTGATCGATCAGGAAATCGTAACCCTGCCCAACGGATACCAATACTTCTTTATCTATGGTCCGGAAAAAGAATGGATCGAATTTTTCCAGAGATAATCTGGAATCGGGCGGATGTCTGGACACCCCCATGGGGATGGACTATAATATGGGAGGAAAACAACCCGAAAACCTTATAGAATCCGGGGTGCTGGAATTGGCCGGCTGAGATTGTATCCCTTCAAGATACTGACCCTTTTAACCTGATCTGGGTAATGCCAGCGTAGGAAACCGTTTGTCACGGCATACAAGCCGTGCTAATCTTGCGCATATGAAGCGTCCCGTTTACGGGGCGCTTTTTTCATTCATACTAGTGAAAAACGGGATTACGCCTTGCGAATGCTTTCTATGATTCAGTCACTCAGATCGGCTTACGATTCTAAATATAACAGGGAGAGGGGATCACCGGTCGTTGCTTCCACAGAGAGAATAAGAACGGCCGGACATCAAAGGAGAGAGAAAGCCATGAAGAACAAATCGATCGGCTTGCTGCTGCTGGTCTGCATGCTCGTACTGGCGCTTGCCGGATGCGGCGGCAGCCAAAACAATACGGGCAGCGGAGAAGGCACATCCGCTTCCGACAGCACGGCAGGCCAGGACGACACTGCAGCGAAGCCGCTGAAGGACGTCAAAGTTGTCCTCGACTGGACGCCCAACACGAACCATACCGGACTCTACGTCGCCAAAGACTTGGGTTACTATAAAAACGAAGGCTTGAACGTCGAGATCGTGCAGCCGGGCTCCACCGGCGCGGACGCCATGGTCGCTTCCGGCAAAGCACCTTTCGGCGTTAGCTATCAGGAGAGTGTGACCCAGGCCCGCACGCAGGGCGTGCCGCTCGTCTCGATTGCCGCGGTCATCCAGCACAATACGTCGGGCTTTGCCGCACCGGTGGACCGGGGCATCAAGACGCCGAAGGATTTCGAAGGCAAAACCTACGGCGGCTGGGGCTCCCCTGTGGAGGAAGCCGTCATGGGCTCCATCATGGAGATCGACAAGGCGGACGTGAAGAAGGTAAAAATCGTCAACATGGGCGACGCCGATTATTTTACCGCCGTGAAGCGGGACATCGACTTCGCCTGGATCTTCTACGGCTGGACCGGAATCGAGGCGAAGCTGCGCGGCGAGCCGCTGGACATGCTGTATGTCAAAGATTATTCCGAGAAGCTGGACTACTACACGCCGGTTCTCGTAACGAACGAAAAGCAGATCAAGGACGACCCTGAGCTGGTCAAAGCGTTTATGCGCGCGACCGCCAAAGGTTACCAGTACGCGATCGACAAGCCGGAAGAAGCTGCCAACCTGCTGCTGAAGGACGTGCCGGACCTCGATAAGCAGCTGGTGATCGAAAGCCAGAAATGGTTAAGTCCTAAATATCAGGACGACGCAGCCCGCTGGGGCGAGCAGAAGGAACAAATCTGGAAGGGCTATTCCGATTGGATGTACGAGCACAAGCTGCTGGACAAGCCGCTGGACGTGAAGAGCGCGTACACGAACGACTTTTTGCCGGAACAGTAAGCCACATCTAACCTAAAATACACGTAATCTTATCAAGAGAGGAAGTTGATTCGCATGGCCAATACGCTGTTAAGCATTCAGGTGATCCCGAAGACGCCGGGCAACGAAGACTCTTACGCCTACGTCGACCGTGCCATTGAGGTCATTCAGCAGTCCGGCGTGAAACATGAGGTGCACCCGCTGGAAACGACGATGGAGGGCGAGCTGGAGGAGCTGTTGGACGTCGTACGCAAAATGCACGAAGCTCTGGTGGCCGCAGGCAGCCCGAGTATCATCTCCCAGGTCAAAATCGCCCATAATCCCGGCGGAATCAGCATGGACAAGCTGACGGAGAAGTACCGTCCATGAGAAGCTGGTGGAAAAACGTATGGCCGCCCCTCGTGGCGGTCATCTTCTTTTTGCTCGTGTGGCAGCTGCTGACCTCCCTGTTCCATATTGAACAATGGATTTTGCCTGCGCCGAGCGACATCGCCCGGGAAGCCGCGGCCGCTTCCGGCGGCTTGTGGGAGCATGTATGGGCCACGCTGAAGCTGACCGTGTTCGGCTTCGCCATCGGAACCGCCATCGGGCTGGTCATCGCACTGATTCTGCATTTGATTCCGTTTTTAAAACAGGCGCTGTATCCGCTGCTCATTCTAAGCCAAAATATCCCGACTATCGCCCTCGCCCCCCTGCTGATGATCTGGTTCGGCTTCGGCCTCCTGCCCAAGCTGATCGTCATCACGCTCGTCTGCTTTTTCCCGGTGGCGGTCGCCGCTTTGGGCGGCTTGAAGCAGACCGATCCCGTCATGATGAACTACATGCGCATGATCGGGGCGGGCAAGGGCCAAATTTTCGCCAAGCTGGAGCTGCCCCACGCACTCCCTTCCATCTTCTCCGGCATTAAAATCGCCGCCACCTACAGTGTCATGGGTGCGATTATCGCCGAGTGGCTGGGGGCCGACAAGGGCATCGGCTATTATATGATGCTGCAAAAATCGGGCTACCGTACCGACCGCATGTTCGTCGCGATCATGATCATCGTCGTGCTGAGCCTGCTGATGTTCGGGCTGATTGCGCTGCTCGAAAAATGGTTCGTCCGCTGGAAGCCGAAGCAGGGCTAGCGGGCTTGGCCGGAAAGGAGAAATACCGTGATGAATAAAGAAACCACGCCCGCGCTGGAGATCGTCTCCGTCAGCAAAAGCTTCAAAGAGAAGCGCCGGACGCTGCCGGTACTCAGCGACATCTCGCTGACCGTGGGCCAAGGCGAATTCGTGTCCATCATCGGACCGTCGGGAAGCGGCAAGAGCACGCTGCTGCACGTGATCGGCGGGCTGACCCGCCCGGATGCCGGCACCGTCCAGATGAACGGCGCCGAGGTGACCGGGCAGCAGGGGCATATCAGCTACATGCCGCAGCAGCCCGCCCTGTTCCCTTGGCGAACGATCGAGGACAATGTGCTGCTGGCCCAGGAGGTGCACGGCCCCGTCAGCCGGGAGGCCCGTGAGAACGCGCGGCGCTGGCTCGCCAAAGTCGGCCTGGCCGGCTTTGAGAAGGCGCATCCGCATACGCTGTCGGGCGGCATGCAGCAGCGGGCGGCCTTTCTCCGCGCGCTGCTCAGCCCGCAGGAGCTGATGTGCCTGGACGAGCCGTTCAGCGCGCTCGATGCGCTGACCCGCAGCGACATGCAGCGCTGGCTGCTCGACATTTGGGAAGAGAACCGCCGCTCGGTTCTCTTCATTACGCACAACATCGAGGAGGCGCTGCTGCTCTCGAGCCGCATTTACGTCTTCTCGAGCCGGCCGGCCGCAGTGCTGCACGCCATCGACGTGCCGTTTCCGCGCCCGCGGCGCGAGGAAATGACGGAAGCTCCCGAGTTTCTGAAGCTGAAGCGTCAGCTGAGCGAATGGATGCGCGAGGAGCAGCGAAAAATGCAGGCTGCACAGCAAGGAGGTTCACGCCAATGAGCGGCAACCACAGCGAAGTAAGCCCCGCAAACGGCCAAGAGATGGTCCTCGACCGGGCAGCGGCGGCATCCGCATCGCCGGCGGAGGCGAACCGGTCGCCGCTCGCGCCCTTGATCGATGCCCATATTCATCTCGATACTTATAAGAAGCACGAGACACAGGCGCTGCTAGGGAGTCTGAAAGATGCCGGCGTCGAAGCTGTCATCGGCGTGTCCATGGATTTGGCATCGAGCCAGGCCAATCTGAGGCTTGCCCAGACTTGGCCCGGGCAGGTCTATCCCGCCTTCGGCTTCCATCCCGAGCAGCCGCTCCCTGCTGACCGCGAGATCGACGCGCTCTTCGGCTGGATGGCGGAGCATGCGGATGACATGGTCGCCGTCGGCGAAGTCGGCCTGCCGTACTACTCGCGGCTGGAGGCCGCCGAAGCCGGGCTTCCTTGGGATAACGGACCGTACGAGGCGCTGCTTGAGCGCTTCGTACGTTTTGCCCGGGACCATGACAAGCCGATCGTGCTGCATGCCGTGTACGAGGATGCGGATATCGCCTGCGATCTGCTTGAAAAGCACGGCGTCTCCCGCGCCCATTTCCACTGGTTCAAAGGATCGGCGGACACCGTGCGGCGCATGGCGGATAGCGGATATTACGTCTCGTTCACGCCGGATATCGCCTATGAGGCGGAGATCCAGGAGCTCGCACGCCGGTATCCTGCCTCCCAGGTGATGACCGAGACCGACGGGCCTTGGCCGTTCGAAGGGCCGTTCACCGGTCAGATAACCCATCCCCGCATGACCGCGGAGGTGGCCCGCGTATGGAGCAGCATCCGTGGCGTCCCCCTGCCGGAAGCCAGGGCGCTGCTGCATGCCAATGCCTGCCGTTTTTACGGCCTTCCGCGCTAAATCAAAAAAGGGTCTGCCCGCTACGGACAGGCCTTTTTCTTTTCCCTCTCCAAATTCAATTTCACCTATCTTCGGGTGTTATCCGCCAACGAGCGCCTCTCCGGTTTCAAGCAGCGTCTTTAAGCCTGAAAGCACAATCGGAAATCCCCTTTCAACAATTTTTGCGGTTTCAGCGGCTTGGTCCAGTCCATCATGCACAACGGTGACGAGGGTTACGCCCATAAGCTCTTCATGTGAACCGATCTCCCACGTAATGCGTATCGGGGGCTCGTGTTTCGCCCCCGGAAACGCAACATACCGCCAACTCATCACGAGTTTACTCGGAGGGTCGATGTCGAGAATGATTCCTTCCGCCCTCTTCTCTTCCCCGTTCCATAATTCGAATGGGGACTCGATTTGCCAATCGGAACGGATGGCGCAATGGTGCCAAAATTTTGACGTCTTGGCCGGATCCGTAATCGCTTGCCAAACCTGTTCGGGGGTTGCCTTAATCGCGATCCGACTTACATGACGGGGGTTGTTTTCCATTTTCATTTCACGCTCCAGTTCAAAAAAATGTTTTGTTTCGCTTGACACGTTACTTTTTGGTAACATATGATGAGGGTATCATAAGTGACTTTATAGTCACATGATAGCGCAAATGGATTTGTTTGTCAGCCGGCGGCATGCAAATCGCATAAAAAATGAATGGGAGCTGATCTTCTATATGACTGAACAGATGATGGACACTCCACAACATGAGGTAGACCGCCTTGATGAGGCAGGGATTCCGCCTATGCAGCTGCATCACATTGGGTTTAAAACGGCAAGGTTTCTGGAGATGCGGGCGTTCTATCGCACCTTCCTCGGGGTCACACCGTCCCTGGAAGTGGAGGGTATCGGTGGTTTTTACACCTTCGATCTGGCTCACCATCGCCTGGTCCTCTTTCATGATCCCGCATGTATCGAGCAGGTACCCGCAAGCGCGGGCATGCATCATGTAGCATTCATCTACAGCATTGACGATCTCATGCGGACGTACCAACGTCTGAAACACAAGGGGCTGCTGCCGTACATGGCGATGAACCATGGTCCAAATACGTCATTCTATTACCGCGATCCTGACAACAATGCCCTGGAACTCCAAGTCGACAACTACGGACCTGACTTGCTCAAGGGTCTGGAAGCCATGCGCGCGCTTCAGCAATGTTCCAATCCCATCGAAGCACTTGGAGTCATGGTGAATCCGGACACCTTTTTGAAAGCTTGGCAGGAGGGAGCAACACTCACGGAGTTACACGAACGTTCCTACGCGGGCGAATTTGCCGAAGGTGCACCTTCGATCCCAGTATAAAGGCTGAAGTCGGAGAAAAAAGTGTACTGTAAACACAGAGGAGGATAAAAGCAATGAGCAGCATTCAGAGTATTGTTGATCGCTTCGAGATCGAAGCGCTGCGCGGCGAGTTCACCGACTCGGTGATGATGCGCGACCCCGACCGTCTAGCGTCATTGTTCACGGAGGATGGCGTGTGGCGGATTCCGGGTGCGGGCGTTGAACTCACCGGCCGGGAGCAGATTCGCGACGGAAGCAAGCGGCTGCAAAGCCAGTGGGATTTTTTCGTGCAAACCACACACCCGGGCACGATCCAGATCGATGGCGATGCCGCGGCCGGCCGTGCCTACATCTCTGAGCTCGCCCGCCTGCAAGACGGCAGGAGCGGACTGAACTACGCCGTGTACCATGACCGCTACCAGCGCACAGAGGACGGCTGGAAATTCGCCGAGCGCGTCTACGAGGTCAGATACCTCGACACCACACCGCTTTCGGGCTCGGCGCAAATCGAATCACATGAGTAGAAATCGATGTTCCCGGCGCCCCGCAGCGGGGCGCCAGCTTTTAAAGTGCAAGTATCCATTCGGGGCGGATTGGCTTATCAAGGGTTGAAGGTGATGCCTCGTCTTAATACAGCTTCTGCTTGTTTTCAATCCGCTTGGTATCCAGATTCAGTTCCTGATAATAGATCATGTTTTTGTCCACCTTGGTCACGTTGAAGATAACGCCGGTCTTCCTGGACGTTTCGGTACCCTTCACCACGGTGACAGTCTGAGCGAACACCTCGTCCGGTTCCGGCACGGCTTTCAAGGAATCTACGCTGATCTGGCTTTGGTACGTATTCGAATGCTTATCGAAATACTCCGTAGACCGAATGAGCCTGCCATCCTCGTCCCATCTGGGCTCGCCGAAGGTGTTCAGCACAGCGTAAGGCTTCAAATCTCCGGTATAGTAAAGTTCCGACTTATATCGCTCGGGATTGCGGCTCGTTACCCGGTTGACGATAAAGTAAGGCCCTGTAGGGCTTAGGGATACGCTTGACTCCTTGGCGCTGTATGTATGCTTGATGACGAGCTTTTCTGTTTTCGCCTGATCGTCTCCGAAATAGACCTCAAAGCTGTTGCTGGCCGTCGATTTAATGTATACGTATTTTTGGGTGAGCCGGGAATAGCTCAAGCTTTTCACAGTCCCCGTGTTCGTCAGAGCCTTCATCTGATCGGCAAAAGAGGCGTTACTCCCCTGCGCACCCTGCTCCGCTGTTCCAGCTGCCCCACCTGATGAATGCCCGTTCTCCGCATGACCAGGCTTTCCTGCCTCCTCGCCGGCGCTGATGGGAGCTGGAGTCCTTCCAAGGCCGTCATTCAAGCCGCCCGGTTCCGTGCAACCCGCCAAAGCCAGAAGCATACAGCATCCCGGCAGTACCAATTTGAATCTTGTCCGCATGTATGGCTGCTCCTTTTCCATAAAATGATCATTTCTATATCTTTCAATCTGGGATAAGCGATTATAAGCATTATAGAGACCCCTGCTTGTCTATAAAAGGGCGGCTCCGTTACTTTTGGATGAAGGTTTTGTCACCATTCCTAAGTTATTTACCCAGGAAAAGGAAAATTGGCACAACAGACACAATAAAAAAGAGACCTGCGCAATTTAAACGCAAGCCTCTTTTTTATCATAATCGAGTTACGGCGGCTGCCGGTTTATTTTTTCATAAAGCCTTTGCCGCTCAAAAACTCCCGCATATGCAGCCGGATTGGCTCGGCCAAACGATCGGCCATAATCTGCGACCATGGCGTATCCCGCTTGCCGCCGGTACGCTCGGACAGGTAGCGCTGCATCGTTTGGTCATATGCCTGCACCGGCTCCTGAATCCGCTCCTCGTTGTAACCGTTGCGGTGCAGAACCGCCTCCACCGGCAGACGCGGACGAATGCCCGGCTCCTGATCCGGCACACCCAGGCACATGCCGAATACCGGGTAGACAAGCTCCGGCAGGTTCAGCAGCTCGGACAATTCGGCGATCCGGTTACGGACGCCGCCGATATAGACGATGCCAAGCCCGAGCGATTCCGCGGCGACCGCCGCCGTCTGTGCCGCCAAGGCCGCATCGACCGTGGCCACGATAAAGTTCTCCGTCGAATCCACGTACGACTCCCGGCCGGCCATGTGCCCGGCGGTGACCTGATCCAAACGGTGCAAATCCGCGCACCAGATCAGAAACACCGGGCATTCCTCGATATAGGCCTGATTGCCGGCTAATTCAGCCAGCTGCTTCTTTAGGGCCGGGTCCGTGGCCGCGATAACGCTGTATGCCTGAACATTGCTGGAAGTGGAAGCGCACTGTGCCGCAGAAATGATCTCGTTCAGCTGCTCCTCCGTGACCGGTTCATTCTTGAACTTGCGGATGGAGCGGTGGTTTTTTATTAAGGATATAACCTCGTTCATCAGTCATACATCTCCTAACGCGAGTGGTTATTGTCTAGCCGCCTCATGACTTGTATCGCACCTGCAATCGCGTGAATACAGGCAAACATGGACCCTTTTATTATAAACCAATCCTCGTCCTTTCAAAAAATGGATGCGCTGTGGCTTCCCCTGTTTCTATTTTTCATAGAAATCCATTAGAATTCATTTAGATGATTATCTAATTTCACTTACGTTAAATCAAATATTGTTTGTTAATCACGTTAACGATTGAAACGCAACACTAACGCTCTATGCCAAGGAGGTCCCTTCATGAATCCGATTGCCACCAGCACCACCTTTTATCTCGTCCGGCACGGCACCAAGGTCCGCGCCATAGGCGATGTCCCGCTATCCCCCGAGGGAGTACTGGAAGCCCGTCAGACCGCCCGGCATTTAGGCCGGCTGCCCCTGGCCGCGATTGTGTCCAGCCCGCTCCGGCGGGCGGCGGACACGGCCGGATATATCGCTGAAGCGTCCGGCCTTCCCGTGCACACCGATGTGCGCCTCAGGGAGCGCGCCAACTGGGGCGACCTTCCCGGCCAAACCTTCGAAGCGTTTGTGCGCATGTGGGAACGATGCACGAACGACCGGGATTACGTCCCACCCGTCGGCGACTCCGCGCGGCAGGCCGGCGACCGGCTGTCATCGCTGCTGTCGGAGCAGGCTTTGCAGCATCCGGGCCAACATCTCGCCTTGGTCACCCACGGCGGACTGATCACGGATTTTCTGCTCAATACCTTTCCCGAGAGCGAGCTGAACCGCTGGCACCCCTCCTTCGTCTCCAGGCAGAGCGAGCTGGTGCCGGAGTGCTCGATCACGACCGTCCTGTCCGGCGGGCACGGCGGGTTCGTTCTGGCCGGGTTCGCCTCCATCCAGCATCTTCAGAAGTAAGCGGCAGCACAAAACCCCGGCAGGGGATTGTGGCAAAGTCCCTGCCAGGGCTCGGATGGATCTGTCCATGAAGCACATGGCGATCCGTTATCTGTTGAGCGAGTTCCACATCGAAATATGGCTTCATTACAGTGTAGCCATATCAATGACGAACCGGTACCGCACGTCGCTGCGAAGGACGCGTTCATAAGCCTCGTCGACCTGGTCGGCGCGGATCACCTCAATTTTAGGGGCAATGCCGTGCTCCGCTGAGAATTCAAGCATCTCCTGCGTTTCCCGAATGCCGCCTACGAGCGATCCGGCAATGCTGCGGCGGCCCATAATTAAGGAGAACACGTTGTACTGATCCGGCGTGCCCGGTGCACCGACATTCACAAGCGTACCGTCGACGCGAAGGAGTGATAGATACGCGTCAACGTCAAGATTCGCGGATACTGTGTTCAGGATGAGATCGAAACGGCCGGCCAGCGTTTTGAACGTATCCGGATCGCTGGTGGAAAAGTAATCGTCTGCGCCGAAGCTCCGGGCTTCGTCTTTTTTACCCATGGAGCGGCTAAAAACCGTGACTTCCGCACCCATGGCATGCGCATATTGGATCGCCAGGTGGCCGAGTCCGCCCATCCCCACAATGGCTACTTTTTTGCCGGGACCAGCGTTCCAATGCTTCAATGGGGAATAGGTGGTGATGCCGGCGCAGAGCAGCGGGCTTGCCTCGCTCAACTCCAGACCTTCCGGGATCCGGACTACGAATCTTTCCGTAACGACGATCTTTTGGCTGTACCCGCCATAGGTCGGATTGCCGTCATAATCCAGCGAATTATAGGTCTGAACGACGCCCTTCGTGCAATACTGTTCTTCCCCCATGAGGCAGTATTCGCACGCTCCGCACGAGTCTACAAAGCAGCCCACGCCAACGCGGTCACCTACCGCAAATCGGGTTACTTCCGAGCCTACGGCCGCTACGATGCCGGCAATTTCATGACCGGGAACCATAGGGAATATCCCCCCGCCCCACTCATCGTAGGCACTATGTATATCCGAATGGCAAATCCCGCTGTAATGAATATCGATTAAAACGTCGTCCGGCCGCAGCTCTCTCCGCTCAATCGTTGTTTTTTCAAAAGGCTTTTTTGCGCCTGGGGTGCTGAGCACGCGTGTTTTACACATGTCTTGTCACTACTCCTTTACTCATGGAATTGGATTGCCTTATTGGATTGCATGTTTAGCATAAATCTTAAAGTTCACTTTAAGTCAAGGGTATTTTTCCATCACTTCAGAGACCACGGTTCTTTGGCATAAACACTTCCTATTTCTGAGTTCTTTACGCAGATTTCGCTCAATATCCTCAGTTTTTCATATTGTGTTCCGTTTTCTCCAACATCTGCTGCCTGTCCCATCGGCATTCGATCCATCCAGCCGCTCATTTCAGTTACTTCCGAACATCACTTATGCTAAAGTTAACTTTAATAAAAAATACAGAGGGGTGTATCCATGAACAGTATAAAAGAGGTCACGCAGATGACCGGAATATCGGCTTCCACGCTCCGGTACTATGAAAATGAAGGCTTGCTCCCTCATGTCAAACGCGATGAGAACGGAAAACGCCAATACGATGATGAGGACCTGGAATGGGTCCATTTCATTACCGCACTTCGGGCAACGGGCATGCCAATTGTGCAGATACAGAGATATGTCCAGTTGTATCAAGCGGGCGATTTCACCATTTCGGAACGTAAAGCGATGATGCTCCAGCATAAAAAAGATATTGAAAACAAAATAGCCGATCTCTACCGCAATTTGGATAAAATCAATTATAAATTGGCACTGTACGACGTGCTCGAAGCTCAAAGGAATCATGCGGACATTAAAATTTGACCGACCCGGGGCCATATTGCCAGGCATCAGTCCTGTTCTCAGGAGAGACGGGGGAGAGATGATTTACACGCAAAAAGCCCAAGGGGCCGGCGTTCATCCGGTTCCCTTGGGCGTATTTGATATGCGGCATATGCAGTTAAACTAGCGGCCGGCATAACCCTTGCCACCGCTGCCGTTTAAGTCTAATCGGCGGCAGAGTCACAGTTTCACCCGCTGCAGGCGCAGCGCGTTCAGCACGACCGACACGGAGCTGAACGCCATCGCGGCGCCGGCCAGCCATGGCGCCAGGAAACCCGCTGCGGCAATCGGGATACCGACCGTGTTGTAGGCGAGCGCCCAGAATAGGTTCTGCTTGATGTTGCCCATCGTCCGGCGGCTCATCAGAATCGCGTCGGCGATGGCGTTCAGGTCGCCCCTCATCAAGGTGACGTCGGCGGCCTCCATCGCCACGTCCGTCCCTGTGCCGATCGCCATGCCGATATCGGCTGTGGCCAGGGCCGGGGCGTCGTTGATGCCGTCCCCGACCATCGCGACCTTGCGGCCGGCCTGCTGCAGCTTCTTCACTTCCTCGGCCTTGCCTTCCGGCAGCACCTCCGCCAGCACGCGGCGGATACCGGCCTGGGCCGCAATCGCCTGCGCCGTCCGCTCGTTGTCGCCGGTGATCATGACGACGTCGATGCCCATCTCCTGCAGGCGGGACACCGCCTCGCGCGACGTCTCCTTGATCGTATCGGCGACAGCTACGAGCCCGGCATATCTGCCGTCCACCGCCACCAGCATCGCCGTCTTCCCGGCCTCCTCCAGCCGATTCATGACCGGAATGGCGCTGTCCAGCGCTACTCCTCGTTCGGCCATCAGCTTCCGGGTGCCGATCAGCACGAAGCGGCCGTCGACCCGAGCGGAGACGCCGTAGCCCGGCAGATTGGCAAAATCCTTCGCTTCCGGCAGCGGCAGCCCTTTGCTCCGCTCCTGCGCGCCCGTCACGATGGCTTCCGCCAGCGGATGCTCGGAATGCTTCTCGACCGCGGCAGTCATCCGCAGCAGCGACTGCTCGGTCATGAGCGGCGCGGGTACCACGTCCGTCAGCTGCGGCTTGCCGCTCGTCACGGTGCCGGTTTTGTCCAGCACCACCACCTGGACGTCCTGCGCTGACTCCAGATGCTCCCCGCCCTTAAACAGGATGCCGAACTCCGCGGCCCTGCCGGAGCCGGCCATGATGGAGGTCGGCGTCGCCAGTCCGAGCGCGCACGGGCAGGCGATGACGAGCACCGCGATGGCCTTCTCCAAGGCAGGGGCAAAGTGGCCCGGGTCCACAAGGAAGTACCAGGCCAGCCCGGTTACAATTGCTATGCCGACCACGATCGGCACGAAAATGCCGGAAATGACGTCGGCGATCCGCTGGATCGGTGCCTTGGAGCCCTGCGCCTCCTCCACCACCTTGATGATCTGGGCCAGCGCCGTCTCGCTGCCGACCTTCGTCGCCCGGATGCGCAGCACGCCGTTCTTGTTCAGCGTGGCGCCCACGACGTTGTCCCCGGTCCGTTTCTCGACCGGGAGGCTTTCGCCGGTCAGCATCGACTCATCTACAGAGGACGATCCTTCGAGTACACGCCCGTCCACCGGGATCTTCTCCCCGGGACGGACGATCACGGTATCGCCGGCGGCCACGTCCGCGACCGGGATGCTGACCTCCTTCCCGTCCCTCAGAACGAGCGCCGTTTTGGCCTGCAGCCCCATCAAGCTTTTGATCGCCTCCGAGGACCGGCCTTTGGCAAGCGCCTCAAACCACTTGCCCACCAGAATCAGCGTGATCAGAATGCTGCTCGTCTCATAATACATTTCCACCGAATGGTTCATTCCCATCGCGGCGGAGGCAATCGTCAGATACAGACTGTAAAAATAAGCGGCCGATGTACCCAGAGCGACCAGCACGTCCATGTTGGCGCTCCAATTGCGCAGCGCTTTATAGGCGCCGACGTAGAACTGCCCGCCGATGATGAACTGTACCGGCGTAGCCACAATCAGCTGGAACCAAGGGTTCATGAACAGCGAAGGCACCGGGATCCATGCCGTAAAGGAAAAGTGGCCAACCATCGCCCATAGAAGCGGCAGGGAGAGAATGGCTGACATCATCCATTTCCATCGTTTGTGCTGGATCTCCTGACGGCGGAGCTCGGCGGTATCCTTGGCTTCCTGCTTCGGAATCGCCTTGTACCCGAGCTGCTCCACTTTATGCATCATGTCCTGCACGGTTACCGTCCCCGGCATATATTCCACCCGGGCCGTTTCCAGCGCCAAATTGACATTCGCCTCCGTCACGCCGGACAGCCGGCTGAGCCCCTTCTCGATCCGGATCGCGCAGGCCGCGCAGGTCATTCCCGTAATGTCAAAATCCATCGTTTCCTTCATCGTGCCGTAACCGAGCGATACGATTTTGTCTTCCAGCTGCTTCAGATTTGTCTGCTTCGGATCATAGGTGACGGAGGCCTTCTCCAATGCCAGGTTCACGTTCGCCCGGCTGACGCCCTCCATCCGGCCTAGCCCCTTCTCGATCCGGGCTGCGCAGGCCGCACAGGTCATTCCCGTAATGGGCAGGGTCGTATGCTTCTCCGATTGATCCGGCGTATGCTGTTCCATAGCCGCGTCCTCTCCTTTCCCCAAGTCTATGGCATACCCCAGCGGGGTATAAACTAGAGTCAAAAAAGGCAGCGCCCGCAAATCACGTAAATTCGCATCGCTGCCTGGTATAAGCAGAGGACATCCTCGCCTCCGCCATCTTCTGAAACTCGTATTAGAAGCGTAACATCCGCCTGATCTAATGTTTAAACAACATCATAGCCTTGATCCTCAATCGCTGCCTTAATGGTGTCCAGGCTTACTTTGTTCTCGTCGTAGTCCACAGTCACCGTATTGGACGGCAAGTCAACCTTGCCTGCGGCGCCGGCATTTTTCACCGCACCTTCTACCGCATTGACGCAATGGTTGCACGACATGCCTTCAACGTTAAGCGTAACCTGTTTCATCATATATTCCTCCTTAAGTTGGATAATCCCTGCTTCTCATGCAGGTATTATTTCATCAATTTCTTCACCGTAACCAGCAGTTCGTCAATCACTTCATGATCCCCGGCTTCGATCCGCTCGACCACGCAGCTCTTCATATGACCCTCCAGGAGCAGCTTGCCTACGCCGTTCAGGGCCGATTGGATCGCCGCGATCTGGTTCAGCACATCATCGCAATAGGTATCCTTCTCGATCAGGCCTTTCACGCCGCGGATCTGTCCTTCAATCCGGTTCAAACGGGTAATCAAATTGCTCTTGGTTTGTTCCGAATGGTGGCTGTGCCGCTCGCTGCATCCCCCTTCGCAGGAACTGTCAGGACCGGCTGCGGAGAGCAGGGCATCACCCGTCACTCCTTCGACCTTCATTTCGACCTTCGCCATAAGGACACCTCCTATGCCACTTTGATACCATCATTATACGATACCCCCCAATAGTATGTAAGCACAGAACCGTCAGATGATGATTCGTTTTCCATTCCGCCTTGAAAATTAAAGGAATTAAGATTTAACAAGGCGAAATAAACATCAGATTCAAATATCCATTTTTTTGCTGCAGGGAGATAAATCTTATGTTCAAAAAACGTCTTATTACGCAGCAGCAAATTCCCGGGTTGGTCGGCACGACGGTGTTCTGCCTGCTTGGCACCCTTCTGTTCCTGCTCAACATGCGCAGCCTGTCCCTCGCATATACTTCGGCGGACTGGATTCTTCTCGGCTCCATGCTTGCCGCGTCACTGGTCCTGTATATGTATACCTTCCAAGTTCCCCCGGACGGGAGCAAGCAGTCGATGGACTCGGTCGTGTATCTGGCGTGCATCTTTACTTATGGGAGCGCGGCTTCTCTGGTCATGCTGCTGGTCAGCGCGGTCATCTTCGCCTGCATCGAACGGAAATTGGCATGGTGGAAGCACCTTCTCAACTTCTCCATCTATTCCATCATGATTTCCGGTGCAGGCGGCATGTTTCATCTGATGGGCGGCCGTCAGGGCTACCTTCAGAACGTCCATTTGCCGGCATACTTCGGCGCCCTCGTTGCTTATTTTATACTGAATCTGATATGTATCAGCTTGTACTACTGCTTGATGTACCGCAACCGGGACAACCTGTACGCCCTGCTGAAGGGATTGCTGCGGGAATCCATGCTTGTCTACTTATGCATCCTGATCCTCTCTCTCGTGCTCACGATCATGGTCGTTCATAACGGCGTGACGGGACTGGGGCTGTTTCTCGGCATCAGCCTGCTGCTGTCCCACCTGTTCCGGATGCAGTTCGGCATGTATCAGCAGGTGCAGGAGCGCGCCAATACGGATCAGCGGACGGGATTGTACAATCACACCTACTTCGAGCAAATTCTCGACGTGCAGCTGCAGCAGGCGAGAAATACCGGCAAGCCGCTGTCCCTGGCCATGGTCGATATCGACGATTTCAAAAAGTACAACGACCACTTCGGTCATCTGAAGGGCGACCGGCTGCTGGGCCTCATGGGCCAAATTTTAAAAGAGGAATCGGAAACGGCCGGCATTTCCGCTTCCCGGTACGGCGGCGAGGAGTTTTCCCTGCTGATGCCCGGTTACGATACGCAGCAAGCCCTCGAGTTTATCAACCGTCTGCGCAAACGGATCAACGATACCCCTTACGAAGGCGTAGAAATTTTTCCGCATGGATGCTTGTCCTTCTCAGCCGGCATTTCCGGATACAAGCCCGACATTCACGACAAATCGCTATTGGTGGATCAGGCGGACCAGGCCCTCTACGGTGCCAAAAAACAGGGTAAAAACACCGTACAAATCTTCGGGGAATCCCAGCCAGTTCAGGATGAGCAGGACATCGCCCAGGACGTCAAAAACATCGAGCAGCTGCTCAGCCTGTTTCTGTACAAGGATATCGATACGTTCAAGCATTCCAAGCGGGTGTTTCGCTACGCCATGGATATGAGCAAAGTACTCGGGCTGGACCCGGTCAGCCGGAAGCAGTTCGTGCTCGGGGCACTCATCCACGATATCGGCAAGCTCGAAATACCGCGCGACATTATCCGGAAGCAGGGCAAGCTGAGCCCTTCGGAATGGGAAACGGTGAAAAAGCATGTCGTTTGGGGCAAGGAAATCGCGCTCATTCAGGAGCCATTCAAAGCGCTGGTGCCTTATATCGAGCTGCATCATGAACGGTACGACGGCAAGGGGTATCCGCACGGGTATCAGAGGGAGGAAATCCCGCTGCTGTGCCGGATGCTCACCGTGATCGATTCCTTTGACGCCATGACCTCGGAGCGCCCATACCAGAACACCAAATCGGTCGAAGATGCAATCCGCGAGCTGCGCGCCTGTGCCGGAACCCAGTTTGACCCGGACCTGACCGAGCTGTTCATCCGGTATATCGAAGCCAGACAGAAGGGCAAAGCCCTCCCTGCTGCGGATGTGAAACTTCTCTATGCGGGTTCGCCTACAACGCCTTGAATTCACACGTATTCTATTTATATGAACGAAAAACCCGGCGCATGTCTGCAAGCATGATCCGGGTTTCTTCAACTTGATTTAATTGCTTTCTTAATCTAAAAAGATACCCTTGCGGGTACCCTTTTTCTGTCCGTCCGGATCAGCCCAGCCGGCTTACCCGCGCTCCGTGTTTAACTCGTATGATGTTTGGTGTAATTCCTTAATCATGTGCTGCAGGAACATGTTCTGTTGACGGCTGATTCCGTACTGGTTATCCTTGATGATCAATTGTTGAATCCGTTTCTTCAGCAGCTCACTCCGACGTTCCAATACAGCCAAACTCATGAATAACATCACTCCTGATTTCAATTTTTTCGTTCATTGGGAACTCCCTTTTTATTATATCGAGACCTGAAACTTATTGAAAATGTGCTGAAAATGGCTGATCCCGGCCCTCGCGGGCTGAACCGCGATGACCGGGGCTCAGAGCCCCCAGCCGGAGAAATCCTGCCGTATCCTCCGGTATCCGGCAAGTCAGCCGCCAAATATCCCATTTCATGGAAAAATTTAGCTTCCGAAAAAGAAGAATCGCCTAGATCCATCCAGCTTCATGGCTAAAGTTCACGAAATCGATGAATCCTGTGGTCGGCTATAGCCCATTAGGGTCATTTTCATCTCGGAACGACGGCTATACAATTACCAATGTGCCGGCCGCAAGCGGCGGTAACGGCACCGAATTCAAAGTAGGTGAATCCTTGATATGTTCAAACGTAATATGAAACCGCTATGGGTGTGGATGCTGGTGATCTTCATCGGAGTGCTCATTCATCCTGCCGCCAGTTCGGCCCATGCCTATCTGACCAAGTCCAGCCCGTCCGATAATGAGGTGATGACGCAGGCGCCAGCCAAAGTGACGCTTCAGTTCAACGAGGCGCTGCAGCCGGCCTTTCACTCCATCATCGTGATGGATTCGTCCGGAGCAGAGGTTAACCAGGGCAACAGCAGAGTTCCGGCCGGACAGCCGGCCGTCCTGGAAGTGGACCTGAAGACCGGTCTTCCGGACGGCATTTATACAGTTCAGTGGAAAGCTGTGTCCGGCGACGGCCATCCGGTGAACGGAACATTTCCGTTCCAAATCGGCACAGGCAGCCAGAATACGGCCAGCCACATTGTGTACGCTGGTTATACGCCGGGCGCCGATCTAATCCTGATCCGCTGGGTCTTTTATGTAAGCTTGGCTTTTCTGCTTGGCGTTTTATGCTTTTATCTATATTTGCTGCCTGCGGGCGGAGGATCCCGGCATCCGGAGTTATCTCCTCGGAGCCGTAAGCTTCTGGGCATATCCTATGCCGCTCTGATCCTCGGTGTGCTCCTGAGCCTGCCGATGCAAACGGCGATCGAAGCCGGAGTCGGCTGGAGCGAGGTATGGAACGCAGAGCTCCTCGGCAAAATGCTGCGCATTACGAGCTTCGGCCATATTTGGCTGGTGCAGGTGATCCTTGTACTCTTCCTGGGCGCACTGCTCTATGCCGCAACCCAGAGCACCGAGCAAAAAGGGCTCCGTGCGTTGTATGCGGGCACGCTGCTCACCGGCGTGGGGCTGCTGCTGTCCAAGGCATTCATTGGGCACGCCGCTTCGGCCGAGTCGATATGGATGCCGGTATTTATGGATTTCCTTCATCTCGTGTCAGTTTCCATCTGGCTCGGCTGCCTGCTCGCACTCGGCTTGATTCTGCCCAGGGAGGCATCGCTGCCAGACGAACCGGATCTTCGTAAAAAGAGTTACTTCGCGGTCATCGAGCGCTTCTCTCTATGGGGCACCACCTTGGTGGCGGCTGTGCTGATCAGCGGCGTGTACGCCTCGCTGACGTATGTACCGACCTGGTATTCGCTCCTTCACACCGCCTACGGACGCATCCTGCTGCTGAAATGCGTGCTGCTGCTGGTGATGCTCGGCTTCGCTGCCGTGCACCTTATCCGTGGGCAGCGCCGCAGCAAGCCGCTCGGCGCCGGCGTATGGATCGAGTTCGCGGCCGGCATCGCAGCCCTCGTGCTCGCCGCCGCCCTCTCGAACCTGCCCCCGGCATCCTCCAATCCGGGGCCGGTGAATGTGCAGCAGACGCTGGATAACCGCACCGTCGTCACGCTGCAGATCAGCCCGAATATCGCAGGCGAGAATACCTTCGAGGTAGGTGTGAAGGATGCCAGCGGCAAGCCGGTGCAGGGCATTCAGCAGATCAAGCTGACGCTGACCTCGCTGGACATGGAGATGGGCAAATACGAAATCGAGATTCCCGGCGCCGACAAGACGTATAAAGCCCAGGACCTGATCAGCATGGCAGGCCGCTGGAACGTCCATGTCCATATTTTGACCGAGTCCCTCGACGCCTGGGATACCGACTTCCAGATTACCGTCGGAAGCAGTTGAAACACGCAGGGCAAATGATATCGGCCTCATCACCAAATACAATATAAAGGGGTATTGAGCATGAAAAAATTGTTGAGCAAACGCATCCCGTTCTTGATCACGGCAGCCGCCGGCCTGCTTCTGTTTTCCGGCATCGCCAGCGCCCATGTGACGGTCAAGCCGGCCACATCGGCTCCGGGAGCCTGGGAAACGTACACGATCAAGATTCCGTCTGAGAAAGAAGTCGCCACTACCAAGGTAACGTTAAAAGTGCCGGAGAACGTGGACCTTAAACAGTACCAGCCGGTGCCGGAGTGGAAAGTCACGACCGAAAAGGATGCCTCAGGTAAAATCAAAACCATTACGTGGAGCGCTACCGGGGCCGGCATTAATGCCGGAGAATTCCAGCAGTTTAACTTCGTTGCGCAGAACCCGGACCAGGATGCCGATGTCGCCTGGGACGCCTACCAATATT
This sequence comes from Paenibacillus favisporus, assembly GCF_040545415.1. Taxonomy (NCBI): domain Bacteria; kingdom Bacillati; phylum Bacillota; class Bacilli; order Caryophanales; family Paenibacillaceae; genus Paenibacillus; species Paenibacillus favisporus. Next base: position 355,647 of record NZ_JBEPLV010000004.1, on the reverse strand, counting down.
ACAAAGACGGCAGCATCGTGGAATGGACGGGTGACGAAGGCGCGGATTCGCCGCACTCCATCACCAAAATCACCACCACGGAATCCACGGAGCCTGCCGATCACGGCCATGACGACACAGCCTCCACGGATAACGGAGCCGAGACCGACACATCCGCTCAGGACCAGGCTGCCGCATCGACTCCTGCCCCGACCGCAGCGGATTCCGGAAGCAGCGGCGTTCAGACCGCGACACTGGTCGCTTCGATTGCCGCCCTGCTGCTGTCCATCGTGTCCTTGATCACTTCGTTTACGAAAAGACGGCAATAAACGACCGGTAAAAACAGCTGATCAGAGAAACTGTCCCAGACAGCTTAACAAAGTGATGTAAAAAGAAGCTGCCCCGCATCAAAGCGGAGCAGCTTCTTTTTCGTTACCGGCAGGCGGGTATCAAGCGTTGCCGCCTGGGTACCCTATATGCTAATTCCTATTTCTTACCACTGTGTTCGAGGATCATATCCACGAACAAATCGATTTGGCCCATAATAGCAATCGGATCATAGCGGTAGAACGTGTCAAAGTCGTTATAGTAGATGCGGTCGTTCTTTGCGGCCGCCAGGCTGTTCCATACCGGGGAAGCCTTCAGTTCCTTCAGCTTGTCGCCCTTCTTCTCCGGATCGTAGGTCGTCAGGAACATGTAATCCGCCGCATACTCGGGCAGGAGTTCCATGGACAGCTGCAGCGTCTGGTTTTCCTTGCTGTTCTTCGCAGGACGTTTCAGCTGAAGCGCATTGTACAGCACCTGGCCGCCGCGGCCGGCATTGTCGCCGAACGTCCACAGCTCGCCCTTGTCCGTCAACTCGTAGATGCCGAAGGTGGCGTTCTCGTCCACGACGCCTTTGAGCTTCTCACGGGCAGCCGCTGCTTTTTCGTCGAACGCTTTGATGAATTCCTCCGCCTTTTCCTTTTCGCCGACAATGTCGCCGAACAGGCGCACCGTATCGTCAACGTTAGTTGCTGTGCCGTAAGGAATGTAGATGGTCGGTGCGATTTTGGACAACGCCTCATAATTGTCGTCGTACATGACGACGATCAGGTCGGGCTTGAGCGAGAGCGCCTTCTCGGTATTGATTGGATAGCCTACATCCTCTACTCCGTTCAGCTTATCCTTCAGGAAGGGGTTTTGGAAAATGCTCGGTTCCGCGCCCACCACAGGGGCTCCGACGGACAGCAGCTCGCCTCCATAATAATCGGTTACGATGCGCTTCGGCTTTACGGGAATCTCCACGTCGCCTTTTTCTGTCTTGTACGTACGCGTTCCTCCGTCCGACGCCGTTTCCTTCGAATCCGATGCGGCTGTCTCCTTGCCTGAAGTTTCGGCTGCCGTCCCGCCGGATGCCGCTGACCCGCTGCCGCCGCTATTGCCGCCGCATGCCGTCACCAGCATGGATAGCATGAACACCAGAATCATGACCGTAAACGATGATTTGGACCTTGTAAACATAATAACCCCCCATAGGTATGTAATTCATCAGTAATGATAATCATTATCAATTGAAAACTTATCAGTTCGCTGGCCCCATGTCAATCTTTATTTTCTTGCCGGGAATTCGGCACCGTCCACAGGTTTGCCCGATATCTGCAGGGTTTCACCTGCGTACTTCCTTATGGAGAATGGCCTGCTTCCAGTGCATTGCAGAACCAACGCTCAATTGTGCCAGATTTATGCCGATTTCATATTTCTCATTGCCAAGAGGCCTGCTGTTCATATAAAATGAGTAATTGAGAATGAAATGAGAATGAGAATCAATTTCATGGAAATAGGTGACAATATATGAATCAGCAGGCAGCAGCGAATATGACCCCGGACTCCAAGGAACACCTTCGTTCCCGTCCGAAGACCGCCAGCCTGATCCTTATCGGCGGCCTTGCCGCTCTCGTTCTGAGCATGGGATTATCGATCTCCTTCGGAGCGGCCAATATCCGGTTGTCTGAAGTATGGTCGGCCGTGTTCAATTTCCATGCGGATGTGGTCAATCATCAAATTATTCGGGATTTGCGCCTGCCGCGGGTCCTTGCCAGCGCGATGATTGGCGCAAGCTTTGCGGTAGCCGGAGCCCTGATGCAGGGGATGACCCGCAATCCGCTCGCTGACTCGGGACTCCTTGGCATTAATGCGGGTGCAGGCTTCGCCCTTGCGCTGTGCTTTGCCTTCTTCCCCGGTCTGTCCTTTATGTACCTGATCCTGTACGCCTTTCTCGGCGCGGGGGTCGGTGCCGGACTCGTCTACGGCGTCGGATCGCTCGCTCCGGGAGGGCTTACCCCGGTACGACTCGTTCTGGCCGGTGCAGCGCTCAGCTTGCTGCTGACCGCGCTCAGCGAAGGCGTGGCGCTGTACTTTCACATCGGCCAGGACCTGGCCTTCTGGTATGCCGGCGGCGTAGCCGGCACGAAGTGGGTGCAGCTCAAGATCATGTTCCCATGGATCGCCGGCGCCTTGATCGGCTCGCTGCTTATTTCGCGGTCGATCACGATGCTGAGTCTCGGCGATGAAGTCGCCAAGGGGCTCGGGCAGCGCACCGCCCTAATCAAGCTGGCCGCCGTGCTCATCGTGCTCGTCCTGGCGGGTTCCTCGGTAGCCGTGGTCGGATCGGTGGGCTTCATCGGGCTTATAATTCCGCATGTCACCCGCTATCTCGTCGGCGTCGATTACCGCTGGATCGTCCCTTGCTCGGCGGTGTTGGGCAGCCTGCTGGCGGTCCTCGCCGACTTGGCGGCAAGAATGATCAATCCGCCGCATGAAACCCCGATCGGGGCGATCATCTCGCTGATCGGCGTTCCGTTCTTCCTCTATCTTGCACGAAGAGAGGTAGGGGATCTGTAATGTCCGAACGACAAGCGGTTTCTACTTACGAACAGCGGAGAAAGCTTCGCGGCATGACCGTCATGCTGATTCTCGCGCTGCTCATTGTTGCGGTCTTTATTATCAGCATGAACACCGGCTACATACGGTTAAGCCCGCTCGACCTGATCCGGACGCTGTTCGGGCAGGGATCGGATCAGGAGAACCTGATTCTCTTCGAATTCCGGCTCCCGCGGATCGTCATTTCGGTGCTGATCGGCGCGGGACTGGCGGTGTCCGGAGCGGTCATGCAGGGGATTTTCCGCAATCCGCTGGCCGACCCCGGCATCCTCGGCATTAACTCGGGGGCGGGGCTGATGGTCATGCTGCTCGTGTCGTTCTATCCGACGACGCAGGCGATGCCGGTGTTCCTGCTCCCTCTCCTAGCTTTTGTGGGCGCAGGATTGACGGCAGCGCTGATCTACTCCCTGTCCTACACGCGGAACAAGGGAATCCGCCCGATCCGGCTGATGCTGACAGGCATCGCCGTCGCCGCCGGCATTCAGGCGGCCATGATCGTGCTGACGCTCCGGCTGAAGCCCGAGCAGTATCAATTCGTCGCGACATGGCTCGCGGGGAGCATCTGGGGAACGAACTGGAAGTTTGTCCTCTCCCTTCTCCCCTGGATCGTCGTCCTGGTGCCGTACATTATTTATCGGGCACGTGTGATGAACGTGCTGCAGATGGGAGAGCAGATGGCGACCAGCCTTGGCGAAAATGTACGCAAAGAGCAGTTCCGCCTGCTCGCCGCTGCCGTCGCCCTTGCTGCGGCCAGCGTAGCCGTCAGCGGCGGGATCGCCTTCGTCGGGCTCGTCGGTCCGCATTTGGCCAGACGCCTCGTCGGTCCGAAGCATCAGATGCTGCTGCCGGTCTCGGCGCTCATCGGGGCGCTGCTCGTTATCGCGGCCGACACGATCGGCCGCTGGATTCTGCAGCCTTCCGGCGTACCGACGGGCATCGTGGTCGCCGTCATCGGCGCACCTTATTTTCTGTATCTGCTCGCCAGAGCGAAAAGTTAAATGCCATTGCTTGATATAGATCTTATTTTCCGACTTTTGGATCGGATCATACCTGAATGGACTTGGAGGGAAAACCATGAGTGAATCATTGGAGCTGTACGACGTAACCATCATCGGGGGTGGCCCTGCCGGCATGTATGCGGCTTTTTACAGCGGGATGCGCGACCTGAAGACCAAGCTGATCGAAGCGAAGGACGAACTGGGCGGACGGATGCTGATTTATCCGGAGAAAATGATCTGGGACGTCGGCGGTACGGGACCGATTCTATGCCGCAATCTGATTGAGCAGCTGAAGCAGCAGGCGCTGACCTTTGATCCGACCGTCGTGCTGGGCCAGCAGATCGTCGGCCAGGAGCGCCTGGAAGACGGCACTATTCTGCTTACTTCCTCAACCGGAGAAAAGCACTGGACCCGCACCGTCATCATGGCGATCGGTTACGGCATCCTGGAGATGGCGAAGCTTGACATCGAAGGAGCCGACAGGTTCGAAGTGAGCAACCTTCACTATACGGTGCAGGAGCTCGAGCCCTTCCGCGGCAAGCGCGTGCTCATCTCCGGCGGCGGCGATTCCGCCGTGGACTGGGCCAATGAGCTCGAGCCGATCGCAGCCAGCGTCTGCGTGGTACATCGGCGCGAGCAGTTTGGCGGCCACGAGCGCAACGTAGTTCGCATGAAGCAGTCCTCCGTCCAGATCCATGTTCCCTATACCGTCCGCCAGCTGCACAGCAGCGACGGGTGCGCGATCAACCAGGTTTCGATCTGCCATGAAGAGAGCGGCGATACCCTTCGCGTGGACGTTGATGCGGTCATCGTCAACCACGGCATGCGGTATAACTTTGGGGCAATCCGCGACTGGGGCATCGATATGGGCGAATGGACGGCGAACGTCAGCGACAAGCTGGAAACGAATGTGCCGGGAATTTTTGCCGCAGGAGACTTTGTGGACTACAGCAGCAAAGTGAGACTGATTGCAGGCACATTCACCGATGCTGTGCTTGCCACGAACAGCGCCAAGCTCTACATGGATCCCGAAGCTCCCAAGGTTGCTTATGTTTCTTCGCACAATGAGCGGTTCAAAGAGAAAAACCGGGCGCTTGGCGTCATCGACGAAGACCACTAACACCGGATACCGGCCGGGAAAGACTCTCTAGGGTTCAGGACATGAACCATTAACAAGATAAATTAACCGAACCAGAACCTTCAATGGGGATAACTTCGATCTGAATCCCATAGAAAAAAGGCCTGCATGATCGTGCAGACCTTTTTGCCGTTTATATCGGATTATTCTATGATTTCACACGGGTTCATTGCTTAGGAGTCGATCTTGACGCCCTTCTTGGCCGATTTCTGATCGGCACTCGAATTGTTCAGAACAGGAAGCATTTTCGTATCCCGCACCATCGGGGAATTACACAACCTGCAGGTCGGCTCATGCTCAAAGGCGAAATTATCGCGCATCCACCCTTTGCACCCTTCCTTCGTACAGGACCAGATCGCTGTATTTTCCTCAGGTATTTCCTCCATCGACTTTTTGCGGTAGTTCATGCTCAGTCCCCCTTTTATGAAGTATAAAACCAAACTGTATAAACGGACGCCCTGCAGCAGTCAACCTCCGCCAAGAACGGATCTTGGACAAGCCTGCTTGGTCTATATGAAAAAACTGCCCTTAACGAATCTGTTAAGGGCAGCCGCTTGTTGATGTTACAGTTTCACTACGTTCTCAGCTTGTGGTCCACGGTTGCCTTCAACCACGTTGAATTGGACGCGTTGTCCTTCGTCCAACGTTTTGAAACCATCGCCAGTGATTGCACTGTAGTGTACGAAAACATCGTTTCCGCCTTCAACTTCGATGAATCCGAAGCCTTTATCGGCATTAAACCATTTAACTGTACCTGTTTGCATGGGGCTGTACCTCCAAAATTGAAATTTAATATGATCCTTCTTTTAAATAATGCTAAAAAAAATTCACACATTGAAAAAAGTTCCATCGTAAACATGATACCCTTTTCAATATGTGAATTGGTTTCAAATTTTAGAACTGAATACAGTGTACCACGAAAATCACCAAAATGCAAGGATTTGGGAAATGTTGATATGCCATGCCAAGATATGACTTCGAGCTGACGGCATTTGGGCAGGTTAATCATTTTATCGGGCTTACAGCAATATAGTGTTACGAGCACGTCGGGCCGACATGCTCCTTAAAGAGGTTGTTCAAAAAGTCCGCTTTTGATCACGAAGTTTAATCGGGAAGCTGATTCGGCATCGAATCTTGAATTCAGCCGGGCCTAAGTGGATGCTTGCGTAGTATGTTTCCTTCGGAAACATTTCAGGTGCTCACGTACCCGCTACGTACGCTCTGCTCCTCAGTCCCTTGCTTCATTCAATCTTCTCGGTGCTGAAAACCGAACTTTTTGAACACGCACTTAAAGGTTACATAGGAAGGGAGGTATATTTCTGATCGAATTCAAGAACGTCAGTAAATTTTACGGCAGCTTCCATGTCCTCCAGAATATCGACCTTCGGATCGAAGAGGGCGAAGTGGTCGTGATTATCGGACCGTCCGGTTCCGGCAAGAGCACCCTGCTCCGCTGTATCAATCGGCTGGAAAAAATCTCGTCGGGCGAGCTCTACGTAAACGGAACGGCGCTGCATGACAAAAAGATCGACATTAACCGGTTCCGCCGCGAGATCGGCATCGTCTTTCAGCATTTTAATCTGTATCCCCATAAAACGGTGATCGACAACATTGTGCTTGCGCCGATCAAGGTGCTTGGCCTCTCCAAAGAAGAAGCGGCCGAGCGTGCGACCTCTTATCTGTCCCGCGTCGGCATTGCGGATAAGGCATCCAGCTACCCTTCCCAGCTCTCGGGGGGACAGCAGCAGCGGGTCGCCATCGCCCGGGGCCTGGCCATGCATCCGAAGATCATGCTGTTCGACGAGCCCACATCGGCTCTCGATCCCGAAATGATCGGCGAAGTGCTGGACGTAATGCGCTCTCTCGCCTACGACGGGATGACGATGGTCATCGTTACGCATGAGATGGGATTCGCCCGCGAGGTTGCCGACCGTGTCGTTTTTATGGACAACGGTCAGATCATTGAGGAAGGCCCGGCGGCAAGCTTCTTTGACCATCCGCGGGAAGAGCGCGCGCGGACGTTTCTCAGCCGGCTGATTCATCATTAAATTCAGCGGAAGCATATGGAAAGGGGTTATTGAATTCATGAAAAAACCTTTGAGGTGGAGTGTTGCGTTTGTCCTGTTGGCGATGTGCCTGGTGTTCACGGCCTGCGGAGGCTCGAAGAGCGAGCCCACGGCCGCGACCGGCGGCGGTTCGACCGACACGACCGCAAGCGGAAACAAGGACGACGGCGGGGACACGGCCGCCAAGGGTGGTACGCTGGAAGCGATCAAGGCCCGCGGCAAGCTTATCGCCGGCGTGAAATACGACACCAAGCTGTTCGGGCTGAAAGACCCGACTTCCGGAAAGGTAGAGGGCTTTGACATCGACATCGCCAAGGCGCTAGCCAAAAAAATACTCGGTGATGAAACCAAGATCGAGCTGAAGGAAGTAACGTCCAAAACCCGCATTCCGCTGCTGCAGAACGGGGACATCGACCTCATCGTCGCCACGATGACCATCACTGAGGAGCGCAAGCAGCAGGTCGATTTCAGCGACGTCTATTTTAAAGCGGGTCAATCCCTGCTCGTGAAGAAGGGCAGCGCCATCCAAGGCCTGGAGGACTTGAAAAAAGGCGTGAAGGTGCTGACCGTCAAAGGCTCCACCTCGGCTAAAAACATCCGCGAAAAGGCGCCGGACGCCACCGTGCTGGAGTTTGAAAACTATCAGGACGCATTTACCGCGCTGAAAGCCGGCCAAGGGGAAGCCCTGACGACCGACAACGCCATCCTGCTCGGCATGCAAAAGCAGGATCCGAACTACGTGCTGGTCGGCGGCACCTTCACCGACGAGCCTTACGGAATCGCCATCAAAAAAGGCGACGCCGAGTTTGTGAAAACCGTCAACGATCTGCTCAAGGAAATGAAGGACAGCGGCGAATACGACAAGCTGTATGAGCAGTGGATGGGTGTCAAACCCGAGTAGGGACTTGGCTTTCGCTGCCTTTCCCGGCACGCTGCGGGGAGCCCTGAAAACCTTTAAGAAAGGACGAAGGCCATGCCGGGCAAATTTGACATTCACGTCTTGTTTAACCACTGGGACCGTTTTGCCGAAGGCTTTATCCACACGATCGAAGCCAGCGTCCTCGCCTTGATCGGGAGCTTCGTACTCGGTGTTATCATCGCCGTGATGCGGATCTCCCCGATCCGGGCCCTGAATGTGATCGGAACGGTGTATGTTGAGTTTATCCGCAACATCCCGCTCCTGCTTGTCGTGTTTTTCTTTTTCCTGGGAATCCCGTCGCTCGGACTGCCGCTGGACGGCTTTACCTCAGGGACGCTCGGGCTGATGGTCTACACCGCCTCTTTCATCGCGGAAGCCATCCGTGCCGGCATCCAGTCCGTACCGGCCGGTCAGACCGAGGCCGCCCGCGCGACGGGACTGTCGTACATCCAGACGATGCTTCACATCGTGCTGCCCCAGGCGATCAAGATCGTGCTGCCAGCCATCGGCAACCAGTTTATTAATCTCGTTAAAAATTCGTCCATTCTGGCCGTCGTGACCGGGATGGACCTGATGTATTACGCCGACCTGATCAACTCCGACACCTTCCTGCCCCTGACCGTGTATACGATCGTCGCCGTCTTTTACCTGGTGCTTACGCTTCCGCTCAGCTTTGCGGTCCATTACATGGAACGCCGTTTCCGCTCGGCTGACCGATAAAGGGGCTTTATTCTGGCAAGAGGAGAAGATGCCGCCATGGATTTTATAGGTGCCTATTCCCTACCCAACGTCAAGTTTCTGCTTGAGGGGTTCCTCGTTACGATCGAGGTCGCGGTGTTGTCCATTGTGTTCAGCTTCGTGCTGGGAACCGTTCTCGGGACGCTGCGTTACGCCAAAATCCCCGTATTGTCCCGGATTGTCGCAGCCATCGTCGATATTATCCGGAACCTGCCGCTGCTGCTGATCATCTTCTTCATGTACATCGTGCTCCCTCAGCTCGGCATCAAGATGTCCCCCTTCTGGGCGACGGTCGTCGGCCTGACCTTGTTTGAGGGGGCCATGATTTCGGAGATCGTCCGCGGCGGGCTCAATTCCGTTGACCGGGGACAGATCGAGGCGGCCCGCTCTTCGGGGCTGAGCTATATGCAGACGCTCCGGCATATCATTCTGCCGCAGGCGCTGCGCCGCATGGTTCCGCCCTTGGTCAGCCAGTTTATTTCGCTGCTCAAGGATACGTCGCTCGCCGTCATCATTTCGCTTCCCGAGCTCATGCACAACGTGCAGATTCTGCAGGGACACAGCCCGAACTACGTCATCCCGGCCCTCATCTTCGCCGCCGCCCTGTACTTCATCGTGAACTACATTCTCTCGATCATCGCCCGGCGGCTGGAGGCCAAGACGCTCTGACACGGCTGCTCGGCCCGGACAAAGAAAACAAGCCCAGCTCTCCCCCTTCATGGGTGAGGCTGGGCTTGCTTAGGTTTGAGGCGTATAGACTCAAGTAGCAAGCAGCTTGCTCCGCCCCTGACTCCGTTGCTTCAGGAAGCCGGGTTTGCCGTCAATGCAAACAAAGCGATGGTGATCACGTCTTCGAGATCTTCACGGCTGGCCCCGTTCACAGCTTGAATCGACATGCCGGCTACAAGGGTTGCGACATACCGGGCCAGGGCGGCAGGATCGGCATGCTCGGACAAATCCCCATCCTGCTTGGCTTGTTCCAACCGGGTGCTTAGCGCTTTTTCGATTTGAACACGTAGATTGGTCAACAATTGTTTGATTGGATCAGATTCCTCGCTGCAAGCAAGGGCTCCTTTGACCGTTAAACAGCCCGGAGAATAATCGGGATTGACAACCGAATCCGCCGTTGCACGAAGAAGTTTCTCGATGACTAATCGAGCTGTCGGTTCGTTCAGTGCAGCCAATGAGGCTTGAATCGGCCCTTCTTTCATATATAAATCAAACGCCATGTGAAACAGTTTCTCTTTGCTGCCGAAGGTCGCATAAAAGCTTGATCGGTTGATCTTCATGGCTTCGGTCAGGTCGGACAACGAAGTCCCTTCATATCCCTTTTGCCGAAAAATCTCCAGAGCACTCTCAAGCGCTCGTTTAATGTCAAAAGCCCGAGGACGTCCGACTGCCATAACCATCCCACCTTTTTCTTAAATCAGATAAGTGATATTTTACTACACGGCTTGGAATTTGCAATGGTCTCGGAAAATATAAAAAAGATCCAAACTGCCCGGGAAGATCGACGGCGACTCCATCTTCAGACAGTTTGAATCTATTTGCCTACATAACTAATTCCACGTTCATCCGGCCACTCGTGGGAAACCGCTGGTGGTTAGACGCTTCCGCCTCCGTCGACATTCAGGCTTGCCCCGGTAATATAACCGGCTTCAGGCGAAGAAATATAAGCCACCATGCTTGCAATTTCTGATGCCCTTCCGTGTCTCCCCAGCGGAATCTCTTTTACGGCTGAGGCGTAGGGGCCGTTTGCAGGATTCATATCCGTATCGATCATCCCCGGTTGAATGTTATTGACTGTAACGCCTTGTGGCGCCAGATCGCGCGCCAGCCCCCGTGTCAATCCGGCTATCGCGGCTTTTGTCGAGACATACAGGCTGTTTCCAGGAAATGGATTGCGTTCGGCGGCAACACTACCAATATTGATGACGCGGCCACCTTGTTTCATTTGCGGAGCGGCCGCTTGAACGGCAGCGAATACTGCCTTCAGATTAACTGCCACCATTTGATCAAACTCTTCAAAGGTAAACTGGTCGTAAGGCTTTAACATTGTAACGCCGGCATTATTTACAAGAATATCAATACCATCGAATGCTTGGATCGCCTCTTCGACGGCTCCTTTTACTGCCCTGACATCGGCGCTGTCCGCGTGAATCGCCAAAGCTTGACCACCAGCGCTTTTAATTTCTTGTACCAGTTCCTCTGCCTTGCTTTGCGCACTGACATAAGTAAAAGCAACCGATGCACCGTCTCCTGCTAGCCTTTTCACGATTGCTGCGCCAATACCGCGAGCTCCTCCGGTAACCAATGCCTTTTTGCCCGCCAAGGGTTTATTCATTGTGCTTGTCGAATTCAAATGTAAAACTCCTCTCATTTTTATTTTGAACCTTCCGGTCCATAATTAAGTATGAGGTGATTTTAAACCATTCGGTTCAAAATTACAAGCAGCAATTTTATACGCATTAGCGGAGAGCAGGAATGCCTTTTGAGCGGATGATCCTGGATCATTTTGCGGCTAGACTAAAAAAAGGAGACCCTCCGGGTCTCCCTCTTTCATTAACGCGCCAGCGATACCACCAGCGTTTTGATTTCGTACGGCTTGAAGCGCAGCTCCGTACCATTGCCCGATACGCTCAACGGCTCGCCGCCTTCTTCCATTAAATTCGTCTCGGCCGCCGTGCTCACCGCACCGGCCTGCGGGTCCAGCTCGACCCGGGCGCGGGTGCGGATGCCGCCGTATTCGTACATGCGGATGACGATATCGTCGCTGTCCTCGGCCTTTTTGACCGTGTCGATCATAATATTCGGCTGATTCACCTTGACCAGGCCAAGCGCCTCCGGCAGAATGCCTTCCTGTACCGGCACGGCCAGCAGCGGCGTGTTCAGGCCGCAGGCCGCCTGGTGGGTTCCGCCTTCATACCACCCGCCGCGGTGCGGATACAGCGAATACGTAAATTCATGCTCACCCTGATCGGCGGTTCCGTCCGGATAGACGGCGGACTTGATCAGGCTGAGGCGGATGACATGGTTGCGGATGTCATGCCCGTATTTGCAGTCGTTCAGCAGGCTGACGCCGTAACCGCCCTCAGAGAGGTCCACCCAGCGCTGCGCCACGGATTCGAACCGGGCGTAATCCCAGCTCGTGTTCCAGTGGGTCGGACGCTCCACGTTGCCGAACTGGATTTCGTAAGTGGCCTTGGTGGAACGGATGTCGACCGGAAAGGCGGCCTTGAGCAGCTGCTGATGCTCGTGCCAATCCACTTTGGTCACAAAATCGATCCGCGGGTCGTCCCGGTACACCGTGAACCGCTGCTCGATGGTGGAGTTGTGATACGCATACACCAGTTTGATCACGCCGCGCAGGGGTCCTTCCTCCAGGACCGTCAGTTCCTTCAGGTCCTCGACCGTCCGCATTTTTTCCTGGTAGAAAATATCGATGTCCCAGGCGTCGTGCGCCATCGGCTTATCCTCGAACACCTGCAGCACGTTCGCCGGCTCGCCCGGTTTCAGCACTTCGCGGTCCGCCTGCTTGTCGTACAGCGATACCAGCTGACCGGCTTCGTTCAAGCGGATACTGTAGAACGGCGTTTCCACGATGTCTCCCGTGATCTGCCAATCCGTCTTAGCCGCTGCAGCGGAAGCCGAATCTTGGATGCCCGATCCCCCGCTGCGGCCGTAAATGGTCGTGTAGCCGTAGGCCGGCACGTCCTTCACGGTAACCAGTACACGGGCGGTTTCACCCTCCTGCGCTGGAATGTTCTGGGACGGCAGCTCTTCTCCGGCTGCGGAATACCACACCATCTGTGCGGCCCCTTCCACGGAAACTTCGCTGACGAAAGAGCGTTCCCAGCCGAGCGGATTGAAAATCCGGACAGGGAAGCCTTTGCTTTCCGCCTTGGCGGAGTCCGGCTGTGCGCCCGCTTCTCCGCGGCCCTCGGCGGTAAACTGCGACAGCCCCTGTTCCAACACCTGCACGGCCAGCTGCTCGGCCTCAGTGTACTCGACCCGGCTGTCCTCATACACTTCGTGAATCGACGAGCCCGGGATGATGTCGTGGAACTGGTTGCGCAGCACGATCTCCCAGCTGTCCGCGAGGCCTGCGGCCGGATAGGCATAGCCCGGATTCAGCATCAGCGCTAGCGCGTTCACGAATTCCGCGTTGTGAAGCAGCTGCTCCATCCGGCGGTTCATCCGCTTGTTATAAGCCTGGGACGTATAGGTGCCGCGATGGTATTCCAGATACAGCTCCCCGTCCCACAAGTGAAGCTGCGGATCGTACTTGACCCGCTCCTCCAGCTGTTCGAAGAATGCTTCCGCTCCGCCCTGCTTGACCTGCGGCGCCGCTGGCATATCTTCATAACGGCGGGCCGCTTCGAGCATATCCCGGGTCGGACCGCCGCCGCCGTCGCCCCAGCCGTAGGCGAGCAGCAGGTTCTCGTTGATGTCCTTCTGCCGGTAGTTATCCCACAGTCCCTGAATCGAGGAGCCGGTGATGTTGCCGTTGTACGTATAGAACCAGCTGCCGTCGTTGTCCGGGGTCGTGATGTAATGCGTCAGCATTTCGGTTCCGTCGATGCCCCGCCACATGAACGTGTCGTACGGGAAGCGGTTGTACTGGCTCCAGCTGATTTTGGTCGTCATGAAGTAGTCGATGCCGCTCTTCTTCAAAATTTGCGGCAGCGCCCAGCTGTATCCGAACACGTCCGGCAGCCATAAGACGCGGTTGTCGACGCCGAACTCCCTCTTGAAGAAGCGCTTGCCCGTCAGCAGCTGCCGGACCAGCGACTCCCCGGAAGGAATGTTGCAGTCCGACTCCAGCCACATCGCCCCGGTCGCTTCCCAGTTGCCTTCCTTCACGCGATCCTTGATTTTCTCGTACAGCGTCGGAAAATCCTTCTTCAAATAAGCGTACAGCTGCGGCTGGGACTGAAGGAAAACATACTCCGGAAAGCGGTCCATAAGCGTCAGCACCGTCGAGAACGAGCGCCCGGACTTCTCCCGGGTATGCTTCAGCCGCCACAGCCAGGCGACGTCGATATGGCAGTGGCCGACCGCGGTGATCTGCGGCCGCGGGCCGCGCGGAATCGCCTCAAGCCGCTCCTTCAGCACGTACAGCGCCTGCTCGGTGGAGGCGTAGAAGCGGTCCGATCCCGGCGCGCTCCAGTCCAGCAGCCGGAACGCCTCCTCCAGCGCAGACGTCATCGCCTGCTTCTCCAAGGCGCGTTCGTCCAGCAGCTTCACTGTCTGCAGCATGTGCAGCGCCGTGTAGTACAGATCGTCGGTCGCCGCATCCAGCACTGCAAGTTCCAGCACATCAACCCGGTGATCAAACGGCATATGACTGCCGTTCGGTGGGGTCAGTCCGCTCCATGCGCGGATGGCCAGCTCCACGCGGCCTTCGTCCACAGCCTGCGCCGGGAAGAACAGCTCGGCATGGTTGCGGTCCACGGCCTGCGCCGGCTCCCCGTTCAGGTATACCTGGCCTTCATACCCGCTGCAGTTGCCCCCGCCGGTTTCCCCTAGCTTAATCAGTCCTACAACGTCCTGTGCCCGCCACGATGCGGGAAACGTCACGTCGGCGATGAACCAGGCATAGCGGTCCCTTCCTCCCCAGCGGTCCCCTACCTTCACGACCGGCTGGCTGCCTGCGGCGGCCTTCGCTTCCGCCAAACTCTCCACATCCGGTACGATATGCATGTTCTCCAGCGGCTTGCGGTCCCGGTATCTCAGCCCGGCCAGCTCCTGAATGCGCCGCTCCAGCTTTTCAATCATAAATCTCATGGATGATCACCTTTTCCCCTTCTGCATCCTTCCGTCTCCGGCCATGCATGCTCCCGGAATTTCCGGAGTAATAAATTGCTGCTTCGTCGGTTACAGCACATCGGCAATAAGTTTTGCTCGTATTAATATATATAATATAGCATTTATGTTTAATATAAAACAAAAAAAACAGCATCTCTTGTTTCAAGAAATGCCGTTTCTCGATTCCTCTGGTTATACCGGGCCTGTCGTATGGTGAATGACGAGACGGGGTTTAAAAATCCGCTTCGTGTACTTGACGTCCTTGATGTTCCCTTCCAAAATATCCAGCAGCAGGCTAGCCGCCTCGCGCCCCATTTCTTCCTCGCTTTGATCGATATACGTAAATACGCTGAGCTCTTCGAGCATGGGACTCGGGTTATCAAAGGTGACGATGGACAGGTCACCCGGGACATCCAGCCCCAATTCCTTGGCCATGGACCACAGGTTGACCCCAAGCTTGCAGTTCAGCGCGATAAACGCCGTCGCCATCCGGCTCTTGAGGAAGCGGTACAGCGGATGATCTGTACGGGAACGCCCCGTTGGGATACTGAAGTCGGTAAGGATCAAAGCAGGATTGATCATCGCGCCCTTGTTCTTCAGCGCTTCGTTATATCCTTGAATCCGTTCATCGACCGTCACCGTTGGTATTGGAGAATCCGAGCATATCGCAATGTTCCGGTGTCCCAGCTCCCACAGATGATCCACCGCCAGAATGGAACCCAGAGCCGGATCGGACAGGACCACGTTCGTCTCTACGCCGGGCAGATGCCGATCCAGGAGGACGAACGGGTAATTCTGCATCTTCAGCGCGATAATTTCTTCACTGTACACCTCGGCATCCACCGGAAAAATAATCAGCCCGTCCGTCGTGCTGCGGAGCTCGCGGATCGCTTCCTTCTCCAGTTCCTTGGAATTGTAAGTGAACATGACAACCAGCGAGTATTTACTCCCCGACAGCGCGCTGCGGATCCCCCGTACCATTTGGATGGCAAAATAATCTTCAATGGAAGGAAACACGAGCCCGATCTTAGGAGCCGACGACGATTTGGCCTCAGAAACGAGGGAGACCGGATTACCCGATATGTACTTCTCAGGCACGCCCTTGACGTAACTTCCCCGGCCCGGAATCCGGTAGATCCAGCCTTCGCCCGCCAGCTCGGCCAGCGCATTGGCCACGGTGATCCGGCTCACCTGAAACTGGTCGATCAGCTCCTTCTCCGTCGGAATCCGGTCGTCTTCCTTCAGCTGCCTGGAAGCAATCAACTGCTTGAAATGGTTTTGTATTTGAATGTACAGCGGCTCCCTGTCCTGGCTCATGACAATAATCCTCCAATACCTGATCTTTCGGTCATCTTCCTTTTAGCATTATATCCCATGGGACATACATGTCAACGCCGCTGCCCAGCCGCGGTCTTATCCGGACCGCTGAATATCGTACCGGATATCCAGGAAACGGAGTCCGAAAATCCACATCCGGTGGCGGGCCGTCAGCCGCTGTCCGGACTCCCCCTCCCGGATCCAGAAGGTTTCCTTCAGGGGCAAACGGATCGTGAACCATGAAGCATGCAGGTAAATGCCCTCATCGCCCCGGTGAGCCGGGCTGTGGGCGCTGGTCAAGACGAGCCCGGAGCCTTCATTATACAGGCGCAGCATCCCGGTCATATTGGCGCCCGGCAGCGGCAGGGCGATATTCATGTAGGGCTCGTCTCCGAACCAATGCAGGGAATAGAGCGCAATGAAAATCGCCTCCCCCTTCCCGTTCAAGCGCTGCCAGGCGCGAACCCGCTGCCTGCCGTCCCTGCCCGACGCCACCGGAAGAACCCGGCCGTACATCCCCTGCCACCCTTTGAATGTGCCAAGATGGATCTGCCCGATCCGGCGGCTGATGACTTGGTAGACCACAGCCAGCGGCCTAAACCACCCGGCCCAGCGGATGTCGGCCCGCATCGCGTACTGATCGGTATGCTCGTAGAAATCCCGAATGACGGGCGACAGCCTCCGGGCGCGGAATGAGGCGGAGTCAAACCCGTCGATCCGGTCGACCAGCCCTGAGTAGGATGCCGTTTCGTCAAGGAGTCCTTTCCTGCTTAAGAAGTGGCGCCCGATATGCCTTCCGCCGGTGATGGAGCTTACCGGTTTGCCATAATAGCTCTCCTTCGGGAAGTTTCCCTCCAGCAGCCAGCCCGCAAGCGACGGAAGAGCTACGCCTACCGCGTTTGTGAAGCCGTGAATCCAGATCATCCGGTTGATCGAGAGGCTTCCGAACCCCATCGCCCTTCCGGCTGCGTAAATCAGGGAGAACAGAATCGTCACCATCAATACGAGCGCCGAAAAAGATATGAGGTATTTGGCCTCCCGCCGGGTAAAGGAAGCTTTGAAAACAAGCAGTCCGTAGCCGTACAGGGCAGCCAGGTACGCCGCCACCAGAATGAACTCAAGGGCGGTGGAAAAAGCAATGCCCAGCGCAATGCCGGCCGGGGCCAGCATGATGATGACGGTCGAGGTTAAGTACAGCTTCCGTCCAACCGTTATTTTTCGCCCCAGCAGCCCGGCCAGGATCGGGATAATAAATGAAGAGTAATGAAAATGAACGGCTGTCAGCATGATGAGCACGTCCGAAAAATCCATTATACGCCAATGCAGCGACGCAGCCAGGAACCAGAAACCGCCCCCGGCCAAGTACATCAGTCCGAAATCCACCGCGGTTTCAGCAAGCGGATGCAGCCCCCTCTCCAGCAGCCGTCTCAGCCCATATAGCGCCGTAATCACCGTAAAAGCCACCCAGGGAAGGCATAACAGCGGGATATCTCCCATGAAGGAGAGTGCCGCACAGACGGCAGCCGGGGGGTAAAGGATCGTCATGATTTTGTACAAAGCCATCGTTTTCCCGTTTCGCAGGCGGGCATCGACGAGCATCAGGAAACCCGGTACCAGCACCAGCACCGCCAGCATCAGCACCGCTTCAAGCACTTGAAGCTGCCGCCCGCTGACGCCGAGAAACATCACATACAGCAGCAATCCGAACCATGCGTTACGCTTCATTCCGGCTTCCTCCGCTCCCGTCTTTCCTTGTCCCCGTAAAGCTCCCCTTATAGGCGAAAAGGGTGCCGAACAGCGGATTGCGCACATGTACCCGAATCCGGAAGCACTGCCGCTCTTCGTCGTAGGACTCCACGATCTGGGCCGCCCCGTGAAAAACCCGGGGAAGCGGGATCCGCATGCCGAACAGGGGCAGCCACTGGCTTCTGGAGGAGATGTGCATAGCTCCTTTGTCGTCCACGTGGAGGGACAGGGAGGAGCCGAGCAGCGCCGGCTTGCCGAACAAGTCCAGGATCTGCTCCTCCTCACTGTCCCATTTCATCACGGCATCGAAATGGCGCTTTTTACCCCGGAAATCGAACGTCCGATCCCAATATACCGTCTCCTGGCCCTTTGCATCCCGGGATACTTTGTTGTGGATAACAAAAGGGATGTTCCGGCCCCG
This sequence comes from Paenibacillus favisporus, assembly GCF_040545415.1. NCBI lineage: Bacteria > Bacillati > Bacillota > Bacilli > Caryophanales > Paenibacillaceae > Paenibacillus > Paenibacillus favisporus. Next base: position 337,595 of record NZ_JBEPLV010000004.1, on the reverse strand, counting down.
CTCGGGAAAGAACAGACGGGCCCGAATGCCCAGCACCATCATGGCCCGTACGGCGAACGAACCGCCGCTGATTTCCTCCATCCGGCCGGCCCCGGTAAACACCGCATCTCCCGTCAGCCGGTAACGCTCCTGCAGCTTGGGATGCAGCAGCTGATAGGTATCGCCGAGCGCCTGTTCATAGATCGATTTCATAGGTCACCTGCCTTCTTTCGGCGGCAGCGGGCGGCGCTGGGCAGATGTCGGCTGTTCCCGTAGCCGATCAGCGACAGGACGATCAGCATACCGTTTAGTGTCACGGGATTAAACGGGGCAACGAAACTGCCGATGTCCCCGATCCCCGCAGAGACGGTCAGACCGCAGATGGCAACGATCTGGAGAATAAACAGCGGGCGCTTCAGCTTATACAGCGGCAGCAGCCACACGAGTCCAAAGAGCATTTCCAGAATGCCGACCATCCGGATCATCGCCACACCGCTGCCCATGCTCCCGGTTACGGCTTCCATCATGCGAATTTCGTCCGGATGGGCCATGATTAGCTTGGGAACGAGGCCGTGGTATAGCCATACAAAGGCGATCACCCCGCACACGGTCCAGTACGTGAGAAAGCGCTGGAGCAGCAGCTTCGGATGAAATCCCTGCTCCAGCCACATTTTTAACGCGTCAAAGCTCCAAGCCGTCGCCCATCCGAGCAGCGGCCTGAACAGGTAGGCATCGGCAAGACGCCCCGCCGCGCCGAAAGCCGACTCATATTGGTACAGCGTCTCGAAGCCGATACCGCCGTCTTTCTTCGTATACTTCCAATACCCGCTGCCCTTTCGGATTAGCGACAGCCGGTCATGCGTCCAAAACTTCAGCGAGGAGACCCGGTCCCCGGATTCCTTCTCCACTTGTCCCGCCGATTCTCCCTCGCCTGCAATATCGATGCCCATGCCGATCCGGGTTCGGTACCGAAAACGTTGAGGCTCATCCTGTGCCCGCGGCAAATACGAAATTTCCGTAAACCGGGCATCCCATACGGTATGCAAATCCGGGTTCTGGGTATATTCCCATAGCTTATCCATCGTTGTGTCGATATCGATTTGCACATAGATGGGCCGTTGCTTTTTCATGGCGTCTCCCCCTTGCTTTGCTCCCTTCCTAATTCGCGGAAAAAGCCTGATGTCCTTCTAATTTCCCTCCTGTTTAGACAAGATCATACACCGATGGAATTTGTTTGGAGGCGTCCAGCGGCGCGAAATCTGGAAGGAACTGGCGAAGAAAGGGCGAATCCTTAATAGATTGTTATAATCTGCCGATGTTGGGGAGGAAAAAGTCCATGAGTTTTTTAGACCGTTTGGAAAAATACGCCGAGCTCGCCGTCCATGTTGCGGTTCATATTCAGCCGGGGCAGTCCTTGTGGATCAGCGCTCCGATCCATGTGCCGGAATTCGTGCGCATGATCGCCAAGCAAGCGTATCAAGCCGGGGCGAAGCTGGTTCATATTGAGTGGCAGGACGAAATCAGCACACAGCTGAAATACCATCTCGCTCCTGACGAGGCTTTTGAGGAGTATCCGGTATGGAGAGCAAAGTGGGTTCAGGAATTCGCCGAGAATGACGGGGCATTTCTTTTTATCGAATCGGCCAATCCCGAGCTGCTGAAAGGCGTGGACCCCAAGCGGATCTCAGCTCATTCCAAAGCGGCCAGCGCCGCACTCTCCAAGTGGCGGGAGTATATGTCCGCAAGCAAAATGACCTGGTCCATTATCGGCGTTCCGTCCGAAGCCTGGGCGAAGCTGGTTTTCCCGGACCTGGCACCGGAAGCCGCGGTCGAGGCGCTGTGGGAGGCGATCTTCCAAACTGCCCGTGTGAGCGGCGGCGATCCCATCCAGGCTTGGAACGAGCATAATGCGAATTTGCGCAGCAAGCGCGAATATTTGAACCGCAAGCAGTACAAGCAGCTTCATTATAAAGCTCCGGGCACCGACCTGCTGATCGAGCTTCCGGAGCATCATGTTTGGAACGGCGGTACCGCCCGAAACGAAGCGGGCAATGAGTTCAACCCGAACGTTCCGACGGAAGAAGTGTTCACTTCGCCCCGCAGGGGAGGGACCCGGGGAACCGTCCGCAGCACCAAGCCGCTCAGCTACCAGGGAAACCTGATCGAGAACTTCAGCCTGACGTTTGAAGACGGTAAAGTCGTCGATTTTACGGCGGAGAAGGGTTACGAATTTTTAAAAGGCATGCTCGACATGGACGCGTCGGCCCGCTATTTGGGCGAAGCCGCGCTTGTGCCGCATCACTCGCCGATCTCGGAGACCGGGCTTATTTTCTTCAATACGCTATTTGATGAAAATGCATCGAACCATCTGGCCCTGGGCGAAGCCTTCCCGACCTGCATCGAGAACGGAACCTCGCTCACCCGGGAAGAGCTTGACCGTGCCGGGCTAAATCACAGCATGATCCACGTGGATTTCATGATCGGCTCTGCGGACATGGACATCGACGGCATCACGGCGGACGGCCAAAGGGAACCTGTATTCCGTAAGGGTAACTGGGCGTTCTGATCCACCGAAGTTAAGCACAGCCCTCCACCCGCCTCCCATGCAGGCCGGATGGAGGTTTTTTTCTTGTCATCGATTCCAGCCGTGCTGCGAGAGCAGCCTTTACGACTGATTCGATCCAATCCGAAACGAGATGCTCCGAAGGTCCGACCGCTGCATCCATCGCTCAAAGGCCTGCACGGCGGCCTCCGCCACCTGGATATCCTGCTCGCTCGTCCCTCCGCTGACCCCGATGCCCCCAATGATGACATCGCCTGCTTTTAACGGGATTCCTCCCCCCAGAATGACCACCCTGCCCTGATTCGTCGTATTGATCCCGAAGGAAGGCTGCCCGGGCTGAGCCGTTCTGGTCAGATTCGAGGTCGGCATCTGCAGGGCCACACTGGTCCACGCTTTGTTCTGGGCGATATCGATGCCCCCGATCCGGGCGTGGTCCATCCGGTGAAAGGCGACCAGGTTCGCGCCGTCGTCCACGATGGCGATGTCCTCCGCCAGCCCCATTTCCTTGGCTTTTTTCTCGGCTGCTTCGAGCAGCATTTTGGCAAGATTCAGCGTCATTTTCATGTTCAGGCTACCTCCAGCTTCAATGTTCTTTCCCCATTGTATGGCCGCCAGCCCATAAGCGTGTTATTGGACGGAGAACGCTGTGAATTTGCCTGCAATGTGCAACATTTGGCATGACCGCCTCGTCAGGAACTATGAAGAGCAAGCATCATTTACCAATTGCATGCACGGTGAAACATTCCGATCCGCACTCGCAAGAACGCCATATAGAGGAGGAAAATGACAGATGAACAAAATTTACAAAGTATTGGCAACCGCATCAATTTTCGCTCTGGCAGCCGTTCCGGTTGCGGCCAGCGCCCAAGAGGTGCCGCCCGCAGCCGCTCAAAGCGGACAAGGCCAGGTTCAAAATGAGACCAAAGTGGTTCCTGCCACCTGGGGACAAATCACGAACTTCGTGAACGACAAGACCGGCAAATTCGTTACAGTTACGGGACGTGGGCTGGCTCCAAGCGATCAAAGCCAGATCATCCTGGCCATTACGCCGGAGACCAAGATCATCGATGCCCGCGGGAAAAGCGTTCCCCTGAAAACCGTGATCGATGAGAAAAAAGTCGTGAAGGCGTTCTATGGACCGAATATTACGAAAAGCCTTCCGGCCCGCGGTACCGCGCTGACGCTCGTCGTTCAGGATAAGAGCTTTACCGCCATTGACGGAACAGTATCCGAAGTGAGAGAGAACGGCATCCTGGTCAAAGGAACCGATATTTACACCTCTAATGAGGACACGATTCTTCTGCACCTGGCCGATAAAGCCACCATCCTCAGCCAGGACGGCAAGGCGCTGACCAGCGGCGACATTAAAGAGGGCACGAGCATCCGAGCTTTCTATGGTCCTGAAGTGGCCATGAGCCTGCCGCCTCAAGCCGGAACGAATTATGTGATCGTGAACACGGAAGATACCGGAAGCGGTGAAACCGGCAATACGGATCAGGAACTCAAAGCTGGCACAGACGGCATCGTCACTAATACGGCAGACGGCAAAGTGACGGTCGTCGGCAAGGCGCATGACAAGGGCGGCGTCAACTACGTCATCCTCTCCGTTGATGACAAAACCCAAATCGTCGACGAAGACGGCAAGGCGCTGACCAAGGATGCCCTGAAGGCGGATATCCGCGTGGACGCGTACTACAGCGATATCATGACGATGATTTATCCGGCCCAGACGCATGCCGGCAAAATCGTGGTGAAGAAAGCGGAAACGGTCAAAATTGAAGGTACCGTTAAAGCATCGGACCGGGCTTCAGCCGATCAGGTCTATGTAAACGTAGGTTCCGATGATTCCATCGACAACGACGTCATTCTGAACATCTCGAAAGATACGCCGGTCATCCCAACGATGGGCGGCGATACCAAGCTTCGCCCTGGCACCAAAATTATCGCCTATCATTCTCCGATCATGACCAAATCGATTCCCGGCATCACGAATGCCGAAGCGATCATTGTGACGTCGGACGCCGATACGGTACAGCCTAAGTAATATCAACGTATAACGCAGCTTGCATAAAAGCGCCTAAACCCTGCCGATTCTCCTGAAGAATCGGCAGGGTTTTTTGGGAGGTAAGAACGTATAACTTAGGGCTGCCTGATTCACAGGCGGGACCCGTTCATCCGATAATTGGCGAGCCTCGGACGATCTTGAATCCTTTGCCGGTTCGTCCGCTGCGCCTTCAGCTCTTCCGCTTTCTCCCGGCGAGAGCGACCGTCATCGGAATGATCAGCATCGTGTAGAATCCGAGCACCGTCATGCTGAGGATAAAGGCGCTCGTGTAGCTGCGCGCATTCGACTGCGATACGCCGTCCGCCACCAGCCTCTCGGCACCCCCGGCAGCGGAAGCGGTAACCTTGCATGCGCCGGGAGCCGCCTGTGCCTGACCGGCCGCTGCCGGGAAGCAATCGCGCAGCCTGGCCAGCGCCGTCTGTCCCTGCTCCTCCGACAAGGCGTAGGATGTCAGATGCTGCCGCAGCTCAAGCTCGGTCCGCGCCTCCGCCTGATTGGCATAATGGCTTAATGAGCTCATCCAGACGATTCCGATAAGGCCGATACCGATGGCAGAGGCGAGCTGCATCCCCGTCGTCAAAATGCCGGAGCCCGACCCGATATCCTGCTTCTCTACCTTGGACAGCACCACATTGGTCAGCGGCGCGGCGATAAAGCCTTGGCCTATGCCCAGCAGGACCAGAGCCGGCAGCCAGAACCATACGTTCGGCGACCACCCGGTGGCCCAGATCGTCAGCGCGACCGCGAAATAGCCGACGGAGGTCAGCACCGAACCGACGGTAAGAACGTGGGCTCCGATTTTGCCCGCCAGCTTCGGTGACAACAGCGAGGCCAGGAAATACCCGATGCCCATGGGCAGGATGATCAATCCGGATTTCAGGGCACTGAATCCATGCCCCATTTGCAGCAAATAGGCCGTGATCAAAAAGAAGGCGGCTTGAGCGGTCATCATGAGAAAGATCACGGCCAGGCCCAAGCTGAATGCTTTCTGGCCGAACAGCCTTACGTTCATAAACGGCCGGCGTCCTTTGGCAAGCAGCCTGCGCTGCGTCCATACGAATACGGCGAGGACAGGGCCGGACAGAATCAGGCTGATGACGAGCAGCACCGGCCACCCCTCCTTCTGTCCCTGGACCAGCGGATACACGAGGAGCAGCAGTCCTGCCGCCGCCACGGCCGCACCGATCCAGTCCATCCGCGAGCGGTCCGAATCCCTTGATTCCGGAACGAACGGAGCCATGGCCAGGATGATCAACCCGATCGGGACGCTGAAGAAAAAGACCAGCCGCCAGTCGAGATGCCACGGATTCCAGCCGAGCAGCAAACCGCCGATCAGCTGGCCGGTCGAAGCGGCCAATCCCTGGGCTGCGCCATACAGCCCGAAGATCATCCCCCTCTTCTCCGGCGGGTATTGCGCCTGAATGAGCGACAGCACCTGCGGCGATATCAGTGCCGCACTAAAGCCTTGAAGCACGCGGATGGCCGTAAGCACACCGACACTGCCCGAAATGCCGCATAACAAGGATGTTAATGTAAAGCCGGCCACGCCGATCAGGAGCATCTTCCGCCGTCCGTACCGGTCGCCCAGCCGTCCGCCGATAATCAGGGCCACGGCATAGGACAAGGTGTAGGCCGAAACGACGAACTGTACGCCGTAGAAATCGGCGTGAAGCCCCCGCTGAATCGAAGGGGTTGCCACATTGATGATAAAAATGTTCGCTACGGCCATAAATACGGACAGCAGCATCACCGCCAGCATTAAACGCGGCCTCTGGCGCGGCTCAGCCGCCGCCTGCGCAAGAGGCGCGGGAATGGAATTGACCGGTTGGTTCATCGCTTGCTTCATCCTCCTCTGGCGGATCCGGATATTTGACAGCAGCCGGAATCAGCCATTAAAATAAATGAGACAGATCTGTCTCGTTTGATAATCGTATGATACAGACAGATCTGTCTCATGTCAACAGCGAATTTACCTTATTCAGGAACAGGTGATTAGAATGACCAAGAAGGAATCCGCCAAAGAACGGATACTGAAGGTGGCGTCCGATTTATTTTATAGTGAAGGCGTGCGTGCCGTGGGGATCGACCGGATCATTGAGGAATCGGGGGTCGCAAAGGCCAGCTTTTACCGCAACTTTCCGACCAAGGACCATCTGGTTGTGGCCTATTTGGAGCTGCGTTCCAAGACCAGGATGGAAGCCGTTGAAGAAATAAAGCGGCAGTTCCCCGATTCGCCCAAGGAACAGCTCTACGCCCTCCTGGAGGAATTGGTTGAACGGATGAAGAGCTCCCGATTCCGCGGCTGCCCTTTTATGAACGCCATCGTCGAGTTTCCGGATGAGGACCATCCCGGACACCAGGCAGCCATGAGATACCGCTCCAACCTTTGGAAAAATGTTGAGGATATTGCCCGCCAGGCCGGCGCCCGCGACCCGGTCCAGCTCACTTACCAGCTTCAGCTGCTGAAGGAAGGCGCCATGATGAGTGCCTACATGGATAAGGGGTATTACCATGCCGAATATTTTCTGAACGCCTGCCAAGTGCTGATCGACCGGCAGTTTGATGAGCCCAACCCGTCCCGCCGGACAACCGAATAATATGGCGCCGCGGGCAGCAAACATGCGGGCAAGACCGAGGGCACCCTTCGTGCTTATTCCCGGCCTTGCCCGTTTTCATGCCTTATGACTTCGCTATCGCAAGCAGGTGGGAAGTGACGCCCACATACTCCCGGAAGGAGCGGATCCGTTCCTGCTCGAAACGGAACACGATCACCAGCTCATTCGTGTACGGCATTTCGTTAAAGATCCCCTCCGCTTGAAAGATAACGATCCCGGTCTCCTCCTGCTCTACGCAGATGACCGGCGTTAGTTTGGCACTCATGCTTGCCCGTTCAAGCTCGACCAATTCCCGGAACCTCCCGGTTCCCCTCTGCTCTCCCTGCCATTCCTCAAAAGGGATCGGCACGATAAAACCAAAATCAGAGGTCACCAGCGCTTCAAACGCCCCCGTATCCCCTTCCTCAATCGCCCGGCGAAAAGCATTAAACGCTTGCAGACTGCGCTCGTTTCCTTTTTCCATTGGTTCCATACAGCATCCTCCTCTATAGGGTGAATTAAGTCTTTCCAATTCTTATGAACTCATCATATCGTTTAAACACGACAGGTGCTGTCTTGTTTTTGTGATACACTTGAGAAAAAAATGAAAGGACGGGACGCCGATGTATAAATCCCAGCGGTTGATCCGGCTTATCATGCTCGTCAATGCCAAGAAAAATTTCACTCTCCGCGAGCTTGCGGATGAGCTGGGCGTGTCCCAGCGGACCATATCCAGGGACCTCATCGAGCTTGGCGAGCTGGGCATCCCCGTGTACTCCGTTCAAGGACGCGGCGGCGGTTTCCGCCTGTTAAACGAGCGGCTGCTGCCCGCGATCGCTTTTACCGAAAGCGAAGCGACCGCTTTGTTCTTCGCCTCCCAATCGCTGGCTTATTTTGGCTCCGTCCCGTTCGGTAAAGCGGCCGCTTCCGCCCTCGACAAGTTCTATCACTATCTCCCGCCGGACCTGAAAGAGAGAATCCGCCGCTTAACCGGTAAAATGGCGATTTGGAGCCCGCGGCGCAGCATGCCGGCCGAGTGTCTGGAAGTGCTGCTGCAGGCGGTTATGAGTCGCAGCGCCGCAACCATTGTCTATCAATCCGGCACATCCGCGGACGAAAGAGTCATTCAGCCGATCGGCCTCTACTCGGACCAAGGATACTGGTACTGCCCTGCCTACTGCTTTACCCGCAAAGCGTATCGCCTGTTCCGGGCGGACCGCATCCGCTCGGCCGTGCTGAATGAAGAGGTCTGCTGCCTTGACGAGGTTGATGAGAAAACGGTGTTTAACTGGAATGAGGAGGAACTGAAGAAGGCGCCGAAAACGGACTTCATCGTCCGACTGACTCCGGAAGGCGTCCGAATGCTGGAGGGGAACGGCCGTCTTCAGCCTTATATCGAGTGCGAGCCCGATGGCAGCGGCAGGATCGACATATCCATTCCCCGGAAGGACGTGGCGTTCTTTGCCGATATGGTCTGGATATTGGGGCCCGAAGCGGTCATTATGGAGCCACCCGAAGCCCGGGAATGGGTTAACGGCCGGCTGGCCGCCATGCAGCAGCAGTACGCGGAGCGCAAACCGGAATCTGAATCCAGGCAGGTAACGGACATACCAAAAAGCCAGGCCCCTTAAGGACCTGGCTGTAGTTTATCCCATTAATTACTTTGATGCTGTAAAGTGGTGTCGTATAAGTATTTCTGGACCCACGTGCAAGTTATAATACTACAGCCGGAAGTATAAGTCTATATTTTTGGCGGATTTTTTCTATACTTAGACTTATTCTTTCACAGGGAGGGTCTAAGATGTTGAACCAAAGCGAAGCCGATGAAAGGCGTTATGCCGAAGCGATGACAGACAAGCTGGGGCGGGCGCTGGAAGACATCCGCGGGAAAATATCCGCTTCCTACCGCGACGTCATCGAGGCGAAAAAATATATGTGGGAAAACATTTCCCAGCTGGATCCCGCGGAACGGGCCGCGAACAAGGTCGACATCTCGCTTCAGATCGACTCGGGCGAGAAAGCCATCGACAAGGAGCGGAAGCTCCATAAGCTGTACCAGTCTCCTTATTTCGGCAGGGTAGACTTTCGGGAAAATGGCCTAAATGAAGCTGATGCCTATTATATCGGGATTCATTCCTTTGCCGGGACGGACGGGCATACGAATCTGATTTACGACTGGCGCTCGCCGGTCGCCAGCATGTTTTACGATTTCGGCGTCGGGCCCGCCTATTTTACCGCCCCGCTGGGGCGGATCGAGGGCGAGCTGACGGTGAAGCGGCAGTACAAAATCAGGGACGGCCGCATGGAATATATGATCGAAAGCTCGATCAACATCGACGACGACGTCCTTCAGAAGGAGCTCAGCAGCACCACGGACGAAAAGATGAAAAACATCGTCGCCACGATTCAAAAGGAGCAGAACGTCATCATCCGCAATGAAACCTCCGATGAGCTCATCATTCAGGGCGTGGCCGGTTCCGGAAAAACGTCGGTCGCCCTGCACCGTATCGCCTTCCTGCTGTACCGCTACAAGGGAACACTGACGTCAAGAAACGTGCTGATCATCTCGCCGAACAACGTGTTCTCCGATTATATTTCGAGCGTTCTGCCTGAGCTTGGTGAAGAAAATATGATGGAAATGCGCCTCGAGGAGCTGGCGGAAGCGGAGCTCAAAGGGGTCGCCGGTTTCCAGACGTTCTACGAGCAAGTCACCGTATTGATGGACCAAGAAGACCCGGGCATGATCGAACGCATCCGGTTTAAGGCGACTGCCGACTTCATCCGGAAGCTGGATGAGTTTGTCGCTTATGCAGAGCAGCATTATTTTGCGCCGGAGGATGTGCAGGTCGACGGACTGCGGATTTCTGCCGCGGAGCTGCGAGCCATCTATGACGGCACCCGCCGGATGCCCGTACTGTCCAGGCTCGAGCGGACCGCAAACCAGGCGGCGGCAAACCTCAGGGACGAGGATGGACAGAGGCTGTCTGCACCCCGGATTCGCAAAATCAAGACTGCCGTTAAAAAAATGTTCCGTGCATCAACCCTGCTGGCGCTGTACAAGGATTTTTACGACTGGCTGGGCAGACCGGAGCTGCTGTGCATGGCAGGGCCGAAGAAGCTGGAATATTCGGATGTCTTTCCCCTCGTCTACCTGAAAATGTACTGGGAAGGAACCGCGCCGTTTGATTTTGTAAAGCATCTGATCGTCGACGAAATGCAGGACTACACACCCATCCAGTACGCTGTCCTTTCCAGGCTGTTCAACTGCCGCAAGACGATCCTCGGCGATGCCAGCCAATCCGTCAATCCTTACTCCTCCTCTTCCCTTGCCGAGATCAAAAAGGTGTTCCCGAACGCGGATACGGTAGAGCTGTTAAAGAGCTACCGGTCCACCTATGAAATAACGACCTTTGCCCAGCAGCTCAAAGACAACAGCAGCGTCGTACCCATTGAGCGGCACGGCGAGCTGCCGCGGATGGTCGCCTGCGAAGACAAGGAGGAGGAAATGGAGCGGATCCGGTCTGTCCTCCGGGAATTTGTGCATTCCGAGTCGCGTTCCATGGGGATCGTCTGCAAAACAAAAGCTCAGGCGGACGAGGTCTATCAAAGCCTGAGGGACGCGTTTGACAACTTGTATCTGCTGGATTTCGACAGCGAGGAGTTCCGCGAGGGCATCATCATCACGTCCGCCCATCTGGCGAAAGGCCTGGAGTTCGATGAGGTGATCGTTCCTTTCGTGAACAGCGAAGTCTACCGGAACGAGATGGACCGATCGCTGCTCTATATCGCCTGCACCCGGGCGATGCATAAGCTGACGCTGACGCACAGCGGGGCACGGACGCCGTTATTAAAAGAGCCCGGGGAGCATTAGCCCCCGGGCTCTTCTTTTTTATCCAAGATAAGATTCCAGCATCCAGACGTGCTTGTCGAGGTCCGCCTGCATCCCGATCAGCATATCTGCCGTCGGATGGTCGCCGGCGTCTTCCGCCAAACGGATCCCGTCCTGCAGCTCCTTGCTGACTACAGAGAAGTCATGGATAAGCGACTGCACCATACCGCGCGCGTCCTCTTTTCCCGTGGCTTCCGCTACCGTGCCGATTTCCAGATATTCTTTGATCGTCGCGGCCGGTCTTCCCTTGATCGTCAGGAGGCGTTCAGCGATGTCGTCCGCTTTTTGCGTAATGTCGTTGTACAGCTCTTCGAACTTCGCATGGAGCGTGAAGAACTGTTCCCCTTTTACGTACCAATGGTAGTTATGGATTTTAACGTAAAGAATGCTGAAGTTCGCCACCTGCTGATTCAATACCTGTTCCAGCGTAATTGTCGTGTTTGCCATTTGTCATCCATCCCTTCTTTATATGTAATGGACCACCTTAGGCGATCCGGCTGACTAAGAAGCTATTGCGGCGGCCGTTCGTTACGGCTGCTTGGCGTCTTCTACGGGGACAACGGTAATGTCATCCACGTTCGATTCGCAGTGCGGGCAATAATGGCGAAGTTCGACTTCGTGGCCGCAGGCGGTATGCTTCAGGCTTTTATAACATTTATCCAGGTGCTTCTCTCCCCACAGGATAAAAGCATGAAAGATCATTTCCATATCCTGTCCGCTTTCCGTCAATTCATACTCATACCGTGGAGGATGCGCGGAGTACAGGTTGGATACGATCAGCCCGTCCTCCTCCAGCTGTCTGAGCCGCTCGGATAACACATTCGCAGAGATCGTCGCCAGCCCCTGTTTGATCTCGTTGAACGTTTTTTTACCGACCAAAATTTCATGTATGATCATCAAAGACCATCGATCGCCAACGATGTTCAATGTCTGCGCAATGTTGCAATCCAGGTTGTAAATATTCTTCGGCATATCCATGACCCCCCGTGTATCTTTGCCTCAAATGTGGTACTGCCTTCTAATCCTACAGTGCCACAAATGACCGCTTCACGCAAATCGGCCCCCGCGCGGCTCCCGTCAGAATCCTTCCAATACGACCTTGCCCACCGTACGGCCGGTCTCCAGCAGAGCATGGGCCTTGCGAAGATTGGCGGCATTGATCGGTGTCAGCGTCTCGCTAGTGGTGGTCCGAATGACGCCCTCATCCACGAGGCGTGCGACTTCGTTCAGCAGCTTGTGCTGCTCGATCATATCCGGCGTTTGGTACGTGGAACGGGTAAACATGAGCTCCCATACGAACGTGACGCTTTTATTCTTGAGCAGGGTCAGGTTGAGCAGTTCATCCGTCTCCACGATCGAGCAAATCTTGCCTTGCGGCGCGATCGCTTCCGCCATGTTCGCCCAGTGCTTCTCCGTGCTGTTCAGGCAGAGGATGTAATCGACCTGCTCGATGCCGACCGCCTTAAGCTGCGGCAGGAACGCTTCAAAATGGTTGATGACGTAGTCCGCCCCCAGCCCTTTCACCCAATCGGCCGATTCCGGCCGGGAAGCCGTGCCGATGACCGTCAGGCCGGAATATTTGGAGAGCTGTGTCGCAATCGATCCGACCCCGCCGGCTGCGCCGATAATCAGGATGGTTTTGCCGTTGTTGTCCGCCTGGTTATTGGAGACTCCAAGCCGGTCGTACAAGCTTTCCCAAGCTGTAATAGTCGTTAACGGCAGCGCCGCCGCCTGTGCAAAATCCAGCGTGGATGGCTTCTTGCCTACAATGCGTTCGTCCACCAGATGAAATTCGCTGTTGCCGCCAGGACGCGTAATGCTGCCGGCATAGTACACTTCATCGCCCGGCTTAAACAACGTCACATCCGGACCTACCTGCTCGACGACGCCCGCGACGTCCCATCCCAGCACTTTCGGTACGCTTTCCACGCGGTCTTTAGGCGAACGGACTTTATAATCGACAGGATTCACCGAGATGGCGTGGACTTTCACCAGTAAATCCTTGCCTGTCGGCACCGGCTTTTCCAGCTCGACGTCAATCAGGCTTTCTTGATGATCAATCGGTAAATACTTATACAGGCCTACGGCTTTCATCGTCTCTTTTACTTTCGTCATGGTTGTTCTCTCCCTTATAAATGTGATTTATCGTGTTAAGCTGAATGGCATTGTGTCCGTCAATATGTAAGCGATGAGCTCGTAGAGGAGCTCATTGGATCGCACCGAGCAAGTCGTTGATCGTCTCCGCCATCGATGGATGCGTAAAAATGGTATCGCGGAGTACGGAGTACGGCTGCCCGGACTGCATGAACACGGACACGATGTTCACAACCTCGCTGGACTCCGCACCGAACATGGTGAACCCGAGCAGACGGTCCGTTTCGGCGTCGACGACCGCCTTCAGCAGACCTTCCGTCTGTTTCAGCTGGCGTGCCCTCGTCGATGCGGTAACAGGTAATTTCGCCGTTTTCACGGTGTGTCCCCGCTTCAGCGCCTCCTGTTCCGTATACCCGACTTGGGCCAGCGGAGGATCGATAAACACGGAGTAAGGAACGAATCGCCGGTCGCCGGTCGTACGCGTACGGTCGCCGAACAATTGATTCTTGAGAATCCGGTAGTCGTCCAGCGAAATGTACGTAAACTGCGGGCCGCCGTTCACGTCGCCGATCGCCCAGATATGCGGCACATTGGTCTGAAGCGTCTCATCGACCCGGACGAAACCTCGCTCCGTCACTTCCACGCCTGCGGCTTCAAGATTCAGTCCTTCCGTATTCGCTTGTCTGCCGGTGGCGACCAGTACGGCATCCGCTTGAAGCGTGTCCTCACCGTCAGGCGTGGACAACAGCAGCTGAACGGATTCCCCTTGTTCCGTAATCCGGGACACCTTGGTCTGCAGCCGGAAGCGGATGCCCTTGGCCTCCAGCACCTTTTTGACCTCTTCGGCAATCTCCCGGTCCTCTCTCGGCATCAATACGCCGCCATTCTCAAGAACGGTCACCTCTGAGCCGAAGCCTGCATAGATGGAGGCGAATTCCAGGCCGATATAGCCGCCGCCGATGATGGCCAACCGGGAAGGCAGCTTCGCCAAGTCCAGCATTTCCGTGCTCGTATAGACGTGAGCTCCGTCAATCCCGGGAATGTCGGGAAGGACCGGCTTTGCCCCCGTATTGATGAAAATCCGCTCGGCCTCGGCGAGGATGGTCCCGGCTTCCGTTTCCACCCGAACCTCGTGCGGCGATTGGAACGAAGCCGTCCCGGTCAATACCGTGATCCCCGGATGGCTGTTCAGGTTATTGAAGTTCTTGCCACGCAGCAGGGTAACCAGCTCATCTTTCTCCTGAACGGCGCGCGCATACTTCGCCTGCCGGGACTCCGGACCGTTCCCTTCCTCCTGCGAAACGATATGCGACTGATAGGCCAGCGCCTTTGTGGGAATGCAGCCGATATTGATGCACGTTCCGCCATACATCAGAGGTGACTTTTCCACGACTGCGACTTTCAATCCCTGCTCGGCCAGAAAGGGGGCCAACGTTTTTCCGCCTTTGCCAAAGCCGATAATTAACGCATCGAACGTTTCCTTGATCATCGGATGATCCATCCCTTCTCGAATGAAGCTCTTTCTCCATTTTTTTCTCGTTATGATCTGCTTTGCTGGGCGCTCACCTGTTGTGCTCGTTTCCATGTAAGTCATAATACAATACTTAGTTAGTTTTTACAACTCACTAATTTAAAAAAACTTTCTTTTTGGCTTTTTGGAACCAATCCGTTCCCTTAACGAAGGGGAAAAAGGTAAGTTTGACGCTGGTTGATCAACGCTTCCCCGCTGTTCACTGCAGCAAAAAGACAGCCGATCCTCATGGCGGCTGCCTTCCTTGAGCTGCTGTATCTGCTGCTTCTTATCGTTATATTTGCCGGGTTTCGTTCCTTCCATTACATCTTCGTGATCATCCACGTTACCCCGAACCGGTCAATGACCTCACCATAATAAGCGCCCCAAGGCTGAAGGGCAAAAGGATATTTGCTTTCTCCGCCCTCACTCAGCTTGGCATAGGCCGCTCTGGCTTCCGCCTCTTCGGTATATGTTAAAGAAAGACTGACGCTGCGGTTATACGAAACCGGTTCAAACGCGTCGGACAGCATCAGCGGATTTCCTCCCGCCACCGTTACTGCCAAGTGCATCACTTTATCCTTCATCGCCTCAGGCGCTCCGGGCGCGTCTCCGTATGTACTGACAAACTGGATTTCCCCGCCGAGGGCCTCGATATAGTAATTCGCCTGGCTTCTTGCATCCACCGACATCAGATAAGCGTTCATTTGTGCTCCCATATTGTTCAACAACCTTTCACCTGTTTTTTTGTCTTTACATCCATACGACGAATGTATGTCGGCGAAATCGACACGGAAGCAAAAAAAATTTTAAAAAGTTTTTTAATACAAAAAAGAGCTGCTTCCACGGTCATCTTCGCCCCGTTCGAGCAGCCCTTCAATTATAGTTATCCATCTGTTTTGTTGTTAAGGTTGAATGGATACACCCGTCGCATACCATTTTCCGGATTTGAGTTGGAGTGTCAGCCGGACCGGCTCCCTGAACCCGAATTGCTCACCGAAGTACTGCTGGGTCACATAAGCCAGAGATACGCCGAAGAAATGCAGCGGAAATACGAAGCCGATGTCGTGAATGGCGGGATCATACGCATAGTCGTTGTTCGTCATGCCTCGCTGGACCGGATGGATGTCATGATAGACAGCCTCATCCATGTATTCGGTATAGCCCGGATCCCCGCTCATGGCTGCCACCAATATCCGTTTCGTATCATGGGAGATCCAAGCCCCAAACCCGATGTACACAGCCACAAATACGATGATCAGCGATAATACTAGCCTTTTTCCCTTCATGCCGGTCCCCCCTTGGTTATTCCAGGTTCCACAGTTCTGAAGTACTCCCTGCTAGTGAACGAGACGCGTAATCTGCTTCTTTTTCCATGAGAAGCGGTAGTAGCTGTACACCAGAATGAAGCTGGCGATGAACGCTGCCGGATACCCGATCCAAATGCCTTCGATGCCAAGGCTTGTGTGGTACGAGAGCACATAGGCCACAGGGACCTCTACGCACCAGATCGACACGATATTGAACACCGTCGGCCAGAGCACCGTGCCGCTGGACCGCATCGTCGCCCCGTAAATTTGCGTATGGCCGAAGATAAGGTAGCTCCACAGCGTGATCATGAGCAGCCGGTGCGCGATGTCCAGCGTATCGCCGCTCGTAATGAACCAGGACAAAATATGCTCCGAGAACAGGTACACCGGGATAATGATGATAGCCCCAATGATATAGTTAAGCATAATACCCACGCGGATGACCTGTTTCAGCCGGTCCAGCTGACCGGCCCCGATCGACTGCGCTCCCAGCACCGATACGGTCATGCCCAGGCTGATCGCCGGCATCTGGACGTAGCTCGCCACCTGGTTCCCCGCGCCGTAGGCCGCAGTTGCGTCCGACCCGAACCGGTTGACGAAAATAATGACCGCAATCTCTGACAGCGACACCAGGATCATGCTGATGCTGGACGGAATGCCGAGACGAAGCAGCAGCTTCAGCATTTCCCGGTCCATCCCCAGGTGCCTGCGCACCGAAGCGTCGAACTGCAGCGGGTGCTTCTTCCAGCGAAGATACCAGAGCATCACGATAAAGGTCACGATCGTGGAGACGAGATTCGCGTAAGCCGCACCGTACAAGCCGAGCTTGGGCAGCCCGATCCAGCCGAAGATCAGCACGGGCAGCAGAATCAGGTTCAGCGCCGTACTGACGATCAGAAAATAAAATGGCGTTTTCGAATCGCCTGTTCCGCGCATAAATGTCGTATAGACCGCATACAGGAACAAAAACGGCAGGCTCCAGAACATGATGCGGGCATAATGTACGGAAATGTCGATGATGTTGGACGGGGTTCCGATCAGAAGCAAAATGTCCTCGGTAAAGATGCCCCCCAGCACCGCCAGGACGATGCCGAGGATGACCGTGAAGGTCAGCGTCGTGCCGACGACCGCCTTAAGCTTCTCCTCGTTGCGGGCACCGTAAGCCTGGCCGATCAGAATGGCACTGCCGGAGCCGATCCCGATTACAAAGGATATGACCAGAAAAAATAACGGGAAAAACGCGGATATCGCCGCCAGTGCCTCAACCCCGATCCAGCGCCCCACGACGATGCTGCCGACCAGCTGGCCGACGGACTGCAGTGCGTTGCTCAGAATAAGGGGGATAAGGAAGGCGATCATGGCCCGCAGTACCGTATCCTTCTTGTCGGGAGCACCCGGCCCCGGCCTCTCGGATGGTACGGCACCGGAAGCGCCTTTTAAACCTTGCTCGGTAGAACTCATGTAAAACCATCTCCTTTAATGATCATCCATTTGAAAAGCTTCAGCTTGCTCATCAATAGCCCATGTCCTTGAGCAGGCGGGACAAAATGCGGAACCGCTCGCCCAGCAGCTCGCCGTCTTCGTTCAGCGCTTGGGCAAACAGCTTGATATCCTCGTCGATCATCGGATTGTCCGTGCATACCGCCACTTCCATAGCGTCCCCCTGTACCCCTACCCGGTCGATGGTCGTCTCTTCCGGGTCATACAGCTTGGGATAGCGGTACGCCTCGCTGAAGTAAGCGCTGCTGCGCAGGATCAGAATCGCCAGATCCAGCACCCGGTGCATTGGAAGTTCTTCGGATTGGCGTGACCATTTCTCGCCGGTATAACGCCACACCTTGGCGGAAATGTCCACCTTCCCGCGCTCGTTCCACTGGGCAAGGCCCAGGGACAATCCCTTGGCATCCGTGCTGTACGCCTTTCTGCCGTCAATGTTTTCGTAATTCTCGGAAACGATGACCGGTTTATGTTTTAACGTTGTTGGGATCCTCATGGTTAGATCATCTCCACATGTTCTAATTTATCTTTCCAGATGTCGCGCAGGAGCTCCAGGTCCTCCGTATAGTCGGTTTTGGACTCATCCTTGTCGTAGGCGAGCGTGTCCACAACCTTCACTTCAAACTGGCTCTCCCCGTATTCGTTCCATTCCCGCTGCAGCTCCTTACATTTGTGCAGGCCGGATTTTAACATAAACTGATGCCGGTTCAGCATACTTTTCATATCCTGCGTGAAACCCAGATAGATGCGTCCGGAAGGGACACACTTGAGCATATATACGCCCATTTGGGGTTTCATTTCTTTATATTGGGCGATCAGCTCTGCCCTGCGGCTTTTATCCATCCGATTCATCTCGCTTTCCCGATTAATATTTAGTAATTTACTAAATCAGTAATTTACTAAATAACTAGATCATTTATATTACAAATATTGTATCCTGTCAAGGAATTTGGAAAACCTTTGGGATGGAATATCGGCATCCGCCCTTTTGTGATGGGGAAATTGCATTAAAAGAAAAAAGCACCCGGCCGTTAGCCAGGTGCCTCAGGGAATAGGCGCAGCCTCGCGCCTTCCTATTTATTTTCCAGCTTCGCCTGCTCCACCCGCTGCTGCGCCGCCGTATAGGTGTCGATCAGCTTTTGGACGCCGAGGCCGTTGATTTCCTCCACATATTTATCCCACTCGCTTAATTTCCGCGTGCCCAGGACGAACTTGGAGAAATTCTCTTCGCGGTATTTCTTCACAGCCTGCCCGGTCACCGACAGCACCTCGTTCTCCGCGTCGGTAAAGGCCGGTTTCGGCTGCATCGCCGGCGGATCGTATTTGGCCGCTTCCTCGTAGGCCTTCTTCAAATCGTCCGAGAACAGCGACAGATGCGCATTGAAATCAATCCACGTATACGTGCCGCTCGTTTGCAGGCCGGTCTGCTTCCGCATTTCCGTCACGTCGGTATACTCCGGTTTAAATTTCTTCTCCCCATTCTCCACCGTATAAGTCTCGCCTTCCTTGCCCCAGCTGCTTAAGTTTCGTCCATCTTCACTGTAGAAAAAGTCCATATACTTCATAATTTCGTCTTTATGCTTGGAGCTCGAGGCAACGGTCAGACCGCCCTCAAGATAGTGGAAATACGGGTTCAGCTGTTTCATGCCCGGCAGTCCTGCCGGCGGCGCCATGAACTGCAGGCTGTACTCCGGATTGTCCTTGCGCATCGCGTTGTTGAAGAAGTCCACGCGGCTGATGTAATCGATCGTGACAAAGGATTGGCCCGTGGACATGACGTCCTGCCACTGCTTCGTCTGGATCGACAGGAAATCCGGCGGAATCAGCCCTTCCTCGTAGAAGGTATGCCACATCTCCACCATTTTCTTGTAATTGTCCTCGGTCGGTCCGAACTTCCACTTGTTGTCGTCAAAATCGTAATACACGTCCGTGCCCGTATCGAAGTTGGTCGTCAGGTTGGCGTACATCTCATCCGGTATTTGCCCGAAGCGCATCGACAGCGGATAGCTGTCCGGGTATTGCTGCTTCAGCTTTTTCAGTACCTGGTGCAGCTCCTCATAGGTCTTTGGCGGCTGCAGTCCGTTTTTCTTGAACACATCCTCGCGGTACAGCCAGATCATCCGGTTCGTCTCCCCAAAGCCCTGGTTCGGGAACATATACATTTTACCGTCCGCGGACAGCGCGGCCTTGGCTTCCTCCGGATACTGCTCCATCCACTTTTTCAGGTTCGGCATTTGGTCGACATGGTCCAAAATATTTTCCAGCGCGCCCTGGTCCCCGTATTTGTTGGAGTCCCTGCGGCTCGACATATACATGAGGTCCGGGAGATTGGCCGAGGCCATGACGAGGTTCAGCGTGTCGCTCAGCTTGCCCGAAGGCGTCTGTACGTTCAGCGTGACCCCGGTTTTCTCCTGAATCCACTTCCAGATCGGCCAATCCTTGCTGTACGGGAAGGTCGCATTGTTGTCAAGGAGAGCCGTTAAGGTGACCGTCTCCTTCTGTCCCCCGGTTCCGGCATTTGGTGTCGTACTCGTCTCTTCCTTCTTCCCGCTGGTGCATCCGGCTGCGGCAATGACGATCAGCAGTGCGGCCAGCAGCGCTGAAGCGATCTTTCTTTTCTTCATTCGTTTCGCCCCTTTGATCAAAATTGGAACATCACAGTTATCCCTTCACCGCGCCGATCATCGACCCTTTCACAAAATATTTCTGGACGAACGGATATATGATCAGGATCGGAATGGTGGATACCATGATCGTCGCAAACTTCAGCGAATCCTCGACCACCATGTTGTCCCCGCCGATCTGTGTCACCTGCCCGGAGCTGACGCTTCCGGCAAGCACCAGATTTCGAAGAATGACCTGAAGCGGGAACAGGTCGGGATTGCGTAAATACAGCAGCGGATTCATGAAGTTGTTCCAGATGCCTACCGCATAGAACAATGAGATCGTAGCGAACACCGGCTTGGATAACGGCACGATGATGCGGAAGAAGATGCCGATGTCGTTCAGCCCGTCGATCCGTCCCGATTCCTCCAGCTCTTTCGGAATGCCGCTGAAGAACGTCCGCATCAGAATGAGATTCCACGTGCTGACCGCTCCCGGGAGCACCATACCCCAGATCGTATCGACCAGCCCGAGCGAGCGGACCACCAGAAACGTCGGGATCATGCCCCCGCTGAAGAACATCGTAAACACGATCAATAGCGTAAAGCCCTTGTGAAACGTCATGTCGCTGCGGGACAGCGCATAAGCGCCCATGGACGTAATGATCATCGCAATCGCCGTGCCGAGCACGGTGTAGATGATCGTGTTCCGGTAGGCCGACCAAATTTTCGGGTCTCCCAGCACCAGATCGTACATCCGGAGATTAAAACCTTTTGGCCACAGCGTGACTTCTCCCTTCATGACGTACACGTCCCCGCTGAGCGAAACCGCAAGCATGTAAACGAACGGATACAGCGTCACGGCGGCGACGCCGAGCAGAATCAGCGTATTGATGATGGTAAACAGGCTGATCCTGCGGCGGCCGCGAACCTCCCCTGCACTTACCATAGGCTGGTTCCCCCCAGTCTGCGGCTGATAAAGTTGGCCGAAAAAATAAAGATGAAGCTGATGACCCCCATGAACAGATCGATGGATGAGGCGTAACTGAAGTTCCCCTGCTCCATTCCGACCCGGTACACATAAGTGCTGATGATGTCCGCCGTGTCGTAAATGGCCGGGTTATACATCAGAAATACTTTCTCGAAGCCGATCTCGAGCACCTTCCCGATATCGAGGATCAGGATGATCATGATGGTCGGGGCAATGCCGGGCAGCGTCACATGCCACAGCTTCCGCCACCGGTTCGCCCCGTCGATGCTGGCCGCTTCATACAGCTGCGGATCGACCGCGGTCAGCGCTGCCAGGAAGATGATCGTCTCCCATCCGATGTGCTGCCAGATTTCCGACAGGACATAGACCGGCCGGAACCATCCCGGCTCCATCATGAAGTTGACCGGCTTGCCGCCAAGCGCAGTAATCAGTTCATTGATGATTCCCCCATTCGGGGACAGGAACATGATCACCATGCTGGCCACGATGACGTTGGAAATGAAATGCGGCAGGTAGCTGACGGTCTGCACCCATTTTTTGAACACGGCATTCCGGACTTCGTTCAGCAGCAGGGCCAGAATGATGGGCGCCGGGAAGCCGAAGACCAGCTTGTAAACGCCGAGCAGCACCGTGTTTTTCATCAGCACCCAGAAATCCGGGTTCTCGAAAAACATCCGGTAATACTTGAAGCCCACCCACTCGCTCGCCCAAATGCCCTTGAACACGTTGTAGTTTTTGAATGTAATGACGAGGCCGAACATCGGTGCATACTTAAAAATCGCGTAATACAGCAGGCACGGGAGAAACAGCAGCCATAAGTATTTGCTTCGTCTCCAGGCCCGCTTCAGCCTGCTCTGCATGGTCATGCCGCTGCGGCGCTTTACGTTCAGGCCCGGCAGGCCTGCTTCAACGATTCCCGACACTTCCGATTGTGCTTGTTTCACCCACATGCGCACCTCCCTCTTTGGTCATGGGCCGTGAAACCCTGTACCCGAATCATACTTGAACGCTTCTCCATAAATAAATCTGCACGTTTGTGAGGATATCCCCTTTTTCCGGGGTCAGCCGGAAGATTGTAGAGATACCCGAAAAGGTGAATATTGTTTGAATGCGAAAATAAATCTTATGATATACATAGATTGAACTAAAGAAAGGAATGTTCTAGGCCTCTATTGGGCCGTTATAACAGGAGTTTCAATGCAAACCTTTAGTTCAATCTATATAGGTAACAGAGCGCACATTGCCGGAGGTGTTCAAGAGATGTCACTCATGCTGACGAAAAAACTGGGGTATACGACGCTTTTCACGAAATTGCTGCTTGGATTTCTGGCCGTCATCTTGCTTCTTGCCGCCTTCAACCTGGTTTCCTTCTTCTATTTAAAACGCCAGATCCACCAGGAGATCGTCAAGTACAACGAGCTGAGCATTAATCACGCGGTGGATGGCTATGAGGACCATTTTCGCCTGACCCGGGAAATGGTGCTCGGTCTGAACCAGAACAGCCTCTGGGCGACCCACATCAATTTGCTCCGGCATGCCCGAGTCAACAAGGCTTACGGTTACGTCAACGACGTCATTGCCGAGATGAAGCAGCTGTACACGAATCCCTTCCTTTATATTGACAACCTCATCATTGACTTCCGCAGCGACGCCTACGTCATCGAGAAGGACGGGACAAGCAGCGCAAAAGCGATGTTTGGCACGTATTACATTAGCCCTTCCTACCCGCCGGAGTTTTGGGACCGCCAATTTGACGAATCGTACGCCTACCGCGTATTTCCGGCTGCCGCCTTTACCGAGAACACGGCGGGCCATACGGTGTCCAAAGGCGTGCTGATGCCCATGATCATTAAAATGATGCCTTACCGCGACATGTACTTCATCGTCATGATCGATGCCCAAAAGCTGACGCAGGACCTGCACGTTTCGATCAGCGACCAGTTTTATATTTTGAGTGCTGACGGGCAGCCGCTCTATCAGACGTCGGCCGACATCAATTCGGGTCTCGTCACTTCGTTTGACCCGGACCGTTCCTTTATGCAAACGAAGGATTACTACTATTTCTACAAAAAGGGAGCCGGTACGGGCTTCACCTACGTCAGCCGGGTTCCGGTCCAGAGCATTTCCGGCCAGCTGCTCAATCTGAATCTGATCCTGCTGTCGCTACTCGCGATCGTCGGCGTCCTGATCGTGCTGACCTTCCTGTTCAGCCGGCGCATGCACCAGCCGATTCGGCTCATCGTCGACGAACTGAAGGGCTACGAAGCCGATGCCGGCAGCGGCACGGATAACGAACCCGTTCGCGAAATCGAGCTGATCACGCGAAAAATGCACCACATGCGCATCTCCCACCAAAGCATTTCGCGCGATCTGGCACGCAAAAATTCCATGCTCCGGCATTACGCCTACACCAACAAGCTGAAGAACATCCATATGAACCTGAAGGAGATCCAGGAGCTGACCGATACGAGCCTGCCTTATGTAGTGGTGGTCTACCAGGTGCTGTTCAAGGATGCCTTCGAGCATTATCAGCAGAAAACGGGTAAAGGCTCTTATTACCTCCGCGTGTACGTCGACAATGTATGGCGTCAGGCTTTTCCCGATGCCGTCACGATCCAAACCGAGCCCCATCAGATCCTGACGCTGCTGTTCCTGCCCGATCCGGAAGCCGATCTCACCCCGTACATGCAGCGGCTGCTGCAGGTGTTCTCCGTGGACCGTGACAGCTATCTCGTCACGATGGCCCATGGAGCCGTTCAGCCGGCGGGGGCGGACTTTACGGCTGCGTATGAGCAGGTCCAGGAGCGGCTGAAGCTGCGCCGCCTGGTGGATGAAACGCAGTGGATTCGGCCGGACGCCCCTGACGGCGGAGCGCGAGGCGAGCGCTACCTCAAAGCGATGTGGGAGCAGGAGTTCCAGACCCGCCTGATGAGCGGCAGTGAGGAAGGCATGCAGGAGTGGGTCCGGCGCAGCCTGGACCAGCTCGAGAAGAAGCAGGCGGTGGCCAGCGACTACCGGCAGTTCGCCAAAGATGTGGCGGGCGAGCTGGATAAAGCGCTGCGCCAGCTTCCCCCGGCTGCATCGGCCGATGCCGGCGGCCGCCCGCCGCTCGAGGAGACCCGGCGCTTCTACTGCCGGGCGCAGTACGAGCGCTGGTTCGCGGACCTGCTGCACCCCGTGCTGCAGGGAATCCGGCGCAAGACGGAGGAGCATGATCCGATCACGTCGTTCGTGACGGAGTATATGTGCACGCATCTGGACGAGGACATCAACCTCGACATGATGGCCGACAAACTGAACATTACGTCCGGCTACCTGTCGACGTATTTCAAGGAGAAGACCGGCGTCAATTTCAGCGACTATCTGAACGACCTGCGCATCCGGACCGCCAAGGAGCTGCTGCAGAACCTGGATCTGCGTATTCAGGACGTGGCGGCCCGGGTCGGCTACCGCAACGTGAACTCGTTCATCCGCATGTTCAAGCGGCATGCGGGGATTACGCCCGGGGAATATCGGCGCAAATATGCGTCGTAGGGGGAGTGATGGCGGGCAGGCTGGGAGTGGAAGCGTTGGTGCAGGCAGGCGCTAACGCAGGCGTCTTAGTAGGATAAGTAATTTACGGCATAAATTTTAGTCGGAAGACTTCAAGGCGCCTTCGTTGGCATCGATGCTTGCTGATGCCTCGTGGCACTTCGGCGCTCGGGTGGACGCTCCGTTGGCATTGATGATGCATCATGATACTTCGACGCTCGAGTGGCCGCTCCGTGTACGGATCGTTCTTCCGATCGCTGTTGTCTTTGGATTTCTTGACCGGAAACATACCAAGGGTGAAATCCAAAGACAAAGGCGACCGCTTCGCTTCTCCAGATCGATTCCGCCCACTCCACTGGGTCGAGGTTGGAGTTACGTTGCATAAAGATTAATGGCATGAACAGCCGGCGAACCCCAGCAGGGCCTGCCGCCATCACATGTGGGTAAAGTAAAAACCCCCACCCAGTCTGTGTATCCGGGTGGGGGTTATGTTTTGGGCAGCCCGCGCTAAGCTTGGGGCTGGATAAGACAAAGGCGACCGCTCCGCTTCTCCAGATCGATTCCGCCCACTCCGCTGAGTCGAGGTTGAAGTTACGGTGCATAAAGATTAATGGCATGAACAGCCGTCGAACCCCAGCAGGGCCTGCCGCCATCACATGTGGGTAAAGTAAAAACCCCCACCCGGTCTGCGTATCCGGGTGGGGGTTAATGTTTTGGTTCAGCCCGCGCTAAGCTTTGGGGCTGAATAAGATAAAGGCGACCGCTTCGCTTCTCCAGATCGATTCCGCCCACTCCGCTGGGTCGAGGTTGGAGTTACGGTGCTTAAGGATTAATGGCATGAAAGGCCGTCGAACCTTAGCAGGGCCTGCCGCCATCACATGTGGGTAAGTAAAAACCCCCACCCGGACTGCGTATCCGGGTGGGGGCTATGTTTTGGTCAGCCCGCGCTATGCTTGGGGCTGGATAAGACAAAGGCGGGCCGCTTCGCTTCTCCAGATCGATTCCGCCCACTCCGCTGGGTCGAGGTTGGAGTTACGGTGCTTAAGGATTAATGGCATGAAAGGCCCCCGAACCTCAGCAGGGCCTGCCGCCATCACATGTGGGTAAAGTAAAAACCCCCACCCGGTCTGCGTATCCGGGTGGGGGTTAATGGTTTGGTTCCGCCCGCGCTAAGCTTAGGGCTGGACAAGACTAAGGCGACCACTTCGCTTCTCCAGATCGATTCCGCCCACTCCGCTGGGTCGAGGTTGGAGTTACGGTGCATAAAGATTAATGGCATGAAAGGCAGTTGAACCTCAGCAGGGCCTGCTGCCATCACATGTGGGTAAAGTAAAAACCCCCACCCGGACTGCGTATCCGGGTGGGGGTTATGTTTTGGTCAGCCCGCGCTAAGCTTGGGGCTGAACATTGGGGCGATGCGCTGATGGTGCGTGGACTAGGGGGATGGTGCGAGGTGAGTACATCGTCGGGTGGAGATGGCCATGACTCATGGTGCGAACGTCATTTGGTGGACATGGCCGCGGTGTGTGGTGTGGGCATATCGTGTGGAGCAGTGCATCGCGTATCGCGCGGGCGCTATCGTGTATGTGGTGCTGGTGTTATCGTGTGGCGATGGAAAGCTTGCACCGTGCAGGTGTTACCGGGTAAAGCCGGTATCGTGCGGATCGCGGTCAGCGCTCACATCGCAGGCGTCGTACTTCAGCTGCCCGCGCTTGTAGGTGCGAAGGATGCGGATGCCCGCCGCATCCTTCGTGAAGAGCGCCACGTCCGCGGGCGCGCCGGGCGCCAGGCCCTGGGCCGCGGGCAGGCCGAGCAGGCCCGCGGGCCGCACCGAGGCCATCGCCCATGCCTCGCCAAGGCTGGCGATGCCCCGCTCCGCGAGGTGCGCGATGCCGGCGGTCATGGGCAGCGCCGAGCCCGCAAGCAGCGCGGGCTGCCCGGCCAGGTGCAGCCGCCCTGCCGGCGTCAGCGTGACGCGGCCGCCGATATGCGTATCGTACGTGCCGGGCGGCATCCCGCCGAAGCTGACGGCATCGCTGACCAGGATCAGCCGCTCGCCCTTCACCTTGGCGGCGACGCGGAGAAAAGTGTCCGGCAGGTGAAAGCCGTCCGCAATCACGCTCGCCCACAAGTGCTCCTCCGCCAGCTGATCCCATATGTAATTCGGGTGGCGGGGCAGCACCGGGTGGGCCCCGTTGCCCAGATGCGTGGACATGCGCGCTCCGGCTTGAACGGCCGCCTGGATCTGGGCCGAGTTGGCCGCGGTGTGGCCGATCGAGACCAGCACGCCGCTGCCCGTGCACCGCTCGATAAAATCCACGGCCTCCGGCCACTCCGGCGATACCGTGACGATTCGGATCCGCCCTCCGGCAGCCTCCTGCCAGGACTGGAACAGTTCCCAGTCCGGCGCCCTGACGTACTGGGCGTCATGGGCGCCTCTCGGCCCGTCCTCCGGGGAGATAAACGGCCCCTCCAGGTGAATTCCCGCCATATTATGATTGGAGTCCGTCTCGCACACTTCGGCAATCGTGCCGAGTCCGCTGCGCAGCGCTTCATCGCTGTTCGTAATCAGCGTAGGCAAATACGAGGTGACGCCTTCCGCCCACAGCCTCTCGTTTAACTGCCGGACGGTATCCGCCTGCAGCGGATGGGTGTTGAGGTCAAGCCCTGCGTACCCGTTAAGCTGCAGGTCCACCAGTCCCGGTCCGATGAGGGGCAGCTCCTGCCCGCCCGCCTGTGCCCCGGCAGCCTGCCGGATCTCCGCCTCCTCCGGCGTCCCGAGCACCTCGTACCCGGCAATTACCCCGCCTGCCAGGGTGAGCCGGATATGCTCCCCGGTCAAGACATGAATGCCCTCCAGCCGGGTCAGGGCGTCACGGCCGCCTGCTGCCATGGGTTCCATCTTGCGGCGGTCAGACTCCATACGAATCCCGGTCCAGGTATAACGTACAGTTCGGGTGCTCCCGCAAAATGGAGGCCGGGCAGGCGGTCGTAATCGGTCCCTCCAGCGTCTGCGTCACCGCGCTGCGCTTCGTCGGGCCCGGCACGATGCAGAACAGGCGGCCGCCGGATAGCAGCGTAGGGATCGTCAGCGTCATCGCGGTTTCGGGCACCTCCCGGAACCGGTCAAAGCAGCCGTCCCGAACCTGCTGTTCCCGGCACATGTCGTCGAGCTCGACGATTTTTACCGTCTTCGGGTCGTTGAAATCGGCCACCGGCGGATCGTTAAAAGCTAAATGGCCGTTCTCCCCGATGCCGAGGCAGACGATATCGATCGGGGCCTCCTGCAGCAGTGCCGCATACCGTTCGCACTCCGCGGCGGGATCGGCGGAGCCGTCGATCAAGTGGACGGTTCCCGGGCGGACGCGGGAGAACAGCCGGGTATCCAGAAAAGTGCTGAACCGCTGGGGAGCATCTTCGTCCAGTCCGATATATTCGTCCATGTGAAACGCGGTCACCCGGCCCCACTCGATATCTTTATCCGCTGCGAGGTAGTCCAGCAGCTCGTTCTGCGACGGAGCCGCGGCAAACACGATCCGCAGGCTGCCCCGGTCCGCCAGGATCGCCTTCATTGCTTGGGAGACATCGGCTGCCGCCGCTCTTCCCATCTCGTCTCTCGACGCGTACTGCCGGACCTGAAGACGGTCCTTCCACCACTTTTTCTCCGCCAAACGGGGACTGGGCATGATCATTCCTCCTCCATTAATTTACGAACCGCTCTTGTTTATTGCTTGCTTATTGAAATGGAGCTCTGCTCCAGCAGCTCAAACAAGGAATTCAGGCAGTCGATCGTCGCCTCTTCCCCTCCCTCGGAAAAAGCATATCCGGCCGGGCGCTTGAGCTGCTCTTCCGTCAGGCTCGACTGAAGCCTGTAGTGGGTTTCGACCACCAAATAGCCGTCATACCCCTCCTGCACCAGGCGGCGCAGCAGGCCGGCGTAATCCACCTGACCTTTTCCGATCGCCACCGCTTCGGTATGATCTCCCTGCTTCACCGCATCCTTCAAATGGATGTGGCAGATCCGCCCCCGCAAAGCATCGTAGCCGTCAGGGTAAGGGACCTCCTGGTCCGGGTCCCACAGGTCGTTACCCGGGTCATACAACCCTTGAACATAAGGCGAATCCACCGCCCGGATCAGAGCTGCGGCTTTGGCCGCATTGGAGGCGTAGACCGCCGGATCCGCTTCCAGCGAGTAAATGACGCCATGCTGCTCCAGGATCGGCACTACGTTCTTTAATTCGCGGACGATGTCGCCATACGCCTCCTCCAGCGGGCCTTCGGCCCAGAAGCTGAAGCCGCGGACATACCTGGTGCCGAGCCGCTGCGCCAACTCCGCATAACGGGTCAAAATCCCCCGGTGCTCGGCTACTTCTTCCGCATTCCGGAGGTTGCATTTAAACACCGGGGCAGATAAGCCGCTGACCTTCAGGCCAGCTGCCCGGATCGCCGCACCGATCTCCTCTATGCGCGAATCGCTCAGCCGATACAGCTGCTCTCCGTCCACAGAGCGCAGCTCCAGTGCGGCCAGCCCGTATCTGTGGGCAATGCGGATCGCATCGGCGATGTCCTGGGAGATTTCGTCGGTAATGACGCCCAGTTGAAAAGCCGCATTCATGTCGCCCTTCCCCTCCTTTCATCACCTTCATTCATCGTCTGTGCAAAATCAGATCATTGCACATCTTCTTGCATGTTTCAGATCACCCGTTATAGACTCCCAGGGTGCGCTTCGTCCAACCGCCATAGTCGGGATGCAGCAGCAGTATCTATGACACCGAGCCGGGAGCGAACCTGGATGGCTTTCACCGTGCCGCAAGAAGCAAGCGGCAAAATCAGGAGCTGGCAACCGGGCTGATGCCCGTATCCAGTTTCACCGTCCTGCCGGTCTCCCGGCTTTCGTTGGCGGCCTCCAGAAACGCAATGACTTCCAGCGTCTCCGTCATGTCGATCGGAGCGGCGCCCGTTTGGAACATGCGGATCACTTCCTCCAGCATGCTGGCATAATACGGCTTGCCGTCCGCATACGCGTCGACATGTTCGGTCCCCTGCTCACGGTGAATCAACGCTCCGAAACGGCGGTTGCCCTTCCGGTTGCCGCGCAGCGTTCCGACCCTGCCGTCCTCCCATACACCTACAGCCAGATCATGGTCGGTATTCGTGGTGACCGTGACCTCTTTACACCCTTTGCCCATGCTGCGGTACAGCATATCGGCGGCATGAATGCCGTACCAGTAAAAGCCCGCCTGCGTGGACTGCAGCTCCATGGGGCCGTAGGTATCCACCCCGATGATGTTCCCCTGATCGGCTGAGTTCAGCGCCCGGCCCAGGCCTTCCGACCAGCGGACGGAGGAGCAGCTCATGAGCGGAATTCCGTGCTCCTGTGCCAGCCGGTAAATCGCCTTGGCGTCACGGGTCGTGACGGCAAACGGCTTGTCGATAAAAACCGGCTTTCCATAAGGAACGATTTGCCGGAACTGCTCCAAGTGCACGCGCCCGTCCACGGAGAGCAGCAGGATGGCATCGGCGTTTTCGGCTGCCTCCTGGATGCTCTGGACGATGGGGACGCCGCTGTTGTCCCTGACTTCAGCCGTGAATTTGTCCACCCGCCCGATACTCAGTTCAAAATCCGGCGATCCGCCCGGATAGGCGGCTGTTACTTTCCCGCCGCGCACATGGTGCGGGTGATCCGGATTGTTCAGCAGCTCAGCAAAGAGCGGCGCATGCGACGTGTCCAGCCCAATGATTGCGATCTTCAGCTCTTCTGTACTCATTTCCGTTCATCGCCTCTTCCTACAGTTTGATTTCCTTGCCCGTACGCGAGGACTCGTAAATGGCCAGGATCAGGTCCACCGATTTCCTCGCTTCCTCTCCCGAAATGAGCGGCTCACGATCCTCCCACACCGCCTGAATCAGGTCGTCGATCAGAATGTAGTGCCCGTCGGAAGAAATGGCATTCGGGTCATCCGTACCTTCGGCGGAGCCTTCCGACACAAGCGGAGCTGCATCACCGTCAACCGTTTTCCATACTTTAAAACCGCTGTCTCCGTAAATGATCGTCCCGTGCTCGCCGTGAATTTCAAAACGCGGCTCCTGGCCGGGATTGACCGACGTCGTTCCCTGGATGACCCCAAACGCCCCATTCTTATATTTCAAAACCGCAACCGCTGTATCCTCCACCTCGATGTCATGAATTAATGGAGCCGTGTAGGCAAAGACGCTGTCTACTTCCCCCATCATCCAGCGGATGATGTCGATGCCGTGCACCCCCTGATTCATGAGGGCGCCGCCTCCATCAATGGCCCATGTTCCTCGCCATCCGGCGCTTTTGTAATATTCCGGGCTGCGGTAGTACTTCAAGTAGGCGTCTCCGAGCACTAATTTACCAAGTTTGCCTTCGTTAATGGCCTTTTTGGTCAGCAGTGCATGCGGCGTGGTCCGTTTCTGGAATACGGTGGCCAGCTTGACGCCATGGCTTCGGCAGGCTTCGATCATCTCGTCCATGTCCGCCTTGGTAATGCCGAGGGGCTTTTCGCACAGCACATGCTTGCCCGCCTCCGCTGCCGCGACGGTTGCATCCCGGTGCCCTCCGCTGGGCACGCAGATGCAGACGACGTCCACGTCACACTCCTGAAGCATTTGCCGGGTATCCGTATATACGTGGGCCGCTCCGAATTCCTCTGCTATTTTTGCCGCTTTTTCCGGAACGGCGTCTACGACCGCCGCCAGCTCCGCTTCCGGATGGCTCACGATGGCTCTCGCGTGCAGAGGGGCGATCACGCCGGCCCCAATAATGGCAAAACGCATTTTTTTGCTCATACCAATCTCCTCCCGGTGGGAACCACCTGTAAGTTTACAACCCCATTCTAGTGGGACCCGTCTCCACGGCCAATCGCCCATTCTGCGGCTTTGCGCACAACTTTGGCGTCATCCGCAGGATCGAAGATGAATCCGTAAAGATGTATATGACAGCGCTCTCCGGGACTTGACCGTAAGCCAACAAAAAAAGCGCCCCCTGCCCTCCGGCAGGAAACGCTCTTTTTACAAAAAATAATTCGTGATCGACTGGTCGCTGGCCAGCAGGCCCTCGCTGTCCAGCTTCTTTTTCAAATACTTTTTATCCGAGGAAATAAACACGCTCATGATCAGATCGACCACGAACAGGAACGTAATATGATTGGACATAAAGGCGCTGTTATTGACGGATATTTTATCCGGAACAATAATATCGACGGCCGCGTTCTCCGTAATCGGCGAAGCGTCGTAGCAGGTAATCGCGATCACCTTCGCCTGATTGACCCGCGCGATGGATACCGCATCGATAATTTCCCTCGTTGAACCCGAACGGGAGAAAGCGATGACCACATCGTCCGGACCGCACTGGGAGGCGGCGATCTTCATTTCCCTGCTGTCGTTGATGGCTTCTGCCATCATGCCGATAATCGCCAGCCGGTTGCGGAGCGCCATTGCCGCCAAAAACGAATCGAACAATCCGATGACCACGATCCGGCGGGCATTCTTCAGCAGATCCACGACCTGGTTCAGCTGCTCCTCCGTCACGAGCGCGGATGTGTTCACGATCAGCTCGTTATAATCCAAAGCGAGCGCATCAATGGGATTGATCTCGCGTCTTTCCTTCTTCTTCGCCTGCATATCCCGGTAGAACGCGTCCTGGGCAAAGGCAATCTTGAAGTCGTTGAAGCCTTTGTAGCCGACCTTTTTGCAGAAGCGGTTAATGCTCGTCTCGGACACGCCGATCTCATTCGCAATCGCCGTGATGGTATTGCGGGTAATAAACTCCGGATTATGAATAACAAAGTTGGCGATTTGATTCTCGCCGTAGGTTAACTTTTGGGTTTGCGATACGATTTTGGCGATGACGGCCGGAACCTGTGAAGACATGTGACCTCCTCCTGACCTACCTGTGGGAAAATAGCTAATCCGGTAACCCCCGCTAGCACACCCCATTATATCATACAAGGGAAGGTATTTAGAAAACGATGTCACAACGCCGCCGCATGGCCGCTCTTCCAAGCCTCGACTTCCCGGTAAAAGTCCTCTTCGCTTAAAGAACCGGTTTGGATCAGGAAGGCGTAATCCAGTACATTCGGCAAGAAAGGCAGGCCCATCATCTCCTTACAAAAGGCGTGGGCAGCGATTTCGCTGCACTGAACGACGCTCGAGCGCTTCACCAGCCGCCTGCCCAGCCGGAACACCTCGACCGGCTCGAGCATGTCGTTGGTAAACTGCCCTGCCCGGTATTCCACATAGTGAAAAAATTCATGCGCCAGGTGGATATCGACCAGCCGCTCCAGCTCATTGTCCTGAGGGGCGGGTGGGCGCTCCGAATGTGGACCTGGCGTGCGCCCTGACGGCTGCAGCGCATTGCCTGGGCCTGATTTCGCGTCCGCCGAATGATTTGCCTGTTCTCCCGAGCTCATGACCGCCCGGTATGCATCCGCCATACCGCGGAGGGATGCGGCGTAAACGACTACCTCCGGCGGCGTTTGGTTGAAATCGATTTGCGCCCGCAGAGAGAGCTGATGAAACGTACCGGAGCGGTCGGTGATATCGTAGCGAAGGCCTTCCCTGCGGTACAGCTCGCGGATGGACATGCCCCGGCAGGCCTGCGCCGCTTCCCTGCCCCTTTGAAGCGACATGTCCACATAATAGGCGAAGCGGTCCTTGGGAATTTTGCGGTACAGCGGGTCCTTGGTGAGCTCCGCATGGGCGAGCACTTCATCGGTCAGTCCAAGATGTTGAACATTCCAACCGAATTCCTGGAACTCCGGCATGCCTGTCACCCCCTCTTCGTGTTCTAACCTTGATCTATCTCTTCATCTCTTTAGCTGTTCTATTGGTACGCAATGACGATCATTTCGTCCTCGGACTTCAGCATCTCCGTTTCAAGCGTGAGAATCGACAGCAGCTGCTCCTTCGTCTGCATGCCGGTCAGATCCAGCATTTTCTCCTTATAAAAGGCAAACACCTTCGGGATCGTCGCGTTGGCGTCAGAGTAAATCGTATTGTCGTCCAGAAATTCGTTAAGCCGGTCATCAGCCGCAGCTTTCGTCACTTTCGTAAATTGGACGCCGCTCTTCTTGAAGCGGACAACCCCTTCACGGTCCAGCACGGCGACGTAGTTGACCTTCTTCTTCATCAGGCCGAACAGGGATTTCTTCGTCTGCTCCGCTTCGAACAGGCTCCAGCGTCCGCTCTGCGCCGCCAGCCGGGTGTTCTCCGGCGATTGGTCGACCGAGCTGGCCGCGACCGCCGTCATTTCTTCCAGCGGCATCGCCTGCTGGCCAAGGTCTTTGGAGCGCAGCTCGGTCGAGCCGGTCGCGATGGCCCGCAGAATGTTCTTCTGGCTGTCGATTTCTATCGTGACCTCCACCGTCTCCTCGCTGGCTCCCGACTGGACGATCCGCTCCACGATGTCGGCCCGGATCCGCTTGATATCCTCTTCCGTCGGATTGACGACGGTCCGCTCCAGCTGCTCCTTGACCATGGCCAGCGCCACCCCGATCGTGGAGACATAAGGCGCGTTGCTGGCGATCTGGCTCTTGAAGCCTTCCCGCTTGGCCATCGCCGGCACCAGCACCGCCCCGCTGCCACCGCCGCCAACGAGCGTAACGAAGGCCCGGTCCAGCTCATAATCCTGAATCATTTCATTTACGGTTTTCATCGTTTTATCGATCGCAATGTCCATCACCTTGCGCGCGGCTTCCTCCACGCTCAGACCAACATGTGCGGCAAGGGCTTCCCACGCTTTTACCGCCGCTTCCTTGTTACCATATGCATAGTCGCCCTCCGGCACGTAGCCGAGGATGTTGGCTGCACCCGCCAGCGTATACGAGAACTCCCGTCCATTTCCGCACTCGCAGATGGCGTATTCGGCCGGATCGCCTGCCCGGGGGCTGACGAATTTCACCTTCGGACTGACGATTTCGTCCGCCGGTGCAAACGCCTCGTACTCCTTGCCGGCGATGTGCGCGCTCCGCGGGCCGACGTCGGTAATTTTGCCCCCGGACACCTTGATCATGCTGCCGCCGGCAATGCCGAGCGTGCGGACGTCCAGCGACTGCAGGTACGTGCGGTGGCCGCCGACCTGGGCGTTCTGGATCATGACCTTGCCGTTTTTAATAACGGAAATGTCTACGCTCGTTCCGCCGACCTCGAAGAAAATGCCGTCCGAAATTTTCTCATACATCAAAGCGCCCGCCACCCCGGCCGCGAGGCCTGACAGCATCGTCAGGATCGGGCGCTTCCGTACCTCGTCGATGCTCATCACGCCGCCGTCGCAGCGCATGATCATCAGCTGGGACTGGATATTGGCGTTTTTGACGGACTTCTCGGTCATGTTGGCCGTTTCCATCATTTTTGGAATGAGAGATGCGTTGACGACCGCCGTCCGCGTCCGCGTCTTCAGCCCGTACAGCTGGGAAATTTCGTGGCCGCCGGTGGCATAGATGCCCTTGCGGTTCGCCAGTTCGATGACCCGCAGCTCATTGGTCGGATCGTCGAC
Source organism: Paenibacillus favisporus (assembly GCF_040545415.1). Taxonomy (NCBI): domain Bacteria; kingdom Bacillati; phylum Bacillota; class Bacilli; order Caryophanales; family Paenibacillaceae; genus Paenibacillus; species Paenibacillus favisporus. The sequence continues at coordinate 302,450 of NZ_JBEPLV010000004.1, read as the reverse complement.
GCTGTACGCCTCGGAGGCGACGATGACTTCGGCCCCCTGCTGCACCAAGGCGTCGATGGCGGTTTCAATGTCTGCGTCCGTGAGATTTTTGGAGTCGAGGAACGTATGATATGTTTTCAAAAACTTGCCTGGCGCCAGCTCAATATCCCCCGGATTGGACTCGGACCTTGCACTCATGCCGTCGAGCCCCGTACCCATACCGATGATGCCGACTCTGGCCACATCCCCTTCGAGCAGGGCGTTGGTCGCCTGGGTTGTCCCATGGGCGATAAACGTGACATCCTCCGGGAGAATGCCCTGGCTCTCCAGAATCCGGTTCAAAATCTGCACAATCCCCTTTGCCACACCGTCCTCATCATGGTGCGTCGTCGGGATTTTCATTTTGCCGATGACTTCAAACGTTTCGTTGTCGATGACGGCCGCGTCTGTAAACGTTCCGCCGACGTCGATGCCTACCCTTACTTTTTTTCTCTCCATGTTACCCTCCTGAAGTCAGGACAGGGGAAGGCCCGCATCAAGCCGCGCAGTCCATTCCCCGTCCGGAATCATCCGTAAAAGCTGTCTTTATCAAAACACCATGAATGCGCCGATGATCATCGAGATCAGGACAGCAACCATCATCCAAGGCAGTGTCTTCTTCAAGATTTCGTTGATATCGGTCTTCGTAAAATCCGAAACCCATACGTTATGCGAGTTCGTCGGGTCGGACACGGCCTGCACGTTGCTGACCACGCGTAGCGCCAGCATGGCGGCGACCGGCGTCATGCCTGCCGTCACGAACAGGGCGGCGATGCCGCTGCCAAGACCCCATACGTTGAGCGGACCGCGGTAAATCGCCAGCGGCGACAGGATGGTGAAGAAGAGAATGTACATGATCGGATTGCCAGGAAGCACCGCCTCAATGAGCGGGGAAATCAGCGCCGAAACCTGCGGCGCCATAACCGAATTGAGCAGGATGCCGATGCCGATCATGAGCGCCATGGCGCCGGCGACGTCCTGAATGCCCTCGATCAGCGCGCTGGAGAGCACGTGGATCGGGCGCTTCGGCCAGGCCAGCAGGATCGTGACGAGCGCGCCGATGATGACGGCGGGAACGATATCGATTTTAAAAGCGAACACCAGAATAACCGGCACCAGCGGGCTGATCAGCGCATAGGTCGGCACTTTCTTGCCGTCACCGCCGGTAGCTGCGGGCATCGCCCACGCTCTGCGGCCCTTGCCGTCCTTGCGGATATAGAACACGATCATGGCCAGGGACAGCACGATCAGCGGCAGCGCAGCCACCATCGTGTAGTCGGCGATTTGGTCGACCGAGAGCCCGAGCACATCAACATACACGGCCCAGTTGGATACATTGAAAAGCGCACCCACCCCGACCGCTGACAGCACAACGATCGACGCAACGAACTGCGAAATGCCGGCGGTCAGCATGATCGGAATGACGATCGTACCGACCAGGATCACCATGCCCAGCCCGCCTGCGGCGGAGAAAATAATGGACGCGGTCACGAAAAACAGAATCGCGATCAGCATCGGCTTATCTCCGGCCAGCTCGGCGGCTTTGCGGATAATCGATTTGGTAATACCGACCTTGTTCAGGATTTGCCCGAACCAGGCGCCGAACACGAGGCCGGCAATCGCCCCGGACAGCCGCATCGAGCCCGACGCCAGGATCGTTTTGGCAATGCTTGTCGTATCGGGATTATTCGAGTTCCATGGTACCCCGGCGATGATCGCAAACAGGATCGCCATCAGCGGAAGCGCCAGAATTGCCGGGATTTTGCGCGTCATCATCAGCCCGACGAACACCAAAAACACAATCAAAATACCGATCGCTTGCACCCACATTACACCAGTCACTTTGGTTACCCCTCTCGTCATGAGATTCCTTCACGTGGTTCATTCACATGTTTACTTCACATGCTTAATGATTCATGGCCTATATTTCCAAATGGGCTCCTTGCGCTTTGAGCTGTGCCTGCACCGCTTTGATGTCCACATCCTGCACGTTAACGCCATGTTTGGCCGCGTACGCCGCAGCCACGCCCCCCGCATGGCCGATCGCCCCCGTCGTCGGGGTCGTTCGCATGGCCGCCTGCGCTTCAAACGTCGCCGAGATGCAGCGGCCGATGACGATCAGGTTTTTCACGGAATTCGTGATCATGCAGGAGTACGGAATGCTGTACATGCCGCCCCACTCCAGCTTCTGATGCTTCGTCCCTTCCCCGTCCGGGCTGTGAATGTCGATCGGATAACCGGAATGGGCAATGGTATCATCAAAAAGCTTCTGTTCCAGCAGGTCCTCGGCGGTCAGCGTGTACACCCCTTTGATCTGGCGGGAGCTGCGCACCCCGATGTTCGGACCGGTGGACTCCACGACTGCGTTCTCGAAGCCCGGAATGTATTTGCGGACAAACAGCTCCAGCTCGCGGCACTGCTTCCGTCCTTCCATCTCGGCAAGGCTGAGACTGAACGCATCGGTCGGATCGTGGCCCAGAATCCGGGTCGTATTCAGAATGACTTCGCCCGGATTGTTCGTTTCGAAGAACAGCACGTTCTCGCGCTGGATCGAAATTTCGCCGCGCTCCTTCGCCTTCCGGAACAAGCTGTCAAAGCCGCCGACCGACAGGCGCGGCGCCTTCTCGATGATGGAGGTGTCGCCGTTGTATAGCGGAAAATCCTCCGGATGCGCATGGATGTACTCCTTCACTTTGGGGATGTTCACGTTGTACATTTTCATTTTCAGCGTCATTGGCTGCATTGCCCCGTCGGACTCCCGGCCCTTCGTGAACTCCGCCCCGGCGCCTACGGATAGGTCCCCGTCCCCGGTCCCGTCGATAAACACGGATGCCTCGATGTCGGTCAAGCCCGACTTGTTACACACCTTGATGCTGACGATGCGCCCGTTTTCCGCCTTCACGCCGGCGAGCATCGTGTGGTACAAAATCTCCCCGCCGCTCTCGGTCACCATCAGCTCCAGTTCATGCTTCATCGCCTCGGCATCGAACGGGGTTACCGAATACGTAAAGCCGACCGTGTCAAAAATATGCCCCGGCGACTTCCCCTGCCGCTTCAGCCGTTCAATCAGCTGGTCGGTGAAGCCACGGATCGCCAGCTTATCCCCCGCATGGAAGGTCATCATCGGCCCGACGCCGTTCGCCGTCAGCGTACCGCCGAGAAACCCGTGGGACTCCACGATCAGCGTCTTGGCCCCCGAGCTTGCGGCCGCCACCGCAGCCATCGAGCCGGAAATACCGCCGCCCATAACCACCACATCATACTTCAGCTTGTTCTCCAATTCGTCCTCACTCCTCCGGTAAATGATGTATGATTGCTTCTTGATTCATAGACTATCAAAACCTTCAGTTTATGTAAACGCTTTTAAGAAAATATTTTTCTATTTATCCGGATTTTTAGTAAATTATTTTCCGACGGTTCTATTGTGCGGTTACACGGCATATAACAATGAGTTTGGAGTGGGAATGGGTGGAGGAGTTTGCAGACATTATTGGAACGGGAAAGTGGGCAGAGGAAAGTGATCTGCCCACAAATTACCGCCCTTCAAGGCACACCCGAAACAAAAAAGCACCGGATTTCCATCCGATGCTCCCTTCAACAGACCTGCTAACGCTGTTTGTTTTATAGATTACTTCTCATAGTTTTTCGCCATAAACGGCTCCGCCAGTCTCGACGGGTGCAGCTTGCGGCCGAGGCCGAAAAACTCGCAAAAGCTCATGATCAGCGGATTCCACCGCTCGGGGTTGATGTAGTTTTTCTCCCCCATCAGCAGCTCCTCGTCGATGTGGATCCGCTTGATCTTCATCTCCATCGCAGCGATGGAGCTTGGCTCCTCAAAGGAGTGGATCTGCACCAGTTCCGCCTCCAATTGAACCGGGCACTCCCCGGCCCGCGGCGCTTTTACCAGGTCCGACGGGATTTGCGTAAACCCGGAAAGACCGAATTTATCGGGCTCATACCGGTAGCCCATCTCCGCCTTGTGATCAGGGACGGGGCTCGCCCCTGTCGTCAGCGCCAGACGATCCACTTGACTGACCAGATCGGCCGACGGCAGATTCAGCACGCACTCGCGCTCACGCTTGATGTTTTGGACCGTCTTCGATTTGCCGCTCATGCCGAGCATGCAGGACTGATTCAGCCACCAGGCGGAAGACATCGGGGCTAAATTGGCCGAACCGTCCTCATTCAAAGTGCTGATCAGAACTACAGGCGTACCAAAGTAGAGAATATTAGATTCAATCGTTGTAAGCATCCTCTTACTTCCCCCTATTCAATTGTAAAAAATCGTTGACCAAGGGATATCCTGCAGGGCTGCAGCCACCTCAAGAAATATCTCGGCTTAAGTATACTGCCGCCGGCGAGGGCTTGGAAGGCTTCCCAAGTATAAGCGCAAGATAACAAAACCGCACAAACAGGCGCAGGTGCTCAGGTTCTATCTGAAGCCGTAAGCCAAAAAGCACCGGGATCTCTCCCGGTGCCTCCATCTATCATATAAAGCTACAGCAAAGCGGATCCTATCTGGCTCCCGGCATATGGTGTCGAACCTTTGACATGCGCCACCTAGTGAACCTGCGCTCACCGGACCGCCCTTATACACACGCTTTACCCTACACCGAATACAGCCGTCCGTCTTCCTCTTCCTTCAGCCAGACCTGCATAAATCCCGGCTCCCGGTTGTCCCACAAATGGTACGGAACGAAGCGGTACGCCCGCTGCCCGTCGAACCCGGTGAGCGCAACGATGCCGCCCAGCTCGTCCCGCGGCTCCAGGCCAAAGGAAATGCCCGGCCGGACCGCAAACTCGTCATAAGCGAGCGTCGGGTTATCCGCCTGCTCCAGGCAGTACACCAGCGGCCCGCGCTGAACCGCGACACGGCACCGGTCGGCCTCGACCTCCGGCCGCGCGTGCACCTGCTGAACCGGCATCTCCATCACGTAGTCTATCGTGTCGCCCGGCTGCCAGCGGCGGCTGAGCACGAGGAATCCCCGGTCTATGGTCCAATCCGCAGGAGCCACGTTCTCCCCGTTAATGGACAGCTTCGCCCCGCGGCACCATCCCGGCAGGCGCAGCCGCACCGCGAATTCGGACTCCCGGGCCGGCTCCACCTCGACATGAACATGCCCGTCCCAAGGATAGCTGGTTACGGTCTTCATCAAAACCCGGCTGCCGTCCTTCAGCGTCAGGTCAGCCGTACCGGCGACGAACTGCAGCATGACGGGGCCTTCCCCGTTCACGGCATAATTGTATCCGCCGATCGAAGGCAGAAACCGCACCAAATTCGTCGGGCAGCAGGACGTGTCGAACCATTCGGTCCGGTGATGATCGCCCTGTGACGCCAGCGGATTGACGTAGAAAAAACGGTCGCCGGACAGTGAAATCCCCGCCAAAGCCCCGTTGTACATAGCGCGTTCCACGACGTCGGCGTACTTCGCCTCGCCAAACAGCAGGCTCATCCGGTGGTTCCAGAACACCATCGCGATCGAGGCGCAGGTTTCGCAGTAAGCGCTCTCGTTCGGGAGGTCATAGTCGTGCGTGAACCCTTCATTATGCCGGGACGGCCCGATGCCTCCGGTAATGTACATGTTCCGCTCGACCGTGTGCGCCCACACTTTGCGCAGGGCGTCTTCGTAGGTCCGGTCTCCGGAGGCCAGCACCACGTCCGCCATGGCGGTGTACAAATACATCGCACGGACGGCGTGCCCGGTCACCTTCTCGATGTCGCGGACAGGCACATCGTCCTGGCAGTACGCCGGTCCCCACTCCTCGCGGTCCCATATTGCACCATGGCCATGCCTGTGCCCCCGCTCCTCGAGCAGCCACAGGGCGAGCTTCCAATAACGCTCCTCACCGGTCGCGTGATACAGCTTGATCAGCGCCAGCTCAATCTCCTCATGGCCTTCCACCCAGTGCCGCTTGCCCGGCCCAAACAGGCTGTCGTAATGGTCAGCCAGCTTGCAGGCTACGTCCAGCAGCGTTCGCTTTCCGGTAGCCGCGTGGTACGCAACCGCCGCTTCGATCAGGTGGCCGCCGTTATACATTTCGTGCTTTTCCATATCCGTCCACTTCTGGTCCGGGGCTTCAAGCGTGTAATACGTCGTCAGGTATCCGTCCGGCTCCTGCGCCGCTGCGATCAAGCCGATGATCCGGTCGATCTCCGCCTCCAGCTCGGGGTCCCGGTCCGCCATCAGCAGATATGCCGCGCCTTCAAGCACCTTGTACACATCGGAATCGTTAAAATAAATCCCCTCAAATTCCCCTCCCATGAGGCCGGCCGCTTTGGCGAAATTGCTGATTCGCCCGGTCGATTCGCATTTGTCCAGGCAGGTCCGGAGCGTCACCTGCTTGCATACCTCCAGCCTCTGCTTCCACAGTTCATCCTGGATCTTCACTTGAGTAAAAGGCACGCCCTGCCAGCCCTGCTGCGAATGAGTCGTTGTCATCCTGCACCCTCTCCCTTCATGCAATATCTTGCGATGCTTATCCTTTCAACCCCGTCAGGGTAATTCCTTCCAGAAAATAACGCTGTCCCAGCAAAAAAATCACCACGCACGGGAGGATGACCACCGCAGAGGCTGCCATGAGCAAATCCCACTGGGCCGAGTAGCTGCCCTGGAACATCTGCAGGCCAAGCGCCAGCGTGAAGCGGCTGTCGCTCTTCAAGTAAATGAGCGGTCCCATAAAGTCGTTCCAGGTGCCCAGGAAGGTGAACAAAGCGACGACGATCACTGCGGAGCGGCTGAGCGGCAGGATGATGCGCCAATAGATTTGAAAGTAACCCGCCCCGTCGACGACGGCCGCTTCGTCAAAGTCCTTCGGAATCGACATATAGAATTGCCGCAGCAAAAAGATGTTGAAGATCCCGCCTCCAAAAAAGGAAGGCACGATGAGCGGATAATACGTATCGTAGAATCCGAGCTCCTTCCAGCCGAGAAAGCTCGGGATAAGCGTCACCGCTCCCGGCAGCATCATACTCGACAGAAGGACGGCGAACACGGCATCCCGCCCTTTCCAGCGGATCCGGGAAAACCCGAACGCCGAGATCGTGCTCGTCAGCACCGTTCCGATCAGCACGCTCGCCACAATGACCAGCGTATTGACGAAGTACGTGCCAAACGGGAGGGACGTAAGCGCCCTTTTATAATTGTCCCAGTGGAAGGGATGCGGAATCCATTCCGGTGGCATCACGAAGATTTGCGATAAATCCATCAGCGAGCTTCGGACCAGCCAAATAAACGGGATGATAAACAGCAGTGAGATCACTCCAAGCGCCACATAGCCCGCGCCCAGCTTCAGTCTGGATTCCCTCATGACGGACCGCCTCCTTCGTAATGAACCCAGGATTTCGACGATCGGAACACGAGGAACGTAAACGCCAGAATGATCACGAACAGCACCCAGGCCAGCGCCGAGGCATAACCCATTTCCGTATCCCGGAACGCGGTCCGCCACAGGTAGAACACGAAGAACAAACTCTTGTCGTTCGGTCCCCCCTGGGTCAAAATATACGCCTCGTTAAACACCTGGAAGGAGCTGATGATGGTCATCACCGCGTTGAAAAAGATCGTCGGCGTCACCATCGGTATCGTAATATGACGCAGCTTGTGGTACCACCCGCCTCCGTCCACGTCAACCGCCTCGTAGTACTGCTTGGGAATGCCGGACAAGCCCGCCAGAAAAATGATGACGGTCCCTCCGATGCCCCACAGCGTCGTCAGCACGATGGAGGGGATAACGCTCTTTTCAGAAAAAATCCAGTCGCTCGTCGGCAGATGAAGCCATTTCAGCATCATGTTGATCAGCCCCAGGTCCGGGTTGAGCAGCCACATCCAAATCATCGCCGAGGCCACCGCCGGCACGATGCTCGGCAGATAAATGATCGTCCGAAACAAGGCGCGTGCCTTAATGTTCATGTTCAGCAGCAGGGCGATAATGAAGGAAATGATGATACAGGCCGGCACCCGCAGCACGACGAAATAAAACGTGACGCCAAGCGAGCGGTAGAAGCTCTCGTCCTGGCCGGAGAAGAGCCGGGTATAATTGTCGAAGCCGATAAAGGACACCGACTCCTTGAATACGTTGTAATCGGTCAAGCTCAGCACAAAGCTCGCGATCATGGGACCGGCGGTAAACAGAATAAACCCGAGTACCGCCGGAGCCGTAAACAGCAGCCCGTAGAAAAGAGCTTTGCGTTCCCGTACGCCCGCCTTGCGGCGCACAGGAACCGGAGCGTTCATCGGAATGTTTGTCTGCATGTGTACTTTAAGCCCCCTATTTTACGTCTCGCCGTCCCTGCACCTGTGCCTGAGCTTTGGCCGCGATGCTGTCCATGGCCTCTTTGGCCGTTGTCTTGCCCAGCCATACGTTATCCATGGCAGGATTGACGATATCCATGATCTTGTTGAAGTTCTTAACGTAACCGGTAGGCGTAGCATGGCTATGATTGAGCACGACGTCAATAACCGCATCTTTGTAGCCTGATGGCCGGGAAGGCTGATTCACCGCCCATTTCGACAGCAAGGCATCATCCGTATACCAGTCCTTCAGTGAAGGCATCCATGTGCCGTAAGTCAGCATCTCGATTGACGCGTCTGGGTCAATAAGCGCCTTGAGCAGCTCCCAGGACTCTTGGGGATGCTTGGTCGATTTAAAGATGGAAAACATCGCGCAAACTACCGTGGTCGCCGGCTTTTTCATGACAGGAAGAACCCCGACGTTAAAGTGAACCTTCGATTCCGCAAGCGTGCTGGTATTCCATTGTCCGTCGATCACCATCGCCACTTTTCTCGTCTGCAGAGCCACATTGGTTGCCGGAATGTTCTTGGCCTGCAGCGGCGACGGAGCAACGTGGTACTTATTGATCAGATCGGCGATATTCTGCAGCGCCTCGACGGCTTCCGGCTGGTTCAAAGCAAACGTCTTGCCGTCCGGGGAGACAAAGTCGCCGCCGTTTGAAAAAATAAAGCTGCTGTACGCTCCCCACCAGTTGCCGGGGTTCACTCCGTATTGCTTAATGTTTTTCGGATCAAAATTCGGATCGTCCGCATTCCGTCCTTTATTGTCCAAGGTCAGCTTCTTGGCGGTGTCCACGAACTGTTCCCAGGTCCACGCTTCCGTTACCTTGGAAGGCGGCGGCGTCAACCCAGCCTCCTTGAAGGCATCTTCGTTATAAAAAAGCGTAAACGATTCCGGGCCGGGGGCTATACCGATGATATTGCCGGGCTCCGAGGAATAGGTGATATTCGGAACCAGGGAATCGGCCTTAATTTCGGGGTCCTTGTCCAGAAATTCCTGAAGATTCAGGAATTTACCCTGTTCCGCAAGCGGAAAGGCGATCGTCGCCGATTCCATCATCGCCACGTCCGGTTCATCGTTGCCGGCAACCATGGTCGTCAGCTTGGTGTCGTAATCGGTAGGAATCTGCTGCAATTCGACCTTCACGTTGGGATGCTCTGCTTCGAACCGGGCGATGACCTTTTTGTTTACGGCAATTTCATTAGGCGCTCCCCATAAGGTGAGCCGGAGCTTGATCTGCTCGCCGGCCGCCGCCTGGGTTCCCCCCTTGTCCGCGCTTCCGGCTGCAGGCCCGCCGCTTTCCTCCGACCGGGTGCAGGCGCTCAGCAGCAATCCTGCCGTGAGCAGAAATGCAATCGCTGCCGTCAGCGGCTTTCGGTGTTTTTTCATCATGAACTTTAACCCCTCTCCTGCTTTACGAATGATTTCATAGCTGCAGCCTATGTTGCCTTTGATTATAGATTTTAGGCAGCGCTTTCAAAACCGGATTATTTTTGGAATGGTGGACTTTGATTAGAAAAGTGGGGCAGTGTGATGATCACGCGTGTTCCCTGGCCTACAGCGGATTCGATATCGATGCCGTACTCGTCCCCATACGCAAGACGAATGCGGGAAATCGTGTTTTTGATGCCGATCGAGGCGGACTCTGCATACAAAATCCGCTGAATCGTTTCCCGGCTCATGCCGCGCCCGTTATCCGAAACAACCAGCACGCGAGTCCCGCCCTTGATCTCTCCGGTAACTTCGATGCGTCCCCCTTCCTCCATTTGCTCGAAGCCGTGGAGAATGGCATTTTCGACGAACGGCTGGAACAGCAGTCTCGGCACCGGGGTGTCCAGCAGCTCGGGAGCGATGCCAAAATGAACCGTGAACTTCGATTCAAAGCGAGCCTCCATAATGTAAAAATAGTCCTTCATCCACTCGAGCTCCTCGGCAACCGTTACGGCTCCCCAGTCCTTGCGTGAGGTGTAATGCAGCATATTGGACAGGCGGACGAGCATCCGGTTCAGCTCCCTCTGTCCCGATTCGATGGCCATCCAGTTCATGATGTTGAGCGTATTGTAAAGAAAATGCGGGTTCATCTGCATATTGAGCGCCATGATTTCCGCCTCTTTCTCTTTGATCCGGATTTCGTAATTTTCCTTCACCAGCGTTTCGATGCGCGAATTCATCCGGTTGAACCGCTGCAGCAGCACCCCGAACTCGTCATGGGTTTTGACCTCTACCCGGGTCTGAAAGTCCCCTTCGCCGACCGAGCGCATGGCGGTGAAGAGCTGCCGGATCGGGCCAGTCATTTTGCGGACGATAAAATAAGCGAACAAGTATGCAATCAATGCCAGGAGCGCGGCCAGCAGGATCGTCGACGTGCGGATGGTCGGAATAAAGCCGCGGACGAGCGTGGATTCCGGAATCAAGACCACCGAGAGCCAGCCGGTTACGGCAGACCGGTCGAAGCAAAGGATCGTCTTTTGGCCGTCCAGGACCAATCGCTGCGTTCCGCTTCCAGCCTTTCGAATGGCGTTCACCCATTGTTCATTGAATACTCGGGTTACCTGAGAGGCGTTCGAGCTGGCCACGACCTTGTTATCCGGATCAATCACCAAATAGCTCGATCCTGTCGGAATGCTCTGCTCGAATTGGGAGTTGAAAAAGTCCGCTTTAAAGCCAATCGTCAGTACCGGCCGCTCCACGTTCGGCCGCAGCCTGGCAATCGTGGAATTATCGACATAGGAAAATTCCATCAGGCGGGTGGCGGAGAACATATACCGGTATTCGATATCGCTGTTTTGCAGCCAGGGTTGATCGAACATTTGGACGAAATCGTAGGTCGGGTACCAGACCATTTTGCCATGTGCCCTCTCCGCCTCCTGATACAGCGCTGTGCGGGTCGGATCCCCCTGCGGAAGATTCCGCTGTGAACCGAAACTGTAATAGGAGGTCCACAGCTGGTACGTGTACACATCCTCATTTTGCGTAAAATACTTGCTCAGAATGGCGGACACCTGCCTGTCCGCATTCAGCAGCTCCGACGGGACGGAAGGATCCAGCTGGTTGAAGATCCGAAAAAGGTCCCGGTCGACGAACAAGGCCAAGCTGCCCTGGTCTACCTTCCTCAGCTTCGTATCCATCACTTCATTGCTCTTCTTGACGATTTCGAGCACGTTGTTTTGCGCCTGATCCCGCATCGAGCTCAAGCTGTTCCGGTAGTAGATGAAGCTCAGGAGCAGCAGGGGCAGCGCAATGAGAACGACATAGCTGGCCAGAAGCCTGGAGCGGAATTTCATCTGGACCTCCCCTCCCCTGACTTTTGCTGCCCGGCCCAATGACGGTACGCCTCCGGCGTAACGCCAACATGCTTTTTGAAGCTCCGGGAAAAGTATTTCGTATCGCGGAAGCCGCACCTTTCGGCAATCTCGTACACCTTTAATCCGCTGCCGTCCCGCAGCAGTTCTTCGGCTTTGCGCATCCGGATCTCAATGAGAACATCCGAGAAAGAACGGCCTGTCGCCTCTTTAAACAAGGTGCTGAAATAAGACGGGTTGAAGCGGAACGATTCCGCCACCGATTCCAGCGATAAATCCTCCATGTACCGCTCGCGCATCAGTTCCAGGCAGCTGTCGATCACGAGCTCGCGTTTGCTTTTTTTCTGCTCCTTCAGCGTGACGCCCATTTGCTCGAGCACCGAATCCAAAATCTCCAGCAGCTCCGCAAACCGCCGGCAGGTGCGGATCTGCCGCACGGCTTCTTCCGTCAGCGGGTTCATCCCCCACCCTGATTTGCTGTCCGCCAGCTTCAGCAAGAGCAGGCAGGTTTGGTCCTTGACGGACTGCGGTTCGGCCATGCCGTCAGCCGACATAGCGGTCACGGCTGTACGGCACAATTCCTTTGCACCTTCCGTATCGCCGGCATTCAGGAGATCCAGCAGTTCTGCGGCAGAGCACATTAAAGCCGGTTGTACCGGCAGAAGCCCGCCATGAAACAAGATGGCCCCATGCTGGTCGTAAAACAGATATGGCAGCGCAGCCAGAGCCGTCCGATAAGACTGAGGGCCCCCCTCCGCTAGATCAACGCATTCTTCTCCGATCGCATGTACCCATCGGCCGGAATACCCCACAGCGGTGAGTTCTGCCTGTAGGCTCATAAGCCCCCTGTGGATGTCTTCCCGCTTTTCACCAAAGCTTGTACCCGTTTGGAGGATCGTGACCCACCTCGGCCGCGTCCAATCCACCCCATCCCAGGCGATCGTCAAGGCCTTGCCGAAGGCAGAGCAGGCGCGCTCCAGCGCTCGGTGCAGCCTATTCGTCGTCAGAGAGGTGGAGCGGGGTTCGGTGTAAGTGTCAGGTGATGGGGCGTGGAACCCAGATGACATCCCGCGATCCGAATGTTCCGTGGTAGAGCCGCTCCCATCCCCGCTGGCCGGCTCCAGCTCAGAAACGATGACCACTCCAAGGCCATCCACGATTCCGGCCGAAAGCCAGCTCTGTTCCTCCTCCAAGCTCAGGCTGCCGGACAGCCACTGCTGCATCAAGCGCCCTTGATGCGCCAATGAAGCCGCCGTCATCTGCTGCTCCAGTGCTATGGTTCGAGCCCGTGCCTCGCGTTCTTCACGGTAGATGTGTTCCAGCCGCTCCAGCACCTCCTCCAGCTTGTCGACATCAACCGGCTTTAACAAATAATCAAAAGCCCCCTGCCGCAATGCCTCCTGGGCGTATTCGAAAAGGTTGTACGCGGACAGCATCACGATCCGCGGTCTGTAAGGCAAGGCTTCGTTCGCCCGCCGCAGGAACGTAAGCCCGTCCATTTGCGGCATCCGGATATCCGTAAATATAACCTCGGGCCGGTCGATGCCGGCCATTTCAAGCGCCTTGGCTCCGTCCCCGGCCGTAAACACTTCGCAGCCGGGCCGGCTCGCCAGCAGCATCCCGGCCATGCCCCGGCGGTGCCGCGGCTCATCGTCTACAATCATGAATTTCAAGCGGTTCACCCCCAGAATATTCATAGCATTAAATTCAACAACATCGTATCAGATGAGAGAAGAGGTAGGTATATAAAAAACGTCTATCGACGTACCTTCAAAGAAGACAGACCACGTTTAAAGGAAGTTTTTCTTGTGAGATCCGGAAGCGGAGGCTCCGAATCTTATGCTTTCTGATCTCTTAAAAAAACAACCCGGCAGGAGGGATCCTGTCCGGGTTGGTTGGGTTTATGGTCTCTGTTTGAAATGATCAGAGAGTTGGAGGAACGGTGTAGTGAACCTTGAAAGCCTGCCCAAGTGGGATTAAATGTTCAATGTCACCTGTTTGTCTTACCCACTGCAGTTCTGCAGTGTATTCTCCAGGTAACGGTATATTCCCTTCATCCACCGGGGCAACCATCCGTAAGGTGAATTCCGCTCCATCCGGCGTCGGGCCATTTTCATTCACAAGTCCTAAATTTATCGCAGCCAATTGCGGCGGAAGCAAAACATCAGCAATTCCGTCGCTATTCGTTTCCTCTACAGCAACTTCCTTACCATTATGCACCAGTATGAATTTTGCACCGGGTGCTGCCTTGGAGGCTTCGCCACTTCCTCTTCTAAGGTCGATCTCTAGACCCAAAACGGTCTCGGGCGTAATTCCCCCGGCCTTTACTTTCAGCGTTCTATCCAGGTCGGTGCCCTCTATCGGGTTAACCTCCGTTGATAGACCATCAAAAACATGGACCTCTTTGATCACAGTCACGAGCGGATCGCCGGCAGCCTCTTCATCCTTCAGCAGCTCAACCTTTACCTGATAGTCGCCGACCTCCGGTAACCTGGTTTCAAAAGTAATCGGCGTGCCGTTCAGTTCGCCCAGGGTATAGGCTTCCCCTTCTTCCCCGTCTGGTCCGGCTTCCTTTGTTAGGACAATGCCATCAGTGCTGAGCTGGCCCTCTTTGATAGCATCTTCCCCATACCAATAGGTGTAATCCGTCTCGGACAAGTTGATGCCCGTTTTAGAGCTGTACGTCACTCGTACCTTTACTTTCGTATCTTGATTCGATTGACCGCTGCTAAATCCAAACGTGAACTTGTGTGAAGAATGGAGCGGCACTTGTTCCGGAAAATCCGGGCTGAAAACAGCTTTAATTTCGACAGGCTTCGGATCGACCGGAGGATCCACTGGCGGTTTCACCGGAGGTGTCATCGACCCACCAGGCAAATTTGGCTGCGTAGGGGCAGTCGGCTGTGTAGGAGCGGCAGGCTGCTGGCCTCCCATTTGAATCCGCTCCTGATTGCGCCGTCGCACTTCTTCTTCAAAACGCTTCATCTCTTCAGTGCTAAGCTGCTGCTGATACTGGATCACGGCCTGCGTAGCTCTTTGCTCTGCTGCCTTTTGGTTGGCCTGCTGCAATTCGGCGATCGTTTTCAGGATATTGTCGATCATAGCCTGTAATTGCTGCTGCATCTGCTGTTGCAGCAATATATCCTGCATCTGTTGCTGCTGCAATACTTCCTGTATCTGCTGCTGCTGTTGCTGAATTTGCTGCTGGATCTTTTTTTGCAGCTCCTGCTGAGCCTTCTCCTGCTCTTTGCGTTTAGCCTCCTGTTGCGGGTCCAATCCTACGGTCGGATCAAACGGACGCACATTTCCAAGGTCAATTTTTCCGTTCGGGTCGTCAATCCCGCGGTTCACCTGTTCTATCAACGGATCCAATTTACTTTTTTCAATCTTGCCCTGACTACTCGCCTCCTTGGCTACATTGCCGACCAAGACATTCAAATTTTGCTGGATTTTTTGAAGGTCTTCCAGTTGGCTCACCAAAAAGAGGTCGTTTGACCCGTTTGATGCCGAAGAACCGGAAGGTTTGGACTGACCTTGTTCCAATTGCTTCTTCTGCTGCTCAATCAGCTCCTGGTTCTCCCGGTCAATCTGCGCCTTGTTTTGGATGATGGCTTTAATGATGTCCGGTGAAGCCTGATGAACAAGATCCGAGATATCGACGCTGGTCGGCGTTTGAAGGGAAGGATCCACGCCGGGCGTTAAGCTGATTTGCTGTGCTGGATATAAAGTGACGGGTGACTCGGCCTTCCCGGCAAAGCTTTGAGGGTTCGTACCCGAAACCTTGACCACACCTGCTCCCGCGACAACATCAGGGGTACCTGTCAATGGATTGATAATGACAAAAAACTGCGTTCCTTTGACCTCCAGCTTCTGCCCGGGGACATCCATCTCGAACACGTCCCGTGACTCACGCAGATCATGGACGCTCGTATACGCCTGGCCTGACATCAGCTCCAGCTTGGTCGTCGACTGTACTGCTCCACCCGCCAGCACCTTGATCCGAATTTCGCTGTTCGGAGCCAGCGTGATTTCGTCCCCTTCGTCCTGAATGGACAGCACCGCACCGCCGGATTCGGTAACAAGGGTGTCGCCCTCATGCAAAAGCATTCCCGGATACGCCTGAATGCGCAGCGCGCCCCCGCTCTGCTGGATATAAGCCGGTCCGTCAATGCGGCTGATGGTCATGCTGCGTGTGCTGTCGGCGGAAGCCTGCGTCGTCCAAGCCGCCGAGCTTGCAAGAAGCAGAATCAGCGTCGAGCTGACCATTTTCCAAGATAGTTTTCCTCGTCTCACGTTGTTTTCAACTCCTTTCCTTTATTTATCACGGATAACCACGGTTTTCTCCGAAGCCAACCATTTCACGTCCTTGTCCAGCAGGTCCGTCAGCGTCCGAATCGGCACATACAGCTTCCCGTCGATGGATTGGGCAGTGCCGCCGGCCTCCAGCTGAATCATGCGGTCTCCCGATTGAGCCACGGCAGACTTGGCCGTAGCCGATACCAGCTTCAGTCCAAGCTCGGAAGCGATGGATCGCAGCGGGATGAGCGTCTGGCCGTCCTTGGTCACCCGCGTATCGATCTGCAGCCATTTGGCGTTGTAGGCCACGTAAACGGTACCAGCCGGTTTCATCGGTTTATGATCCGGCTGCCGATACAAGCTCCACTGGCGCAAGCCGTTTCCGGCAATCCAGCCGACACTCCCATCCTGGCTTACAGCAACGCCCTGCGGATAAGAAAGTAAGGAGGTGCTCTCGACACCGTCTGCTTTCCCTTCTTCTCCCTGCAAAGAGCCCACGAGCGTATGGACCTGGCCGTCTTTCAACGTTCGCACGACCTGATTGAGCGAATCGGCAATGACCAGCTCATGCTGAGAGGAGGACCAAGCCACATCAACGGGATGATTAAATTTAGCCGAAGCTGCCGCGCCATCTTGGTATCCCCCGTCCCGGTAGAGTTTCCCTGGTGCCGCCCCTTGGCCATCGCCCGTTACCGCCCCGGCCACCGTCGTGACCATGCCGGATTTCAGGTTAATATAGCCAATGACCTGGTTGCCGGAGTCACTGACGTAGAGGTTCCCCTCATCGTCCAGCGCCAGCCCCGACGGCTCGTTAAACCGCGCATCCTTCAGCGCCCCGTCCTTGTAATCGCCAGCGAATGCCGCCACTCCCGAATAGACCTCTACTACACGGTCGGAAGAGCCGGTTAGCGTGCTGACCGTACCGTCTGCGGCGATTTTCCGAATCACATGATTCAGCGTGTCGGCAACGTACACGGATCCGTCCTTCGCCACCGCCACATCCTCTGGCGTATTCAACGCGGCTGCCGAACCGGTGCCATCCTTGAACCCCTGCACTCCGTTTCCTGCCAGCGTGCTGACCTGCCCTGTAGGGGTGATTTTGCGAATCGCATGGTTCCCCGAGTCGGCGACGTACAAATTGCCGGCGGCATCCGTATCCATGCCCATCGGCTGGTTAAACAGCGCGGTATTCGCAGCCCCGTCCAGCAATCCGCCCAGCGGCTCGCTGCTCTTGTCATAACCCGCAAACCGCATTCCCGCAAAAACGGTCCGCTGCGTGCCGCTGACCTTCCATATCACCTGGTTCACCGTGTCGGACACCAGCACGCTGCCGTCCTTTGCGGCCAGCGCCCTGCCGTTTCCAACCCACCCCGCGGTAAGCAAATCCCCCTTCGTGCTGGCGGTAGCATCCGGCTGCCAAGTGCTGACGCTGAGCCATGCCGAGTCCTCTCTGACCCCTGCGCCCAAAGCCAGTGAAGGCACACCAAGTGCCATGCACAGCGTCAACGCGGCGGTAACCCACCTTTTACCGTACCCCTGCAAATTTCATTCCTCCTACGTATTTATGAATGGATGCAAGCCTCAACGCTGAATTGTTCTGCATCGATCTTATCCTGATTAAAGACATCCGACTAGTAAAATTTTTCTATTTTAGGGCCCGGACAGGCAGGGTATCTTCCTTTGGAGTGAAAAAAAGATTCCCGCCTTACATTCAGGCAGGAATCTCACCAATTTCTATATGCTATTGTTTACCGGGACAGCGACTCCACGACCCCGCGGGCAATCCAAACGCCGGCCGCCCCGGCTTGGGCCAGACCGCGCGTGATCCCCGCTCCGTCGCCGCCGCAGTACAACCCGCGGATTTCCGTCTCCAGCGTCTCCGACAGCTTGGGACGGGCGGAGTAAAACTTGGCCTCGACACCATAGAAAAGCGTATGCTCCGAAGCGATGCCCGGCGTGACATGGTTCAGCGCCTCGACCATTTCGATCAGGCTTTTCATCGTGTTGTAGGGCAGAACGAGACCCAGGTCCCCCGGTACAGCCTCCTTCAGGGTAGGCTCCAGAAATCCTTCCCGGATCCGCCCTTCGGTCGAGCGCCGTCCGCGCAAAATATCGCCGTACTTCTGGACGATGATCCCGCCATTGGACAAATCGTTGGCCCGTTTGCATATTTCACGCGCATACTCGTTCGGCTTATCAAACGGTTCCGTAAATTTATGTGAGACGAGCAGCGCAAAGTTCGTGTTGGACGAGCCCAGCGCCGGATCCTTGAAAGAATGGCCGTTGGCCGCCATGGCTCCGCTGTGATTTTCGACCACGACATGGCCGGAAGGGTTGCTGCAGAACGTGCGGACCCGAGTGCCTACGGAGGTGTTAAAGACGAATTTCCCCTCGTACAGATGCTGATTGATTTCCGACATCACCACATCGGAGGTTTCGACGCGAACGCCGACGTCGACCTGGTTGTTGTACATTTTGAGCCGGCGCTTCTTCAGGATGCTTGTCAGCCAGGCTGATCCGTCCCGGCCGGGGGCGATGATGACGCGGTCCGCCTCGTAACTGTCCCCGTTCTTCAGGACGATGCCCTGCACCGTGTGGACGCCGTCTTCCTTGACGGTGAGGATGTCCTCCACCTCGGCCTTGAACATCATGTCGATGCGCGTGTTCAGAAACTCGTAGATCGATTTTAAAATTTCCAGGTTCTGCTCCGTGCCGAGATGCCGTACCTGTGCCCGCAGCAGCTTCAGACCCGCCGCATAACCGCGCTGCTCGATACCCCGGATGACATCCGTCGTCGGATCGGTAATATTCGTCGTCGCGCCATGCTGCAGGTTCAGCTCGTCAACGTAACGGATCAGCTCGAGCACTTTGGATGGTGGCAGATAGTCCGTCATCCAGCCGCCAAATTCGGTTGTAATGTTAAATTTTCCGTCGCTGTAAGCTCCGGCCCCGCCAAAGCCCGCTGTGATCGAGCAGGCGGGTACGCAGCCCGCAAACTCCTTACGGCCGCCGGCAGGCGGACATAACTTGATTTTGTCCTCCAGAATCGGACAGCTGCGGCGGTAAATATCATGCCCTTTATCCACCAGGAGCACCTTCAGGTGAGGCGCCTTCAATGCAAATTCATAACAGGCAAAAATACCGGCCGGACCGGCTCCAACGACAATGACATCATATTTACTCATCATGTTCCTCCTGAAATGGGTTAGGTCAACAAAAAAATCCCCGGCATAGAATAGGTATGCGAAGCAGCCTATTCGTAGCCAGGGATTTACGGCCCCTAGTAGAAACCCTCAAACCATATCATTGAGGTTATACGAACAATGTATCTGTTATTTATCGTTTACAGGAGTTAGTGTAATGGATAAACACGAATGTGTCAACTTCAATATAAAATATAGTTCGTAATTCAACGAATTTAAGGAAATAATATTAAACTATTATTTATAATATTCAACAAAAACCGAACATTAACGAACCAATGGTGACATACCGCATCAAAACCAGTTTCCGAAAGGAGTCTGGATTACGGCCTATCTTCTCCCTTTTCTTATCCCTTGGGCGATGGCCCCAACGATCAGTCCCCAGATCGCATTTGTGACGAACACACTGACGAAAGCGAACGGATTAGTCAGCGGGCCCTGAAGATGCCCGGTAAGGATCGGTGACATCACGCCGCTCACGATAATGGCGAACAATGCGTAGGCCACCCCCGCCAACACCAGCGTGCGAACTGGATCGGTGACCTTTTTCATGATCACGATGATCAGCCAAGCCAAGGATATCAATACGGTCATCAAAATACTGCCAAACTGCTGCCCGATGAGGTCCATCAAACCGGTCATTTTCATGATCGGCCTGATCATCGCGAGCGCTCCCAAGCCAACAATCAAGGGCAGGCTGAGCTTAGCGGCTCCTGCAATGTTCATCTATATTTCATTCCCTTCTGTTCTCATGGTCTGCCTTCCCGGCTTCCCTTACAGCATAACGAACGGATGTTGCGAACTTATGAAGGGACTTTACGCTTTTCGTGATATTTACCGATTCCAGGCAAGAAGAGATCATCACCATGAACAATGGCAAAAAAGAGCCCTCCGCCACCGCTGTGGCAAAGGGCTTGGCTGTAAAACTCCTTATATTCTCGGCACTGGTTAATCCGTATGTCGGCTCTTTATTTCTGAGAAATCTGATCGGTCGTATCGCCCGTTTCCTGATCCGTGTTTCCTTGCCCAGGATTTACGGTCAAGACAAACGATCCGCCGGCCGCGTTGACTTTTTCAATCTGGCTAATGTCCAGCTTTTTGCCCAGCTTCACGGTTACAGTGCTGGTGTATTCGTCCGTCAACGTATTACCGGAACCGGTCGTACCTGTAGTTTCCGCTGTTCCTGCACTGTCCGTTACTCCCCCGGTGTCACCGTTACTGGTGTCTCCGCTGCCTGAAGCTGTACCGTCTTTACCGCCGGCAGTGCCAGTCGATGCATCATCCGATGGATCGGCAGCCTTGTCGGACGACTGACCCGCGTCCGCTCCCCCACCGTTCGAGTCCGTTCCCGCCGTTCCATCCGCAGCGTTCGTCTTCCCGCTGGAAGCCCCGCCGGTATCCGCCTGTCCGTCCTTCGTGGTATCCGTATCGGTCCCGCCAGGCGTTTCGCCGGTCTCGCCGCCTTCCGTCGCATCCGTGCCTGACGTTCCTGCCGAATCGGAGGTCTGCCCGTCGGTTGCCTTGCCGCCTGCCGTATCTCCGGACGTGGAATCCGTTCCCCCGGCCGAATCTGCCGCGCACTGGCTGACCGTCTGCGGATCAATCGCCTCAAACAGGATGTTACCGTCCTTGTCCAGGACGGTCACTTCGCCGGCTTTGAAGTTCCGGCAGGCTTCCGGCTGCTTGAAGTGGAAAGTAAGCTCAGTTAGTTCCCCTTGCTCCCCATCCTTGACCTGCTCCGCCGTAAGCAGCGGAATTTCCGTTGCCGTCTCCGTCGCCGGAGGCTGGGAAGCGACCGGCGATTTCGTAACGTCTACCGGGTCCGCCTTCCGGTCAAAGGCACCGTTCGCCTGCAGCGTCAGCATCGTAACACCTGCCGCAATCACGATGACCAGCAGCACTGAGCTGAGCATGATCGGCTTGCGGTTGTTTCTAAAAAACTTCATCCACGATGGCGCAAGTTCTGACCGTGCCCGGGCGTAGGCCGGCTGAAGCGCCGGCGGAGCGGAGTCAAAGTATCTTTTCACCTTGTCTTTGTTCCGGAACGCGCCCGGGTCATTTCTTTTCATAAACGACACGATCGCCGCGGCATACGCGGGCACCAGGCCGCGCGGACGCACAAACAACGGCTGGTCCGCAGACCACTGGATGTACTCATACACCGTCTCCGGGCTGTCTCCGTGTTTATACACGAAATCCAGCAGGGATCCGTAATCCACCGCGCCGGTCTCCACGTCCTGACAGAAGGCTAGAGTAATCCACTCGAACACCTCCGGCTTCACTTCCCGCTGCAGCCAGCCACGGCCGATATACTGCACCTGATCCCGCTCGGCAAAGGACAATCCGTCCAGCACGTCCTCCCTTTTCGGATGGTCGGTACCGAACCATTGATAGAGCGCCAGCATGACGTTCGCTTTGGAGCGGATGCGGGCATCGAATCGGGATACCCACGATCTTAATTCCTTCGCCTCCCGCAGAAATCCAATATCCAACAGTTGCTCTCTCGAAAGACGTTCCAAATCCAGATCCTTCAGCAAAAAGAGATTGGCCGCATACACCAGCCGGTCGACAAACCGCGACCCGCCTTCGATTTGGCCCAGTCCGCGGCCCGGATCCCGCTCGAGATCGTCCAACTGGTCCATCACCGCATTCACGGCGCGGACCGGATCGGACTCCCGGCCCAGCTTGTCCATCAGCTGCGTTTCCGCAAGCTTAGTGAACACCGCGTTCTCCAGCACGATCGGGTGATTCTGCACCCAGGCGCCGGCGAGCTCGACCAGATCGCTGGCTGTCGCTGCCTGTTTCAGCCTGTTTTCTATGTACGGCTCGAACAGCAGGGCGGGCAGCCCCGGGCTGCTCAGCACACGGGCGAAGAAGGTACGGCTCAAGGCCGGTGTACTCTCCAGCATGCCGTACGCGGCTTGCGCAATATCCTCACGCTGCTGCGACAGCGCATTGTTGATCGTACGGATGAAATACTCCACGATGCGCAGGCCAAAATTTTTGCCGTCGACGGCATAGTAGTCCTTGATGCTTTCGATGATGTCCGTACCTGGCACTTCGCCCAGCTTCACCCGATCCAGCTCTTTGTCAAAACGCGTCAAGAACAGCTGATTCAGCCGGGCTTTGGCATAAATTGCCCCAGGTGTGGACAGATAATCAAGGATGCAGCGCAGCACCGTGCCAGGTTGCGCCGTATACAGCTCTTCCCGCCCCTGATCGATCTGGTACAGCACGCAAAGCTCATGGTAGCCCGCAACCGAAATCCGTCGGATCGGCTCCATGCCCTCCATCATTTGGTCGGCAAAAGCATAAAAATCCTCCAACCGTTCCGGATTCCGCAGATTCGCCCAGGCAAAATCCAGGTACGGCTGCTTGGACCAGTCCAAGTCCACATTGATGACACGGCCCGCAGCCAGCTCAAACAAATAATCCTTCTCTACGCTGCGGTCACCGAGGCGCAGGCCTCCTTTTTCCACGAAGTTCAGGTGGATGCCCTTTTTGCTCTGCGGCTCTTTGGCATACGTCAGAAAACCGAGCTCGCTACGCAGCGCGTAAGGCAGGCTGCCATAAAGCACATGCAGCAGTTCGCGCGCCTTGATGGACAACTGCTCCACCGGAACGTCCAGGACGATGTATACCTTCTTTTTACCCGATACCGACGACATGGCTGCAAACAGCAGCTGTTTAAACACCTTCTCGTCAATATGCAGCTCCTCCAGGAGCGCCATGACCTCGGTCGCCGCCAAATTCTGCCCGTCTTTCGCCACTGGCAAATCCCCCAGTTCGGGGAGGTCCGGGCCCAGCTCAATGTCATAATGATCGGTAAACTGGGCGTTCAGGAGCCTGCGGTAATCTGTGCCCGTCTGCTCCATCCAGCCCGGTGGGAGTACATAGTTATGGGTAAAAAAGGCGCTTCGCAGCCCTGTAAAATCCGCCGGCTGGTACACGCTGCGCCCCAAAACCGTTTCTCCGGTCTCGGTCCGAAACAGATGCAGGGCGTCCGGATAAGCGGCTGCTTCCTTCTCGCTCCGAGCGGTCAGCTCCGCTGGGGCGTCGTATTGGCAGAACGGATGCAGCACCTTTTTAATAAAGCCATGCTCCAGCCCCAGCGATCTGGCGATCGTATCAAACCCTTCGGTAGAGCGGAAAATCCCGCGCCGTTCGCGGGTATACATTTGCTGCTGAACCTTTTTGGGAGTGAAATCAGGCACTAGTCTTCTCTCCCCTCGATGTATTTCAGCTTGTACAGCAGCCAGATAAAGGGCTCATCCACCCGGATCGGGCTGACCACGCTCTGCAGCTTCTGCCCCACCGGATTGCTGCCCAGCGCAGACACCGCGAAATAAGCCGTATTGGAAAAGTACACGTCCATCGTCCCCTTAAACGGCCGGTCGACCTTTTCGATGAAGCGGCGGATTTCTCCGTCGATATTTTCGAACTCAGTCAGATTCAAATATTTGCGGTGCACCATGTTGTTAAAAATGTTGCTGTTCGGCTTCACGTACTCGCCGTCCTCGTCCTTCAACGAGTGGAGCATGTCGCTCTTGGTCAGCACCACCGCTGTCGGTATGTCGGTTTTGCCCTTGTCCTCGTAGGCGATAAAGTCGCCGAACAGAGTCAGCACCACGTCCCGCGGCTCGTCGTACTGCGACACCCATTCGCCCGGCTGGTCACCTAAATTCAGGCGGATCTTCTCGCGGATCGAGCGGATCTGCAGCGGATCGATCATGAACAGGATGCCCGCGGAGTTTTTGATGTGCTGCCCGTGCAGGCCGAGATAATCCTCGTCGACCATGCCCTCGCCGGCCACATCGAAGAACACCAGCGTGAGGGGCGGCTTGGTCTCGTCCTTGAACACGAATTGGAAAATAAACGGCTCCTGCATCTTCTCCTTCTGCGTGGAAGCGAGCAGGTCTCCGCGTTCAAACAGCGGTTCCTCGTACATCGTGCGGAACTTGCGGCTGATCTCCGCATTCAGCGGCATGCAGGCCGCGTTGAAATGGTCCGCCGTCATATGTTGAAGCGTATGGATCAGCGAGGTCATATACACCGACTTGCCGACCTGCGAGGCGCCGATGATCGAGATGATATTGCTCGGCACTTTGCCCGCCGTTACCGGAAGTTCGTTATGGCACTTCGGGCACAGCCGTCTGCGCGTGACCACCCCGTAGCGGTCGTTCAGCCCGATCAGTACGTGATCGGAGTAGATCTGATGCTCCTCGGGAATGTCCCGCGGATAGAGAATCGCCTCCATGTCGTACACCGAATCCAGGCCGAAGCGTTCCCGGTAGCGGTTCAGCTCCTCATCCTCCCGGAGCGCGTAATCCTCATCGTCTTCCCGATGGTGGGCAGCGCGGAACACGACCTCCTCCGGCGAAAATTTGCTGAAGCAGTACGGACATACGATATCGTAAAACAATGGCCGGGGCTCCGGCTCCGGCTTCCTCTTGAACCTGTCAAAAATGCCCATGATGCTCTCGTTCCCCCTTTCCCGTACTTCTATGTTCAATAGCTGGCTCGAAGAGCCGCTAGTAATCTCATTGTGAGCTGGCTCGTAAGAGCCGCTGATGCCTTATCGTAAGCTGGCTCAAAGAGCCGTTGATGACTTTTCGTGAGCTGACTCGAAGAGGCGCTGATGACCTTTCGTGAGCTGACTCGAAGAGGCGCTGATATCTATCGTTTTGCGGAAGCAAAACATCGAGAATATCTTCCTCGAGCCGTGGCAGAGAAGCCAAAGCCCGCTCCGATGCCGGATCATTCTTCCGATCGCTGTTGCCTCCAAATTTCCTGATTTGATTAACCCTATTAAAGGTTGAAATTCCGAGGCAAAGGCGACCGCTGCCGCTTCTCCAGAATGATTCCGTCCTCTCCGCTGGGTCATCTCCGGAAGCATTTTTATCTCTGGGCATCACTCTGCTTTAGCCCTATGGAGTTCTGTTACTTTGGCATTCAGCCGTTCAGGCTACCCTGCCCTTAACGCTATGATGGTCCAGGTTGCAAATTCTTATCTCTGATCATTAAGTTCCAAGCCCTAATCTTTAAGCTCACTCTTAAGCTCTAAGTTCTTTCCCTCTATGCTGTTATTCTCTAAGCACTTCTCTCAAAGCACTTCACCCAAAGCACTGCTCCCTTAATGTATACTTCCTGCTAATCTATTCGTTCTGGTCATCTTCTCGTTCTTCTAAGCTATTTGTTCTTCTAATCTATTTGTTCCGCAAGCCCAACCTTTAATCCTACCTCGAACCCTCAAACTCCATTCTGCAGCTTTACAGGTCGATTCCGCAAGCTTGCGTACTTTTAGCCTGTATTATTTCGCCTCTCAAAGCTAGCATTTCGCCTTTGAATCCAATTCCGTTCACTCTAACCCTTAATTTCACTAGTTTAATAGTTCATATGTTTAATCTCTATATTTTATCGCACATTCCTGCCTAAAGGCAGCCGATACGACCTGCCCCGGGTCCCGTGGCTGCTCATACAGCCATCTTCGAGCTATCCAGCTTCTGCCTTCTCCTCTGAATCTGCCCACAATGCTCCCAGCCAAGCGAACATAGAGCACCCTGAGTCCGCCAACAAACTCTCCCTGCCATGTCGATATGGAGCATCCTGAGTCCACCCACAAATCGCCCCCTGCCAAGCGGAATATATGGACCGGAGAGTTTACGTGCTTCCTTTGAAATCGTGTTATTCCCTTCCAATCTCATCAAAATAACACGATTTCAACAGAAGCCGAAGGGGCATATATGGAGCGACCCAACAGATGCCGCAGGGGCATATATGGAGCGACCCTAGCGTCCCTGCACCAACTCGAAGAGCTGCCCGTACTTCTTCCCGTCCGTAAAAAACAGGCGCACGTAGTCGTTTTTGCCCACCTCGATGGCGGGCAGCACGTTTTTCCCCGCCGCGAAATCCATGACGAACGGATACACCGTTCCGTCTTCCTTGTGGGCGGGGTAGCTTCCCTGCTTCTTGACATAGCAGAGCGCTTCCTTCGGGATCGGGACCTCGGTCGTCACCCGGATCTCCACGGTCTTGAACTTCTGCAGCCATCCGCCCTTCTCGCGGATGGAGACGGTCACGCGGGCTTTGCCTGTGCTGAAGACGGCACGATTGGCCCCGTCAGGCTGGCGGAACAGGACGGCATCGCCTTGTTCCGTTACCGAAGCATAGACGGTGTAGATGACGCGTCCGACGCCCTCGATCCGGTCGTGATAACCGTTGTTCGCTTTGTATTCGTTTCGGGTATACAGCCTCAGCTTGTCGGAAGGCGAATCGGACGGAGCCGAAGCTCCGCCCTCTCCCGCGTCCCCCGCAAGAATCTCAAAAGCCCTGCCGATGTACACGGCCTGAATCCCCTCCGGCCACTGCCAACGGAGGGTACAGCGGTCCTCGTCCAGCTGGTGGGACAAGCCGCGAATGACCGGGTCGCCCGGCTGTGCATCGATAAACCGCATAGGTCATGCGCCTCCCTGCTTAGAATCCTCTGCTCGTGTTGTCTTTCTGGCGCTGGTCGAAGCCGGACTGCGTCCGTCCGGCCTGGCCCGGGCGCTGAAGACCGGCCGCCAGCTTGCCGTTCTCCTTCACCGGAATGACGCCGGTGAACAAGGCGAGCACGCCGGCCAGGATCAGGCACGACATTAGGCGGACCATCTCGTCGCCGACGGTGTGGCCCGACAGGCCGAATTCGAGCACGGCTCCGGCGATCAGGCCGGACACCACGCCGCCAATACCAAAGCTGCGGGCCAAATACCGGTTGTCGAAGATCAGGCCGAGGGACAAGCCGATCGCCCCGCCGATGATGGCGATGAAAGCGATGTGCAGCATCCGGTAATAGACGCTGTCCTGCGTTGGGCCGGTCCGCTCGGTCAGAAGCGTCCGGTCGCCTACGTCTTCATAGATTTGCTGGAAGACCGGCGACAGGTCGCCCGCATTGGACACGTCGTAATACTGCCCGCCCGTCTCCCGGGCAATATCCTGCAGCAGCTGCGCCCCATCCGCCTGAACCAGGCTGAGCCCGATCGTGTTAACGGCGATTTGGCGCTGCTTGTACGCCGCGAGAGCGCTGTTCAGGTCGACATCGCTGATGCCGTCCGACAGCAGGATAACCATCGTGTTCCGGCTGGCGTCATTCGTTTCCTCGATATGCTTCATCGTATCCGCCAGCGCCAGGCTGATGTTCGTTCCCCCGTCGGTTGCTTCAAGCCCGTCAATTTCGGAGATGACCTTATTTTTCGCATCCTTATTTTTGACCTTCATAAACGGCTGCAGCAGGGTCGTCTGGTCGTTAAAGACCATCACCGCCACCCGGTTGTCACTGTCCATCCGGTTGATCAGGTTTTTGGCTGCCGTGTAGCGGTCATTGTCCGGGTCCGTCTCCCCCATGCTTCCGGAGTTGTCGATGACCAGAGCAATGTCCTTGACCGGCTTCGCATGGCCGGGGTTGATTTCATAGACGAACTCCAAAACCAATCCCAGCACGAAGACCAGCACCAGTGTGGCTGGCACGAGCAGTTTCCAGGAAGTCCCCATATACCGCTGTCTCCAGGACGGCCCATTCAGGCGTGGTGACATTATCTCCGCGATCAGGCACCCGGTGCCGATGCAGAGAGCCAGTATTCCCAAATATAATCCAATAGCCACGATTCGCGGAAGATCGCTGCCCCACACGTGCAGCACGACCTCTCCGATGACGTAGCCGGCCGCGCCGCCAATCAGGCTGAGGAGCAGCAGAAGCAGATTGATTTTACGCTGCATGATACCATGCTTCCTTTCTTAAGTGGCGCCCGGGCCCTTACCGCAGCTCCGGCAGCTGCCCGGGGTCCACACCGTGAAATTCGTAGCCGTTCTGGACGTACGTCTCATAATAGGCTTTGCCGTTGCGGTAATACATCAAGTCCTCCAGATGGAATCCGCCCATCAGGTTCAGCTTCTCGACGCCGCTGCTGCGCTTCTCATGCACGACCCCGAGCTTGTAGATGCGCGAGGTCTCGTCTGCCCCTAGGGCATACCGGACGAATTCGCTGCTGGCATCGCCAAAGAAATACTTTTCCTCATAGCGGTGCTCCTGCGTGTAGTCGAACAGCCGCACGTTAATGACCGCATGCTCCTCAAGGGTTCGGTACAGCATCTTGAACAGGTCTTCCTTCGACAGCACCTGCTTGTTGCTGTAATCGATCGTTACGTTGGCCCGGCGCAGCAATTCATCCTCAAAGGTCTGATCAAAAGGCTCCGCCGTCAGCAAATCACGCTCCACGACAGCAATGAGCCTCTCCAGCAGTCTGTCGGTCCCTGCAGCTGACAATGCGGACAGGTTCCCGACATAACGGTCCTCGAAAAAGATAAACGGCCCCCTCTTCGCCTCCAGGTCGCGCATGATGTCTTTGGTCACGAGTCCGTAATACTCCATAATGTTCTGCCCGATATAATCGTCGGCAGCCCGGATGCTCTGCTGCGCGGAGGCATGCAGCTCACCCTCCAGCTGTTCCAGCCGCTGCGCCTGCCGTTTATAGTGGCCGTGCAGACGCTCCAGCTCCGCTTCGTAGCGGCGGTACAGCTTCAGCTCGGTCTCCAGGAGCAGCAATTCCAGCTTGCGCTGATAGATGGTCTCCAGAAAATAGCGGATAAAGCTCCGCACATTATGCTTGTCCATCAGCGGCCGTTTTGGAAAAGGCAGGTTCCCCACCTGCTCGCCGTAATACCGGTCGAGCTCGGCCCGGTCAGCCTCCAGCTGGCCGGCCATATCGCGGATCCGGGCCCGCAGCGCCTCCAGCACACCGCCTGCCCCGTCTTTCTCGCCAGTCCATGCCGCAATGTGGAACACGCTGATCTCCGGATGTTCCGCCATCTGCTGCCGGATGACGGAATCCAGCTCTTCCGCCCCGTCCAGGCGGCCCAGCGCTTCGCTTGCCTCCTGCTCGTAGTTGGCTTGGAAATACCGCCGGCATCCGTCACCAAACAGCGCCTCCTCCGCTTCGCGTACGGACATGCCTTTCAGCGAAGCGAAGCCGACCGGCCGGGTCATCATGCCGTTCATTTCCTCGATCCGGCTGCCGTCCGGCACCACATGGTCCGCACGCGACGAAACCGCCGCCGGATCCAGCCCGAAGAACGCCAGGCGTTCCTTGATGCCGAGCTCCCTTCCGGTCTTCATCCGCAGCAGCAGCTGGCTGTAGAAATGGTACAGCACCGTCAGCGCGATCGGCTGGTTCGGCCGCTTGACCCGGGAGAAACCGGCAGAGACATAGCCCTGACGGCCGGACTCGGTCATGATGTTGTTTTTAAAGGAGGTATTGTTATAGCTTCCTGCCTGACCGTCGACCTGATGTTCCTTCTGCTTGCGGTTCTTCAGCAGGCCGAGGTGGCAGATGATCTCATAGTTGTCCTGCATGCCGCCAGGATCGGCGATGCCGCGCTCGTTTTTGTCCGACAGCACGTACACCAGATCGAAGAGCGGCGAAGCCGGATGCGTCACCGGGATGGACAGTCCATCCTCCGTTACGTGCAGCGGCGCGGAGAACGTGTACTCGGGGCGCTGCATCATGTCGAGCTCCCGCAGAAAAGCCATCCCCGCCGAGCTGGCGTATCCGAACGACTCCAGCTGCTCCCGTTCGCTGATCAGCGCGTACAGGTCCATCTGAACCGACTTGAAGGACTGGCTAAAGATCGACTGGGCCAGCAGCGAAATTTCCGGTATGAACACATTAAGCGGGTCGTCGACCCGCGTAATGACAGAGAGATGGATCCGGTCGAACGAGGAATACATCCGGCCGTAGCCCGCAATATGAGACTCTAGCCGGCGGATCGCTTTATTGAGCTCGAACAACTGCTTTTCATTCCGGTAGAACGCCCGGTGCAGCTCTTTGCGTATCGTTTTGGGATCACCCGGCACAGCGGAATCGTCCAACAGAAACCGGCTCAGCAAGGAGCCCCCGTCTTCGGAGCGCACCTCGCCGAACCCGTACCCTTTGGCTTCAAACCTTTCATTCGCATGACTTCCCCTGGAGGCCATGGACGCCAAAGTGCCGTGGGTTTCGTCTGAAACGGCACCTCCCCGGTCGTTGCCCGACGCCGTGCCGACATTAAAATACGTCACTCCGGCGCTGTTATCCCACTTTTGCCGGTGGATCTTCATGATCGGGCCGATGGCGTCCGCCGTCTTGTCGCCGATAAACAGAAGCACCGCCGGGTAATGGATGCTGCTCTGGTCGTCTCCCTTACCCGTCAGGCTCTCCTGGGCCGCGGCATAGCTGGATGCAAACCGCTCTAAAATGCCGTTCATCGCTTACTTCAGCCTTCTGCGGATATCGTTCAGCTTGGAAGAAATCTGTCTGTAGAACTGATAGCGGTCTTCCCCGTCCGCCAGCTCCACCTTCTCGTATTCGAGTCGGTCACGGGCTTCCAGGAAGGTCGCCGACAGCTCCTCCAGCTTGGTGAGCAGCGGGGTGATATCCTCCGAAGCGGTCAGCTCGGCATCCCGGCGGGACGATTTGCGCAGCAGGGTACTGCGGCTTTTCTCATCCAGCCCGCGGAAATGCTTGAACACTTCGTATTCGACGTAATTGACGCTTTTCAGCAGATTGGCGAACGGCTGCCACGCTTCTTCTTCCGGGTCGCGGTCGTAGACGTACAAGGCGCCCTTCTTGCATATCGTGCCGGTGTACATCGCCTCGATAAACTGGTCCAGCCATTTCTCCTCATCCTGGTGCTGGCTGATGATGTCTTCCAGCTCGGCAGCCTTGGCGGCAATGGCTGTATATTTGGCCAATTCGGCCCGCACCCGAGTGATAAGCTCCGGCGAACGGATCAGGTTCTCCTTGGCCAGCTCCTCATTGATCGAGCCAAAGATATCCTTCGATCCTTCCCGCTCTAATCCCTCACTCAAGTAACGCTTCAGCTCGGTCAGCGCCCGCTTCACTTCGCCAAGGTTCGGCTTGGCGGCATTCAGCTGCATGTCGTACGCGCGCAGCGCAGACTCCACGTCAAACGGCTTCGTAAACACCACCGCGTAGCGGTTGCTGGTGTTCTGGTCGGCATCCTTCAGCTGAACCACCTTCAGCTGAAGTGCTTGGTCGAATTCAGTGCGGACACGGGCATTGTAGCTCTGCACCCGCGTGTTTACGTAGGTCTCGCCCCACGATTTTTCCGGAATCGGCGAAGGCAGGTACGTCCAGTTCACACGATCGGTCTGCACCAGGTGGCGGCCGATGCCTTCTTTGTCCAGAATCGTGCGTTCGTAGCTTTCTTCGTACACCTTAAGCGGCGTATACACAAACAGCGGCACGCCATTTTTCGTGTTCAGCCAGAAGATCCGGTTCTTCACTTCGCTCTCTTTGACGGTAAAATGCGATTTGCCCACCGAATTGTTCTGATAATTGCGGATCCCCTTGAGGATGCTCGGCGCCTGCACCGGCACGGAGACAAAGCCCCAGGACGGGAAGTACAGATTGCCTGCGCTGTTGCTCAAGTGGAAGACCGGCACGGCCTCTTCGTCCAGCTTGCTGGCGATGTTCCGCTCCACAAACTTCTCGATCGACTCCTCCTGCCCGAACTTCATGATCAGGAAGTCTTCCATCGAGCGGGTAATGAGGTCGCCGAACTTGTCGGTCAGAAACTCCGAAATGGAGCTGACCACGTCGATCTCCTGCTCGCGAATCCAGCGATTGGAATGGTCCAACAGCTCCTGCGCAAAGTCGCGGATCAGATCGTCAACATCCTTCTGCTCCATCATGCGGTTAATGACCTTCGAGATGTCGGGCACGCTGACCAGATTCCAGTAGTAGGTTTTGTTGCCCTTGTGATCCTGCTGCTCTTCCCCATTCAGGAGAATGTCTCCGTTTTTGGCGAAAATGGAGTTCAGCGCGTTCAAAATTTCGGTATATACGTTATAAATGCGGTTGTTTTCCTTGTTCAGCAGATCGTACAGATCCTCGTAGAACTCGATCATCTGCTCGGTACGCTCTACATCCGCCATCAGCCAGTATTCGTTGATCTTGGCCTCGATGTAGACGTTTTTCTTCTTTTCTTTGGATACGAAGGCGCTCTTTGCATCGCCCAGACGCTCATCCGCCTGCTCCCGGGCCACCTCGATGTCCCGCGGAATGCGGGTCAGGTTCTCGCGCAGCGTCTCAATATAGGAGAGCAGCATTTTGAGCAAGCTGAATCCCTTCTCCGTGTAGATCAGGCGGGACACGTAGAACGGCCCTTGCTGCGGGTGCAGGAACATGCGGCGGATCTGGTCGCTGAACTGCGCCACGATTTCCCCCGGCAGCTGCTTCTTCGCCTTGATATATTCCTCACGGGCCCGTGCCAGGAAATTTTGCTCCAGCTCGGTGTCCATGTTGATGACCTGATTTTTAACAACGTTCGTGTAGCTCAAGCGCTCGCTGTTCTGATAGCCGGGCAGCGGCTCCGGCACGCGCGATTCAAACGTCTTCACCATCGTGTCGAGATCGACGCCGAGCTTGCGGGCGAACTTCTCCACGTCTTCCTGATTCGGCGCTTTTTCGAACATCGTCTCCATTTTGCCGAACAGGCGGTACGCCAGGAACGTCGTCATTTCCTCAATCGGAAGCACGGCCGACGAGGCGCCGATGATGTTGTAATCGTAGTTGGCCGGATACGCCTTGTTCATTTGGGCGATGTTCGTGCGGATGTTGCTGATATAGTCGTGAATGGCGAATTCTTCGCCCGATTGCTTTTCCTCGCTCGCCATGAAGTTCGTAATGTTCTCGGCGGTGACGTTCATGCAGTAATCGTAAGCATTTTCCAGCAGCTTGCCTTCCGTGTTGGTCGCCGAAATCAGATGACACAGGTTAAATGGCGGGAGCGGCGAGTTGACGGTCAAAATGTTGCCGTACTGCTGTTTGAACCGCTCCCCGCGCGCATCCACGTTCATCCAGTAGTCGAGCTCTTTGAGGGCTGCATAACCGTTCTTCTTGATGTACTCACGCGTATGTTCACTAAGGCTCTTGTTCGCCAGGTTAATATCCGGCGTGAACAGATAACCGAGCGTGTTGACCCGGTCGATCCCGGCGGAGCCATGATCGCGCTCGATAATGCCGCGGACGATATAGGCGATGTCCAGGAAGCAGCCGCTTCCGGTACCGCCGGAGAGGCCCGTCAGCAGGAACACCATCAGCTTCTTGTTGGTGCCTACGGACAGCGTCTTGATCTTCTTGTCGATGGCCTGCACGACCTGGTTGATCTTCGTGAAGAGCAGCAAACGTCCCGCCTGGCGGACGCCCGCCGCGCCGTTCATGCCGTCGGTGATGCTGAGCTCGGGCGACAGCCAGTCCGTAATGTACGGCTCCAAAATGCTGCGGTTCTGCAGCAGTCCGCCGATCTCGGCGTTCGACAGCAGCACGAATTCGTTGATCGGATCCAGGCCCACGCCTTTGTAGCGCTTGTTCCGGTCCTGCTCGTTCGTTTCAAAGGCCAGGAACTCGACGTTGTCCGGCTTGTCCATTTTCTTCTTGGAGAGCGGATCTTCAGGCAGCTTAAAGCGCCGGTTGATCTGGTATTTCAGACGCAGCAGCGCATCGATGCCGGTGCCTCCGAGGCCGATGATCAGTATCGGGTTGTCAATCGTGTCCACCCGGATTTTTTCGCTGACGATACCGCCTCCCAGCGACACGTCCAGCTGCTGTATATGTTCTCTAACGACCGGTTTCATAGATTCCCCTCCTGGAAAAGGTGTACGGATATGAATAAATCGTTACACCAAATATTCAAATTGTATCGTTTTGTCAATCTGCTGCAGAGACACGCTCAAGCGGTCTCCGCTCTTCAGCTCCACGCCGGCGGAAGCATCCAGCACGCGGCCGGACCGCTCAATCGTGCAAGACGAGGCATTTTTCAGCACCAGGCGGTCGTTCTTGCCCGGCGTAAACATGATTTTGTCGGTTTCCTTCAGTTCCGGCGCCAGCTGCAGCAGCTGGTGCAGGTTGAACTTGCCCCGGAATGAAGTCAGCTTCTTATATTGCGGGTATGTCTTCTCCCCGGTGTTCTCGTCGCGGATCTCGATGACCATCTGCCCGACAAAGCCCCGATTCGCCTTCTTCACGGCATTTAAAATGAAATACGCAGCGGCCGCGATGATCAGAAGGGCAATAACCCCGATCACGACGAGCATCGTAGGGAACGGTTTATCCTTGGACGCTCCTGCGCCACCCGTCCCGGCCCCTGTGCCCGAAGCCGCCGGCTTTGCGCTGACGGTAAACGGCTGGGTTTCGCGGTAGAAGCTTTGGTCTTCCGCACGCACCTTCAGTTCGTACTGGTGCTTGGCGGGAACTTGGTAAGAACCCTCGAAATGGTCTCCTTGGTTCGTCAGCTTAACTTCCTCGGTCTTGCCCGTATCGAGGTCCTTCACCAGAAGCTTGGCGGCCATGCTGCCATACAGCGCCTGATCCTGAAGCTTCTGGCCGCTGCTGACCAGATACGACTTGATCTCTATCGTGTCACCCGGCTTCACCGATTTGGACGGCAGCGGATCCATCGTCAGGTCCAAATCATAGTTAAAGACGAGATTGATGTCGATTTTGTCCTTCGGAACGCCCTTCACCTGAAGCTTCCAGTCGCCCTGCTTAGGCTTCAGCAGCTTGATCAGGGAGTACGTCTTCGACTTGGAGCTCAGCACGTTCGCCGAAGGAATGGTCTGAGCCGTCCCGGCAGGATCGGTCAATTTCACGTCAACCGGGCTTCCGGACATCATCGAAATGTTCGCTTCCAGCACATTCGCGTTCGGAACGCTGATGGTCACTTCCTGATAGCTGCCGTTCGCGGTGATCGACTGCACCGGAACGATCTTCAGCTTCTGGTGGCTGGCGAAAATTTCGCTCAAAATTTGCGGCAAATCATCCGCCGAGCTGGTGGAGAACGATTTGGCCCCGGTCTGGCTGGCCAGATCCGCCAGGGCAGCCTTGTTCAGCTTGCCGTCGGCATTCAACCCGATCGTATAGATCGGAATGCCTGCCTTCTTCGCCTCCTGCACGGCGGTGCTCAGCTGCTGGTCGGCCTGCTGCTCCGTCTTGCCCGATTTCGGGTCGAGCTCATTGTTGCCGTCCGCCAGGACGACGATCATCGGCTCGTGGCTCTTGTCCATGCCCTGTTTCAGCACCTTCACCGCTTCATCCACGCCGACCGAAATGTCGGTATAGGCGCCGCGGTCAAGCTGGTCGATGAACTGCTTCAGATCTTCCTTGTCCGCCGCGGACTGGATTTCAAGCAGCGCCTTCTCCCGCTGGATCTTGTCCGTATAGGAGACGATTCCGACCTTGTCCCCTTGGGCGGACAGCATGTCGATGAACATCTTCATTGCCTCGCCGCTGATCCGGTTCGGATCGCTAGCCTTCATCGAATTACTGGCATCCATCACCAGTACAGCGTCGATCTGGGATGACGGCTGCCCGGCAGCCGATACCGGCGGCAGGAAGCCGCACCATGACACAAGCAGCAGCACCCCGGCCAGCAGGCACAGCGTCCATTTATTTTTTAAATGCATAGCGTTTCTCCTTCACAACATTAGTCTTCGGTTTCCAATATTCGAGGCCAGTATTCCGCAAAATTCGACCTTTCCAAGCCGTAAGAGTGCCATTATTAACTCTAGGCAAAAAGTCTTAAATATTCCTTAAGAAACGATAAAAAAACGTGAAGCGACGTTTCTAGTTTCATTCCATATTCAGTAGAAACTTCCATGCCGAGCGCTAAAATATCCCAATCTATAACATTATGATATAATTATACCTGCCAAAGTTCAATGTTTACAGGAGCTCCGCTGAGTGTAGGCATTAGGACCTAACTATCAACTTGCATAATTATCCATCCGATAGAAAGGAATATTGATATGATTGCTTACGGATGTCTCGCCGTTTTGTTTCTTTTTGTTTTGATCAAATCCGTCAATTATTTCAGACGCCAGAAGACCGCGCCGCTGCCGGAAGAGCTGGACGAAACGCTGCTCACCATCGCCAACCCGGGAGACCGCCATGGTTAAGAAGAAGCCGGTACGTCTGCGCCCTTATTATAGAACGAGATATGCCTATCAAAAGTTAAGAGTTTGCAAACATTGCCATCATTTTACCGTCCTGTGGGAAGACACTTGCGCCAACTGCGGCCGTCACGCGCTGATCCCAGTCATGGACCAGGCGGCGATTAACGCCAAGCGGTCGATGCAGACGGAAAGGCTTGCCGCCCTTCTGCTGACGCTGGTGGCCGTGCTGCTAAGCCAGACATTCCTGCAGATTGCCGTCTGCCTGGGCGGGGGCATGCTGCTGACGGTGCTGCTGTGGCTGCTCCAGCGGCGCATGCTGCCGTCCGAGACACGCCGCCAGCTGGACAAGCTGCTCCACGGCAGCCAGCGTCTGATCCTGGAAGGCATCTATTTGAACCTGTCCACCGCCTCAGCCGCCATTAAGGATGACGAGCAGATCGGATACGAGATTCTGCGGGAGATTGCCACCATCGTGCATAATGACCGGATCCGGCTGCAGCAAATCGTGCTGCTCCAGTCGTTCGTGCTGCGCAAAGATATGGATCTCGAGCTGGAGCCGCTGCTGATCGAGGACTTCGATTCCGATCTGGCCGCTTATATCGGCGAAATCGCCAAGGTCAAACGCGAGCTGATCAAAGCCAGCGCCATTCGTTATCTGCTCATTCATGAACGTTACATCCTGCAAATGAAGCAGGGCGCCAGCATTATGACGGCGGCGGCCGGTGCCGCGGTACGGATGAAGAAGTACGTGGATATGTATCCTGATTTCATCCGGCGCTACGCGCGCGGCCTGCCGCGGGAGCGGTTTTTACGGCTGTACCAAATCGTGCGGCGCAATCCGGACCAGTCCTGGGACGGTTTACGCGACGAGGTATCCGCCATTTATAATGAAAAGTACCGCTGGGACCCGGATTTTCAAAAATGGGAATAAAGAGGCCATAAAGATATGACGATGAAAAACGCGCTAACCCTGCGTAATTTGTATATTTTGCTCTGCGCCGCGGTTTTGGTCCTGATCGGAGTCAAGGGTTATGACATGAACCGGAAGATCGATTGGGTCGCCACAGCGGGTCAGTACTACGACCGGAAAGATCTGATCAATGCAGAGGAATGGTACCAAAAAGCCACCGCAAACCGGTCCATACGCTACAAGGAAGATCTGATCGCCTCCCGGCTGAAAGAGCTTGAGCCGATCACCTCCATGAGGCAGTCGCTGTCCCGTCTCGATCGCCGCGCGGAAACCGCTGCCCGAAACCGGGATTTTGACGGGCTTATGAATGTGTACGCCGACTTGGTTGCCGCCAAGAAAGAGTATATGGCAGCGAGCCAGCCGCTGGCCGCCTACTATCCGAAGATCTCCGCCATGTACGGCATTTCGGGGGATCTGACCAAGGACTTCAAGCAGTTCCAGTCCCTCTTTTACCAGCAGGCGAAGGATCAGTTGGCCCAGGGGGACGTTAACGACAACGCCTTTAAATGGAATCTGCTGGCCATTCCGGCGGAATTTTACGGCGGTGCGGAAGCCAAAAGCAAGCAGTTAAGCGGAAAACTTCAATCGTATGACGAGGCTCTGATGGCCCGCATGGCAGGTGCCGGGCAGTATCAGAACATGCTGGACTGGTCGCTGTCCATGATGACCGAATACAAGAGCCGCGGCTTTAAGGCGAATTGGGTAAAAGAAAAGGCCGACTCCCTCACCCGTGCCCTGCTCACAAAGGACGTGCAGGGAGACCAGGCGGCAAACTTTGCCGCCCACGCCAAGATGTACGCCGCCTACATGGCCGGCGCCGGCGCGAAGCAGTCCGCTGTCCAGGATTACATCACCCGGCAAATCGGCACCTGGCTGAAGGGCGCCGACCGCAAAGTGAAGAACCATAAGTATGAAGAGGCGATCGCGATTTACCAGGCCTTATCCGGCTACGAGGATACGGAAGACAAGATTAAGGCGGCCCAACTGGCCTGGACGGTTCACGATCCGGTCCGTCTGCTGCAGAGCGCCGATCCCTCCCCCTCCTACGACTTCGTCAGCGGAGGAGCGAATCGCTTCGGCGGTAAAGCCTATGCCATCGGGGCGGACGGCAGCAACACCGTCTATTTCACCCGGATGAACAGCGATGAGACGGTGCAGGGTTACAGCAGCCATGATTTCCCGCAGGGAACTGCCATCCGGAAAGTCTCCATCGAACCGTCGCTCAGCACGGGCGGCACGCCGGTCATTCTCGTCGAGGCGGACTCGCCGACCCGGAAGACGCTGTATGCCGCTTATGAAGTCCGGGAGAACGGCATGGTCCAGCTGTTCCAATTCAGCGCGGACGGCTATAGCGTTCAATCGGACAAGTCGCTCCTGGTGACGAATCCGGAGATCGGCGGAGGCAGCGTGACCGGCGGGATGGACGCTGCCGGAGGCACGGCACCGGAGGCGATATATGAGCGGAGCGGCGATGCCTATGAGTTTACGGGCTTCCAGCAGGACTTTACGGATATCGCAGCGACCGACCTGCCGTCGCATCCGGGCGAGAAGGTTCGCTTTACCATCTATATCGTCCAAGGCGGCCAGGGCGAGGCGCTCGCAGAAATGGAAGGCTCGTATATCAAACTGAGGGGCAATTTCCAATTCACCGAGGGCAGCGTGACCGTCATCGGAACCTATAACGAGTCTGAGGAGATGTACCCGGATGGCGATCAAACCGTCGAGCCTGTGAACGTACCGATCGTAGACGTGGAGCGGCTGGAGTAGATTCGGGAAGTTCGGCTGCTTCCAACTTCCAACTTCCAACAAGGCATAGCCCTACAAGGTCTTGTCCGATGGAGACGAAAACGGCCAAAGACCAATTTCAAAAAGAATATCGTGCATGCATCGTTCCTGGCATAGTTATTAGGATCGTTCGTGAACATTAAAAGGCTTCTGCTTCGGCGTGAGGCCTTTTTTACAATGTCATCTCTCCAATTACGTCATCTTTTGTCGTATATATGAATTATTCTAAAACCATCCAAGGTACCGTATCGCAAAATGAAAGAGAGGGATGGATTCGTGGATGAATATATTGAAATCGAAGGGGCCCGGGAGCATAACCTGAAGAATATTTCGCTCCGCATTCCCAAACGCAAGCTGGTCGTACTGACGGGCTTGTCCGGGTCGGGCAAATCGTCGCTCGCAATGGATACGCTGCAAAAGGAATGCCAACGGCAGTACATGGAGTCCATGGGGATGGTGACGGATTTCATCAGCAAACCGCGGGTGGATTCCATCCGCGGCCTGTCCCCTTCCATCAGCGTCAGCCAGCATGTGACCAACAGGAACCCCCGGTCCACCGTCGGGACCGTTACGGAGATCTATACGTACCTGCGTGTGCTGTACGCCAAGCTTGGCGTGCGGGTATGTCCAGCTTGCGGTCAAAACATTCACCCTGTCTTCGAAGACAGTCCAGCGGTGTCCGAAGAAGTTCTTGAACCAGCGGAAGATGCGATTGAGGAGCCTAAGCATATGCCCTGCCCGCACTGCCATGCCTCGATCCCGAAGCTGACGATGGCCCACTTCTCCTTTAACAAGCCTGAAGGAGCCTGCGCGACCTGCACAGGAATCGGCATCGTGACCGATATTGCCGTGGACCGGCTTTTGCAGGAAGACCGCAGTATCTTGGAAGGAGGCGTAACGCTCTGGGACGGCTGGGTTCGCGAATACTATGCGGACGTGCTGTTAGCGGCATCTAAACATTACGGTTTCCCGTACGAGCCGCACCTGCCCATCCGCGATTATGGCGCGATCGCACGCGACATGCTGCTCTACGGCGCAGCCAGTGAGCGGTTCCAGCGCCATTTCCCCGGCGTTAAGCCTCCCAAAACCGTGGGCAAGGGCAATTTTGAAGGCTTGATCACCCATTTGCTGCGCAAGTACAGGGAACATGACGGAGATCCGGAAGAATCGGGCTCTAAAAAATGGGACCCGTATTTTATGAAGCAGACCTGCCCCGATTGCCAGGGATCGCGATTGGGGAGAGAGGGCCGGCTCGTTACCATTAGGGATACGACTATCATCGAGGCGGCTTCTTACACCCTTCTCCCGCTCTATGCCTGGCTCAAGCAGTTGAAACAGGAGCTGCCTGGCGAAAGCCTGGCCGTATGGGAGCCCATTTTCAACGGGTTGGCGGACCGCATCCAGCGGCTGATCGACGTTGGGCTCGAATATTTGTCGCTGGACCGGAAGGCGAGCACGTTGTCCGGCGGGGAAGCCCAGCGGCTCCGGCTCGCTTCGCTGCTCGGTTCAGGCCTCACCGGCGTCCTGTACGTACTGGACGAGCCAACGGCCGGTCTCCATCCGCGGGATACCCACAAGCTGATCCGGGTGCTGAAGCGGCTCCGCGATTTGGGAAATACCGTGCTGGTCATCGAGCATGATACCGAGGTGATGAAGGCCGCGGACCATTTGATCGAGATTGGCCCCGGATCCGGAAAAGAAGGCGGGACCGTCGTCGGCACCGGAACGCTCAAACAGTTGAAAGCGATCCCCGAATCCGCTACCGGACGGTATTTGCGGGAATTGGACATCACCGGCACTCGGGTTACACGGAGAGCGGGCAGCGGCAGCAAGCTTACGATCGAGCAGGCTTCCGCCCATAACCTGAAGCAGTTGACCGTAAGCTTTCCGCTCGGATGCCTGATTACAGTGACAGGGGTTTCAGGTTCGGGCAAATCCACCCTTCTGTTCGATATCCTCGAGCCTGCGGCAAAATCCCAACTTCGATTGTCCGGCAATATGCCAGGCCCATACGAACGCATCACCGGCCTGGAGCTTATCGACAAGGTCATCGCCGTCGACCAAGCCCCGGTCGGGAAAATTTCGCGATCCAATATCGCGACCTACACCGACCTGTTCACCCCGATCCGCAGCCTATTCGCGGAGCTGCCAGAGGCCCGAAAACAACGATTGAGCCCCAAGCACTTCTCATTTAACACGCCGGGCGGCCGATGCGAGAAATGCCGCGGCATGGGCACCCTGCAGCTGGATATGCACTTTCTGCCGGATGTGGAGGTACGCTGCCCCGTTTGCCTGGGAAAACGGTTCAAAGAGAATGTGCTTGCCGTTCAGTACAAGGGCTTTAGCATTTCGGACATTCTGAACCTGACCGTCCTGGAGAATGCCGCCCTCTTTGAGGAGCCGGTAATAACCGACATGCTGAACCTGCTGGGCGAAGTGGGGCTCGGCTACCTGCAGCTGGGGCAGCCCACGACGACGCTGTCGGGCGGAGAAGCCCAGCGGATCAAGCTGGCGAAGGAGCTTGGCAAAAAAAGCAGAGGGCATACCTTGTACTTGCTGGATGAGCCCACGACCGGGCTTCATCCCAGCGATGTCCGGCATCTGTGCCGTCTGTTGAACCGGCTCGTGGACGCCGGCAACACGGTCATGGTGATCGAGCACCATCTCGATCTGATCGCTGCGTCCGACTGGATCGCCGATTTTGGACCCGAAGGCGGGGATGCCGGAGGGCAGTTGGTCGCGCAAGGTACGCCGGAAGATGTGGCGGCCGCTCAAGCATCATATACAGGCCGCTATCTGGCCGGGCATCTGTCACACTGATCGTGCTTCCCAATCACCTTTGCTCCTGTAGCTTGCGCAAGCAAAAAAGAATCACCCTCAGTCACATGGACTATGGGTGATTCTTCATATTCGGATCGCTTTGATCCGCTTATGTTCTATTGTACTGTCACGACCACCTTGGTCGATTTGCCGCCGAAGCTGACCGTGATCGTCGCTTTGCCTTTGCCGTTAGCCGTGATCTGGCCGTCCTTCACCGTCGCCGTCAAAATTTTGGAAGACTTCCAAAGGGCCGGCTTGGAGACATCCACATCGGTTCCGTCCATGTAGGTCGCCGTGGCCGCCAGCGTCAGCTTGTCGCCGACGTTCAGCGTCACGCTCACCTTGTCAGTCTGCAAATATTTCAGCGTATCCACTTCGACCGGAATCCGGACCGTCTTGTTGCCGTACTTGGCCGTCACGGTCGTTTTGCCGTAAGCAGCAGCGGTAATGACACCGTCGCTGACCGATGCTACTTTATAGTTTCCGGTTTTCCATTCCGCCTTGGACGTCACGTCCTTGGTGCTGCCGTCGCTGAACGTCACTTCCAGCTTGACGGTGGCCGTTTTATCTTTGGCTTTGCCTGCCGTCTTCAGCGATACTGCGGTCTCGCTCGCCTCAATGGCGGAGATGACGTCGACTTCCACCGGGATCGTTACTTTCTGTCCGCCGTACTCAGCGGTAATGTTGGCTTTCCCGCTCTTCAGACCGGATACCAGGCCATTATTGTCTACTCCGGCAACCGTGGAGCTGCTCGACTTCCAGGACGCTTCCTTGGTCACATCCACCACCGTACCCGTCGCATCCTTCGCGGTCAAGGTCAGCTGCTTCTTGTCACCGGCGGACATGATCACGAGCGTATCCGACGCTTTCAGGTCGCTGACCAATCCGACTTCCACGGTCATCGTGTACGATTTGCCTTCGTACTTGGCCGTAATCGTCGCGGTGCCTGTCGCCACGCCGGTGATGAGTCCATTTTCATCGATGTCGGCAATATCCTTTTTGTTTGTGCTCCATTCCACCTTGTCCTTGGACGAGATCGTCTCGGCCGGACGGTCCGCACCGTAATCCAGCACGATGCTCGCCTGGTAGGTGGCGTCCACCTTCAGGGACAACTTCTTCACCGGCAGCGAGATGCTGAGCGGCATGTCGACCGCTACCGATGTCGTTACCGTCACTCCGCCGTAGGTGGCACTGACTTTGGATTCCCCTTTTTTGAATGCCGTCAAATTCCCGCCGCTGACAAAAACGACGTCCTCATTGCTGGATTTCCACACGGCTTTGCTCTGAACCTTCTCGGTTTCCCCGTTCGCATAGGTAGCGATCAGGTCCAGCTGCTTCGTCTTCTCACCCGTCAGGCTCAGCGCAACCTTCTCGACCAGATCGAGGTGGCGCGGCACGTCGACGTCGACATTAATGGCCACGCTCTTGTCCCCGTATTTGGCGGTAATAATCACTGCACCCGGCGCGATGGCCGTAATAACGCCTTTGTTCACATAAGCAACCTTTTCGTCGCTGGAAGACCATACGGCATCTCCTGTAATGTCCACCGCATCCTTGTCCGGATACACCGCTTCAACCTTGATCGGCTGTGTGGTGGAGTCCCCTGCATGAAGGAAAATATCCTGCTTGTCCGCCTTCAGGCGGATCGTCTTGTCGACATCGACCTGAATCGTTGCCGTTTTCGTGCCGTACTTCGCCGTAATCGTCGCGGTTCCCGGACCGTAAGGAGTAATCTGCCCCTTGATGACGTCCGCCACGCCTTCGTTGCTCGACGTCCATTCCGCGTCGGCCGCAACGTTATCC
This sequence comes from Paenibacillus favisporus, assembly GCF_040545415.1. Taxonomy (NCBI): domain Bacteria; kingdom Bacillati; phylum Bacillota; class Bacilli; order Caryophanales; family Paenibacillaceae; genus Paenibacillus; species Paenibacillus favisporus. Next base: position 258,974 of record NZ_JBEPLV010000004.1, on the reverse strand, counting down.
TTGGTTGTGCCGTCCGGATAGGTCGCTTTCAGCGTCACTTGAACCGGCGTCTTCTCGCTCAGCAGCACGGACACCAGCGCAGGGTCCGCATCGAGCCGCTTCACCACTTCTACGCTCACCGGAATCGTTACGGTCTGCTTGCCGTATACCGCCGTCAGCGTAGCCGTACCCGGACCCACCGGCGTCACCGTTCCGTTCACGACCGTCGCCACGCTGGCGTTATCTGTCGACCAGTCCGCTTTGCCGGAAACTTCCTCCGTATTGTTGTCTGTATAGGTTGCGGTCAGCTTGATCTGGGGCTTGTCCCCCAGCTTCAAATCCAGGCTCTGCACATCTTTCGTAAGCGCCTTGACCTTCTTCGTCACGGTCACCGACACCGATTCGGATACGTCCCCGAATACGGCTGTTACCGTTGTCGTACCTTCGCTCTTCGCGGTTACGGTACCGTTATATATGGTGGCAACTACGTTGTTCGAGCTGCTCCAGCTCGCCTTTACCGTCAAATCTGCCGTTGAATTATCCGAATATACACCCGTCGCGGTTACTTTCGCCGTATCGCCGATTTCAAGGGTAAGCTCATTTTTGGACAAAACCAGCTTGGTCAAATCCGCCGTGGCGGCCCAGGTTGTTCCGGCATAGGCCATGCACAGCACCATAACCAGGGACATGACCAGTACCCTTTTTAATCTGATTCGCAATGTAAATTCCCTCCAATTCCCTTATTTTGAGTAGAAACAAAAAAAGACCCTACCTCCCATATCGGTCAGTCCAGCCAAAAATGTTAGTTTTTTGGAGATTTTCTGCAATTTTTTGATAAAAACCGCCGTCTGATTCTGAAATTTGCGCGTCACGCACGCTAAAAAGGGGTAATCCTCTAATTGGTAAACCTTCTAGCGAAACCTGTACGGGGGTTATGGCGTCTAATTAAGATAGGAGGTGCCATAAGCGCATGATCATTCCTGACCATGAAATCATTGAAGAAGCCAACTACCTGGTGCAGGAGCATTACGGGGAAAGAAACCCGCTGAGCGTCACCATCGGCATTCTGGAGAACGGGGACCATTTTTACACCGGCTGGGGACAACCTCCGGGCTTCGATTACGCATCAGCCATCTATGAAATCGCATCCGTAACGAAAGTTTTTACGACCTCACTTCTGTGTATCCTGCAGCGTCAGGGCAAACTGCAGCTGAAGGATACCGTAGGCCAATACATACCTGAAATCGCCTCTAACGCCAAAGTCGGCGCCATCACGCTGGAACAGCTCGCCACGCATACCTCCGGACTCCCCCGGCTGCCGGCCGGTCTCAAGCAGACCGTCACCGACAAACTGAACCCGTACCAAAACTACACCGAGCAGCATCTGCTGCAGGACCTGCTGAAAACCAGACCTTCGTCGGGAGGAAGCTTCGAGTATTCCAATTTGGGCGTAGGCCTGCTTGGGCTTATCTTGAGCCGCTGCACCGGCCGAAGTCTGGAACAGCTTATGCGGGAAGAGATCTGCGGTCCGTTATTTATGGAGGACACGCTCTTTGAACTGAACGATGAGCAGCAGTCCCGTCTCCTCCCGGTGTATACGGCCAACGGCAAGCCGGTTCCCCATTGGGATCTGGGCGTTCTCGCCGGCGCGGGAGGCTTGCGTTCCACGGCGCACGATCTGCTCCAATTTGCCAAAGCGAACGTCGGCATGGGCTCGGCCCCGATCACGGCCGCGCTTCGCGACGGGCAGAAGCCCCGCCACCGGGTGCGCCGCGGCGAGGACGTCAGCCTCGGATGGATGGTCAAAACCGGCATCTACCACGACCGGATTCACTGGCATAACGGCGGTACGTACGGCTCAAGCAGCTTCCTGGGCTTTCACATGGAAAAAAACACGGCGGTCGTCGTGCTGTCCAACAACGGCAGCTTTGCGATGAAAATGCTGTCCATGATGAGACCGCAGAAACGGCATGTGGACGAGATCGGCTTCCAGCTGTTCAAGCAGCTGACCAAAACGGTCTATTAACCGGTCTAACCGCATCCTCATGTAAAAAATCCTTAAAAAATATACAGCCAAAAAGGCTGCCTCCCGGATTGCTCGCAAGCCCGGTTGTAGGCAGCCTTTCTTCTGCTAACAGCCTGTATTCAATTCCAGGCGCCTTGCGGCGAACGCAGTGTTTACGCCTTTTTATCCGTCGGCACCTGGCAGGAGCCGTCCGTGCAGGAGAGGTCATCTCCGTCAGCGCTGTTCCCCAGCAGCGTCAGCGGATGCTCCTCTTTCCAGATATTGTCCAGCGCTTCGGCAAACACCTGAGTCGGCTGAGCGCCGGAAATGCCGTATTTCTGGTTGATGACGAAGAACGGCACGCCGTTGATGCCGAGTCGTCCCGCATCTCCCTCGTCCTTGCGGACATCGTTCGTGTAAGCATCGCTCTCCAGCATGGAGGCTGCCGCAGAGGCGTCCAGCCCGATTTCGCCGGCCAAGCGCGCCAATACCGCACGGTCTCCCAAATGTTCCGAATCGGTGAAGTACGCCTTGAACAGCCGTTCCGTCATCTCATACTTCTTGCCGAACTCCCCTGCCCACTGCGTCAGACGATGCGCGTCAAACGTATTGGTCGGGACCAGCGTATCGAAATTGTACGTGAGCCCCACCGTCTTGGCCTGCTCGGTCATATTGTCGTTGGCCGCCTTGGCCTGCTCCCAGCTCATGCCGTACTTGGAGGCCAGGATGCTGTGAATGTCCTTGTCGTTGTCTTTCGGTGCGCCCGGGTCCAGCTCGAAGCTGCGGAACACAACCTCGACTTCATCCTTGTGCGCGAACGGCTCGAGGGCAGCCTCAAAACGGCGCTTGCCGATATAGCAGAACGGACAGGCAAAGTCCGACCATACTTCGATTTTCATATGCAAACCTCTCCTTTTCGGGTGATGTCCTTTGCTTGGTAAACTGATACTTTTTCCATCACAGTAAGAGTCAAAAGAAAAGCAGTCACTCAGCTGTAACTGCATCAGGTACATTATATCGCGATTACCGGGACCGCGCAACTTTCCTTGTGCCGATCTCCCTTTATATCCAGCCGGGTTAACTTCTCGTGTTAACCCGTCGTCGGCACTGTTGCCGGCACGGCCTCCGGTCCGTCCTGCGGTTCGATCAGCGCATGCTTCTCCCACGCCCGGCTCCGCCAGCGGAAATACATGATGACGGCACGGGCCCATTCGTCCGCGGCAATGGCGAGCCACACGCCGGCAAGGCCCATGTGAAGCTTGAATATGAGGAAGTATCCCAGCGGCAGAGACATGCATACCATAGACAACAGCCCCATGTAGACCGGGAACTTCGCGTCTCCCGAAGCGCGCAGCGAGTTGATGATGACGATGTTGACGGTGCGGCCGGTCTCCAGCACGATGCTGAGCAGGATGACCTGCGCCCCCATTTTGATAATGAGTGCATCGTCCGTAAACAAGCCCATCAGCGGAACGCGGAACAGGATAATGATCAAGTCGATGACGATTGTGGCGGCCAGCGCCCACTTCACGCTCTGGAACACCCGGGTGTAGGCGTCCTGGTTGCGTCTTTCACCGACGTAATGGCCGACCATAATGGCCGTGCCCATGCCGATCGCCATGCTGAACAAATAGATGTACATCGAGATGTTCACTGCATACTGCCGGGTGGCCATCGCCTCTGCCCCAAGGTAGGTGACGTACAGCGTGAAGGTCAGCTGGCACATTTGGTATACGATGCTTTCCAGAGCCGACGGAATGCCGACATTCAAAATTTTAAGCACAAATTTCTTCGACAGACGGATGTAATAACGCCATTCCACGTGCACCTCCATGACCCGGTACAGCAGCCAGAAGAAGATCAGCAGGCAGACCAGGCGGCTGAATACCGTCGAGATCGCCGCCCCCTGTACGCCCAGCGCCGGCAGGCCGAAATGCCCGAAGATCAGCGCATAGTTCCCTGCCACGTGAATGATGTTCATCAGAAGCGACACGACCATCGTTTCTTTGGTGAACCCGTGGGTCCGGATCGTTGCGGCAAGGGCGTTAATGAGCGCCTGCAGGAAAATGCCGCCTCCGACGATCTGGATGTAGGACTGGGCGTACCCGTAAATTTCCCCGGTCACGTTAAGCAGGCGCAGCATCATTCCGCCGAAGGCGAGAAAAATAACGCTTAGGAGCACCCCTACGGCCAGGTTCAGCGTGATTGCATTTCCGGTCACCTGCGCCGCGTCGCTAAGCTTCTTGGAGCCCAGGTACTGGGCCACCACGATCGCCGCCCCGCTGCCGATCACCTCCAGCACGAGGATGGCGATGGAAATAATTTGGTTGGCGGCACCGACGCCGGAGACGGCATTGTCGGAAACCGAACTGAGCATCAATGTATCGACACTGCCCATCAGCATGAACAGGAACAATTCGAGAAATATAGGCCAGGTGAGGCGGACAAGACTGAGCCGTTTTTCTGACCGTGCAGAAGGCTCTTCAACAGTTGCGGTCATGAGTCAGAATTCACCTTTCTTTCAATCGTATTCTTTGAAACAAAGGTATGTTAGCACAGTTTTCATGAAAATACATGACATTTAACAGAAAAACACTGAAAATTTAATATTCTTTTTTTGGTAAGCCCTTACTTCCCTAAAAATGACCATTATTCGTACCGGGACAGCAGTTCAGCGAGTTTTTCGCGGATCAGACCGACCAGTGCCTGAGGCTCTTTCACGGTCACATTCGTTCCCAAGCCGATAAAAAATTGGGCGTAAAACGAAAGGTCATGCTCCGGAATCATTCCGTCCACCCAGCCGGTCCCATCCTCGCGGATATGCAGCTTGGACTCCAGCCACAATTCTCCCTCACACCGTTCCACGCCTTCCGGGGTCAGTTCCGCATAGCAGCGAAGCTCCGCCGAGTCCTCCCCGTGAAACGACTTCCGATTCCCAAGATGCACATGGCTGAGGTCGACCGCTTCAAGGCCGGTTGTATCCTCGGCAGCATCCGTAATCCGGTCGCAGCGGAACAGGCGGAAGTCCTTCCGCTGGAAGCAGTACGCCGGGCAGTACCACAGTCCCTGGCTGGCATAGATGCCGATCGGCTGGATCTGCCGAACCGAGCTGCTGCCGCGGGATTCGTAAACGATGCGCAGCACCTTCTGGTTCACGGCCCCGTCCAGCAGTACGGACAAATGGGGTGCACCCGCCCGCCTGGACGGGGTAATAAAGTCGACCCGGTTCTTCATCCGGTCGATCCGGTCGCGCACATCCCCGGGCATGTAGTGGTAGAATTTCTGGAGCGCGGACGAGCTCTCCGTCTCAAACGGGATATGGACATAATGCCGGAGACCGTGCACCGCGAAAAAAATCGCCACCGCCTCCTCCTCCGTAAAGGCAATCGGGGGCAGGATCCGTTCCTTCAGTACCTGGTAGCCGCCATGCGGCCCCACTTCCGAATACAAAGGGACGCCGAGCTCGCTAAGCTCCTGCAGGTCCCTTAGGATCGTCCGGGTGGACACCCCGAATTCGTCGGCCAGCTCCTTGACTTTGAAGCGGCGCATCCGGTTAATCGTCATCATCAGGTCGAGCAGTCTTTTGGATTTGGACATGTCGGCACTCCCGTTACTGGATTTTGCGTTACACACCATCGAAAACAAATATGGTCGGTGACAAACCTTGTCATTATTATAAACGACTATAGGAGTCGGCCCAAAACATCGGCACAGCCCTGATTCCTCGCAACCAGCCAGGATCAAAGAGAGGCTATCCTTTTTTCCGTTATATTAGTGTTATATTTTGTAACATATTACTGTGCAACAGCGGAGGACAGGGGTACTAGGCAGCTAATAAAGTGAAACATGTCTTTTTTCAATCCGAAAGTCACGTCGCTAACCGGCATAAACCTGATTTCCCGCTTGAAATCAATGAAGATTCCCTTGCTTAATGTAACCTTTTATAACAGGCAACGCTTACAAGTCTGAAATTTAGTATTGATTATTTGCAGACCATCCACTATGATAATGGCAACAGGCAGGAGATAAAAGTTAAAGCACTTTAACTTTATAGATTATAACCCGCTATTATATATAAATATTTAGGGTTTAATTTGTCCCATAAGTTAAAGCGTTTAAACTTTTATAAACTTTGTGAGAAAGGTTGATGCACCCGTGACCCATCGCGAAAGCAGGCGGCAGACGCTGTACATGTATCTGTTTATTTCCCCCTGGCTCATCGGCTTTCTGGTTTTTGCCCTGTATCCCATCTTGTCCTCGCTTTATTACAGCTTCACGGACTACGACATCATTCACCCGCCCCAATTTATCGGCCTGTCCAATTATGCAGAGATGTTCGGCAATGATCTGTTCTGGAAATCCGTCACCGTGACGCTGAGGTATACGCTCATCAGTGTGCCGATCCAGCTGCTGCTGGCCCTTGGTTTCGCCCTGCTGCTGAACCAGAAGATCCCGCTGCGCGGATTTTTCCGGACCGCGATGTATTTCCCGAGCATGGTATCCGGCGTGGCGATGTCGCTGCTCTGGTACTGGATTTTCAACCCGCAGATCGGGCTGTTCAACTACATGCTCTCCTGGTTCGGCATCAAAGGTCCGTCCTGGCTCATGAACCCGGACACGGCTCTATACGCCTTGATGATCATGTCCTTCTGGACGGCGGGCTCGGGCATGATCCTCTTTCTGGCGGGACTGCAGGGCGTTCCGGCGAGCCTCGTGGAAGCCGCCAAGCTGGACGGGGCGGGACGCTTCAAAGTTTTTCTCCATGTCACCCTGCCGATGATCTCGCCTGTACTGCTGTTCCAGCTGATTATGGGCATGATCGATTCCTTCCAGGTGTTTACCCAGGCTTTTGTCATGACCCAGGGCGGCCCGAACTACTCTACCTGGTTCTATGTCTACAACCTGTACACCAGCGCCTTTAAAGAGTACCGCGCCGGCTATTCCTCCGCCTTGGCCTGGGTGCTGCTCGTCGTCGTCATGCTTTTTACCGCGCTCGTGATGAAGCTGTCGAACCGATACGTTCACTACGAAGGAGGCAAACGCTAGATGAGTACCCTTCCGGCCACCGGCCCGCACGCGGACAACGCCGTCCCCAAGCGGCGGCGCAGCACTGACCCCGTAGGCATTGTCAGCTTTATCGCGCTGGTCGTTACCACCTTTCTGATGCTGCTGCCCCTGTTCTTCATGGTATCGACGTCGCTGAAGTCGAAGAAGGAAATGCTGAAGTTTCCGCCGACCTTCCTGCCGGAAAGCTGGCAGTGGAGCAATTATAAGGAGATTTTCGATACACTCTCCTTCGGCACGATGTACATGAACAGCCTGATTATCGGCGTTCTTACCGTCATCGGAACGCTGCTCTCCTCGGCGCTCGCGGCCTACGGCTTTGCCAGATACCGCGGCAAGGGGAGCAACACGTGGTTCCTGCTCATGCTGAGCACGATGATGCTGCCCTACCCGGCCATCATGATTCCCCAGTTCATCCTCTTCTCGAAGCTGAACTGGATCGACACGTTCCTGCCGCTGATCGTCCCGGCGTTCTTCGGCTCAGCGTACAACATCTTCCTGCTGCGCCAATTCTTCTCGACGCTCCCTGAAGAGCTGTTCGACGCCGGGCGCATCGACGGCTGCAGCGAGTTTCGCATGTGGCGCCAAATCGCCCTCCCGCTTTCGGGACCGGCGCTCGCCACCGTAGCGATCTTCGCCTTCATCTACAGCTGGAACGATCTGCTGACGCCGGTGCTGTACCTGAGCTCCACCGAGAAATTCACGCTGCCGGTCGGTATGGCATCCCTGACGTCATCCCGCTTCCGGATTCCGCCGTGGCACCTGCTGATGGTCGCCTCCGTGCTGGCCATGCTGCCGATCGTGACGCTGTTCGCTATAGCCCAGAAGCGGTTCGTCGAGGGCATCGTGCTCACCGGGATCAAGTAATGGCACGGATCTATTGGAAGACCCGTCGTCCCGGCGGTTATCCTCAAGTGCCATCCGGGACGACGTCGAGGCCGGCATGCTGCAAGAACCTTCCCCACAGACTAGCAAGCCGGCTTTTACTTCAACAAGTTCAGACAGCAGCAGCACCCATTACATGAAGGCAATGGAGGTATCGGTTCATGAACAAGAACAGGAAAAGATCAGGTTTTGCCCTTCTTTTGACGACGCTAATGCTGGTTGCCGCCGCGCTGTCCGGCTGCAGCGGCGGCAAATCGGCGGGCGATGTGGTTTCCGGAGGCGAGAGCTCCGCAGGGGGCGATAAAGGCGGCACAGTGACGATTACCCACTACACGATCGACTCGGAGGACCGCACGTTCGTCGAGAAACTGATTCCCGACTTTGAAGCAAAGCACCCGAATATTAAGGTCAAGGTCGAAAAGGCGCCTTACGAGCAGTTTGACAGCAAGCTGCAGACGCTGATCGCCGGCGGCAAGTCCCCGGACGTCACCAGCCATTACGGCTACGGCGGATTTGCCGAATATTACAACAAGGATATGCTGCTGGATCTGACGGACATCATCCAGGAGGACGGCTTCAAGGCGGGGGATTACGGCATTCCGGACAACCTGATGAGCATCTACAAGGTAAAGGACCGTACTTACGGCATTCCGGTCAATATGTATGTCACGCTGATGCTCTACAACAAGGATATGTTCGACGCGGCGAAGGTGCCTTATCCGCCAAGCGATTATGAGGACAAGAGCTGGACGTTCGATAAAATGGTCGAAGACGCCAAGAAGATGACCGTTATTTCGGACGACATCGCCAAAACCCAGTACGGCGTGGACTTTACCTGGGCTGAGCGCGATAACCGCCCTCTCTACTTCGGCGCCGAGCCTTATTCGGAAGACACCTGGACCAACGGCGGCGTTCCTTCCGCTACCCATTTCGATTCGCCGGAAGTGATGGCGGCCTACAACAAGCTGTTCGGTTTGATTTTCAAAGAGAAGGTCTCCCCGACGACCGAGTGGAGCAAAAGCGTCGCCGGTCAGAACGGTGATCCCTTCGTCGCCGGCAAAATCGGCATGTCCGTCGGTGGTTCGTGGAACCTGGCCGGGGCCAACGATTTTCCATTCAAAGTGGGCGTAGCGGCCGTGCCTTGGGGCGGCAACGACAAGGTTCGCAGCACGCTGTACGTCGATCCGCTCATGATCCTGAAAGGTTCCAAGCATCCGAAGGAAGCTTTTGAATGGATCAAGTATCTGGTCACCGCCGACGTGCAGGAGAAATCCATCGAGCTCAGCGGAGGCAATCCGCCGGTGAACACGCAGGCAGCAGAAGCTTATTACCAACATTTTGAGGGCGTCGACCCGCAGGATATTAAGAACGTATACGAAGGCGCCATTAAATACGGCTTTGAGTCCTATAACCACCTGATCACGAACTACTCGCAAATCAACGACATGTTCATTAACGAGATGCAGCCGATCGAGAGCGGGCACAAGACGGTGGAAGAGGTCATGCCGACGATCCAGAAGAAGCTGCAGGATATTATCAAGCGGTAAACGGAGAGTTTGTGGAACATGAATAGAGAAATTTCCCCTTCCATCGTAAAAATGTCCTCCTCGGTGGGGCGTGCCATAATTTTATAATGTAGATATTCGATTCAATTCGTTATACCTTTTTACGGCGTATCGGCGATCGGATGCCGTCCTCTGCAGGGCGGTATCCGTTTTATGCCATCCCATGCTTCGCGGACAGACTTCCGTCCATGTATACTAGGGATAAGTTTATAGGTTCGGAAAAATCTGCCCAAGGAGAAATGAGAGATGAAAGTAAGTATTTTTGACGTTGCCAAAAAATCAGGACTGTCCGTCGTAACGGTATCCCGTGTGTTGAACGGGGCCGAAACCGTCCGGGAAAAAAACCGGCAGAAAGTGCTCGATGCGATCAAAGAGCTGGGATACCACCCGAACGCCGCCGCCCGGAGCCTTGCCCGCGGGAAAACCGGCATCATTGGCCTTATCGTAACGACCTTGCAGGATTCCTTCTTCGATGCCGTTGTCAAAGAGCTGAACGAAGTGTTCGCGCTTCACGGCTACTACCTGGCCATTTCGGTATCGACGGGCATCGATTCGGACGAGAGCCATTACCTGATTCAGGAGGACCGGGTGGACGGGCTCATTCTGCTCTCCCCCATGGAAGAAGACAACTATATCGTGGAATTAAAAAAACGCGGCATTCCATACGTACTGATCGACAATCAGAAGCCGGAAAACGACAATTTCTCGGTGACGATCGACAACTTCAAGGGCGGCTATGCGGCAGCAAGCCATCTGCTTGATAACGGATATACGTCCATTGCCCATTTGTGCGGACAGGAAATGTTCCGAAGTACCCGGGAGAGACGCGACGGATTTATGCAGGCGCTGTCCGGGCGGGGGCTTGCCCCCTTTGAAATCGTAAACGGAGACTTTGAAATCGGGTTCGGCTATGAAACGGCCGTACGGTGGCTGAAGGAAGGGCAGCTTCCGCAAGCGGTCTTCGCCGGCGACGACAATATCGCCCTCGGCGTGGTGAACGCGCTGATGGAAGCGGGCGTTCAGGTGCCCGGCCAGGTAGCCGTCGTTGGCTATGACGACCAGACAATATCCTCCCAGCTTCATCCGTATCTGACGACGGTACGCCAGCCGGCAGACCGGATCGGCATCGCCGCAGCCGACATGCTGCTGAAGCGGATCGACGGTACGATGAAGCGCGGAGCCAACTTGAAAATCGATCCGGAGCTCATCGTCCGGGAGTCGTCCGTTCCTGGGCGTCGAGCCTGACTTTAATTACCCGGCTCCGGATCATCATGTAATGCAAAAGCATGAATTGATCATATAGGAGTGACGACTATTGGCTTATTATTTGGGAATCGACGGGGGAGGAACCAAAACCTATGCCCTGCTCACCGACGAACAGGGGCAAGTGCTCGGCAAAGGCCAGAGCGGCAACGGGAATCACCAGATTGACGCCGCCGTGGCCGCCGAGAGCATCCGGAGCGCCGCTTTCGGCGCCATCGCCGACGCCGGGCTGCAGCTCGCGGACATCCGCCACACCTTCTTCGGCCTGGCGGGAGCCGACCGTGAGCCGGATTACCGGATCCTGCATCCCATGATCCGAAATATGGGCTTCACGGATTATTCGGTCGACTGTGATACCGTCATCGGCCTCCGGGCCGGGACGAAGCGGCCGTACGGGGTCGCCCTCATCTGCGGCACGGGCACCAATGCTGCCGGCCGGAATCCGCAAGGCGAGCATGTACAGTGCGGCGGCTTCGATTACATGTACGGCGATTTTGGCGGAGGCGGAGCTTTGAACATCGAGGTGTTCCGCTCCGTCATCCGCGCCTGGGACGGACGCGAGCAGCCGACGCAGCTGACGGAACTGCTGTTGTCCCTGCTGGGCTACGATACCGTCGGTGAGATGTTCGACGATTTCTACGACAACCAGCGCAGCGTGCCCGTAGACGCCGCACGCCTGCTGTTTGCAGCTGCTGCCGGCCAGGATGCGGTGGCGCTGGAAATTTTGAACCGCCAGGGCGTGGAGCTCGGCAAATCGGCCGCTGCCGTCATCCGCAGGCTCGGTATGGAGAACGAGGCCTTTGATGTGGTGCTTGCCGGCAGCCTGCTGACGCGGGGTGACCGCGGTTGGATCCGCGGCCCGATAGAGCAGGCCGTTCGAGCCGTTGCACCAGCGGCCTCGGTCGTAACGCTCGCGACGGAGCCGGTCGTCGGCGCCGTGTGGGCGGCCATGGAGGCGGACGGTCTAACGATTCCGGAACAGGTCTACGAGCAGATGCGGCTGTTTCGCGATTTTGAACATATACACCAAATTACCCGATAGGAGTGAAGGATCATGACTTCAAAACAGGGGTTGAAAATAGCAGTGATCGGCGGGGGCTCCTCATATACGCCAGAGCTGGTCGAAGGGTTTATCCTGCATCATCGTGAGCTTCCGGTCCGCGAGCTGTGGCTCGTCGATATCGAGCCAGGTCTCCGGAAGCTGAACATCGTCGGCAGCCTGGCGAAGCGGATGGTCGAGAAGTCCGGACTGCCGATCGAAGTGCATCTGACCACCGACCGCCGCAAAGCGATCGAAGGCGCCGACTTCGTCAGCACCCAAATGCGCGTAGGCATGCTGGACGCCCGGGGACGCGACGAATCGATCCCGCTCAAGTACGGGGTCATCGGTCAGGAAACGACCGGCCCCGGCGGCATGATGAAGGCGCTGCGCACGATCCCGGTCCTGCTCGATATTTGCCGGGATATGGAGGAGCTGGCGCCAAACGCCTGGCTGCTTAACTTTACCAATCCGGCCGGCATGGTCACCGAAGCCATCTTGAAGTATTCCAACGTCCGCAGCATCGGGTTATGCAACGCGCCCATCGGCCTGATCAAGCAAACTTCCGCCAAATACCAGGTCGCTCCTGACCGGGTCTACGCTGAGTTTGTGGGTCTGAATCATCTTCACTGGGTCACCCGCGTCGATGTCGAGGGCGAAGACAAACTCGATGAACTGCTCGCCGATACCGCCGGCTACAGCGCTTCGAACGTACCGGCCCGCGAATGGAATCTCGAGTTCCTGCAGTCGCTGCGTGCCCTGCCCTCCTATTATTTAAAATATTTTTACATGACGGACGCGATGCTGGAGGAGCAGCTCGAGTCCTTCCATCAGGGCATCAACCGCGCCGAGGTCGTGAAGCGGGTCGAAGAGGAGCTGTTTGAGCTGTACAGCGACCCGGATCTGAAAGAGAAGCCAAAGCAGCTGGAGCAGCGCGGCGGCGCCTTCTACTCCGAAGCCGCCGTCAACCTGATGCGGTCGCTCTATAACGGCACCAATGACATTCAGACGCTGAACGTGGCCAACCGCGGGACGCTGCCGTTCCTGCCCGAGGATGCCAGCATTGAGGTCAACTGCGTCGTAACGAAGAACGGGCCGCTCCCGCTGCCTGTGACGCGCATCCCGCGGATGGCCGTCGGCCTGATTCAGGCCGTCAAAACCTATGAGCAGCTCGCCATCGACGCTGCGGTCACCGGTGACCGCGGGCTGGCGATCCAAGCGCTGGCCCATCACCCGCTTGTGCCGTCGGTTGAAGTAGCCATCAAGATGCTGGATGAGATGCTGGAGGCCAACAAAGAATACTTGCCGCAGTTTTTCGGGAAAACACCGGCTCATCCCTGAGGCTGAGGGATGGTCTCACGGGATGAGCGGATGATCGTGACGCCTGTCTAAGAAAGCGCCCTTTTCCCTTTCCCCGAAAATAAATGCAGATTGGCAGAACTCCCGCTGCAAAGCACACAAAAAAACCTTGAACGGCACGTTCCCGTTCAAGGTTTTTTCAGTTCGCGCCCGCATCAGCCGCCTCTACGCTGCGCAGGCCGCTAGCCCAGCGGCCAGGTGGCCTGCCTCCCGGCCGGGCCACCCGCGGCGTCCCCGGCGTCACAGCCCTGCCGAGGCGTCCGTCGAGCCGGCTTGGCTGGCACGCGTGTGCCGGCGCACCAGCAGCACGTAGCACAGCACGGCGCCGACGTCCGCGCAGGCGATGACGATGCCCATCGGCAGGGCCGAGGTGCTGCCTCCGATGCCCACGAGCGGGCTGACGATCCCTCCGAAGATGTAGGAGAGCAGTCCGAGCAGCGCCGAGGCGCTGCCTGCCGAGCGGCCGTAATCCTGCAGAGCCAGCGAGGAACCTGCGGTTCCGACGATGCCGACGCAGGATACGACCACGAACAGCGGCGGCAGGATCGCCGCAAGGCCTGCCCCGGCGGCGAGCAGGATCAGCAGCAGTACGCCGCCGATCGTCGCCAGGGTAATGCCGGTCACGAGCAGCTTCCTCTCGCTGACGCGTCCGGCCAACCGGCCGGTGATCTGCCCCGCGATAATGATCCCGAGTCCGTTCGTGGCGAAGATCACGCTGAACATTTGCGGGGATACCCCGTAGATTTCCTGCAGCACGAACGGCGAGCCGGAAATGTAGGCAAACATCGCGGCCGATATGAAGCCTGAGCTGAGCGCCAGGCCCATGAACTTGCCGTCGCGCAGCAGCTTGCCGAACGTCTTCACCGTGCCCAGCGTCCCGCCGCCGGAGCGGTTGCCGGGCGCCAGCGTTTCCGGCAGTCCGAGCATGACGGCCAGCAGCATGGCGACCCCGATGGCGGTCAGCACGATAAATACGCCGCGCCACGAAGTCACCTGAAGCAGCTGCCCGCCCAGGATCGGCGACAGAATCGGCGCCGCCCCGTTCACCAGCATCAGCATGGAGAAAAACTTGGTCAGCTCGCTCCCGGAATACATGTCCCGGACGATCGCTCTTGAAATGACAATGCCCGCCGAGCCGGCAATGCCCTGGATAAACCGCAGCAGAATCAGCAGCTCAATCGACGGGCTGAAGGCGCACAGCAGCGACGAAACCCCGTACACTACCATCCCGATCATCAGCGGCGTGCGGCGTCCCCTCACATCGCTGATTGGCCCCGCCAGCAGCTGGCCTACCGCAAGCCCGATGAGGCAGGACGTCAAGCTCAGCTGGGTCAGCGATGCCGTCGTGTGCATCGACTTGGCCATTTCCGGCAAAGACGGCAAATACATATCAAGCGAAAACGGACCGAAGGCCGACAGCGCCCCCAGCACAATAATCATCCAGACCCGGTTCGCGCCCGGTCCGGAAGCAGCTGCACCCGCAAAGCCACCTGCCTTCGCATCCGTCTGTGAACGTTTATTCATAAGCTCTATCTTGTTCCCCCTCTGTGTTCCCTGCTCCGATGCATGGCCTTTATAAAGTGAATTTTCTTCACTAGATAGATTGAACTAAAGTATAGAGTATCATATTTCCCCCGCAAAATGAGCGGCTTGCCTATATTTCCAAGAAGCATCATCCTCCCCCTTCAACCGTCCCCCCATACCGCTATCCCCAATTCCTTGCGCTCGGTCACCCCGCCTTTTTGGCAGCTTACGTCTACAAAGAAAAACAGCCTGGCCAAAGAAATTTGGCCACGCTGCGGCGACTTGCTTATAAGAAAAACGTTTATCGACGTACATTCTAGAAGACATACCGCGTTTAGCGGAAGTTTTTCTTGCGAGATAAGGATGTTTGCCTGGGAAGTGAATACTTTCTTATCTCCAAACATAGACACAACCCTTTAACCCTTAATCCCGGACAGCGTTACGCCCTCGATGATATACCGCTGACCGATAATATACACAATCAGCACCGGAATCAGCGCAATCGAGGCGCCGGCCATCATGAGCGTCCAGTCCGTGGAATACATGCCGCGGTACAGGTTCAGCATCATCGGGACAGTGAATTTTTCGGGAGTGTTCAGGAAAATGAGCGGATAGAAGAAGCTGTTCCACATGCCGAGGAACGTGAAAATGCCGAGCGCCGACAAAGCCGGCTTCACCAGGGGCAGCATGATCCGCGCATAAATCGTCCAGCGGTTGGCGCCGTCCACGATGGCGGCCTCCTCCATCTCCTTCGGAATGCCTCTGAAAAACTGGCGCAGCAGAAACACGCCGAAGGCGTTAAACAGCGCGGCAGGCACAATGATCGACAAATGCGAGTCGAGCCAGCCGATGCTTTTCATCATCAAGTACAGGGGAATGATCGTGACTTGCCCCGGTACCATCATCGTCGCCAGAAACAGGACGAAGAGGGGCTCCCGGAAGGGAAAGCGGATCTTGGCAAACGCGTAAGCCGCCATCGAGCAGGTGAACAGCTGCGAAGCAACGACGATGATGTTGATATAGAAGCTGTTGAAATACGCCCTTCCGAAGGGCAAAGCCGTTAACGAGGTTTTGAAGTTGGACCACACGAACGGATCGGGGATCCATTTGGGCGGCACGATAAAAACTTGGGACAGATCCTTGAGCGAGCTGAGCAGCATCCATACAAACGGCAGTGCCATAATGCACGCGCCGATCAGCAATATAATATGAAGCAGGACGGTGGACAAACGTAGTCCTCTGGTCTGCATGCGTTCTCCTCCTTATCCGGTCGATTCTAGTCCTCGTAATGGACCCAGCGTTTGGACATTTTCATTTGGAACAGCGTCAGCGCCAAGATCATGATGAACAAAATGACTGCAGTCGCCGTGCTTTTCCCGAACGTAAAGTCCACGAACGCCGAATCGTAAATGTGAAACACGATCGTATAGCTCGCTTTCGCGGGCCCGCCGGAGGTCATGACGAACGACTGGTCGAACACCTGAAACGAACCGATGATCGTCATAATCGTCACGAAAAAGGTCGTCGGAGACAGCAGCGGAACGGTTATATTGACAAACTGCTGCCATTTGCTGGCGCCGTCAATCTGTGCGGCTTCGTAATAGCTGGCGGATATGCCCTGCAGCCCGGCCAGGAACAAGACCATATTCCCGCCAAGCCCCATCCAGACGCTGAGCATGGCAATCGACGGCATTACAAACCGCGTGTCGGTCAGCCAACGGGGACCGTCGATCCCGAACCACTCCTTCAAATAAAGGTTGATCAACCCGAAATCGGCGTTAAACAGCCACATAAAGACGACGGCGACCGCCACGGACATCGTAATATTCGGCATAAAATAAATGAGTCTGTAGATCAGCTTGCCTTGTACCCGGTTCAGGCCCACCGCGATGAGCATCGCCAGAATAATGCCCGTAGGCACGGTTAACACCGTATAATACAGCGTGTTGACCACGGCGATCCGGAAATCCTCATCCTTGAACGTGTTGATGAAGTTATCCAGTCCGACAAACTGCTTCTCGCCCATCCCGTCCCATTTCATCATGCTGAGCACGAAAGCCGAAATCAGGGGAATTAAGGAGAACAGCAGCAGTCCGACCAATTGGGGAAAAATAAAGACATAGCCCCATATGCCATCCGATGTCTTGCTCGTCATAGCGGTCTTCCGTTTGTTGTCCGGCTGCAAGGCCGGCGCAGAAGCCGTTCGATCGGCCGTCTGATTCTGCATAAACATCCACCTTCCTCTTGCGAATTACGCCTTATGAAGCGCTGGCCGCCAGCCGCCGGCCGGCATGGAAAGAGGGAAGGAACGCTGCGCTGTGCCCTGCGCTCCTTCCCTCCGGACTTTCGTTATTTGCCGTTTTTATAATCGTCGATTTTTTTGTTGGCCATTTCCTGGATGTCTTTGAGCGATGCGTCCAACTCGCCGTTCTTGAGCCACAATGCCTCGAACTTGGAAGTAATATCCGTGCTCAGCCCTGGAATGCCTGCTTCGAACGGCGTCAGCGAATAACCTACCTCACGGGCATCGAGGAACAGCTGGGCATGCTCCGGCAGATTGCCTTCCAGAACGACGTCATCCACACCTTGAACGGACGGAACAGCATTACCCCCGCCTTGCAGACGGAACTTCTGGCCATCCGAGCTCAGGAATTCGGAGTAGAAGGTATAGGCGGCGTCTTTATGCTTCGATGCGCTGTTCATGACCAGGAATGCCGTCGGAATTCCGGCCGGTTCGATCTTGTTCCCGGTGTTCGTCGGCCAGGTCACGACATCGTACTCCAGGCTGGAGTTTTTCTTGAACAGCGGCAGATACCAGCGTCCGGCCCCGACAAAGCCGACTTGGTTGGACATAAACATAGCGTCACCGCCCTGTCCCTTCGGCAGCGTACCGGCAAATGTAATATTTTTCTCCTTCACGTTGTCGTACAGGAACTGGAACGCTTCCTTCGACTTTGGATCGTCGTAGCCGATGAACTTGCCATTGTCGTCGTAAACTTTGCCGCCGTTGGACGTTACCCAGCTGTAATAGCTGTTCCAGGAGTTATCCAGCACGTACCCGTACTTTTTCGAGTCGCGGATTTTCTCCACCATGCCTTTGAACGCGTCCCAGGTCCATTGACCTTTCGCCTGAAGGTCAGCCGGCATCTCCGTAATTCCCGCGTCATTCAGCACTTTCTTGTTGTACCACAGCACCATCGGATTGCAGTCGACCGGCACGCCGTAGATTTTGCCGTCACGCTTGGCCGCGCCCCACAGCCCTTCGAAGTAGTCGTCCGGTTTGATTTTGCTGTCTGCCGCCGTCATTCTCGGCGTCATTTCCTCAATGCTTTTGTTCTCAATCAGTTTCACAACGAAGCCATCGCCGGCATAAAACACGTCAGGAGCGGTTCCTCCCGTCAGCTGTGTCAAAATTTTCTGGTCGTATTCCCCCGGAATCGGAATCAGCTCCGCCTCAATGTCGGGATGCCTCTTGTTGAAATCCTTCGTAAACTCCTGGAAGCGGGTCAGCTCTCCGGGATTCCCCCAGGTCGCCCATTTAATCTTGACCTTCTCCCCGCTGCCTTTGCCGTCTTCCGCCACCGCTCCCTGGTTATCACCGCTGCCGCCACCCGATCCGCATGCCTGCAGCACAACCGACGCCAACAATACCACCGCTAGCAAGGACTTTCTGAGCTTCTTCATTTCTTTACTCCCCCATTCAAAAGAGTAGTCATCGGATTAGCACCTTGGTGTGAAAACGCTTACGTGATTATTATAAAACGGCGCCCTTCGCCTTTTGAACGGCACATATTTCCGAAATCGTGTCATGTTTTCCTGTGTTTTGGACACCTCACCTGCGCGGCATGCCCTGGAATTCCGCCGGCGTCAGTCCGACGACCTTTTTGAACTGCTTGCTGAAATGCTTGGTATCATTGAAGCCGGACATCTCCGCGACCTCATATACCTTCAGCGTTGGATTTTGCAGAAGCTCCTTGGCCCGGTTCACCCGCAGCGTAATCAAGTAATCGATGAAATTGTGTCCGGTGACCCGCTTGAACATTTCACTGAAGTAGTTGCGGCTGACGCACACCTTGTCGGCAACCTGCTGCAGAGAGATCGACTCTGTAAAATGCTCCGAAATATACTCGACCGCCTGCTGGACGATCCGTTGGTGCAGCGATTTATCCGGAGGCGGACAATCCGCAGGGAGGGGCAGCGGCATCACGGCAACCGCCGGATCTGCGCTATTTTTTTCCTTGTACTGCTCCAGAATACGGTGATCCTCCTTCTCCTTTTGCAGGCTGTGGCGCATTTCGTACAGCACCGTTTTCAGCGATTCCGCACTCAGCATCGGCTTTAAAATATAGTCAAAGGCACCCAGCCGGATCCCCTCACGGACGTACTCGAAGTCACTGTGGCAGCTGAGCAGGAGCACCTTGACCCAAGGACAGATTTCCCTCGTCCTGCGCGCCAGCTCAAGCCCATCCATGACCGGCATAGCAATATCGGTAATCAGAATGTCGATCTCCTTGCTCTCGACCCATTTCATCGCCCGCTGGCCATTGGAGGCTTCTCCCACCAGCTCGAATCCGTTGACTTCCCATTCAAAAGTAGACCGAATCCCCATTCTTGCGATGGCTTCATCATCAACCAACAGCACTTTGTACATCCTGATCCCCCTTTAAATTTGAAAAAGTAATCGTGACCTCCGTCCCCTGCATGAGCTCGCTGGTCACGCTGACCCCGTATCCGCTGCCGTAATACAGCCGAATCGTTTGGTGCACATGGCGCAGCCCGATGTTGGTCATCCCCCGGTGATGATGGGCACGCTCGTCGGCGAAGATGTGGGCCAGCCGCTCTTCGCTCATACCTACGCCGTCGTCGGCGATGCTGACGATGATCTCCTCCCCCTCTTGCCGCGCGCGGATCTCAATCGTGCCCGGTTCGTCTTTGGGAGCGATGCCGTGGAAGACCGCGTTCTCCACGATCGGCTGCAGCAGCATGCGCGGAATCGGAATTTGCTTCAGCTCATCGGGACAATCGATAAGCAGGGTGATGGCATTGTCATACCGGTACCCTTGAATGACCATATATTTCTGCAGCAGGTCCAGCTCCTCGCCTAACTGGATAAAGACGCCGCTGCGCCCCATACTGACCTCGAGCAGCTGGACGAGCGAGGTGACGGCCTGGTCGACATCGTTCGTACGGTTCAGCTTGGCCAGCCAGCGGATCGAATTCAGCGTGTTATACAGAAAATGCGGATTGATCTGGTATCGAAGCGCCCGGATTTCGGCCTTCTTCTTCTCGGATTCCTCCTTGGCAATCCGCTCGATGAGCAGCTCGATCTGTTCGATCATCTTGTTGAAGCTGCGTCCCAGCTGGCCGATTTCGTTGCGTCCGACGTTGCGGCTGCGAATGGTCAGGTCGCCGGCTTCCCCTTTGCGCATCAAGCGGCTCAAGTTGACGAGCGGATTCCCGATTCTGCGTGTAACGTAGTAGCCCATGCCGATCGCCAGCACGATCGAGCAGAGGGTAATTAACACCGTCAGGTTGCGGATACTGGCCGAATCGGCTGTCATCTCCTCCAGCGGCACGACGCCGACGACGCGCCAGTCGTTGTCGAGCAGCTCGGGAATCATCAGCGTATTCCGCCGTCCTTCGCGCAGCTGCGTCTTCCGGGTCGGCAGCGGCAGCTTCGACGTTTGGCCGTACTCATCCGGGTCGGGATGGTAGAAATACTGATTCCGGTCGTTGACGATGTAGACGTATCCCGTATCGCCGAATTGAACGCGGTTCAGCTCATCGATCAGCACGTTCCCCATCACTTCGACAAACATGACGCCGATAATTTCGCCGGTCTCCCAGCTCCGGATGGCCCTGCCGAGACCAAACACCGGGAAGCCCATCCCGGTCTTCTTCAGGTATGAGGTTTCGGAGAGCCCAAACCATACGGTATTGCCGTTCGCCTTCAAAATGGCTTTGTACCAGTCGGAATCCCACTGATTCGGGATCGACATGAGGGAGTCTGCGCTGAGCACCGAGTTTTTGCCTTTGACATCAAAAATATAAATATCGAGAATTTCCGGTGAATTGATCATAATCGAGGTCAGCATATCTTTACCGTCCTTCACCTTGAGCGTCGTTTCATAGGCGTTGTCGCCCTGCCTTTGCTCCAAAATGTTGTGGACGATTTTGCTGTTTAATACCATCATCGAGGAGTCATCCAGTTTCTTGAAAAACATGTTCAGCTTGTCGCTGACCTGCACGATCGTTAGCGCGGCCACCTTGCTGACCTGCTGTTCAACGATCAAGGACGATTTGTGGTAGGACAAAAAACCTCCTATAAGGACAGGAAGAGTCATCCCGAAGAAAAAGAAGAGGAATAGCTGCACGACAATCGAATGTAGCGGGGGAAAGCGCGTGAGGAGCCAGGATCTCATATGCGAATCACCCTCTTTTTCCAAGTGTGAATTTCGTAATGTTATTGTATATACGAATGATTGCGCTTTCAAAGTCTTGTTGCATAAATTCCGAACAAAGCACGAAAGATCAGAAGAAAAGCCCTATCGACGTAAACTCATGATAGCTGAACCGCGTTTAGCGGCATCCTCAGACCAGGCATCTGCCCAGTCCGGGGATGGCCGAAGCGCCTTTTATCGGCATCCGGCTGCCTTTCTACAACCTCAGCTCGGCTAACGTTTCATACCAGCGGGTGAGGACGGCCTCGGGCTCCTTAAAGTCGACCTGTATGCCCGACCTAATGTCCGCATACGCGGCCACGTCCGCTCGTACGGATAGGATGTCCGCCTCAAAGCGCTCCCGCGGATGCTTGGCTGCGGGAAGCACCGGCAGAAGTCTCAGCGCAAGCTTTACGTAATAGGCCTTACCGGAGTAGACCAGAACGAGCGTCGCTTTTCCCGTACGAATCATGTTTCGGGTCGTCGCGGTTCCGTTCCACATGGCCAGCCGGACCTGCCCCCGGTCCAGGGCGACGATCTCGCCTACACTGATCATGGCCGTATGCGGCCAGCCCTCCTCCGTTACGGTCATCAGCATCATCGCCTCATGCTGCTTCGTGATCAGCTCCCTGCCGTCCAGCAGCTCGTACAGCTCGTCCGGAAGTTCCGCCGTCTCCATGTATTTCATTGACTGACACCTCCTTTCTTCCCTGTAGTTCTCCTATTGTACTCTATGAAACAAACGATGGCTGTATAAAAAGAAACAACGTAAGCTCAGGTGATCCCGATGGTTTGGCCCCGCTTTCCTGTACAAAACAAAAAGCAGCCCGGCCAAACGAATTTGACCAAGCTGCTCTAATTTACGGCGAAATCCTTAAGGTAAGTACCCCAGCTCCACTTCCTGCAGAACGCTTCTTGCGCGCTGCACCCACTCGTCCTCCAGATGTGCGTCCGGATCGAGCGGTGCCTGAAACTGGTCGAATAAGGCGCCGAGCAGATGGGGCATGGCATGCTTGTCAGTTCCCGTGTTGTATACGTATTTGAATACGAAAGGACGTCCCAGCTTAACGGTCGCCCGGCAGCCGCCGCATTCGCCGTCCAGGTTGCCTTTGGTTACATGAAAAGGGATCCGCAGCCACACCATTCTTTCCTGGTCAAGGCGCTTATCCAGATAGCCGTGCTTATAATCCCAGTTACCGGCCAGCGAAAAATCATGCTTGCATAGGTAGCTGTCAATATTGACGAATTCGTCTTCCACATTTTCGAGTCTGGACTCCAGATTGATCATTCCTGCATCCTCCTGTCGGTTTACCTTCAGGATGAGCAGGAATATCTTTCTTTATACTTCAGCGGCTGCCGTCCGGCGGGATTGGACTAATTAGACCGGCTTAACCGATTCCGCCTTGACCAAAGTCACATAAATCCGCTCATTTTCGACCGGCTTGCCTTCAATGATTTTGATCAGCTGCTCGGATGCGAGCGAACCCCACTTCTTCTTGGAATAACCGATCGTCGCAAGCCTTGGGCGGATGTACTCGGACAGCTCGATATTATCGAAACCGATGATATGGATGTCCTTGCCCATCTCCAAATCCGTTTCAGATATATAGTCATACATGCCGATCGCCATCTCATCATTCAGGCAAAAGACCGCCACCGGACCTTCGAATTCCGCGGCAATCTGTTTGCCGGCCCGCTCTCCGCCCGTGCGGTTAAAGTCACCGGGAATTTCAATGCATTCCACGTCGCTGCTTCGTTCGACCGTTTGTCTGACCGCAGCCATACGCTGCTTCGAGTCGTAAGAGCCCTCGGGACCGGTAACCACGTAAATTTTCCGGTGTCCCAAGTCGATCAGATACTCCATCGCCAGGCTGGCCCCGGCTTTGTTATCAAGAAGAACGTGATTGATATTCGGATGCTTCAGCTCCCGGTCCAGCACCACCAGCCGGTGCCCTAGCTCGGCAAAGTTCAGCAGCTGCTCGTCCGAGAACGTGTGGTCGAGGATCAGCGCCCCGTCAAACAGCTTCTCGGCCAGCAGCCGGTGCGACTGGGGGCCGCTGCATACCACCAGATCGTATCCTTTTTGAATCAGCGTGCCCTTCATTCCCTGAAGCAGATCTCCGTAGAAACCGCCGCTAAAATCCGGCAGAAAGGCCCCGATAATTTTCGACTCCTTTTTCTTCAGGCTTCGTGCCGCCGCATTGGGTACATAATTCAGTTCTTTGGCGATGGCCAAAATCCGGGCGCAGGTCTCATCCGTCACCTTCGGGCTTCCGTTCAGCGCGTAGGATACCGTTGATATGGATACGCCGGCTTTTTTGGCGATATCTTTAATGCTGGCCACGGCTTCTCACTCCAATCGTTTGGCTTATCATTTCATTTTATCATTCTGTTTGAATCGTTTCGACACCGGTGCCCCTTTCCCCTGCACAACAGCGTTTTCATACAGGCTGAAATTCATTTCTACCAAAGGCGCTGATCTGTTCTTGAAAAAGAAAAGGACCGCCCGGGCAGCAGATTTGCTGTCCCAGGCCGGCCCCTCATTTATACCGCTTCACAAAGGCAGAATGCCGATCGTGGGCAGTCCTCACCGCATGGACGGCAGCAGGTCCCTCTTTTGAGATGGATCCCTGCGTCCTTTTTCAAATTACTTCTTGGCGTTGTACTCGACCGTAACCTCAAGGCTTGCCTTGTTCCCTGCCAGGTCGGCTGCTTCCAGCACAATCCGGTTTTTCCCGCTGGCCAAGGTCAGCTTATGATTGAACTTGCCGTTCACGACTTTTATGGTAGAAGGCTTTCCGCCATTTAAGGAAACGCTGATCGTGGAATCCTGCAGAGGCTCGTTAACGCGGCCGGAGAGCACATAGTTCCGGTTATTTTGCGGTTTGCCTTTGTCGTCCACCGTGATGACCGGTGCTGCCGTATCCGGGCTGCCGGCGATATCGCCAAGAACAATGCCGAGGCCGTTGGTCGCCAAATATACGCGGCCGTAAACCCTTGGATCCCCGGTGATCGCCGAGTTGGCCGAACCGAACTGGTGCTGGTCGTCATTGATGCGTGTCCACGTCTTGCCTGCGTCATCGGAGCGGTAAATGCCGTCCACATTGTTGATAATGGCATGGGCATACAGCGCCATGTATTTCTGGCCGGGAGCGGCTTTGCCGAAACCGATGGCCGCCGCTTCCTGAATCTGTCCCAGCTTCGTAAACGTCCGGCCCGAATCCGTGGAATGCCATAATCCAAAAAGGCTGTCCTGGTTCTTGTTATCCGCGGCAGCGGCGACCCAGATGTCTCCTTCCACGCCAGGTACGGCTTTGAAGTTACTTGTCAGGTTGGTCGGCAGGCCCGCGGCTGCCTTGACGAAGGAGGCTCCTCCGTCCTGGCTGACATAGAACGTGCCATCCGCAATCGCGTAAAACTTATTCGGATTCACCCGGTCCGAGGCTACTCTCGCGCCGCTTGGAACCCCGGACGAGGCCGTCCACGTGGCGCCCAGGTCGCGCGAATAGCTCACCGGCTTCGGAGCGGCCGAGTTGGACGGGCTCCAGACGATGGAAGATCCGTCTGCACCGACCGCGACATAGCCGCCCTGCGTAGCATCGTCGGATGCCGACGCCCAGGCGTTGGCCGCCGGCTTCCACGTCTTGCCGTTATCCGTGGACACGCCCATCCTCGGGTTCGCCCCGTCGCTGTTCCCGACGCGGACGACGATGTCCGGGTTCAGTTCGGCATAGTCGATATCCGTGCTTGTCCCGATATACGGATTCGTAATCATGGACGGGGCCTTGGTCAAATCGTCGTGGCGGAAGCCGCCGATATCCCCCATTGCGCTCAGCAGATGGGCCCCACTCGGCGGGCTGATCAAGCCGAGAATCGCCGTCTCTTCGATCCCGTCAGCCATAACGGAGATATTGACGTTTTCTCCTTTGTCCAGGGCAGTCACGTTCTCCGACCCGTACAGCGTCGCGCCCGTACCGTACATGATCCGATCCGGGTTGAACGGATCGATCTCCAGGTCGCCGATCATCCAGCCGAGCTTCGGATTCTGCTCGGGCAGATTCTTTTTCTCACCCCAATCCAGCCACGGCGACAGGGAGTAGTCAATAGTATAATTGTTCGTCCTTACCGGGTCTTTGGCGTAATCCAGCGTCCAGAACGGCTTCCACGTCTTGCCGCCGTCCGTGCTCCGGTAGATGAATTCATCCGGCCACCATTTGTTCATCGTGGCGACCATGATCGTATCCGGGTGCTGCGCATCGACGGCAAGGCCGCCGTACGGACTGTCCGTAGAACCCGCACCGGTCGGGCTGATATCGGTCCACTGTCCGGTTAACGTATCGTATTTCCACACCGAGCCTTCACCGCCGTTATACGGACCCACTTCCTTCGTGTAGGTCACGTAGAGGCTGCCGTTCTTCGAAAGCACGCCATGGTGCGGGAGGAATCCTTGGTCAGGCTGTCCCGGCACCGGCTCCCAGGTTTGACCGCCGTCGGTGCTCCGATAGATGCTGTGCTCGGTATCGGCGACTCCCACGTAAATGGTCTGGGTGGTTTTCCCTTGGCTTCCCGTCGACGGGTCAAACGTCACCCACACGACGCCGACGAGATCGTTGTAAGGGTCCTTCACGTTGCCGGCTGCAGTGAAGCTCTCAACCTTTTTCCAAGTGACTCCATAATCGGTGCTGCGCCACAGCCCATTGCCGCTGCGGGTACCCATGTAGAGGATACGGTTATTATTCGGATCGATCGCCAACCGCTCGCCCATCGACCGTCCCGGCATATTTCCCCCGAGTTTAAAAGGAAGCTCCGTGCGCTGCCACGTCTCCCCTTTATCCGTAGAGCGGAGCAGCACGCCGTTCATGTCGGTCCAGTCGTTGGTGTAGGTTCCGGCCGCTACGTACAAACGGTTCGTTTCCACCGGATCCGTCGCCAGGGTGTCCACGCCAAGCATGTTCCATTCTTTTGCACTGACAAAATCCAGCAGCTGCTTCCAGGTCTTCGTAGCCGGGTCCCAGCGGTAGGCCCCTCCGATATCCGTCCTTGCGTAGATCAGGTCCTTTTCACTCGGGTTGTAGACAATCCCCGGAACAAAACCTCCGCCGACAACCTTGACCCGGTCCCAGCTGTATGTTTGGACAGGTGCCTTGGGTCCTTTACCATTGTTCGCCTTGTCAGCGGACACCGGGCCCCCCGCACCGGCCAGCGGCAGCGCGATGGAAGCGGCGAGAACCAAGCTTAACGTTTTCTTGAACATCATTGCCCTCCTCAATCATAAATGGTTTGGTTTTTCGAAAGCGTTTTCGGTAAAATCGATGATGACTGACATGCGGATTGCTGCAAGACATAGCACTTCATGTAAGCGGTTTCCAAGGATGAGTAAATTTATTGTAAGGGCAAAGAATCCCGTAAGAATACCCTAATAATTGGATGATTTTTCATGTGAAAATTAGACATGTTCAATAAAAACAGCCCCTGGAATCAATTATCCAGGAGCTGTGATTTGCGGGCCGATGATCGGCAAGTTTACGTGAAACCCTTCTCAGCCCTTTGTTTTGCTGGAGACGTCAGCTTTGACGGCGTCCGCCTTTTTCAGCAGTTTATAGTCACCGGATTTGCCCGGCGTTCCTTGAGGCGAGTCCTTTAGCACCTGATAAATGCTGCCCTGATCACTCACCAGCTGGTTTTTGGTGTAACCCTTCGTGTCCTTCTCATCAAAAGCCGTTACGAACATAAAACCTGTTTCGGAAGAAAGCACGCTTTTGGAAGCCTGCTCCCCTTTCAACACGGACAGGACGTATACCAGGTAGCTGGCATTCTTATCCAGCTCCTGACCGTAAATATCTTTGTCGCCCGCCTGGAAAGCCGTCTCATAAGAACCCTTGTTGCCTTTATCGACTTTCTTGAAGCTGTCCGGTACTTCCTTGACGGATTTCGCCGTCATGAACGTGGTCGATCCAACCGGCACGGCGAACACCTTGTAATAATCGATGGTGCTTTCATCCGCTGCCTTCGCAAAGGTAACCTTGACCTCTTCATCCTTTATCTCCGAGGCGGTAACACGGGTCACCAGCGTCGGGTTGGACTGCAGTTTGATTTCATCGGAAGGAGTCGACAGAACATTGCCCTTGCCGTCCGGACTCATCACCGACAGGACGAAAACTCTATAAGAGGTCCCATTCGCAATAAATTCGCCATTAATATCCTTGGCATCGGAGCTTAGGGCATGCTTATAATTGCTTCCCTTCGATGCTTTCGTGAAATAGTTAATATCTGATGCCTCCGCCACTTTCAGTACTTTGGCTTTATCGGCAGGCACGACTAAAATGCGGTATTCGTACAAATTGCGCTCATCCGCCGCTTTGGTAAAGGAAACCTCCAGGTCACTGCCGTTGTTGTTGTCCCCTACGTCCGACACGCTGACATCCGTTACGGGACTTGCAGCTTTCGTGGTTAGCGTGATCGGCGCAGATGGTTCAGACAGCGCATTGGTACCGTTCGCCCCTACGGACAAAACGAACACTTTGTAGCTGACGTCATTTTTGATGACGTTATTATCTACGTCGCGGGCTCCGGCTTTCAGCTCACCGCTTAAATCGGATCCCGTTTTATCTACGACGGTATAAGCAGAGCTAGAAACCTTTTCCGCATCGGAAAGGCCGAAGAAACGGGCCGAACCCGCCTCGACGACGAGCACACGGTAGCCTTTAATGTTGCTTTCGTCCTTGGCACGATTGAAAGTCACTTGCAGATCGCGTCCATCGCCGTTATCGCCGATATCCGCCGCCTTCACATTCGTTGCCGGGTCCACCTTCACGTTGCCCGACAGTGTGATGGATGGCGAATACGAGGAGAGAGCATTCGTTCCGGCGTAGCTGCCCGTTCCTACCGACAAAATAAATACCCGATAGGAGATGCCGTTCCGGATGGCGTCCCCATCCACATCCCGCGCTCCCGAAGCGAGGGCCTTGCTAATGTTGGCACCATTCGGCGTGACTGCCGTGTAGTTCGAGCTGCGCACCGCGTTGGCGTCATTCAGGTCAAAACGTCCAGCATCCCCGTTTTTCACGACGAGAATCCGGTACTGGCTGATATATCTTTCGTCGTCGGCACGCTTAAAGTTCACGAGAAGGTCCCGGCCGTCGCCGTAGTCCGAAACGTCAGATACGCTCACGTTGCTTGCCGGTCCTACGTAGCCGTTGGTGCCCAGCGTAATCGCCGGGGAATAGGAAGACAGCGCGTTGCTGCCGTAGTAGCCGCCGGAACCGATCGACAGAACGAACACCCGGTAGCTGGTGCCATTGCGGATATAGTCGCCGTCCACGTCCCTTGCTCCGGAAGACAGCACCTTCGTAATGTTATATCCGGTTTTGTCTACTGTCGTGTAATTCGAGCTGGACACCGAGTTCGCCCAGGACAGATTAAAGCTTCCTGCCTGGTTCGACTTCACGACCATGATCCGGTAGCCGGAAATGCGGCTCTCGTCGGATGCCCGGTTAAAAGTAACCCGCAGATCGCGGCCATCGCCGTAATCGCTAATGTCGCTGACATTCACATTGCTTGCCGCATCGACATTACCGTTGCCATAAAGCACGATGGAAGAAGACGCCGAGGACAGCGCATTGCTGCCGGAATAGCTTCCCGTTCCCACGGCCATGACGAACACGCGGTATACAACGCCGTTCGCGATCAACGATCCGTCGACGTCACGCGCTCCGGAAGACAGCGCCTGGCTGATGTTATAACCGGTTTTGCCCACCTGCGTGTAATAAGCGCTCGGAACATTGTTCGCTGCCGAGAGGCTAAAGCTGCCTGCCTTGCTGTCCTTCACGACGAAAATCCGGTAAGAACCGATGCGGGATTCGTCGGACACCCTATTGAAGTTCACGCGCAAATCCCGGCCGTCGCCATAATTGCTGATGTCATCCACGCGGGTAATGACCGGTGCAGATACCGCATTGGCAGCCAGCGTAATGGACGATGAAGCCGCGGACAGCTGCGAAGTGTAGCTGCCGGTATTGCTGACGGACATCACAAACACCGTGTAAGGAACCCCATTCCGGATCAGTTCGCCGGAGGTATCCCTTGCCGAAGAAGAAAGATTGCCGGACAAGGTCGTTCCAGCCTTGTTCACCACTGTGAAGTTTGAGGATGACACCTTGTTCGCAGCCGCCAGGTCAAAGCTGTTCTTATCCTTGGTTTTGACCACATAGATGCGGTAATTCGTAATATTGTTCTCGGTTTGGGCCTTGGTAAAGCTGACGGACAGGTCCCGGCCGTCCCCGTAGTCGCTCGCATCGGATACTTTGAGGTTGGAAACCGCTCCAACGGATGGAAGGGTCGGAGCCTGAGACAGCGTGATTGTCTGGGATACGCCGGACAGAGCGCTGTTCCCGCGTTTGCCCACGGTCAGAACAAATGCCGCATACGACTGCCCCGACCGGAGCAAATCGCCGTTCACATCCCGGGTTTGGGACGACAAGGTAATCGACACGTCATCCCCGTCCGGGCGGATCGAGGTGTAGCTGCTGGTCGAAAGCGCCTGAGCAAGATTGAAATTGTAAGCATTGCCCGATTTGACCATCAGCACCCGGTATTCGCTTACGCCGGACTCCGGCGAAACTTTCGGGAAGCTGACCTCCACATCGCGTCCATCGCCGTTTTTGGAAATGACCCGGGCCGAAACATAGGCCACGGAATTAACCGGTCCGCCGGATGTCGTGATCGTTACCGTCTTGTTAGAAGCATTCCAGTCTACCTTTTCACCCAGTGCCTCGCTGACGAACCGGACAGGCACCATCGTGCTTCCCTTGTAGATCTGGCCGGGTACATCCAGGGACAATGTCCGGTTGTTGACGATCGCAGACTTAGAGCCGATCTTCAGTACAATCGTCGTTTGATCCCGTTTCGCGGTGACGGTTTTCGTCTTCGCGTTCCAGTCGATCGTGGCGTCCAGCGCCTCAAAAATGGCTCTCATCGGGAGCATGGCCCTGCCTTTCACCATAATGGGAGCCTGGGGCGAGTACAGCTTCTGGCCGTCAATATAAATCGAGATTTGACTGGCTGCGGCCGCTGCCTGCCCCTGATTGGCGCCGAGGGCGACCGAGAAGATCATCACGGCGGCCATAAGCGTTAACCAAATTTTTTTCACAAACGCGCCTCCTTTTGCTTTTCCTAATATAGAAATTATTGACTGTGTAATATCTGACGGAGGAAGACAGCAAAAAGTTATCTGCTCCGAAAAAATATTTTTTCGGCAGGGCTGAGTTCCGGAATTTGCGGGCGCTTCTGATCATAAGCCGTTGTCTCAACAGTGGTCTTTAGCTTAACGAAATGCCTTTCCGGTATGAAAAAGGGCTCCCGGCCTACGATGTCTGAAGGATTGTACCCCAAACTGGCGATCTCGCATGCGGAGATGCCAACGTTCCACTTGTCTCGGAACCGCTCGGCATTGTCCAGCATCGCGATGCGGTGGCCGATCGGACTGCGTCCGAACGTGCCCTGGCCCTCATGATGGATATAGACGTCCTCGGCGACCCACAACCGCTTGCCGCTGATGCGGGCCCGGATCGAAAAATCGTCATCTTCGTAATTTCCAGGATAAAAACGCTCGTCAAATCCGCCGATTCTCTCCAGCAGCCCACGGTGAAACAGCATGCAGAAGCCGATCAGCCTGTGTGCGTAAAAGCCTTGTCCTGCAAGGTTTGTTTGCCGATTCAACGCGTAGGCGTCCAGTTCTTCAAGCGAAGGCCACGCACCTGCCGCTCTTTGGATGGGGGCGACATGGTTGGATACCGGCCCGACGATCCCGATATCGGGGTCGCGGCTCAACGCCTCGTGCAGCCGTGTCAGCCAATGTGGTCCAACGACCGTATCGTTGTTCAGCAGCAGGATATGATCGCCGGAAGCCGCAGCCATCCCTTGGTTTGCTCCTGCAGCAAAGCCCTGGTTTTCCGTATTCGCGATGAGTTTCACGCCAGGAATTCCAGCCCAGAAATTCACCGTCCCATCGGTCGATCCGTTATCCACTGCGATCCACTCCAGCGGTTCGGTATGGCGGCTGACGCTTTCGACACAGCGTCGGGTCATCTCCAGTCCGTTCAGGGTTAGCATGACCAGGCTCGTTAACGGCATATATCTCCCTCTTTTCCGAATCAAAAGGTCTGCCCTGCTTGATTACAAGCCGGACGTATTCAAAATATAAGGCAGTACATCGGCTGCCGGCGAATCCGCCTCCAGAATAATCCCCAGCCCATTACTGGAGTGCAGCCGATACAGGCGCAGATCATAGGAAGTTCCCTCGATAAAGTCCTCCACGGCGGTCAGCACTCCATTGCGTTCCCCATGCTCATAAAGGGCATTACTGACCATATGGTTGAACCCGCCTAGAGGAAGCAGTTCGGACCGTCCCGGTTCTATCCCACGTGTGGCGAACGGTTTGCGGAATTTCTGCGGAATGGATTCGGGAAAATAGTACATGTCGCGGCGGCCGTATGGCCATTCCGTATCGTGCAGAATGACGACAGGAAATTGACCCGTACGGGCAGCCATCTGTTCAACCAGCTTCAACTCGTGGAAAACCGTGTACCAGTTATGGTCACCGTCAATCAGAATCATATCGTACTGATTGATCGCCGGGATAGCCTCCAAACTGAGCTTCCGGATCATTTGGAAGGACGAGCCGTAATATTCCGCTAACAGCTCCGTATCCATCTGGGGCACGGGATCGATGGCGATACAGCGGGCACCTACATGCTTGCAGTAGTCGAGCAGTTTATACGTGACCTGCCCCCTTAGAGATCCGATCTCTACAATGGTGCGGGGACGAGTGGCGATGATCAGCGGTTTGATGACCTTTTCCCAAAAACGGTGCATGACGTTTGCTCCTTACTTGTTCAAAATGAGTCTCTGACCCTGTAAAACAAAGGATGAATTACCCAATGCTGACCCCGGCGCTGCAGTATCCGGCAACGGTGTTGATCAGACTGAGTCCGGTAGCCGTGACCGAAAAGACCATGAGCAGGCGTGTTTGCGATGTCAAGGGAATAGACAGCCCGCTAAGGTTCCCCGATGAAATGGTTCCAAGCGCCAGAGTTCCGGTCAATGAAGGGGCCAAGGTAACCGTAGCGCCCGGTATCGCCGTAAATGTATTGTTCGGGGTAGGCGAACTGAACAAAGTAGCTGTAATGGTCAATGTTGTTCCCAGCAAGTTCAAGGCGGCCGTCGTGCTGAAATAAGCGGAGATGGACGTAATCGTCCCTGACCTTGGCATAGAAAAGGCAAAGTTTAACAGCGTTCCGGCGGCCCCCGTCAAATCGATTGAGGTTCCCCCTACAAGAGTCGTCGTTCCGGAGTTGCCAAACCCAACGAGCCCTACGTTTCCTGCCAGCCCGCCTGCGATTGTCGTTAAGCTAAGTGGCAGCCCCGAGGCAAAAGGAACCACTCCACCTGCTCCTGTTGCACCCGTCGCTCCTGTGGCGCCCGTTGCTCCCGTTGCTCCCGTGCCCCCTGTAGCACCTGTCGCTCCTGTTGTGCCTGTGGCACCTGTGGCTCCTGTTGCTCCTGTAGCGCCTGTCGCCCCTGTTGCACCCGTGGCTCCCGTAGCTCCTGTGGCTCCCGTAGCTCCTGTATCGCCCGTAGCGCCTGTCGCTCCCGTGGCTCCTGTAGCTCCCGTATCGCCTGTAGCACCTGTTGCTCCCGTTGCTCCTGTTGCTCCCGTGTCGCCCGTAGCACCTGTCGCTCCCGTGGCGCCCGTGGCGCCCGTTGCTCCCGTAGCTCCTGTATCGCCCGTAGCGCCTGTCGCTCCCGTAGCGCCTGTGACCCCCGTAGCTCCCGTGGCACCTGTAGCGCCAGTTGCTCCCGTGGCTCCTGTCGCTCCTGTATCTCCTGTGGCACCCGTGGCTCCCGTGGCTCCGGTAGCGCCTGTGGCTCCCGTAGCTCCCGTAGCTCCCGTCGCTCCCGTAGCTCCTGTCGCACCCGTGGCTCCCGTATCGCCTGTCGCCCCTGTAGCACCTGTTGCTCCCGTTGCTCCTGTTGCTCCCGTGTCGCCCGTAGCACCTGTCGCTCCCGTGGCGCCCGTTGCTCCCGTTGCTCCTGTATCGCCCGTAGCGCCTGTCGCCCCCGTGGCTCCTGTGGCTCCCGTATCGCCTGTCGCCCCTGTAGCACCTGTAGCTCCCGTTGCACCTGTTGCTCCCGTGACTCCCGTATCGCCTGTCGCCCCTGTTGCTCCTGTGGCACCCGTTGCTCCTGTTGCTCCCGTGGCCCCTGTCGCTCCAGTAGCGCCCGTGGCTCCCGTTGCTCCTGTCGTACCCCTGTCGCCCGTTGCACCCGTGGCTCCCGTTGCTCCTGTTGCTCCCGTGGCTCCCGTTGCTCCCGTGGCTCCCGTCGCTCCCGTCGCTCCCGTAGCTCCTGTCGCACCCGTTGCACCCGTTGCTCCCGTGCCCCCTGTAGCACCTGTCGCTCCTGTTGCGCCTGTGGCACCTGTAGCTCCTGTTGCGCCTGTATCGCCCGTAGCGCCTGTCGCTCCCGTAGCGCCTGTCGCTCCCGTGGCTCCTGTAGCTCCCGTATCGCCTGTCTCCCCCGTTGCACCCGTCGCTCCTGTTGCTCCTGTAGCACCCGCGTCCCCCGTGGCTCCTGTTGCTCCCGTGGCACCTGTCGCACCCGTGGCACCTGTCGCTCCCGTGGCACCTGTAGCGCCAGTTGCTCCCGTAGCTCCTGTATCGCCCGTAGCGCCTGTCGCTCCCGTGGCACCTGTCGCACCCGTGGCTCCTGTTGCGCCAGTTGCTCCCGTAGCTCCTGTATCGCCCGTAGCGCCTGTCGCTCCCGTGGCACCTGTCGCACCCGTGGCACCTGTCGCACCCGTGGCACCTGTAGCGCCAGTTGCTCCCGTGGCTCCTGTTGCGCCTGTGGCACCTGTAGCTCCTGTTGCGCCTGTGGCACCTGTGGCTCCTGTTGCGCCTGTTGCGCCTGTATCGCCCGTAGCGCCTGTCGCTCCCGTGGCACCTGTAGCTCCCGTATCGCCTGTCTCCCCCCTTGCACCCGTCGCTCCTGTTGCTCCTGTTGCACCCGCGTCCCCCGTGGCTCCTGTTGCTCCCGTGGCACCTGTCGCACCCGTGGCACCTGTAGCGCCAGTTGCTCCCGTGGCTCCTGTTGCACCCGTAGCTCCCGTCGCTCCTGTTGCTCCCGTCGCTCCTGTTGCTCCCGTGTCGCCCGTTGCTCCCGTGGCTCCTGTATCGCCCGTAGCGCCTGTCGCTCCCGTGGCACCTGTCGCACCCGTGGCGCCCGTAGCGCCTGTCGCCCCTGTTGCACCAGTTGCTCCCGTAGCGCCAGTTGCTCCCGTGTCGCCCGTTGCTCCTGTCGCACCTGTTGCACCCGTCGCACCAATAGAGCCTGTCGCACCCGTGTCGCCCGTTGCACCCGTTGCTCCTGTGGCGCCTGTTGCTCCTGTAGCACCCGCGTCGCCCGTGGCTCCTGTTGCTCCTGTGGCTCCTGTCGTACCCATGTCGCCTGTTGCACCCGTCGCTCCCGTGGCTCCCGTTGGCCCTGTAGCACCTGTCGCACCCGTGTCGCCCGTAGCGCCTGTCGCACCCGTGTCGCCCGTTGCACCCGTCGCTCCCGTGGCACCTGTCGCACCCGTGGCACCCGTAGCGCCTGTCGCACCCGTGTCGCCCGTTGCACCCGTCGCTCCCGTGGCACCTGTCGCACCCGTGGCGCCCGTAGCGCCTGTCGCACCTGTTGCACCCGTCGCTCCTGTTGCACCTGTCGCTCCCGTTGCACCCGCGTCGCCCGTTGCTCCGGTGGCTCCCGTGGCACCGGTTTCTCCTGTCGTTCCTGTGGCACCCGTAGCACCGGTATCGCCCGTCGCTCCCGTGGCACCTGTCGCACCCGTGGCACCTGTAGCGCCAGTTGCTCCCGTGGCTCCTGTTGCACCCGTAGCTCCCGTCGCTCCCGTATCGCCCGTGGCTCCCGTGGCTCCTTCGCCTGTTGCTCCCGGGTCACCCGGCACACCGGCAGGACCTGCTGGACCCTGTATCCCTTGAACTCCAGGGGGGCCCGGCATTCCCGGCGGCCCCGTCGGTCCCGCTGGCCCACCAGCTGCGATCCGCGGCAGCAGAGCAGCAATTGAACGCTCAATCCTTCTGATCGCATCGACCAGCAAATCCTTGACAGAGGCTCTGACCCGAAGCAAAAGTACAAACGACAGCATTTCCCCGAGCAGCTGTTGGAGTTTGATGACCAGACCCATGACCGATAAAGGATCGGCCTCCGACATCATAATCGTCAGCTCAAGGATGGCCTGAAGCTGGGCCTTTTCCCTGGGTTTCAGCCCGCTAAGATTGTTGATGAAGCAGAGCAGTTCCTTCAGCACGCCGTTCAGTCCCGCAGCCGAGGCCGGAGATCCCGAATAAACAACCGGGGGGATTTTCAGCAGCATCCGCTTCAGCAGAACATGCAGCTCCTCAGACTCATGTACCGTGATCAAGATGATGCCGGAAATGTCCCTGTCCCTGTTCCTTTTTCCGTCACCGCAATCCATGTTCTCATCTTTGCCCATGATGACCCCCCCTGAAAATCCGGCTGCCGGGACCCGCCGAACTCGCCGTTCGGAATGGTCCGGTTGGTATGTCCGCCTACCGATGCACATAACCTTTGAATAAGCGGCCAGATTTCAGTGGAAGCCCGCCGCACGACACACGGTATTGATACATATTTATTACGCATGGCGGCAGCTCATCACTTCTCCGAGCAGCAATCCGTGTGGAGTCTAGGAGGAACCCTGTTTGTGATAACCATCAGCCTGTGCATGATCGTAAAAAATGAAGAACACACGCTGGAACGGTGCCTGTCCTCGGTATCCCGCGCTGTGGATCAGATCATTATCGTGGATACCGGATCGACGGACGGAACAAGGGAGACCGCACGGAAATTCACTGACGACATTCACTTCTTCGACTGGATTGACGATTTCAGCGCGGCCCGGAATTTTTCTTTCAGTCTCGCCACCTGCGAGTACGTTCTGTGGTTGGACGCCGACGATATTCTCCAAGAGGAAGATCAGATGAAACTGATCCGGCTCAAGGAGTCTCTCGATCCAAGGACCGATTCGGTCACGATGCTGTACCATCTCGGTTCCGACCCGTACGGGAACGTTACCGTCCAGCTGCGCCGCAACCGTTTGGTCAAGCGTTCGCGGGGATTTCGCTGGATCGGTGCGGTTCATGAATATCTGGAGGTTAGCGGACGGATTGTGGACAGCGATATTGCCGTTACTCACCGAGGTGACGATCGAAACCGCGACCGCAACCTCAACATCTACCTGCGCAAATTGTCCCAAAAGGTGGAATTTACTCCCAGGGATACGTATTATTTTGCAAATGAGCTGATGGACCACCATTTATATGAAATGGCTGTGTTCTACTATGAGAAATTTCTGAACGAAGGCTGCGGGTGGGTGGAGGATAATATTGCGGCATGCGGCAAATTGGCCGATTGTTACCATGCGCTTGGGAATCGATCCAAGGAGCTGCTCTACACCTTGAAATCGCTGGAATACGGCAAACCCCGCCCCGAGTTTTGCTGCAGGCTCGGCTTCCGATATATGGAACAAGCGGATTGGGAAACGGCCATTTTCTGGTACCGGCAGGCTCTGGAATGGACGGCGCCGAAGAGCCATTGGGGGATATCCAACCAATCCTATGCCACATGGCTCCCGCATCTGCAGCTGTGCGTCTGTTACGACAAGCTCAGCCAGTATGAAACGGCTTATGAACATAACGAAGCCGCCAGGCATTATCAGCCGGAACATCCCTCCGTCCTTGGTAACAAGACGTATTTGGAGTCCCGTTTAAAAAGGAATGACATCCCTCCGAGAGAGTCAATAAGCGACGACTAACCCAGTGCAGCTCAAAAAGCTGCCCTCAGGCGAGGGTACCTTTTTCATTGTTTAAACGATCCCAGGGATCCGTTTCCCGTCCAGAACCCTGGCCGCCTGAATCCCGCGGCGGTTTACGTGTATAATGATACTGAGTTAACGATTATAGGAACACGAGTACTGCATTCATAAGGAGAATTCGGATATGTATAAAATATTGATCGTCGAGGACGATCCGAAGATCGCCGGTCTGCTTCAGTCCCATATCCAAAAATATGGAGACGAGGCCATCGTGATTCACGATTTCGACCGTGTGCTGGATGAGTTTACGGCGGCCGCCCCCCATATCGTGCTGCTGGATGTCAACCTGCCGAGCTTCGACGGCTACTACTGGTGCCGGCAGATTCGTCAGGTATCGACCTGCCCGATCATCTTTATTTCGGCCCGCAACGAAAAGATGGACCAGGTCATGGCCCTGGAGAACGGCGGCGACGACTATATCACCAAGCCGTTTCACTATGAAATCGTGATGGCCAAAGTCCGCAGCCAGCTCCGCCGGGTCTACGGGGATTACGCTGCCGGCGGCGAGCGGACGGTCGAACAAGCCGGGCTTGTCCTGTATCCCGAACGGATGGAGCTGAAGCTGGGGGACAAGCGGATCTCCCTGACCCGGAAGGAAACGATTCTGATCGAAACCCTGCTGGAACGCAGCCCGCGGCTGGTCTCCCGGGAGACGATCCTCGAGAAGCTGTGGGACGACACGTTCGTGGACGACAACACCTTGAGCGTGAATATTACCCGTGTCCGCAAAAGGCTGGCGGAGCTGGGCATCGGGGAGGCGCTGGAAACGGTGCGCGGCTCGGGCTACCGTCTCAATATGGCATGGAAGGATGAGGCATGACGTTGAAGCTCTTCATTCGCGATCATATTCCGCTGCTGATCTTCACGATGCTGGAACTGCTGGCCGTTGTGGCTGTGTTCTGGTTTGACGGATACGACCATCCGCTCACGGCGCTCTATGGCATTTTTCTCGGCCTATTTATTTTGGCCGGATATCTCATCTTTCGTTTCTTCAGCCAGCGGCTGCTGTACATGCGCTTATCCCGTCCATTTGAAGCCTTAAACGAGTCGATCGCCGCAGGCGGTACCGCACCGGTGTCCCAAGCCTTCAACCACCTGCTGGAGACGCAGTATCGGCATTACCAGAACCTGCTTCAGACCTGGGAACGCAAGCAGCAGGAGCACCTGACCTTTATGAACCAGTGGGTGCATCAGATGAAGACGCCGGTATCCGTCATCGAAATGATTACGCAGGGTGAAGACGATGAGCGTCTGCTCAGCATATCGGAAGAAACCGACCGCATCCGGCGCGGTCTGGAGATGGTGCTGTACGTGTCCCGTCTCGAAACCTTCGAGCAGGACTTCAGCGTGGAGCCCGTCGGGCTCCGGCAGGCCGTAAACGAGACGGTGCACGAGCTCAAGCGGTATTTTATCCGCAGTCATGTGTATCCGGAAGTTCAGGTGGACGACGGGGTTATGGTGCAAACCGATGCCAAATGGATGCGGTTCATGCTCGAGCAGCTGCTGTCCAACGCCATCAAATATGCCGCCGGCACTGGCAGCAAAATTACGGTTTCCGCCAGGACTGAAGACGACCGTTCGTTGACCCTAGAAATCCGGGACCGGGGCGTCGGCATCCCGAAGGCGGACCTCGGACGAGTCTTCCGTCCCTTCTACACGGGCGAGAACGGCCGCAGGTTCAAGGAATCGACGGGTATGGGGCTGTATCTCGTAAAAGAGGTCGCGGACAAGCTGGGCCACGGCATTCGCATTGAATCGGTGCCCGGGGAAGGGACGGCGGTCCGTCTCCATTTTGAGCGCTCGCAGGTACAGGTGCGGAATCGTTGATTTCGGCGCCTTTTTGCCGCGCGTCCGGACAAGACAAGCCTGCAGGCGGTGACGCAAGCTTACATCCGTGTAAGATTGCTGAAAGGTCCATCCATAGGAGATTTGGGCTCCATCGCTTACACTGGACCTAGATGAACCCCGCAAAGCATCTCTTTACATCGATGCGCCATCACTGATCTTGTGGGGCCCTAAAATTGAACGGACCGCCGGTTCCGCCGCTCTCCCGCGCGCGGGCAGGTGTCCGGGTTGAAGAGAAGGAGTGCTTCGGATGACGGACATTTTATCCGCCAAAAACATAGGCAAAATTTATAAAGGCATGGTTTCCTACGAGGCTCTGTCCAATATCGATTTAACGATTCAGGAAGGCGAGTTTGTCGGCATCATGGGGCCGTCCGGCAGCGGAAAAACGACCCTGCTGAACATCGTGTCGACCATCGACCGCCCGACCTCGGGCGAAATCCGCATCGGCGGGGAAGACCCGTACCGCCTGTCCCAGGATCAGCTGGCACTGTTCCGCCGCCGGGAGCTGGGCTTCGTCTTTCAGTCGTTCAATCTGCTTCATACGCTGACGGTGAAGGAGAACATTATACTGCCGTTAACGCTGGATGGCGTCGGCGTGCAGGAAATGAACGAACGGGTTGCCGCTCTGGCTGAGAAACTTGGCATTACCCCGATCCTGGATAAGCGAACCTACGAGATATCCGGAGGGCAGGCGCAGCGAACCGCGATCGCGCGGGCGCTGATCCACCGGCCCAAGCTGCTGCTGGCCGACGAGCCGACAGGCAACCTGGACTCCAAGGCGGCGCGCGACGTGATGGAAATTTTGGAGAAGCGCAATCAGGAGGACGGGGCCACGATGCTGCTCGTCACCCACGATCCGGTGGCGGCGAGCTACTGTCACCGCGTCATTTTTATCAAAGACGGCCAGCTGTACAACGAAATCCATGACGGGGATAACCGTGCAGCGTTCTACCAAAAGATCATCAACGTGCTGTCGCTGCTGGGAGGGAACGGACATGAATTTTCGCCAGTTCGCCTTTAATAACGTCTTCCGGAACAAGCGGGCGTACGTCGCCCATTTTCTGAGCAGCGCCTTTTCGGTCATGATTTTCTTCATTTATGCCCTGCTGCTCTTTCATCCCGACCTGAAGGGAAACATCGTGTCCTCCAGCGGAACGCTGAGCATGCTCGGCACGATGGGGCTGCGGGTGTCTCAATGTATCGTGTTCATTTTCTCGTTCTTTTTCCTGCTGTACTCAGCGTCTTCGTTTATCAAGCTGCGCAAAAAGGAATTCGGCATTCTGCTCCTGCTCGGCATGTCCCGCAAACAGCTGAACCGGATGCTTTTTATTGAAAATATCGCGATCGGCGCCGCCGCCATTATCGCTGGGATCATCGTCGGTGCCGTGTTCTCGAAGCTGATCCTGCTCATCTCCGCTTCAATGCTGGCGATCGTCGACGGGCTGCCCTTTTACCTGCCGGGAAAAGCGATCCTGCTGACTGCCGGGGCTTACTTGATTCTGTTTCTGCTGGTCGCTTCCTTCACCTCGGTGATGACCCGGAAAGGCACGCTCATCGAGCTGATCAAAGCGGAGGATAAACCCAAGCCCGAACCGAAGGCATCGGTCCTGCTGTCCGTCCTATCCGCCCTGCTCATTCTGATCGGCTACGCCTGCGTGTTTCTGTTCGCGCTGCGCCGGATGTTCTCATTCCCTCTGCTGCTTGGCGGCGTGGCCCTGGTCATCGTCGGCACGTACTTTCTGTTCACCCAGCTCAGCGTGTACGTAATGAGAGCGATGAAGAAGCGTCCCCGTATCTTCCTCAAGCGGACGAACCTGCTGACGATTTCCGAGCTGATCTACCGGTTGCGGGACAATGCGGTCATGTTCTTCATGGTTGCGGTCATTTCCGCTACCGCTTTTACCGGGATCGGAACCGCGCTGGCCATTGGCGACCCCGGGCTCGCCGCGATGAAGAATCCGTATGCGTTCACGTACGATTCATACAATGATTCGGACCATAAAAATTCGTTGGAGCAGAAGCATGTCCGCCTCATTGAAGACACGCTGCGGAGAGAGGGTTTTGACTACCGCAAAGTATCTTATATCCCGACTTATTCGGATAACGGGTTCATGCTGATCAAGCTGGACGATTATAACCATCTGGCTGCGGCCCTCGGTTACGAGCAGGAGACGCTTCGTGAAGGGGAAGCACTCGCAACGCCCTCGACGGTCACGCAAACCGGCGAGTTCAAGCTGGACGGATTAACCCAGGACAGTCTGACCCTGACAAAGGAAGGCTCGGAAATGACCCTGCATCTGCTCAAAGCGCTGCCGCATATCGTCGTACCCAATACCACCAACGTGTATGTCGTGTCCGATGCAGACTATGCGAAGGTGAACGCCGGCAATCTGCTCAAAATCGTCTCTGTGCAGTTTGTCGTCCCGGACTGGCACCACACGCTGCGCATCGCACAGGAGCTTCGCGACACCATTAATAATGATGTCGATGAGTCGGGAAATATGAATTACAACTTCCAGGCGCTCGTCATCGACTGGGTCGAGTCCCGGCAGTTAAACGGCCTGCTGCTGATCGTCAGCGGGCTCGTCGGGATCGTGTTCTTCACCTTTGCTGCGAGCTTCATCTACTTCCGGCTCTATGCCGACCTGGCCCGGGACGAAGAGCAGTACCGGATGATCTCCAAGGTGGGATTAAGCCGGAGGGAATTGGGGCGAACCGTCTCGAGACAGCTGCTGCTGATGTTCTTCCTGCCGATGCTGGTGGCGGTCATCCACAGCAGCGTCGCCTTTCTGGCCCTGCAGCAGCTGGTCGACTTCTCCGTCGCTTCGCATACGCTGGCCATCTTCGCCACGTTCCTGGCGATCCAGGTCGTTTATTATTGGATCACGCGCTGGCGCTATTTAAATCATTTACATCAGAAAATGATCTGAAGCGGGGTCAATCCCTAGGAAGCAAGCCCTGGTACGTGCAAGCGTGCCAGGGCTTGTGTTATGTAGCCGGGGGAGCCACGGCTCGCTCAAAGCTGCTCCATTTCATTCTTGATATCCCGGCGCCGGTCTTCAATATATTCCCTGATGACATCCGGTTCCGTATCAAAGATACCGACATCCCACTTATATTTAGGGTCATCATAGATATCCTGAGCAATGGCGCTGTGCATTTTCCTGACCACAGGCATCAGGCGGGATACGGTAAAGGTAGATTCCAGTGCCCGCTCAAGGATTCGCTTATACTTCTGTCTGTTCGCCTTGTAAGCCAGCACTTTTCCAGTCAGCACATTGTATCCCTTAATCCTGACCAGGTCGGATTTTACAGCTTTACCATAGCAGTTTCTGCCCCATGTGCCCTCATAATCCCAAGGGATCATTCCATACTTACTGCGTTTGCCATATTCGAATATCGTATAGTTCTGGAGGAACCCGTCGTAATTTCCGGTCAGCACAGCCCCGCATAACCAGCGCAAGTAATTGTCCATATCCAGTCGCTGCCGAAGATAATCGCTTAGCTCAGTCCCTTTTTTCCGGTTAATGCTGCGGATGAAGTCACTGAGGCGGTTCCTGTCCGTTTCGTTGCCTTTAATAAAAGCGTATCCTGACAGCAATTTGCTCGACTTCGCATTTTTTTCCGGCATTGCAAAGTCGGCATTATCATTGACCGCATAGATGATGCTTCGTGCATGGAGCCCCCTTTTGCGGAAAAACGCAGACTTCACCGCCTCGATTCTTAAATACACCCCTTCCTTATTTCCATTCATATAAAGCACGCAGTGTTTCGTCGAGGGGCTGGGGACGCCAAGCACATTAAAGTAATGAAATGAAAGGGCGTTTCTCATGAGGGACGGATCATCGTGTTCCGCGTTAAAGTGGTACGTCGCCTTGGCCGTCCGAATCTCATAAGATTTTTTCGGATATTCACGGGTATGGCCCCCGCGGTAACGAATGCGAATCGGAGTCCTCCGGCCATTCATACTCATCGTTCCACTGACAAACGAGTCGGACCATATGTTGCCCTCCAGCTTTTTCATCGCCGAATCCTTTAACTCGATCCGGTATACAGGCAGACCCATGCCGTAACCGCCCTTCTAGATTGAATCGCCTGATCTACGGCCTGCCCGGCCCACTGGGGCTGAACACGGCGTGATCATTTGCCCTATTTAGGCTTTGTTCAACCTATGCGGCGCCGGCAGTTCACGCAAGGGCTGACGCCTTTCTAGTGTAAAATCTATTCGGCAGACATAGAAAGATAGACTCCGGTTTGATTTTGGATAATCTAGTATTTTCGGCTAGTCCCCTTTTTTCCAAGACACATATAAATAGATTACAGATAGACTCGAAGGACAAATAAAGCCCTTCATGAGACTATCCAAACTATCTTGGAAGGGGTAATTGGTATGTCGTTAGCAGGTCTTAACACAATGAACTCCATCGGGAGCGAGGTGAAAATCAATCGCGGCGGGCCGGACTCGATCGTAGGTGTTCTGGTGGGGATACAAAACGGTTACTTGGCCGTTGCGACGAAAGAAGGCATCGTCTATGTCAACAGCACCCATATCAAAAGCATCAGCAGCACAGGCAAATCCGGAGGGGCAAAAGCCATGACGGTGGACCCGATTATGGCAGGAAACTTCGCTGGATTGCTGCACGCGCTCCGCTACCAACGCGTACAGATTAACCGCGGCGGACCCGAAAAAGTCGAAGGTGTGGTTGCGGATGTGAACCAATCCACATTGACGGTGGTAGCCAAAAAAGATGAAGTCATCAGTATTCCGATATTCCATGTGAAATCCGTTATGGTAATCGGCTCGAACACCAGTGGAGGAAACAAGAACAAAAGCGGCGGTAATAAAAACCAATCTAAAGGCAATCAGTCTGGAGGCAACCAAAGCAAAGGCAACCAAAGCAAAGGTAACCAAACCAAAGGTAACCAAACCCGGGGTAATCAAACTCGTGGCAATCAAACTCGAGGTAATCAAACTAGAGGTAACAAAACTCGCGGCAACCAAACCAAAGGCAACCAAACCCGCGGCAACCAAACCAGAGGCAACAAAACCAGAGGTAACCAAACCCGCGGCAACCATACCAAAGGTAATCTGACAAGAGGGGCCATGGAATGGGCTAACAGATCCTGGAGAAAGACCAAAACGATTAAACGTACGGTACGCAAGCGCAAAATCGGTAAATAAGCCATGACTGCATTCAACAAAATAGACCCTTCGCGTTGAATCCAATCCACAAAGGGGGGAATAAACCATGTATGTATTTATTGCAGTTTTAATTGCCGGAATCCCGTTATACTGGATGATTCGTCCAGGAAAAGCTACACGGACCGCAGATCCAGTCATTCAGCCAGTATCCAGTGTTCTCCCCCTGGGAGGTGAGTCAAAGTAAATGTCTGACTACCAAATGTGGTTAACAGTCGGCGTATTTGCCATCACCGTCATTTTCTTAATGTGGCGCCCCCGCGGAATCAACGAATCCATTTCAACCACCGCCGGAGCATTTATTCTGCTCGCCGCCGGGGTCGTCCCTTTAACGGACCTGATCACTATTTTCAACATCGTTTCCGGAGCCGCTGTGACGATTCTGTCTACGATCGTGATGTCCCTGGTGCTGGACAGCGTCGGTGTTTTTCGCTGGGTTGCTCTCAACCTGATTGAACGGGTAAACGGTTCCGGCCGAAAACTGTTCTGGTACGTGATCCTGCTCTGCTTCCTAATGACGATTTTCTTTAATAACGATGGCAGTATCCTGATCACAACGCCTATCATTATTCAAATCTGCTCGATGCTGAAATTAAAGCCGCATCAAAAAATACCGTATCTCCTTTCCGGCGCACTCATC
Organism: Paenibacillus favisporus; assembly: GCF_040545415.1. NCBI lineage: Bacteria > Bacillati > Bacillota > Bacilli > Caryophanales > Paenibacillaceae > Paenibacillus > Paenibacillus favisporus. The sequence goes on along the minus strand of NZ_JBEPLV010000004.1, from coordinate 214,214 downwards.
GCAACGGCATCCAGCGCACCGATCGGCGTGAGCAACCTCGCGAATCTCATTGCGCTTAATATCGTAGGCCTGGACCTGAACAGCTATACCCTAATAATGTTCGTCCCCTCCATGATCGGGATCGCAACGATCGCCATGCTGCTCTACCTTTATTTCCGCAAACAGATTCCCGTTACCATCTCCCGTTACCCCGCCCGTGATTATTCATTGGTTAACATACACCCGCTTCAACAGCCAACCGAATCCAGAACCCAAATCGACTGGTGGCTGTTTCGTGTCAGCATCTGCATCGTAGTCCTCTTCCGGGCAGGTTTTTTTCTAGCAGCAAGCTTGGGTATACCGCTCGAGTATGTCGCAATCACCGGGGCTGCCCTCATCGTCTTCGTCCGCTGGTTTCGGACCAAAACAGGGATCAAGGACATCGTCACGAAGACGCCTTGGCATATCCTGCTGTTCGCCTTCAGCATCTATATTATCGTCAAAAGCCTGGATAACGCCGGGTTAACCGCCGCTTTAATCAACGGATTACAACCTTTTGCCGGCATGGGTGAAGCCAGTCTGATCGCCGCATTCGGACTTTTGCTGACCCTGTTGTCCAATATCGTGAATAACCTGCCGTCCGTCATGATCGGAACCTTAGCGGTGCTCGGCATGGGACTTGATCCGCAGCATGTCCATCTCGCTTATATGGCAACGATTATCGGAAGCGACATCGGTTCATTGTTGACGCCCGTCGGAACCCTCGCTACCTTGATATGGATGTTCATGTTAAGAAGCAGCAAAATTCATATCACATGGAAGCAGTATATGCGCGTTACGTTCATTGTGATACCTGTCGGTCTAATCGTCAGCCTCGCCAGCCTTTATCTCTGGACCCAATATGTCATATGAAAGGAGGCAAGCTATGGAGTCCATCCGTTCTCTACTTGGAAAAACAATAGAATTAAAGATCTCGGGCTATAAAATCCCGATCATCGGTGAACTCATTGATGTCGGCAGTGATATTTTGGTCCTCTACTCGGAAAGCAAATATATTTACACTCCGGTACACCATCTTCAGCACATGAAGGTCATGGAGGAGGCCGAGGATTCGTCTCAAGCCAACAAAGAGCCCGTTCTTGACCATACCCATATTTCTTTTCGCAAGATGCTGATGAATGCAAGAGGCATATTTACGGAAATCCATCTTGGCGGTGCCAGCTCGATTCATGGGTATGTAACCAGCATTATGAATGATTATTTCCTTTTCTACTCCCCTGTTCACCATACCGTCTATATCCCGCTGCACCACGTGAAATATTTGTCCCCGTACCCTCCGAATATGACCCCCTATGATTTGAGCGATTCGCATTTTCCCGTGCAGCCGGGAACACCGGCCCTATCGCGGAACTTGGAACAGCAGCTTGAAAAATTCCAGAATGGTCTGGTCGTGTTCGATTTGGGTGAATCTCCCCTCAAAGCCGGGCTCCTCAAAAAAGTAGACAGTCATATTATAGAACTGATCGAGGCGGGAGGCCAAACCGTCCTTCTTCACACGGATCATATCAAATCCATTCATCTTCCCTAACCAAAAACAGCCAATGCAGAGCATGCTCTGATTGGCTGTTTTTGCATTTATGCATAACGCCGGGATCTGGCAGGGGGGCCATTTCCGGTTTCCGGGGAGCTTCGCGGCAGAGTTGTGGGGGAGGGGGAACTAGGACCCAGGAGCAGGGACCCTGCGTGGGGAGAATGGCGTTGTTTGGTTAACTGGGGTGACCGGCTCATCGTCTTACTTTCCGATCTGCGCATATTTTAACCGAAGAACAGGCCTTTGGCGATTAACGAAAGTTAACGGATCGGCCGTTTTTTTATATAATGAGAGAAAAAGTACGGAAAAGGCATCCATTTTGTCGGAAACTTGGAGGATACAATGATCACGCGGACCGATGCAATCATCTTAAAAACAAAAATCACCCTGCCCTTTCCGAAGGATGGCCTGGTCGAGAGGGAACGCCTGCTTCAATCTCTGTCGGGTGGAGTTCATGGCAGACTCACCTTGATTTACGCCCCTGCCGGCTCAGGCAAAACCACCCTGTTGACGCAGTGGGCCCGAAGCGGAGGAGTCAACTGCGCCTGGCTGGCGCTGGACGGCCGTGACAACGATCCGGTCCGGTTCTGGCGCTATGCGGCGTTTGCATTGGCGGAAATCCTGCCGGTCCCGGCAGCCCTGCGAATGCTGGAACTGGCCAATGCCCTGCCTTCCCTGTCGGCAGACGCCTTCCTGGATGCGTTAATGAATGAGCTTTATGGACTGTCCGAGCCTGTAAAGCTCGTATTGGACGATTATCATTGGATAGAGGATGACCGCATCCATAACAGCTTGTCTTACCTGATCGACTATATGCCTCCCACCCTCCATGTGACGATCGCGAGCCGCAAGGAAGTACCTTTTCCTGCATCCAAATGGCTCTCCAAGCGGGAATGCATCGTCATTGACGCCGACAGGCTCCAGTTTACCCGGGACGAGTCCGAGCAGTTTTACCACAAGTCCGGCATCATGCGGCTGACCCCGCGGCAGATCGACCGGATTGCGGAACGGACCGAGGGATGGGCGGCCGGTCTGCAGCTGGCCTCGCTCTCTTTAAGAGCGGCGGAAGACGTGGACCGATGGATCGAAGGGTTCTATGGGGACCACCGGGATGTGGCCGATTACCTTTTTCAGGAGGTACTTGCGCAGCTTCCTGCCGACTTGAGATCGTTCGTGCTGACGACGGCCGTTCTCGACCGGATGGATGCAGACATATGCAGCCTGCTCACGGGTGACCCTGCCAGTAGGGACAAGCTTGACGCGGCCCGCCGGTTCAATTTATTTCTCATCCCGCTGGACCTGAAGCATGAATGGTTCCGCTACCACCATTTATTCGCCGGATTTGTCCGGGAACACCTCAAGCGGCATCAGCCCGATGAATGGTTGCAGCTGAACCGGCTGGCAAGCCGGGGCTTTGCGTCCCGCGGATTGCTGGACGAAGCCGTAGACCACGCCATGGCTGCCGGAGATTACGCCGAGGTGGGCCGCCTGCTCGAGCAGCATATTCCAGCCGTGCTGGAGCGCGGGGAAGTTTCCGTCCTGCTGCGCTGGTTCGAGGGGTTCCCGCCAGCCTATGAGCTGTCTATGGAGCTGTCACTCTTGTACGCGTTCGTATTGGTGCTCACCGGGCACTTCGACCAGGCGGAAACCAGACTCGGATCACTGGAGGCGTCGACCCGGATGCTGAAGGAATCGGAGCGGCTGAAGCAGCTGCAGAGCGGCATCCTGTTCGTCCGTTCCAATCTGATGTTCGCCAGCGGAGACTTCACGAATTGGTTTGCCTTCATCGGTACCATGCTGGACGATATCCTCCCGGCTAACCCGACTTATTATATGTTTAACTACAACAAAACGGAGCCTCTTGTGAGACGGACCGCACTGGGGTTAAAAGGAGTTCTGTCGGCGGACACGGAAAAAATCGGCACGCTGTTTATGGGTGTGCTCGCCGCCCATGGCTGGCAGGGGTCGCTCATTCATCTCTATGTGAAGCAGTCGCTCGTTGAAGGATATTATGAATGGAACCGTCTCGGCGATTGCCGCCAAATGCTCCAGGAGATGACAGTTCTGACCGAAAAATTAAACGTACCGGGACTGCTCGTCCCCATGCTGCTCATGAAGGCCCGCCTGCTCATTGCGGACGGGCGGACCGCTCTGGCGCATGACGTCATCGACGAAGTGCTGGATGCTCCGCTCTCCTCTTCTGCCGGCTGGGGTGCGCCCTGGGTCCATCTGCTGACGGCTTTCAAAATCCGCATGCATCTTTCGGACGGGCAGATGCCGGCCGCCAAGAAGCTGATGGCCCGGCTGGGGCTGTCCGCCAAGGACAAGCCGACATTTCAGCGGGAGTATGAAATGATGACGCTTGTGCGCCTGCTTGGCAAGCAGCGGAAGGAGAACGAGGCGCTGCGGATTCTGGAGCATCTGCTGCCCCAATCGGAGCGCGAGCAGCTCGTTTCCGGCATCGTGGAGAACCATATCCTGCAGGCGCTGCTGAAGGAACAGCTGGGGCAAAAAACGGCCGCCCTCCGCCACCTCCATACCGCCCTGTTCCTGGGAGAACAGAACGGGTATATCCGGAGTTTCGTGGATGAGGGCAAGCCGATGATGTCGCTGCTTGGCCGGTATGAGGCGGTCGTCATTCGCGGAGAGTCCGTTGGAAGCCATGAGGACTTTGGGGCCGGGCTCCCGGGGGAAGTATCCGGAGATTATGTCCTCACGCTTCTGAGGCTATTCCCCATGGCCATGCAGGAGACGGCAGCTGCGGCTGCCGCTCCGGCGGCTTCGGCCGAGCCGCTGAGCCGTAGCGAATCCGAGCTGCTCCGGCTGATCGGCCAAGGGGCGAGCAATAAGGAGATGGCCGCCGAGCTGGCGTTGTCGGAAGGGACCATTAAAGTCTACTTATCCCGCCTGTATGAAAAGCTTGGCGTATCCTCGAGAACCCAGGCGCTCGTTACGGCCCGGCAGCTCGGTCTGCTGTCTTAGGCAGCCGGACCGTCATCTCCGTGCCTTCTCCCGGAGCGCTTTGGACCGAGACGCTGCCGCCGTGCATCTGCACGATTTTCTGAATAATCGACAGTCCCAGCCCGCTCCCCCCGCCGGAGCGGGTTCTTGATTTATCCGCTTTAAAGAATCTTTCAAAAATATGCTCGAGGTCTTCGGCTGAAATGCCAATGCCCGAGTCCCTGACGCGAACGACGGCCTCGTGCCCGCTTTCCTCGAGAAAAACCTGGACCGTTCCGCCCTCCGGTGTAAACTTAATCGCATTGTGGAGCAGATTCACCCAGACCTGGCTGAGCAAATCCCGATCCGCCTCGATCGTCACGGGCTCAAACTCTACGGACATGTCCAGGTCCTTGCCCTGCCACTGGGGCTCACAGGCGAGAACGAGCATCTGGAGCTGTTTGTCCAGCCGGACGGGTTCAGCGTGAAACGGATGTTTGTCGGAATCCAGCGACGCCAGGCGCAGCATGTTCTCCGACAGCCGGGAGAGCCGTACGCTCTCCTCCTCAATAATGTTCAAGTAATGGTCCCGTTGGCCGGCGCTCAGGTTCTCCTCGCGCAGGACACGGGCAAAGCCGCTGATCGAAGTCAGCGGGGATTGAATCTCGTGGGACACGTTCGATATAAACTCCTGGCGCATATGCTCCAGGTTGTTCAGGTCGGCGGCCATGTTGTTGATCCCCTTCACAATCCCGCCCCAGTGGCCGTTTTCACCGAACACCGGAATTTCCACCTTGAAATCACCTTTGGAGATTCGCTTCAGCGCATCGATGACCAATTGGTAAAACTCCGACTGTCTCCGCTTCGCAAAACGCGAAATAATCGAGATGGAAACACCGAAAATGACGAATCCAAGCACGGAATTCAGCAGCTGCCTCACGAGGGGGGAGATGTGCCAGCGAAGGCCGTGAGTTAAATAGAACGCGGCGGTCCAGCAAACGATGAGCGCTGACAGCACAAGGATCATGAAAAAGATGATCCGGACGCGCAGCCAAAAGTTCGGCGGCTCGCCGTCCATGCCCCGAATCTCATCCTCTCTGCGCTTGGCAATTTCCTCCCGCTTTCTTCTCCGCTCTTCCTTCTTGAGCTGGCGAGCTTCCTGCCGATCCTCCGGCTTCGTTCCCCTCGCGTGATTCATGCGCTGCCACGTTTCGTTCTGCTCCCGATCCAGACGGCGGCGCTGAATCCGTTCCCGCTGCGTGCTGAAACGATCCGGCCCGCTTCGCTCCAGGTTCCTGGAACGGGCTTCGGTACCATTACCCTGGAACGCATCACCCGGCCCCTGTTCCCGATCCTTCATGACAGCACCTCGAGCCGGTAGCCGAGGCCGCGGATCGTGCGGATCTGAAAGCGGTCCTGCTGGTCGGCAAACCGTTCCCGCAGCCGCTTGATATGCACATCGACGGTCCGTTCGTCACCTTCATAGTCATAGCCCCAAATATGTTCAATGATTTGATCCCGGGAAAACGTCTTGCCCGGGTAGCTTCCGAGCAAAAACAGCAGCTCAAATTCCTTCAGCGGGAGCGTCAGCGCAGCCGATCCTGCGTAGCATTCGTACGTCTTGCGGTTCAGACGCACGTCGCCAAACTGGATTTCCTGCGAGGCCGATATTTTATAACGTTTGAGCAGCGCCTTCACCCGGACAGTCAGCTCAAGCGGGTCAAACGGTTTGACGAGATAGTCGTCGGTCCCTAGCTCAAACCCTTTGACCTTTTGCGAAGTCTCACCTTTGGCCGTCAGCATCAGCAGCGGAATGTCATAGGCCGCATCCAGCTCACGGCACAGCTCCCAGCCGTCCATGCCCGGCATCATAATATCGAGGATGACCAGATCGGCCTTGAACGACTCCATTGCCTCCAAGGCTTCATTTCCGTTCGCCGCCTCCGCTATCGTATAGCCCTCATTCTTCAGCAGATGGCTGACGAGCTCCCGGATATGAGGATCGTCGTCGACAACCAGTATATGAGCCAAGTCGCCCCACTCCTTTCTATAATAAATATGAAATGAACGCGAACGTTCGCGTTTATGCGTTCCGTGCATCCATGCCCCAACCGAGGGGCCATTTTCGTCCTACCTGCATTTTACCGATTCCGTTCCGATCTCGTAAACATCAATGTGCCGACGATTGTGAAGACTAGGAAGAATCCGGCCATCACGAGCAGATCCGTCACCGGATTGTACAACACGACCTGCGAGTAAACCGGCGTCCCGGAATAAAATACTACCCGGGCCAAATCAATGCAGTACGTCATCGGCATAATATGGGCTAGAAAGCCGAGAATGCCGGTGGAATGCTGGATCGGAATCATCGCTCCCGACAGGAACATCTGCGGCATGACGAGCAGCATCGAACCGATATCCGCTGTCTTACTGTCTTGGACAAACCCGATGAAGAAAATACCCAGCGATCCGCCGATCAGGCAGAACAGCGGCGTAATGAGAAACAGCCATACAATATGCATGCCGCCTAATGGAATTTGCATCAGGAGCGCGACGATCAAAATGCCAATCAGTCCCACGATGCTGGTGAAGCTGGAACCGATCATTTTACCGAGGATAATGGAATACCTGGAGATCGGAGACACATACAGCTCCTGCGTCAAATTCTGGTTCCTTTCCTCGATCAGGGAGCTCATCCCCGTGATGAGGCCCGTGAACACGCTGTTCACGATCATGCCGATCATCATGAACTGCAAATAATTGTAGCCGAGATTGCCGGCCATGTTCTGCGACAGGCTTCCACCGAAGATGCCGATGAAAATGATCGGAAAGACGATGCTCACGATCATCAGCACCGGATTTTTGATCCCTTTCGTAATTTCCCGTGCGGCGATCGCCACAACCGCATTGCTTTCCTTTTGCGCTTTGGTCATGAGCATTTAGACCGCCCCCTTTCTCGATTCGTCGTTCTGACTCTGCTGCACTAGGCTCAGATAGGCTTCCTCCAGCGTCTGCTGGTGCACTTCCATCCGGCTTAATGGCGTTTGCAGACGGGCTACGAGGGACTGCGGCGTTTTATCCTGAAAACGGACCCGGAAGCACTGCTCCTCTTCGGTAAAGGAAACCTGAAGCTCCTCCAGCTCCGCCCGCAGCGCCTTCCGGTCGCCTGCATCGATCAGCATGCTTTTGTCACCTAGCAGCTTGTGCTTGATCTCTTCCGGCGTTCCGAGCACTGCCACTTTGCCGTGCGTGATCATGCATACCCGGTCGGCTTCCTCCGCCTCTTCCAAATAGTGTGTCGTCAGGAAAATCGTAATGTTCTCCTCCTTGCGGATCTTCTGCAGATAAGCCCACAGCGATTGGCGGGCAGAGGCGTCCAGCCCCTGCGTCGGCTCATCCAAAAATAAAATTTGCGGCTTGTGCATCAAGCTGCGCATGATTTCCAGCTTGCGTTTCATCCCGCCGGAGAAGCCTTTGACCTTCTTGAACAGATTGTCGTGAATGCCGACGATGGCGGCCAGCTCCTCGATCCGCTGCTTGTATTCCTTCGGCATCATGCTGTAGAACGGCCGGTAGGCATAAACGCCATAGATGCTGACATGGAGGCGGATGTTCTCTTCCGCCGTCAAATCCAGGTCCAGGCTCGGGTTCTGAAAAATAATGCCGACATTCCGGCGCACCTTCGCCGCTTCCTTCTCCACGTCATAGCCGGCGATCATGACCGTGCCTTCGGTTTTGGACAGCGTGGTGGTCAGGATCGAAATCGTGGTCGTTTTCCCCGCCCCGTTCGGGCCCAGGAAGGCGAAAAATTCGCCCCGCCCCACCTCGAAACTGATCCCGTCCACGGCCGGACGTTTGCTGCTTTTATATTGTTTTCGCAATTGTTCTACGCGAATGATGGGTTCCATCTTCATACCTCCCTTGATTCTGGGTCACCAGCCGGAGCCTGCATCAAGCAGTGCCGAGCTTGTGAACGGTACTAAGATTAAACCTGTAATGTGAACTCAATATGAACTGGAGGGCTCCGCATGCGGATCATGCCCCGAAATATCCCCTTACCCTCGCCTCTTTTGATTAAGCCAGCTTTTATTCCCTCGTCTGGTTTGTGGAATGGCTTCAACGGAGCAGGCGGAATCGTGCTGGAGAAACGAAGTGGTCCCCTTTATTCCCGGATTTCAACCTTCTACCCGTTCCATGGAAATCCGGGAATAACAGGGATCGGAAGCATGATCCGCATGCGCAGTGACGATTAGGCTGCGGACTGGACCGATAAAGTTTGGATTTAGTCAAACTTTATCTTGAAACACTTCCAAATTATTGTATGATGGATATTATTTGCATCCGGTCAATTATGAAAGCCGGGCGAAAGCAAGTCACCATACATAAGGTTTCGTTTAGAATTGGGGGGTTTTACCATGCAACAATCCGCAAAGCCGTCAATGTCCTGGCTGCTGAAGTATTTGAAGCCGGTCCGGGGGCGGCTGCTCCTGCTGCTTATTCTGCTGCTCGCCTCGACCGGGGCGCAGCTGGTCAATCCGCAGATCGTGCAGCGTTTTATCGACACGGCCGCCGCGAACGGCATCGTCTCCAGCCTGCTCGTGCTGGCGGGGATTTACCTGGTTTTTGCCGTGCTGAACCAGGTCCTGACCGTGGCGATCAGCTATCTCGGCAACGACGTGTCCTGGCGCGCCACCAACCAGCTGCGCGGCGACCTGCTGAAGCACTGCCTGCGGCTCGACATGCGGTTTCACAACTTGAAAACGCCAGGCGAAATGATTGAGCGGATCGACGGGGACGTCACCAACATGTCGAACTTTTTCGCCATGTTTATCATTAAAGTCATCGGCAGCTTCGTGCTTCTTGCCGGCATTCTCGGCTATATGTTTACGATCAATTGGCCGATTGCTTCGGTCATGACCCTGTTCACTTTGGCATCTATTGGGGCCATGGTGTTCATCCGCAATCTGGGCGTCACCTCCTCCAAAGATGAACGCGGTGCCAGCGCGGCACTGTTCGGCCTGATCGAGGAACGGATCGCCGGCATCGAGGACGTTCAGGCAAACGGCAACGTGCCGTACGTCATGAACCGCTTCTACCGTTCCATGCGAAATGTGTTCCTCAAAGGTCGCAAAGCCTGGATGCTGCGCGTCATTCCCTGGAATACGACGGTCGTGCTGTTTGCTATCGCCGTGACGGCGGTGCTGATGCTCGGTGTTCATTATTTTCTGACCGACCAAATATCGCTCGGAACGCTATTCCTGATCTATCAATACACCCAAATGCTGAACGATCCGATCGAGCAGCTCGGGGATCAGGTTCAGGAATTCCAAAAGGCCAAATCCGGCATGCTGCGCTCCCAAGAGCTGCTGGCGAGCCGCACCGAAATCATGGAAGGAACGCAAACGGCGCTGCCTGACGGAGCGCTTGGTCTGGAATTCGACCATGTCCATTTCAGCTATAACCCGGATAAGCCGGTACTCCACGATATTACGTTCACCATCCGGCCCGGCGAGCGTCTGGGCATCATCGGACGTACCGGAAGCGGCAAGTCGAGCCTCAGCCGGGTCCTGCTGCGCCTGTACAATATCAACAGCGGCACCGTCCGGGTGGGGGGCGTAGACATCCGCGACCTGAAGCTCGAGGCGCTGTACCGCCGGGTCGGCATGGTCACGCAGGACGTGCAGCTGTTTGACGGCACGCTCCGGGACAATCTGACGCTGTTTGACGGCAGCATATCGGACGACTATATTCTGGGCACGACCGAAAGGCTCGGACTCAAGCAATGGATCGACTCGCAGCCGGAAGGTCTGGATACGCACCTGAAGGCCGGCGGAGCCTCGCTGTCCGCCGGGGAAGCGCAGCTTTTCGCCCTGACACGGGTCTTTCTGACCCAGCCGAGCCTGGTGATTCTGGATGAGCCGTCGTCCCGGCTGGATGCCGCTACCGAAGCGATGCTGCAGTCTGCCGTGGATCAGCTCATGCAGAACTGCACGGGCATCGTGATCGCACACCGGCTCTCCACGCTGGAGCAGGTCGACCACATTATGGTGCTGGGCGACGGCCGGATTCTTGAATTCGGGGAACGGGAGGTATTGGCGAAAGACCCAACCTCACACTACGCCCAGCTGCTGATTACCGGACGAGAGGAGGACTTGGCATGACCGTAACCCGGTTTATCCAGCGCCTGTTTACGTATAACATCTCGCTGTTTATTGTGAACGGCCTCTTGTGGGGGCTGTTCCATTCCATGCCGCTGCTGCTGGGCCTTGGCATGCAGTGGTTTTTCGACAGAGCGACCGGCCAGTCGCATAACTATTTGTGGCTTGTCGCCCCGCTCATCTTTATCGCGATCGTCCGCATTTCCCGGACCGGCGTCTTCTTCTGGGCCTTTTTTAAATGGGTCACCTATATTTACGACATCCAGGCCATTCTCCGCACGAATATGCTGAAAGGCATCATGCGCTGGCCCGGACGCAACCTCCCTGCATCGCCGGGCGAAGCCGTGAGCCGGTTCCGCGAAGACGTGGACGAAGTGGTCGAATATGTGGAGTCCTGGGTCGACTTCTGGGGACGGTTTGCGTTTACGATCATCTCCTTGGTCATCATGGCCCGCATCAACTGGCAGATCACCCTGGTCGCGATCCTGCCGCTGGTTGCGGTAACGCTGCTGAACAATCTGTCCGGCAACCGGGCGAGACGCTACGGCCAGCAGAACCGTGAAGCCACCGGGCGCATTACGAGTTTCATTGCCGAGTCTTTCGGCGCGGTGCAGGCGCTGAAGCTGGGTCAGGCCGAGGATCATGTCCACCGGCGCTTTGTGGAGCTGAATGAATCGCGGCGGCAGGCGGCGCTGAAGGATAACCTGTTCAAGCAGTGGATGCGCTCGCTCAATCAGCATGTGCTCAGTATTTGTACCGGCATTATCTTGCTCATGTGCGCCTCGGCGATGAAGGCCGGGCAGTTTACCGTCGGCGATTTCGCCCTGTTTACCTCATACATGACCAATATTGCGTTCAGTATTTCCCTGTTCGGATATATGGTTTTTCAGCATAAAAGACTTAAGGTGTCCCTCGACCGTATGAGTGTTCTCTTCCGGCCAGGGGAGCAGGAGCGGATCATGGATTTCAGCGAAACGTACCTTTACGGCGAGCCGCCAGAGCTGCCGGTGGTCGAGCGCAGCTCGGATGACCGGCTGCAAACGCTGGAAATCCGGAACCTTTCCTACACCTATCCGGGCTCGGAGAACGGGATTACTGATGTGAACTTTGCGGTGACAAGAGGTCAGTTCGTCGTAATTACCGGACGGATCGGTTCCGGCAAATCGACCCTCGTCCGCACGCTGCTCGGCCTGCTGCCCAAATCGGGCGGTGATGTGCGCTGGAACGGCCGCGACATCGATCCGGCGGCGTTCCTGGTTCCGCCGCGCTCCGCTTATACGCCGCAGGTTCCGCGGCTGTTCAGCGATACGCTGCAGGAGAACATCGTCCAGGGCAGCCCGCCCGAGGCGGATGCGCTCGCCCGGGCGATCCGGCTGGCCGTCATGGAGAAAGATATCGAGGACCTGGAGAAAGGTCTCGATACCTTCGTCGGCCCGAGAGGCGTCATGCTGTCCGGCGGCCAGATCCAGCGCGCCGCCACAGCGCGCATGATGATGACCGAGTCGGAACTGTTTATCTTCGACGATCTGTCGAGCTCGCTCGACGTCGAAACGGAGAAGAAGCTGTGGGAGCGCCTGTTTCAGGAACGCGACGTCACCTGCATCGCCGTATCCCATCGCCGGGCAGCGTTGGCGCAGGCCGACCATATCATCGTGATGAAGGAAGGCCGCATCGAAGCGGAAGGCAGCCTTGCCGAACTGCTGGAGTCCAGCACGGAAATGCAGCTGCTGTGGCAGGGGGAACTGACGGATTCACCGGAGGCGGGCGAACAAACTGACAGCAAAAACGAGACGGTGAAGGTCTGAACCACTTCATCACTTGGGGATAGCCAAACAGCCCCGGCCAAATTGCGGCCGGGGCTGTTCATGTTATTTACCCATAGACGGGTTTCCCCCAAGAAGACTATTCGGATTTTGTGGCGGATTGAATAATTTTCCATATCGGATTTCGAACTACATTAGTTACCGGTAGGCAGCAGGACCAGCTTGCCGCGGGCGCGCCCACTCAGGCTGATGTCGAGTGCTGTGCGCCATTCGTCGAGCGCGAAAGTCCGAGCAACAGGGACAGTGAACTTGCCGTCCGCTGTGTACTGGGCGAACTCGCCGAGAACATCGTAGTTCTGAGCCTCATCCATTGAGAGCTCTGTGAAGGTGGTGCGGACACCGAGCTCGGCGGCTGCGGTGAAGTCGCTAATGGTTAAGACACGACGAGGATCACCTTCAACGATTTGGATAAGAGCAGGCAGTGCTCCACTCGGCGGTGCTGTATCCAGAACCATATCCACCGGCTGTCCGGCCAACTCGGCTACGCGCTCAACCATTCCGTCGCCGTACGAGGTCACCTCCGCTCCCATCGCGCGGAGCTGATCGGCGTAGCTATCACCGGCGGTAGCGATCACTCGGGCACCTCGCATCAGGGCGACTTGGACGGCGGCAATGCCTAGCATGGTTCCGGCTCCGTGCACAAGGAGGGTATGATCCGACTTCACCCCTAGCACTTCAATGTGTCGATAGGATGTTGCGACTGCGAGCGGCAGTGCCGCAGCCCGCACGAAGTCGAGTCCTTCTGGGATACGTGCCCAATGGTCCAGAATTGCTTGTTCAGCCGCGCCGCCGCTCAAGGCACCGGCGTAGTCGGCGATGCCTAGGACGGCGTCGCCGATCGCGACATCATGGACACCCTCACCGACCGCATCCACAATCCCAGACACATCCAGACCAATGCCGCGAGGCAGATCACCGGGAAACAGGCCTTTGCATATTCCCCAGTCGGCTGGATTTAGCCCGCAAGCGTGCACTTTCACACGAATACGCCCGAGACCGGGGCTAGGGATCGCAGCCTGTTCCAAGCTCAGTACTTCTGCCGGTTCACCGTATTGATGTAAACGGACCGCGCGCATTGTTGCAGGGGTTGATGTTGAATTGTTCATATCACTACTCGACGAATCAAAACTCTTCATTTCGATTTCCCTCCATTTTGTCTTGGTAGTCTGTGTTACAATGGAATCATAAACTATGAAGTTAACTTGAAGGCAAATCATTTAGAGGGGATTTACATTGAAAATCCATGAGTTAGCAATAAAAACAGGCTTGACAGCCCCTACCATTCGATTTTATGAGAAGGTAGGTTTGTTAGACAGTCGTTATGTTCTTAGGGGGAAAAATAACTATCGTGACTATTCAGAGAAGACAATCGAACATTTGAAGATCATTAAGAGGCTGCAGAGCGTTGGCTTTTCTCTAGACGAAATGACAGAACTCTTTCAAGAATATACTGTGGATAAGCTTACGATATCAAAAGGAATTGAACTCATTGACCTCTTTCGTGAAAAGATACGTGAGATCGAGCAGAAACAGATCGAATTTGAGCAGATTCACAGAACTCTTAATGACATGTTGGAAGCCAAAATTTCATTGATGAAACAACTTAAGAACGGAAACAATGTTTGACGACAAAATCTAGAAAAGGCCATTTTGTCGTACCGGTGTGCCTCGAATGGGCACAGGGAGTTGGTTGCGATTATTTTACCACTACAAAATTTGAATACCCCCAACAATCAATACGTCCACCAATTGCCGGACATCACGAGGAGCGAGAACAGCTTGATGCTGTCTTCGTAGTATCCTTCGCTTGAGCTTCCGGCCGTATACGTCCACACGGAATTCAGCCAGGTTTGGTTCGACGAGGAAGTCATGGCGCTGACACCGAACGGGGCGAAAAAGGCGCCGCTGTTATACGAACCGATGACGCTTCCGTTCAGCTTGTATCCGTCCTTGACGGCGCCCGGGTTGCTGTTCACCTTGCCTTTGATCCAGCTGTTCATCTGGTTCAGCTGATTCAGGGCCCGGTTGTCGCCGGTCATCAGGTAATCGGTCGTAATCCGCCAAGGCGTACGGCAGGAATTATAGGCGTAGGAGCCGTCGGTCGTATCTTCCAGGAAGTCGGCCGGCGCCGGCTTGTACGCGCCTCCCGAGTAGACGACAAAGTCGGGTAGCAATCCCGTCGATGCACTGTAATTTGTATAAATCGAATTGATAATGGAGTAGGTTTTATCAATGACCTTGGTCCACCGGGTATCACCGGTAGCCTGCTGGAACGCCTTCAGATGGTTCAGCATGAAGTCTGAAGGACGGGTCGCCGTAGCGTAGGAACCGTCGGTAGCCCAATCGCCAAGCCGGAGGGTCCATTGCGTCTGGTTCACGTCGTTTTGCATAATGGCGTTGATGATATTTTTGGCTGCCTGCAAGTAGTTCACTGTGCCGCTGCTGCCCCACTGCTTGTCCGCCAACAGGAGCGAATAAGCGATGTCCATATCGCCGTCGGTGGCGGAATCGGCCCCTTCAACATTCTGAAAGCTGCTGTTCTGTTTCCATGCCATCAAGTACGGATTATTGTCGCTGGGATGCTCGGTGTAGTACTTATACAGTCCGTTAAAATAGGTCTGCGCGCTGCTGTCGTATCCGGCCATCAGCACGGTCAGCAGCATGCCGTAGCCATGCGCTTCGGACACCGTCGCGCCGCTTGCATCGTACTTCACATAATATTTGCCGGTCCCGGCCGGCTTCAGGTAAGCTGATTTCCAGCTGTCCCATTTGGATTTGACTGCATCGTCCATCGTGGTCTGGGTTACATGACTCGGCTTGATCGAGCCGCTGGTGTAAGTCGTATGCTGAGGAAAAGGCTTGTTCGGCGCCGCCAGCGCAAATCCGGCGGGAACCATCAGAAAAGCGAGACAACAGATCAGAACGGCTTTGCCGCTTAATGAAAATCTCTTATTTCTTTTCATCACCCATTACGCTCCTTTAATTTCATAGATTAGGAAACAGGTTATGCCTCGGTTCATCTCAGCTGTAACCGCCCGGGACGCCGTCAGCGCGGGCAGCAGATCACAGAATTAACGCAGTCCCACCCCCTCCGAAAGTTAAAGCGCTTTAATATTTGTTTCTCTATTAGTCTACCTGATTTCCAATTATTTGTAAAATATATTTTTATATGTAATCCAACAGCTGCACGGCATTACGCCGCATATCCTCCGTCCGCTGCCTAAAAGCGCAGTAGGCGATATGGTCCAAGCCAATGTGGAGCAAACAGCAGCGGAGACGCTCCTCCATCTGCGAAGGAAAGCCTCCCTGCCGTTCCCAAACCTCATTCAGAACCTGCTGCAGATCGATCTCCTGCCACTGCGGATACCAAGGCCACCAGTATAAAAGCCAGGCCATGTCATACAAGGGATCGCCGTAAATGGCATTTCCCCAATCGATGATGCCGGTCAACCCGCCGCGGTCCACCAATACATTCCGGTTCAAAAGGTCGCAGTGAGCGATACCTCTGTACTCTGGAAGACGGGGGGCGAGACGCTGCAAAGCCGAGACGCCGCTATCAAATATTTTGGACTCCGCGGGGAATAAATCCAGCCGCTCCCGCCAGCCGGGAAGCCGGTCCCTCGGTCCGGTCACGGACAGCAGCTCCTCACTCCAGCTTGCGCGACGGCCCCCAAGACGCCACTCTCCACCATGGCTTATACTTCCTGTATTTACCTGCTGAAGTCCCGAGAGCGCATCAATCAGCACCGGAAGGATCAGCCGCATTTCCCCAGCCTCAAGCTCATCCAGATGTCCGCCACGGACCCGCCTCGATACGGCATAGAAACCTTCGGATGTCTCTCCGATCAAGGTAACCTCAGGAACGGGTACCATTGGCGGGGCGAGTGAACCCATGACCTGATCTTTTTGAAAATCTTCCACATGAGCGCCAAAACGGATCACCATTTCCTGGCCGTCCAGCGTGAATCCATAAGCTGTTGACCAGTCTCCGGCACCCACCGGAGCAATATCCTTTGCCCGGCTGCCGAAACGGCTGTTTAGAAACCGGACTGCACCAAGAAGATCAATAGTCATGAGGCTTCCTCCTCTAATTACCAGATTACAAGCAGTCTACCAGCCATGTTCCCCCGCTTCAAGTACTAAATAGGTATGCATAGCCTCATAGCATCAATAGCCCAGCACCCCCGTAATGCCACTGCATAGTTCCCGGCTCCCCGCAATAACGCCGGATGCCCCCCATGTAAACGGCCCGCCGTCCATATCGGTTGCGATTCCGCCTGCCTCCTCAATCAGAAGAGCCCCGGCCATCCAGTCGTAAACTTCCTGCCCGTGCTCCCAGTAAGCATCCATCCGCCCGCAGGCCACATAAGCCATCTGGAGCGCAACCGAACCGAGCATACGGATGGCAGTCGTCTCCGGCAGGAGCTTCCCGGTACTCCAGGCGGTCAGCCGCACGTTCTCGGGCTCCTTCTCAACCTTGTTCGGCGGCGCAGTGACCAGCAGGGCGTCGGCAAGTTGGGTTTTCCGTGCCACGGCAATCCGTTCCCCGTTCAGATAAGCACCCTGTCCCCGAATCGCATAAAAAAATTCACGCCGGTTCGCATCATACACTGCCGCAAAAACCGGCTGCCCCTCCTCGATCAGGCACAGCGAGGTAGACCAGAAGGCAAAACCCTGATGCAGGTGCACCGCGCCATCCACCGGATCTAGCACCCAATAAGTCCCGCCAAATTCCGGCTCACGCTGCTGATCCGCATCCAATTCGGCCTCCGACCATGGAATATCCGGGTAACGGGATTCGAGTATGCTCCTGATGTTCTTCTCTGCCCACGAGTTCGCCTCCACAAACCGGGCGATCATCGCCTCCCGGTCCGCCGGAGCGGGCCCCTGGCCGTATTTGACCAGCAGCTGTCCGCCGGTCCCTTCAAGAACAGTGCGAATTTCTTCAACATTCAGATTCGTTTTCATCTTTCATCCATCTCCTTTTGATATGTGAATCACTCTTTAATGGTATTGCATAATACTACTAATGAGCCTGCAAAAAAAGGGGGGGACGCCTCCTATTCCAGCATCCCGCGATACGGATCGATAATCCGCTCGTAGTGACGTCCATATTTCTCTTCCAGCTCCCGGCCGAAGTCCTCCTCAATCCGGTCGGCAATGACATCGTGGAAGAACGCATTGTTCAGCAGCTCGATCACCGACGGGTGGTCCGTCTCCAGCGCAGACAGCTTCAGTGATTTGCCGAAGCTGCCGATCAGGGCTGCCCGGCCGTCGCACAGAACGGAAAATTTGCGCGAGATCACCTGCGCCCATTCCTCGCTCCGCTGATGCACGATGACGTTCGAAAGCCCGGTGCCCGCCTCGCCGATCGTGATCAGAATGACGTTAATCCCGCGCTGCTGGGCTTCCATCAGTGCTTCCTCCACCCAGTGGACATCCTCCGACCAAATGTCAACGACAATGCTCCTGTCCGCATTGGCAATCAGCCGGCGGATGGCGGTCTGCAGCGCTTGTTCCCCTTTCCAGGTATAAAAGGCAGGTGCCGTCTTCGGCGGAGCATCCAGCTCCTCCACAAGCGCCTTCGCCGTCTGCTCAAACTGCGACTTGAGCATGCGGATGAGCTGCCCGATCGGGACGGCATCGTACAGCACCGGATCCGCTTCGATGGAGCGGCAGAAGCCCTTGTCGGTCAGCACCCGAAGCGCCGCATAGACGTTGGTCCGCGATACCGATACCCTTTTCGCCACTTCATAACCGGACAAATGCGGCTCTTCGTGCAGCACGAGGTAGATGCGCGCTTCCAGATCCGACAGACCGAGGCTTCGCAGTTGTTCGATCATTTTTAGCTCCTACTTTCGTTAAAGTTTGTAGTGTTATTTTATAATACTACTTAGATATCTTGTCAAGCGTGTATCCACATGTTACGGAGAATCTGTCTCGATGATAAGGTCAAAAAACCGCATCCCTCCCGGATACGGTTCGATTTCACAGCTCCAATTTAAGTTTTTAGATCAAGCGGCGTCCTTCCGATTTCCGGTACTGCTCCGGCGTCATGCCGGTCATTTTGGCAAAGGCCCGGAAAAATTGGCTCGTGCTCGAGAACCCGAGGTTGAAGCTGATATCGGTGACAGTGTCCGCGGACTTCTTCAGCTGTTCCATCGCTTCCCTCACCCGGAGCTGCAGCACATACTGATACGGGGGCACGCCCGTCATGGACTTGAACGACCGGATAAAATGGTACCGGCTCTGCATCGCCATCGCTGCGAGGCTGCTGACGCTCAGCTGTTCCGTGAAATGCGCATGCACGTATTCGAGCACCTGTGCCAGATGCCGGTCGGCGGCAGCATGGGCCATCTTGGGACTGGCCGGAACGGTCCCCTCCCAAACCAGCTCCCGCAGATCGCAGATCATCCGGGCTTCCAGTTCCTCCTCCACGAGCGGATCAGCCATGTCGAGAGCCATCATATCCGCTGTCCATTGCCGAAACACCCTCGATACCCGGCCCACGTCAAACTGCTTTCTGTGCCGGGGTTCACTGTAAACCGAGGAATCACCCGGGTACAGGCTCTCGGGCCGGATCCGGATCACCACCACGCCCGTGCCGTCGCCAATGTAGAACGAATGCCGGTCACTGGGCTGCAGCACGATTCCTTCGCCGGGAGGGAGCGCCAGCTGTTTATGCTCATGCGTAAAATGGCAGGTCCCCTGAAGCGGAATCGTGATCTGGTATTGATCGTCGTGCGTATGCGGTGTATTTTCGAACGGGCTGGAGAAACGGTGAACCTCCAGCTGCGGCATTACGATCTGCATTCTCATGTACCCTCACCCCGCTCCAGTATAGCATATCGTGCTCTGTCCAAAAGGCAATTTTCGCTGCGACAGCTGCGTGTTCGATCCGCTATGATGGGTAGAAAAAAAAGAGGATGTGGAGAAATGTCACAATCTGAAATGACTGTGGATACGGCAAAAAATACGGCTTTGGCCGTTCTGCTCGGCGTCAGCTGCGCCCACCTGCTGAACGATGCGATGCAGTCGGTTGTTCCCGCGGTGTTTCCGCTCTTTCAACAGCAAATGCACTTGAGCTATACCGAGATCGGCTGGGTTGCCTTCACGCTCAATATTACGGCTTCCATTCTGCAGCCGGCCATTGGGTACTATACCGACCGCCGCCCGCTGCCGCTGCTCCTTCCGCTTGGCATGTTGTTCACCCTGCTCGGTATGGCAGGTTTAGCCCTGGCACCATCGTTTTGGTACCTGCTGCTGTCGGCGGCCCTGATCGGAATCGGTTCCTCGGTGCTCCATCCCGAGTCGTCCCGGGTCGCCCATCTGGCCATGAACCGGCGGAAAGGACTGGCGCAGTCCGTATTCCAGGTCGGGGGCAACACCGGCCAGGCGTTTGCTCCGCTGATGGCCGCGTTCATCATCAGCCCGCAGGGTCAGCTCGGTTTTCTATGGTTTATCGTGCTGGCCGGACTCGGCATCGCGCTGCAGCTCGGCGTCAGCCGCTGGTACAGCCGGCAGACCCGTCCCGCTCTGACCGCAAACCATACCCATCACCAGGAGCCCAGCAGGTTCAGCAAGCGGTTTATTGTGTATGTGCTCGCGATCTTGATCCTCATGCTGTTTTCCAAGTTCGTATATCTCGCCAGCATGACCGGTTATTACGCCTTCTATTACATGGATCAATACCACCTTCCGCTAACCAGCGCGCAGCTGAGTATTTTTGCCCTGCAGTTCGCCGGCATGGCCGGTACGTTCCTGGGCGGTCCGCTGGCGGACCGGTTCGGGCGTCAAAAGATTATCTGGTTCTCCATCCTCGGCACGTCCCCGTTCTCCCTCCTGCTGCCCTATGCAGGGCCGGTCGGGTCGGTGATCCTCTGTGCGGCCATCGGCCTGATCCTGATGTCCGGCTTCTCGGTCATTATCGTGTACGCACAGGAGATGCTGCCGGGACACGTGGGAACCGTTGCCGGGTTGTTCTTCGGACTGGCCTTCGGCATGGGCGGCCTGGGTTCGGTCATCATGGGCTGGCTGATGGACTCTCACGGGGTTGCGCTGATGACGCAGGTATGCGCTTTTCTCCCGCTGCTCGGCCTGTTCGCGCTGCTACTGCCTAAAGACTCCGTGATTATGGGCGCAGCCGGTAAGGCTGGCAGCAGCTCATCTTCGGCTGAAGCGCTATAACAAAAACTTTTATCGAAGCAAATTCCAATAAGACAGACCGCACTTAGCGGAAGTTCTTGCGATATAAGGAAGCAAAGTCACTGATACTGACATGCTCTTTATTACTTAACAAAATCAGCAAAGGACGTACGGCCCCATACCCTAAGAAACGGTATGGGGCCGTACGTCCTTTTTACTGGCTATATAAGGAAATCCGAAAACAAGAATGATCATAGGGACATTTTACGTACTTGCCCCATCATCCAATTCAACTTTTCAACTTATATAGCGTTGATATCAAGGATTCACGTTAATGGTAAAGGTCGACGTATTGTTTTTGATCGGCGTGGCCGTGTTCACAATTTTCAGATTGTTGAAGGTCACCGATCCGACCGCCGGCCCCTGATTGGGCTCAGGCATTTCGTTGGCCCAGATCCCAAAGCCCGACTTGGCGTCAAATGCGTCGCCGCTCTTTTGTGCGCCGGAAATCGTAACGTTCGTGAAAATGGTGTCCTTGATCGGGTTTTGCGGCTGTCCGTTAAAATAGCCGGTCTGGAACATAATGCCGTGATAGGTCGGGTCCACGATATCCAAGTCGCTTACCCGAATACCCTGGAACACTTTCGATGCCGAGAACAGCCACATCGCCGGGAAGGTCTGCTGGCCCCAGAAGTGCCCGCCGGCCCGGACGATCGATATATTCTCGAAATTGGTCGTTGGTGATGCGCCGAATCCGTTCATCGGGTAGCCGAAGTCCAGCGAGCTGATCGTCACGCCCGAGTAGCACAGCGTATCGGCAATGTAAATGTTGCGGAAAGTGTTGCCGTATCCGCCGTAGACGGCGAGACCGGCGGCACGCCAGGTCAAGAGCGACGTCAGGTTTTCATAAACGTTGTCCTTTTCGTCCGCCCCGCCTGCATCGATCGCCGAGAACAGTGCGAAGCTGTCGTCGCCGGTAGCCCGCGCTTCGACGTTGCGCACCAGATTGTTTGTGCTGCCGTTGGTCATGTTGATGCCGTCGGCAAACGTGTTGCGGATGCGCGAATTGGTAATCGTCATGTAATCGGTGTTGGCTCCCCAGTACATGCACACCTGATGCTCGGTCCAGATGTTGTCGATCGTCATGTTCGCCACGTTCGAGAAGTCGAACACCTTGCCCGGACCGTCGATGCGGGAGGTATAGTTGCCGAAGTAGGCAAAGTTCGCGAACGTGGAGCCATTGGCCGTGGAGTTGGCCGTAAATCCGACATCCGTGTTGGATTGGTTCGCCGGGGCCACGAAGCGGGTGTACCATGGGCCGGCGCCGACGATTTTAATTGGCTTGCCGTAGACCTGGAATTTGTTCGAGGTCTGATACGTTCCCGGCGGCAGATATACTCCGACCAGATTGCCTGTCGTATCCATTCGCACTTTATCCAGCGCATTCTGCACGTCCTGATGCGTGAAGCCGGCCGGCACCGCGTATTTGGCCGGATCCGGATTCGGAATCGGCGCAACCTGCTCCAGGCTGATGAAATCGATCGCGTAGTTCGTCGTATTGGCCGCATCCTTTTGGAGCCGGATCGTGCTGCCTTTCGGGATGGTGCTGTCGAACATGATATTGGCCTCGTCATAAATATGTCTTGGCGCACCGGCTCCTGGGCTGTTGCTCGGGTTCGCTTCGTCGCCATACAGCCAGGCGTAGCGCGACGTCAGATTGATCGTCTTGGCGAAAGTGCCGTTAACGTACACATTCAGCGTCGCATCGATACCGCCGCCCCCGGGTGCATCCGGGATGGAGAACCGGGTCACCAGCGTGTTCGTATTGGCTTTGGTCGTGAACTCCACGTAGCTGCCCGTGCTGTTTAACGTCACGGCTTTACGTCCCGAAGCCTCGCCGGCGAGGTCGCCGATGTTCCGGTTCGGACCGACGATTGCCGCGCCGCCTCCAACGATGCCATCTTCTGCCTCGTACATATCGTACGGCATGTTCGCTCCGCGGCCGACGAAGAAGGACTGCGTTGTGACGTTATTGCCCTGCTTCACCGGCAGTTCGTTGCCGTCAACGGCGATTTCCGTCTTGACGTTATACTTGCCGTTCGCCGCTGTCCAGCTGCCTAAGCTGACTGGTGCAGCCGAAGCCCCGCTGGCGATGACACCGCTGACCGAGCCGGTCAAGGTCTTGATCACCGCACCGGTCGTCGCATCGGTTAACGTCAGCTTGATATGATGAGCGCCTCCCGCTGAGGCGGCCGTTCCTTGATTTTTGACTGTCACCGTAAAGTTCACCGTGTTGCCGGCCGAAGGGTTGCCCGGCGTCCAGGTCACCGAAGAAGCTACCAGATCGGAGCTCGATACCGGTGCAATCACCAGTGGGGATGGATTGGTGAAGGCGTTATTGTCTTCGTTTTGCTCGATGACTGACTTTTCTTCATCCACCTTGGAGGTCAATTGGTAGCTCCCGGCGTCTTTGGCGCCAATGGACAGGGTTACGTTCGTGGAAGCTCCTGCCGCCAAAGCGCCCACCGGTGCGGAACCGACTTTGGTTGTGCCGAGGTAAAAGTTCACCGTCGTTGCTCCGGAGGAAGCCGTCCCCACGTTTTTGACCGTGGACGTCAGCGTGACCGCATCGGTCTCTACCGGAGATGCCGGCGTCCAGGACATGCCCGTGATCGTCAGGTCCGGATTCGGAGCAGGCGTTCCGATGACCTGCAGCTCCGCCACTTGGCCGCCGGTCGAACCCGAGTTGGCGGTGAATTTCAGCTGGATGTCGCTGGCTGTAGCCGTCACCGGAATCGTCACGGTGTTGCCGGACGCCGGGCTGAAGCTGTACTGCGCAGAGGAGACCAAATTCGTGAAGCTGGTCGAATTCTGGTCATGGCCCAGCACCTGAATCGTTTGGGTGCGTGGTCCCCAAGCGCTGTCCGGATTCAGCTTCAGCACGATGGACGAAATATTCGCATTCGCGCCCAGGCTGAGCGTCAGCGTGTTCGGGTATGCATTCGCGGCCCCTTCCCAATAGGTGGTCAGGCTGCCGTCATTGGCATTGGCTGGCACGTAGATATATTCATTCGAGGAAGCGGTGATCGGCTTGTTCAGCGCCAGATTCGTACCAGTGCCCCCACCCGTGCCGGTTCGGGTCACGGTATTGCTGGCCGCGGATACGTTGCCCGCAGCATCCTTGGCTTTGACGTAATAGGAGACGGTGGCCGATGCCGGCAGGTTGTCGGTATACGTCAGAGCACTGCCGGCAACGCTCGCACGCAAGGCGTTATTCGCGTAGATATCATATCCGGTTACGCCCACATTGTCCGTGGAAGCGGTCCACGTCAGCTTGATCTGTCCGGAAGCCGGCTCGGTAAAGGCCAGGTTTCCCGGGGCGGAAGGGGCCTGCGTGTCGCCGCCAGCGGCGGAGCCGTACACCTCAAACTCGGAAATCTGCCCAGCAGGCCAGCCCGTGTTGGCCGTAAAGACCAGCTTGACGTATCGGGCAGCAGCCGCGGTAAAGCTGACCGTCACCGTATTGTTACCGGCCGGATCGAAGGTGTAGCTCTGCGAGGCGGCCAAATTCGTAAAGGTTGCCCCGTCCGCGCTGCCCTGGACCGACAGCGTCTGAGCTCTTTTCTCCCAGCCGCTGACAGGAAGCTTCAGGACCACTTTGTTAACATTGTAGGACCCGCCAAGGTCAACCTGAAGCCACTGCAGAAAAGCGTTATTATCACTCTCCCAGTATGTAGCCTGATTGGAGTCGCCTGCATTCGCCGGCGCGTAGGTCTGGGTATATGAGCTCGCGCTCATGTTCTTGCCCGCCGCCAAATTGCCCGGCTCGGCGGCCGCAGCGGCGTCCTCTGCCGTTGCTGCCGGCTCAGCGGAATTCAGCCCGCTGGCGGAGCTTTCAGCCGCCGTATCCGCAGCTCCATTGGCCGGGTTGCCCGCGTCTGCGGAGCCTGCAGCCTCGCCCGGAGAATCAGCCGGGGCCTTACCGCCGGCCGGATCCGGAGTGTCATTGCCGCCTGGCTGCTGGCTCCCGGAGGCAGGTACAGCCCCCGCGGGTTCTGCATAACTCCAAGACGGGGAATAAAAAAACTGCGAAATGAGAAGTACGAAGATCAGCGCATACAGAGCCGCCGTTTTCCGTAAAGCCTGAAAATGGTGAGCCGTCATAATCATCCTCCTGAATGAGATACTTGGACCTGGACTACCTGCGACAGGAACTGCCCCGTCTTTAAAAATAAACCGCTTTCATTTTTCTGGGAACCCGGTAATTTCTGGAGCTCACCTCCTTAGCAGCGTGGACGGATATTGGCGTTTGTTCGGACGCCCTTCTCGGGATGGGATGGTATGGGCAGACAGGCTGGACGAATTGTTGGAATGCGAAGGGGTTTTGGTTTGCTGCAGAGTCCACCACTACAAATGGTTGGGTCTGTGGCCGGGCCTTGGTGCCGGATTTGTGTTTCTGGGAAGGAGATGTCAAGTTACGCATTCACTATACTGGAAAAATCTTACGTATGACGATGCGTGTTTGTAAGCATTTTGTGTCTGTTCCTATGATTTTGGTGAATTCAACCATACGGAAAACATAAAGACCGGCAAAAGGTGTCCCCCTTACCGGTCTTCGCATGACTTGATATACTTTCGGCTTACCCAAGCGTCTGAAATCACCTCGGTCGGAATGATAAACCACAGAGAGCACATAAATTATTCGTTGAATGCCATAAGAGTCTTTACAAGCAGGGTAGCGTAAAATTCCGAACCACTGCGGTTCAAATGCACGCCATCCCGGGAAAAGAAGCCGTTTTTGCCTTTGCTGGCCGAATACCAGTCCACTACCGCAGCATTGCTGAATTCATTGGCAACTTCTGCGATATCCCTGTTAACGGCAGCCTCCCATTGCCTCGGAACACGCGTATTCACCAGCAGGACCCGCTTGTCCCCGCCCAGCGACTGCAGCAGAGATTTTAATTGCCTTTTGTTAAAAGGCCCGTTGGTGCCGAGCTCGATGATAATCCGGTCGCCGAGCCGGCCCTGGGCTTTCAACCGGTCGACCGCCTCCCCTGCCTGACGCATTTGCCGGCCGACCTTGCCGTCCACGACGATGCCGGGAAGCATCTTTTCCAGGAAAGGCGCGGCGTCCAGCATGACGGAATCGCCGATGGCGGTGATGCCTTTGCCGGAACGCGGCAGCGGATCAGTGGTCTTGGCTGCGGCTGCAGCCGGCCGCCCGTTTGGCTCTTTTGCTTCCGTGGCCTGAACCGGCTTGTCCGCTCTGTTGTTCGGTGCGATCGCCTCGCTGTCGGTCTTGTCATCCTTCTTTTCTTTCACCTTTTCATTCATTTTCACATTCGTCTTTTCTTCGTCGGGCTCATATGTACGCTGCACCGGTTGAGTCGTTGTTCTTTCCGCTTCGACGACGACTTGTGCGGTTGGCTCAGTCTTGTTCAAGGCGTAGTAACCGCAAGCGGCCATGATCAAAATCACGGGAATGAGAGCGCTTAGTACGATGGAGTGAGTAGTTCCTTTTTCAGCAAAAAACAATCGGTTTCTTTTCAATCTGAATCCTCCTCTATGAAACGGTACTTCTTCGATATATTGATAGGAACATCGAAGGCAGCCCAAAACTTTCGAAGTAGGATACTTTATGATAGATAAGCCACTAATTATTCATATGAAATAGCAATAATAGAAAAGCTCCTTGCAGATCCTGTAACTTGCCGGACTCAATCAGTAATAGCCAGAGGGCAACGTAGGCAAGAAGCAGAATGTGATATTTCCAAGCGCTAGAAAATCTTCCAACAAAAAGGTATCCGGAAACGTTATAATAAATAACAACCGATTGAAAAAGTGCCGGATATCCCCTCCCGTCGCCTGAGCCAGGCACTAACAAGGGCCGGATCATTTCAACCGAAAGGAGAATGGCTATGGATTTTCGCAACCCTCCCGGACAGTATGACCCCGACATTCACAAGAAGCGCCACGATGAAAAGGTAAATCAAGGTGCCGGCCGCGGATTTCTCTGGAACCTGGTCAATCTGCTGATAGGTCTAGCCATTGTGGCCGTGATCATCCTGCTGGTATGGCTGTTTTGATGTACAGAACTAATCGGTGGAAAACGCCGGACCTGTCCGCCAACCGGACTACCGGAAGGAATGTAAAAACGGGCTTACCCCGTCTCTGCCTCGAAGCAGCAGAGAGAGGTAAGCCCGTTCATTTTTTACATCACAGCGACGCCTTTATTTGAATTCAGGCAGCCAGCTGCCGTGCGCCTCGATGAGATCGTCGCACAGCGCCACGATATCGTCGATGGACAGCTCGGCAGATGTGTGCGGATCGAGCATGGCCGCATGGTAGATGTGCTCCTTTTTCCCGGTGACGGCCGCTTCCACGGTAAGCAGCTGCGTATTGATGTTCGTGCGGTTCAGCGCGGCCAGCTGCGGCGGCAGATCGCCCACGTACGTCGGAGTCACGCCGGAGGCATCCACCAGGCATGGCACTTCGACGCAGGCTTCCTTCGGCAGGTTCGTGATCAGGCCGGTGTTCATAACGTTGCCGCCGATTTTGAACGGCTGGTTCGTCTCCATCGCCTCCATGATGTAGGATGCATACTCCTTGGAACGGCTGTGCCCGATGCTTTCGCTCGCAAACAGCTTCTCTCGCATTTCCTTCCATCCGTTGATCTGGTTAACGCAGCGACGCAGGTATTCGTCGAGCGGAATGTTGTATCTTTCAATGAGTTCGGGATAATTGCGTTTGATGAAATACGGATGGTATTCGGCATTATGCTCGGACGATTCCGTGACATAGTAGCCGAAACGCAGCATCAGCTCGAAGCGCACCATGTCATGATGCTTCTCCTTCTGCTTTTCGGCGGCACGGCGCTTGATTTCGGGGTACAGGTCCACCCCGTCTTTCTTGACCTCAAGCAGCCAGGCCATATGGTTGATGCCCGCGATTTTGGATTCCACGCCGGTCGGATCCATTTCGAGCGTTCTGAACAGGTCGGATACGCAGTGCTGCACGCTGTGGCACAGACCGACCGTTTTCACACCGCCCACGGTGTTCATGACGTTGGTCAGCACTGCCATCGGATTCGTGTAATTGAGGAACCAGGCGTCCGGACAGACTTCCTGAATGTCCTTCGCAAAGTCCAGCATGACCGGAATCGTGCGCAGGTTGCGGAAGATCCCGCCGATGCCCAGCGAGTCGGCAATCGTCTGGCGCAGGCCGTATTTCTTCGGCACCTCAAAATCGGTGATCGTACAAGGATCGTACCCGCCCACCTGGATCGCGTTAATGACGTATTTGGCGCCGCGCAGCGCCTCTTTGCGGTCCGTGTACGCCTTGATCTGGCACGTGCTGCCCAGCGTCTCCTTGATGCTGTTCAGGAGCCGTTCCGAATCGTTCAGCCGCTCCATGTCGATATCGAAAAGGGCCAGCTCAAACCCCTGCAGCGCCGGAGTTGACATGACGTCTCCAAGCACGTTTTTTACAAATACCGTACTGCCTGCACCGATAAACGTAATTTTGGCCATATTGATTCAATCCCTCCCGTAAATGTTGGCTTTCTTCAAGCCCGTCGCATGACCTAAATATATAGGCCCGGCCCTGTAAATAACATGGAGCAACCCCTGCAATACCTGTCATAATCCCATTTTAGAATTCGCTTTCATCTCGTTTTACAGCCGTTTTACCTGTTATAATGTAAAAAAACGTCTATCGATGTACCTTCACAGAAGACAGACCGCGTTTAAAGGTAATTTTTCTTGCAATATCAGGAAGCCATGGCTCTGGAGTTTATACTTTCTGATATTATAAAAAAACATCTATCGACGTACCTTCACAGAAGACAGACCGCGTTTAGCGGAAGTTTTTCTTGCAATATCAGGAAGCCATGGCTCTGGAGTTTATACTTTCTGATATTATAAAAAAAACGTCTATCGATGTACCTTCATAGAAGACAGACCGCGTTTAGCGGAAGTTTTTCTTGCGAGACAGACAGGAGGGACTCATAGCTCAAATGACCCGGATCAATGTTGACTACTATATGCCCGCCCTGCAGGGCCAAACGGATCTCCGCCTGCACTTTTTCGGCATGGAGGAATGCCTGCCGAACCATTCGTGGGGACCCGGACTGCGGGATGCCTACATCCTGCACTATGTGCACAGCGGCACGGGGACTTTCACCACCGGCGGCACCACCTACCGGCTCGGCGCGGGACAGGGATTCCTGATCGTGCCGGATATGCTGGTGCAATACACGGCCGACGAGTCGGATCCGTGGACGTATACATGGTTCGGCTTTCAAGGTGTGCTGGCCAAAACGCTCCTGCAGCGCGCCCACCTGAATGCGTCCCATCCAGTCTACGAGGCAGGTCCGGACGGCGGTTTTCCGCGGTTTTACGAACAGCTGCGCGCCGCGATGGAAGGACCCGGCGGCGACGTGCTCAGCCAGGGCATCCTGTACGGGCTGCTGGGCGAGCTGATTCGGGACTGCCGTGACAACGGCGAAGCCCCGCGGCCAACCACCTCGAAAGAAGCCTACGTCCGCAAGGCCGTCGGCTATATCGAGAGCAGCTACAGCCAGAAGATCAGCATCCAGGACATCGCCCGTTCCGTCGGGCTGGACCGGACATATCTGTCCGGCCTGTTCAAGGACCAGTTCGGCGTGTCGCTGCAGGCGTTCCTGCTGGAGTACCGGATGAAGCGCGCCGCTGTGCTGCTGCACAACCTGGAGCTGTCGGTAAGCGACGTGTCCCGCTCGGTCGGCTACACAGACCCGTTCCTGTTCTCCAAAATGTTCAAAAAAACGATTGGCTGCTCACCCCGATCCTACCGGGAGCAGCAGATTTCTTCTGGCAGCTGAAGATCGTTCCCAACGCCAACGCCACGCCAAAAAAAGCCCTCCAGTCCTATTAGACTGGGGGCTCCTTGGCTGTACATCTCGGCTGCCGGCCGCTCATGGCTTATCCCTGACGCAGCTCCGCAAACCGATGGCGGTATTGCTCGTATTTCCCTTCCCAGATGTCCTTCCGGGAAGCAATGGTCCGGCCGTCGAGCAGCGCCTCGATAACGTCCAGGCAGACATCCCATCCGGCAACGTCCTTAGGCGTATGATCGGTGACTCGGACGATCGTCTCGATCAGGACGAGGCGGCAGCCCTGCGGCACCGGATACAGCTCAAACCGGACGCGGTCCTCCGCCCAGGTATACTCAAGTACCGACAGGGGCTTCAGCTCCAAAATTTCGAACTTTTCATAAGTACCGTCCTGCATATCGAATGAGATGACTCCGCCTTCACGCAAATCTTCGACGCGAAGCTCCGCAAACCACTGCTTCAGCTGGTCATTCTCGGTCAGCGCCGCCCATACCTTTTCCACCGGGTGCTTCAAATGCCGCACGAACCGCACACGGGTTCCCTGCTCGTCCTGCTCAACCACGGCCAATTCATTGGAATTCACGGTTGATCCTCCTTTTTCGCATGCTCCTTAAAGTTTGTCATTCCGTCAGGATACCCAATCCAACTTAAATTCTGCCAAATCCCTGCAAGCAGGTATTTCCTGCTCAAGGCTCTTCTTCATCGAGGAAGCGCTCCAGGTCGTCCAGCTTGCCGGACCAAAACCTGCGGTAGGGCCCAAGCCAATCGTCAAGCTGCTCCAGCGGCTTCGCGTTCAGGCTGTACATCCGCTTCTGGGCATCGCTGCGGACGGTCACAAGCCCCGCTTCCCGCAGGATCCGCAAATGCTTGGACACCCCCGGCTGGCTTAGGGACGACAGCTCCACAAGCTCGCCCACAGAACGGTCCCGCACTCGCAAATATTCCAGAATGCTCCGCCGGTTCGGTTCGGATAACGCTTCAAACAGTTTGTCTGTGTTCATGACAATTATATTACCTTTTGGTTATATAAATGTAAAGGAATATAATAACGCCGAATCGTTCTTCACAACAAAAGGGCCATCCCTCCAAGGCTCAGCGCATGCTTCCTCGGAAGAAAGGCTCCAAGGAAAAAGCATACGGCTGCCTAGTATGAGATGGCCCTAAGGTTACAGGGTCAGGGTTTGCATTTTAGTTAAATCCGGCTGAGTTACCGCTCGGCACCATCGGCGAATACCGATGTGCCCCGCAGGCGCGCCCAGTCAGCTACCCGGGCGGGATCGCCTTCCCACAGCCGCTCCCTCCCCCACTGATTCGCCTCGGGCTTGCCTTCGCATTCCACGCGGATCACCGGGAAGAGCCGCGTCGGCGCCTCCCGCGGCAGCCCGTGAATCCACAGCTCATCGCCGTTCTGTTCGAATGCGAGCTCCTGCCCTGTGGTCAGGAGCGTGACGCCCTTCACCCGGGTGTTCAAGTCGGCCAGCCTCATGTCCGGGCGGCCGTCCCAGAACCGGATGATCAAATACAAGTTATTGCCGCGGGTCGTCTGCCGTCCGCGGGTGATAAACTCGGTGACGGAGCCTCCGTCCGTGCCGTACACCGCCTCGCCGTGCACCTCCAGCCAGCGCCCGATCTCCAGCCCACGCTCCACGAATTCAGGCGGGAGCTGACCGTCCGCCGTCGGGCCGACGTTGAGCAGCAGGTTGCCCCCGTGGGCGCCGCCTTTCTCGGCGCTTTCGCAGAGCATATCAAGCAGCACATCCGCCGGACGCCACCGCTCGCCGATTACATGGCTCCAGAGCCGCCATGTCGTCACCTGGCACGACTCCCACAGCCGTTTCTGCTCGGCATGGATCACATGCTCCGGGGTACCGAAGTCGCCGAGCGTATCGGAATCGCCGGCACCCACGCCCCCGTCGGCCCGATACCCGTCATGAGCGGCGGAATAACCGAGCCGGTTGTTGATAAGAATATCCGGCTGCAGCGCCCGCATCTCCTCCACCAGCTTCACGCTCTGCAGATCATCCGCATTCCGCGGCCATACTCCGTCGAAGAAGAAGTGGTCGATCTTTCCGTAGTTCGTCAGCAGCTCTTTGACTTGGGCGTGAAGATAGGCGCGGACCTTCTCCCACCCCTCCGGATCCTTGGCCGGGCCGTGGAAATACGCCGGCAGCCGCCAATCGATCCACGAATAGTACAGTCCGATCCGCAGCCCCTCTTTGCGGAAGGCCTCAGTGTATTCACGGACAAAATCCCTTTGCGGAGCCTGCTTGGCGCTGGAGTAGTCCGTATAAGCGCTGTCCCACATGCAGTAGCCGTCGTGGTGCCGGGTCGTAAAGCAGGCATATTTAAACCCGGCTTTTCTCGCCGTATAGGCCCACAATTCGGGATCGTAATGCTTCGGGTTCCATGCGCAGGCCTGCTCCGCATACTCCTTGTGGTCCAAATGCTCACGGAACAGCACCTGTTCCCCGCGCCCGTACTGCGCGTAAGGCCCCCAATGGATAAACATCCCGTAACGGCTCTCGGTAAACCACTTCCACTTGTCCGGAACGGTAAAGGCGTGCGATTGAATAGCGGTCATGATCGAAGTTTCCTCCTTACGATTGGGTCTCGGATGTCACGGATTTGCGCGCATCGTACGCTTCCTGGTAGATCTCCAGGTATCGGTCCAGCCCCATGCTCTTCAGCGTCGACTGGTACTCGTTCCACTGGGCGTTGAGGTCGGCGTCGCCGATAATGAACCGCGCCATCATTTCGTTCGTGTAATCGAAAATCGTCTTGGACAGGTCAGCCAGCTCCTGCGATTGATCCACCGTAAAATTGAGCGGCGGCAGCACCGTCTCCACCTTGACACGATAAGGCTCGTATTTGGTCTTCGTCTCGTTGTACAGGATCGATTCCAGCGGGTTCTCCTTGTCCTCCACCGCGCCGAGGCGCAGCGAATTCGGACGGTAGGCGATGCCGGTCTGGGCCCAGTGCTTGTTCTGCGTCACCCCGAATTGGGACATGTCTTTATAGACCGCCTGCTTGCCGTTTAATCCGATTTCGCCGTCTTTGGCCCATCTCCAGTCCTTATCCGGCTCTCCGATCGTTGAGCGCAGCGTCATTTCCCGGTCGTACAGGGCGTCCGCGAAGCGGAAGGCCGCCGCCGGATTTTTCGCCTTGTTCGTGATCACGAACTGCCCCGGAGCCACCTGATAAGGATCGTACTGCGTCACCTGAAGCCCTTCCGGGCCTTTCAGCGGAGGTACGGCGACATAATCCTTCCACCGGCCGCTAGCACCGCTCAGTTGGGTGAGCACACTCATATTGGGGCCGGAGGCGGCGCCCAGAATCGGCACGTCCGGATTTTCCCCCAGCTGAACGAGCTGCGCGGGATCCCGGGTCAGCGATTGCGGATCCATCAAGCCTTCGTCGTACAGCTTGTGCAGGAAGGCCAGCCCTTCCTTCCAACCGTCCTTGACGAACGGAACGTCGACTTTGCCCTCATCATTCACATACATCCGAGTATAAGGTGCATACGTGAAAGAGTTCATCAGGAAGTTTTCCACGCTCGTCGTCAGGGTCGAATTTTGTGTCGTTTGCGGCGCTCCCGAGAACGGGATTTCGTCGGCCTTCCCGTTTTTATTCGGGTCTTGGGTCTTGAACGCCTTCAGCACCTTATAAAATTCATCGATCGTGGTCGGCATCTCCAGATTGAGCGCCTTCAGCCACGGCTCGTAGATCCACAGCTTCTGTCGCATGGAGCAGTGGTAGCATTCGTTCGGAGCCGGCAGTGCGTAAATGTTCCCGTCGGCCGAGGTGATCGTCGGTTTGACCAGCGGACTTTCCTCAAACATTTTTTTCGTATTCAGGCCGTATTTCTCAATGTAATCGTTCAGAGGAAGAATGACCCCCTGTTCTCCGTACAGCGCCTGCTGCTCCGGCGTGACGTTCATGCTCATGATGACGTCCGGCAGGTCGCCGCTCGCCAGCGCCAGGTTGAGCTTCTCGGCAGTGGCGATTTCCCACTCCACATGAATATTCGTTTTCTCCTCGAAGTATTTGGTGAATTCGTTCGTGTTGAAATCTTCGACGGCCGGATTGGCGCCGATCATGACCTTGAGCGTCAGTTTGTCGTTCACGATCGGGAACACGCCCGCATCGCTCACCGCTTCACCGGCACTTGGCTCCGCCGCCGGCGCGCCCCCCGAATCCCCGCTGCCGCATGCGCCGAGCAGGCCGATCATGACCGCGGATATGAGTAGCAAAGACAGGAACTTTCTTTTCACACCGATCATCTCCTTATCCCTTTAATGAGCCGATCATGACGCCTTTTACCAGAAATTTCTGAACGAAAGGATACACGACCAGAAGCGGAAAGATGGAAATCACAATCAAGGAATACTTCAGTAAAATTTTGAGTGCCTCCCTGCGGGCCGCATCCTGCGGATCGGCCGCCAGCATCGCCGTGTCGACATCGTTCTGGATCAGAATATCGCGAAGCACGAGCTGCAGCGGGTAGTGGTCCTGGGATTTCAAATAAATCATCGCGTTAAAATACTGGTTCCAGTTGGCCGACGCATAATACAGCGTAATCACGGCGAGAATGGGTCCCGACAGCCGGATGACCACCTTCCACAAAAACTGGAAGTCATTGCATCCGTCCAGCCGTGCCGCCTCGAGCAGCTCGTCCGGTATGGACATCTGAAAATACGTCCGGGCGATGATGACATTCCATACGGTCAGCGCTCCCGGAATGATCATGGACCAGATCGTATCGAGCATACCGAGCTCCCGCACCAGCAGATAGCTGGGGATCAGTCCCCCCGTAAACATCGTCGTGAACATGAACAGAATCATGAATACGTTTTTGCCGTACAGGTCTTTACGGGACAGCGGATAAGCGGCCAGCACCGTCAAGAAGACGTTGAGGGCGGTGCCTGTCACGGTGTAGACGACGGAGTTTTTAAATCCGGTCCATACCATCTTGTAGTCGAATACGGCGGCGTAACCTTCCAGCGTCGGACGAACCGGCCACAACCATACCTTGCCGGACACGACGGCATTAGAGTCGCTGAAAGACGCGCTGACGATGTACACGATCGGATAGAGCACGCTGATAAAAAACAGGGTGACGATGGCGCCGTTCACGAGCGAGAACACCTTGTCCCCCCGGGAGTCATTGCGCAAAGTGCCGTTCATGGGCTTCCCTCCTTACCACAGACTTGCCTGCTTCGACTGCTGAGCGATCTTGTTGACTACGATGAGCAGCACCAGGTTAATGACCGACTTGAACAAGCCGATGGCAGTTGAGTACGAGTAATTTGCCACCTGCGAGGTCAGACCGACCTTGTACACGTACGTGTCGATAATTTCGGATGCCTTCAGGTTTATGGGGTTCTGGAGAAGGAGCACCTTCTCAAAGCCAACGTCGAGCACATGCCCGGTGCTCAGGATCAGAAGGATGATCGCCATGGGCATGATGCCGGGCAGGTCGATATGCCACATCCGGCGCAGCTTGCTG
The DNA here is from genome assembly GCF_040545415.1 of Paenibacillus favisporus. Classification (NCBI taxonomy): domain Bacteria; kingdom Bacillati; phylum Bacillota; class Bacilli; order Caryophanales; family Paenibacillaceae; genus Paenibacillus; species Paenibacillus favisporus. The sequence continues at coordinate 179,200 of NZ_JBEPLV010000004.1, read as the reverse complement.
GCCCCGTCGACCACGGCCGCTTCATGCAGGGCAGGGTCGATCGCGGCAAGCGCCGCAATGAAAATGATGCAGTTAAAGCCCGCATGCTGCCAGACATCCGACCAGACATAAATGGAAGAGAACATCGAAATCTCGCCCATAAAATTGACCGGTCCCACACCGATAAAGCCGAGCAGCTTGTTGACGATGCCCGTTCTCGGGTCGAGCAGCTCCCGGATAATCCCGACGATGACGACAATCGAGATGAAATGCGGGGCATACGTGACCATCTGCACCGCCCGCTTGAATACCCGCCCCCGCAAATAGTTGAGGCCGAGCGCCAGCAGAATGGGAAACGGAAAGCTCGCAGCCAGGTTGTAAAAACTGAGGATCAGGGTGTTTTTCAAAATCCTCCAGAAGTCGTATGAGTGAACAAAGCGCTCAAAATGCTTCAGCCCGACCCACTCGCTTCCCCAAATGCCTTTGGTCACAATAAAGTTCTTGAAAGCGATTTGTGCGCCATACATAGGTACGTACTTGAAAATGATCAAATACAGGAGCGGCAGCGCCATCAGCACGTATAACTGCCAGCTGTGGATCAGCTTCTTTACGGCGGGTCTCCTTCCTGTCCTGCGCGCTGCCCTTGTCTTTCGCTCGGTCACCGACATGCTCAATTCACTTTCACCCCCCTTGATTGGACCCAGCATAGACCGGGACCGCCCAAGGTGTAAATTGCCTGTTCCCCGGCGGGTTTACCCTCGTTCAGAAAGGCCGTTGACCTTTGTCCGCCTTGTATACATTTCTTTAGATTCGGGCTTATTTGCCTTAGGCAGCCGGCCGCTGGCGGGGTATTCCCGTTAAAGCGAAAAGGCCAGGAAATCCCTGGCCCAAAAACACTTATGCATCCTGACGGTGAAGAGGGGAAGCCGGTTTCTTATGTGCGATATCACGGTACGCCGTTGCGCTGATGCCGCTGCCGCGCTTGAAGGCCCGGCAGAAGGTGCTGGACGCGTGGTACCCGACCTGCTGCGCAATATCCCGGATCGGCAGCCTGGTCTCGGACAGCAGCTGCTTGGCTTTGTCCATCCGGAGGTTCTCAACGTATTCGGAAAAATTGACCCCTGTCTGCTCTTTAAAAAATTGCGACAGATACCCCTTGGATATATTCAGATGATCCGCCGCGGCATCCAGGCTGAGATCAGCCTGTCCGTACTGCTGATGAATGTAGTCCACCGTATCGCGGATCAATTGGACGTTGCGGCTCTTCTTGCGCCGATCGATGTCGTCCGAAATTTCCGCAAATCTCTCCGTAGCGTTATCAAACGCCTGCTTCGGATGATTGGCCGTGCCGAGCTGCTGCAGCAGATGCCTCATGTCCGCCTGCTCCTTCACCATCAGCTGATCCTGCACTTTGACCAGGCAGCCCACCAGGTCAAGAACGAACAGCTGCTGCATCGCCAAGGGAAGGTGCCGCTCCTCGAAATTTTCCCGGTACAGGGAGGCGAGCAGCTTCCGGACCTCCTCCGTCTCGCCAGCTTTGATGTAATTCATAAGGCGGTTTTCCGATTCCGCCGGAAAATAAAAACCGCGGTGATCATGGGCCAGATCCTCGAACCAGACGGACTGGCTGGTCCCGGCTTCATACAGCCGGGAGAGCGCCTGCCTCGCTTCTTCAAAGGACTCCGGCACTTCAAGGAGCGAGGTTCGGTAGCCTCCCACCGCAAATCCCGCCTGAAGCCCGTGGCGGCTGATTTCCAGCGTCAGCTGCTGCAGCTCCCGTTCCACCATCTTGCGGAAGGCGCCAGGATCTCCCTGCCCGTTGACGAACAGGACGGCAATCTTATCCTCGGCGACCGGGTAGGTGAAAGGGCAGCCCTTCAGCGTCCGGCCCAGCATATCCTGGATGAGCACGCGCTCGATATCGAGCTCGCGCAGCTCCTCCTCCTGAAACCGGTGCCCGCCGCGGTGAAACTGAACGATTCCGACGGCGCAGCCGCTGCCCTGAATATCGGCGTTCTGATGCTTCAGCAGGGATTCGACGTGTTCGGCCATCAGGTATTCGCCCTGAAGAAGCCGCCCGAAGAACGACTCCCGCAACAGCGGAGCCTGCCGCTCGATTTCCTGCTGCAGTTCGTCGTTGTTGTCGATCAGGCGCGCGAGCGAGTGCTGGATATAGCCGTACATATCCTTTGGCCGCTTCAACTCCCCGCCGTTCAGCCGGGATGTCAGGGCAGTCGTGATGTTCACGATCGGCCTGCCGCTCCGGGTAGCGAACAGATAGGCAAGGATGAGACCAAAAATCAGGAACGCCAGAAGAATGGTTACGGTTGTATGCTTGATGGCCAGCACTTTGCTCAGGACGACATGGGGCGGCTGGGCGACGACATAGGACCATCCGTTATAGGACGAGGTGGTATAGGTCATCATCATGCCGCCGGTAGCCGCTGAAGCTTCGATCACTCCGGACTTCGTTCCCGGCGGCAGGCTCTGCCGGGTCACTATGCCGCCGCTTGACAGCGATGTAACCAGGCGTCCCTTCTCATCCACGATGGATACCCAGCCCCCGTCGGATATGTCGATTCCACGAAGAAGCGACTGCAGGCGCTGGTTGTCCACCAGAATCATCAGCGCCCCCTGAATATGGCCGGGGTATCCGAGAGACTGGACGTAGGTCAGCAGATCCGTCGTTTTGCCTTGATACACCGTGGATCCAGACGACATGATTTCCCGGTTACGGAAATGGCCGAGAAGATCGCTCCTCCAGGTTGCGAAATCCTTGCTGGGGTCAGAGAACATGTAACGATAGAACGAGGGAAGTTCATAAGTGGAATCGGGGGATAGCGCCAAATCGCTATTTTTGAAGATCAGATAGTAGTTAAGAATAAAACCATTGGCTGCATTGTAGCTGTAGAGGCTTTTTTGCGTCCGGTACACCTTGTACGCCGTTGTGTCCCGGAACGGTTCCTTCACCTGCTGAAAGCTTTGAACGGCCGCATCACTTTGCAGCTGCAGGGAGATCCGGTTAATCTCGTTGAAGCGGCTGTCGACCGTTTCTTTCACCTGATCCAGCATCTGCAGGTTGCTGTGCGTGACTTCCTTTTTCACCACGTCATAGGTTTGCCTGTAAAACAAGGCCCCTGCAAGCAGGGTAAACAGCATGAACAAGAAATAAGGGATCATGAATCGAACGAAAATGTACTGGATTTTCCATCCATTGGCCCATCGCATGGATCACTTCTCCTCTCTTCATTCTGGGATGCCGATTCGACAAAACACAACGCGAAACATGTCTAAATAACAATATTGTAAGTGCTTCCATATTTTTTATCAACGAGTTTGTAAGGTTATATGACATACAAAAAAGCAGCCGAAACCTTCGGCTGCCTCCATCTTACACAGAACCTCAGCGGGTTCCCACGTTAAAATCCACTTCCTCGATCAATTCGATAATTTCGCCGTTCGGGCTGTTCAGGACCGCATTGCGGACCCTAAGCGGCGGCTCACCCAGCTCCAGATTCCCCGGCTCCACATAGATTCGCGCCCCATGGGCCAGTGCCTTGTCCACCATCTCGTCCACATTGTCCACGTAGAATGCCAGATGCAGCAGAGCGCCATGCTTCACTTCCTCGCGCGAGGACGCCTTATCCCCCTCGGCCGGAACCTCGGCGCCGCGGTCGAACACCTCGACGCAGGTTCGTCCGTCAGGCGATACCAGCATTGAGGCCGTCTTGATTTTAAACGCAGGCAGACTCCATGAGTGGCCGACCGTAAACCCGAGAACCCGGGTATAAAAATCCAGCGTTCCTTCATAATCCTCCGCCTGAATGGCCGCATGGGCCAGTCCTTTCACGCTCATTCCCATCTCTCCCTTTGCGCTTCTCGTATCGTTTTCATTGTATAGGTTCATTTCCGCAATCGACATGCATGGAATAAGGAATCGAACCCTTCCGCCTTGCATAAAATAAGTTATTTTCGTATGATTACCTTATCTTTATAGCGAATACAGGAGAGATGATGAATTGAGCACGGCAGTTGACGATATTGACCTGAAAATATTGAAGCTTTTGCAGCATGAGGCGCGAATGCCGATCGCCCAGATCAGCAAGCGGATCGTCATGTCCCAGCCTTCCGTGAAGGAGCGCATCGTCAAGCTCGAGGAAAGAGGCGTCATCTCGGGGTACAGCACGGATCTGAATTTGCGGGAGCTGCAGCGGGGAACAACCTCTTTTATTCTGATGAAGACCGAGCACTGCAGCGAGCTGGTGGAGTTTTGCACGCAGTCCAAGCAAGTGACGGGCTTGTTCCGCATTAGCGGGGAGTACAACTATCTCATTCACGTCCAGACGGGGTCCGTCGACGAGGTAGCCGACTTCCAGGACGCCCTGGCAAGGTTCGGCCCGTCGAAATCACATATCAGCCTGAAAAATATATTGGATCACCGGATTTTGCTGTGATAGAGCCGGTGTGTCCTTATTCTGCCCAATAGGAGGAGAACCGTAATGACGGCAAAGCTTGTATTTCGTTAAGTCAGAGCCCCGCCTCCGGATTGCAAGGTAGCATTTTGAACCATGTTCAAAATCCAACCGCGAATCAGGAGGATACGATAAATGGATATTCAGATCAGGGAAATGACAGACCGGGACCACCCGGAGCACATTCAGATCGACGGCAGCTTTACGGTAGATTCCGAGCTCGTTTTGTCCGTTACGGACCAAGGGATCGGTTATACGGTTAAACCCGTCGTGCCCAGTTATCAAAAAAGCTACCCCGACGAGGCGGACCAGGGCGACAGCGGAAATTTGTCGGAGTACATCGGCCGTCCGGACCGTGCGGTCTACCTGGCCTTAGCGGGAGATCGGGCCGTCGGCCGGATCATGCTGGCGAAAAATTGGAATCGGTACGCTTATATCGAGGATCTTCGGGTGGATCGGAACGCCCGGGGACACGGCATCGGCCGGAAATTGATCGAGCAGGCGGTGCTCTGGGCCAAGGCCGGCCACACGCCCGGCCTCATGCTGGAGACGCAGAGCAACAACGTGCGGGCGTGCCAATTTTATGAAAGCTGCGGATTTGTGATCGGAGGCTTTGATTCTTACCTATACCGGGGCTTTAAAGAGCATGCGCAGGAAACGGCCGTTTTCTGGTACCTGCCGTTCTAACCATCACTTGGCTTCAGCCAGCATCGAGACGGCGGTGAGAAGCAGCACCGCAGCCATGATTAAATAATTCCTCGTTCTAACGGGAAGTTTATTGGCTTTCGGGCCGATGACCTGACGGTGGAAGACGAACAGCAGCATCAGATCTGCAAGCAGCACCAGCAGGATCAGATCCATTCTGCCGTCTATTCTCGCCGTCAGGTTTTTTTCTGCAAACCCGCACACGCATAAACCAAGGAATAAATACACGACATTTCTGACGATTTCCACAAAACTCCAGATGATCTTCATCCCGCGACACCTCGCTTAATCCCATTTTCATCCACCGGGGACTGTCGATCAACCGATCGGCAGTCCCATTTCCACCGTCGTTCCCTTGCCGGGCTCGCTTGTAATGTTCAGGATGCCGCGGTGGGAAGCGATAATTTTCTTCACGATCATCATGCCCAGACCGTAGCCTTCCAGCTTGGTCGTATGGAAAGGCTCCCCGATCCGCTCCAGCACCTCTTCGGGCATGCCGATTCCGTTGTCCATAAACCGGATCCGCTGGTAACCGCCGTCTGCCTCGAGCACGATGTCGATCCGGCCCCCGCCGGGCAGCGCTTGAATGGCATTTTTCAAGATGTTCAGAAACACCTGCTTGATCTGATTACGGTCGCAGGAAATTTTCTCCTCCCGGATGCAGGTGCACCGGATGCGGACGTTGTTCTTCGCCGCCTCGATTTCGATCAGGCTCAGCACCTCCTGCAGTATCGTCATGCACCAATCTTCCCGGAAGCGGATTTCCTGCGGTTTGCCTAAAATGAGGAACTCGCCGACGATCAGGTTCATCCGGTCCAGCTCCGACATAATCAGGTCATAATGCCGCAGTCCAGAGGTCGGTCCCGCCAGCTGAATAAGGCCCTTGACGGTGGTCAGGGGATTGCGGATTTCGTGCGCAATGCCGACCGCAAGCTGGCCGGCGAATACCAGCTTCTCCGTATTCCGCAGCACCTCCTCGGTCCTCTTCATTTCCGTAATATCCCGCAGGGTGCCGATAATGCGGCAGAGGCAGCCGCCCATATCAAAAACCGGCAGAACGTCCAGCATATAATAGCTGTCGGAGTCCATCCGGGTGTCCTGCAGCTCCACGCCGATGCATTCCTCCTGTCTGGCCAGCACCCGCTCGAAATAGGGGGAAACCAGGCGGTGTTCCAGCACCGGCGTGCCCAGGTATAGATGTTTGTCCCCGCCGTCTAAGCGGAGCATCCTCAAGTATTGATCGTTCATGTCGATAATCCGGCCGGCGGCGTCCGTCACGACAACCCCCTGATAATTCGCCTCCAGCAGCACTTGGTTCAACGTGTGAAGGTGGGCGTTGTTCCGGCGAAGCAGCATTTCCCGCTCCACGGAATCAACCATGGTACACAGCAGGGTCAGCAGGTGCGGATGGGCCGAATCGACCCCGGTCATCAGGGAAAGCGTTCCAAGCACCGCCCCGTCCTCCCGGTGGAAAGGGGCCGAGTAACAGGCCATGCCATGGAGCGCCTCGAAGAAATGATCTTCGCCCAAGGTCTGGAACGGACGCTTAAACCGCAGGCACAGCGGGACCGAGCCCGTGCCGGTTTCCTCGTTGTAGCGGACCCCCTTGGTAATGCCCAGCTCCGCGATGGCCTCGAGAAACATCGGCTCGCCGTAGCATTCCAGCAGATATCCCCATTGATCGGTCACCGTGACCAAGATCGGGGTCCCTTGAATGGTCGACAGAAACTTGTTGACGAAAAATAGAATGATATCAATATATTCCTTATAAAAGGACAACCGTTCCTCCAGTTCCTCTGTGGTGTAGCGCTTGCTGAGAACGGGAAACTTGGCGGGATCAAGGCCCCGCTGCCTGTAATGCGCGTTAAAAGCTGCAATGATCTGCCGATCATCCATTTGGTCTATCTCTTTATCCATTGCCTATACCCCATTTATGCCGATATTCCATCCCAAGATGACGTTCAATTCCCTCTATTCTATCATCCTTTGGGACGAAAGCGTCCGCATAATATGGAGATTTTACCTGAAAATAAATCATCCCCTTTCCGCGAGAGCCATCAACGGCTCAGGGAAAGAGGATACGTAGGGATAAAGATAAGCCGGCCTGTTCCGGTCAGCGGCCCGTCAGGCGCTTGATAATCTCCCGGCTTTTTTTCAAATACCGGACCGATTGATCGTATTCCCGGCTGGCCACGCCCAAATATAAAATATCGATGACGTTCAGTTGGGTCATCCGCGACGACATCGCGCCGCTGCGGATTTCGTTCTCCGTCGATGACGTGTAGAGCGGATAATCGGCCTGCGCCGACACGGCATTGTTGCCGTACTTGGTGATGGAAATTGTCTTGGCTCCGCAGGTGCGCGCCTCCTTCAGGCATTCGATGACGTGGGCCGTCTCGCCCGAATACGAAATGCCGACCGCCACGTCGCCCGGATTCAGCATGACCGCCGAGGTCAGCTCCAGATGCGGATCGGTAAAGGAATGGCTTGTCTTGTTGATCCGCAAAAATTTGTGATGCGCATCCTGCGCGATCAGATGGGAAGCCCCAAGCCCGTAGAAAAAAATTCGGGAGGCTTGGCTTAACGCCTCCACCGCAAGGTCCACGGTTTTCGGATCAAGAATCGTTACCGTGTCCCGGATCGACTGAATGTTGTTGGCGGACACGGTTTGGATAATTTGCTCCATGGAATCGCCCGGACGAATCTCCCGGTACTCATAGCGCTCCTCGTTCTGGTTCAGGTCCCCGGCCACCTTCAGCTTCAGCTCCGGGTATCCTTTCACCCCCATGGATTTGCACAAGCGGATGATCGCCGCCTGGCTGCCGCCGCTTTCCGCAGACAGCTGCGCTACGGACATGTCGAGTATGCTGTGCGGATAGCTGATAATGTATTCAGCCACTTTGCGCTCTGAGGGCGTAAGGTCGTCCAAAATCTCTCGCAGTCTGACTAGTCCCCCGTTCATGATGCTCTCTCCTTTGCCCGTATCGTATCGTAGCAGATTTCATCCCTGCTCGTTCTCGTTCGCATCGTTATCAATCTCTGACGGCGGCGGTAATCGCGTTGTGCACCGCCGCCCGCAGCACGCCGACGCTGCCGCTTCGGCCGTAATAGACCCGGTTGGTGAGCAGCACCACCGCCAGGTCCAGATCGGGCTCCACCCACAGGCTGGTCCCGGTAAACCCGGTGTGCCCGTAGCTGCGCGGGCCCATCCAGTCGCCGGAGGCGTCCCAGCGGTCCCCTTTCAGGACCCAGCCGAGCCCCCGGTTCGCCCCGGCGATGCCGGCGGTATGGGTCCGGGTCGCGGCCCTGACGGCCGCCGCCGACAGGACGCGCCGCGGCTGGCCGCCCGGCGCGGTCGGCTCCGGCACGGCGCCGCCGGCCAGCCACATCCGCGCATAGCGCGCCAGGTCGCCGGCGGTGGCGAACAGGCCGGCGTGCCCGCAGACGCCGCCGAGGGCGCGGGCTTTCTCGTCGTGGACCACCCCTTGGAGATGACCGCCGGCAGCGCGGTCATATTCCGTCGGGGCGGTCCGCGCCCGCAGCCCGGCCGGCGGGGCGAAGACGGCGCCGGCCATGCCGAGCGGCTCCCAGATGCGGGCCTTGGCCGCCTGGTCCAGAGGCATGCCCGCCTCCTTCTCGACGATCCGGCCGAGAAGGAGGAAGCCGAGATCGCTGTAGACGGCGGCCGTACCCGGCGGATGCTGCAGCGCCACGCCGGTGACCGCCTCCCACATTTGGGGCTGCGTCCAGCCGTGCGCGTGGATATTTCGATCCGCCGGCAGACCGGAGGTATGGGTGAGCAGCTGCCCGATCGTCACCTCTTCCCGCCCCTCACCGGTAAACTCAGGGATCCAGGCGGCAATCTTTGTACCAAGCGTCAGGACGCCGTCATCGATCAGTCCGAGCACAAGTGGCAGCGTGACGCTCACCTTGGTCAGCGAAGCACAATCATACAGGACATCCGGTCCGGCCGGGAGCGGATGATCCGGACCCGGGTTTGCGCTCCCCGCTGCATAAACCCATTCCTTCCCGTGCCGGGTGACGGCCAGCACCGCCCCGGGTATCACCCCGGCGGCCATCTCCCGCTCAATGGCACGCCCGGCGGCCTCGAGCCCTTTGGGGTCCAGGCCAAGCGCCTTGGCACCTTCCGCTATATCAGCGTACATGATCTTCCCTCCCGATTTCCGGTTCCCTTCAGGATCGCCCGCAGACTCAATGGCGTAAATGCTCCGAACAGACGGTGCAATCCGTAACCGCCCACGAATGAGCCGAAAAGCCCTGTATGCTGCCTTGAGATGTTAACATTTCTGGTGCCTATTATATCGCTTGCGAAATTTTATTTCAACATACATCGTATATTTAGAAATTTTTATTTAAAAACTCGGCGACATCCATTGATCCACGGTCATTAAGGACCGTTCCTACTGATGTTTATGACATTTCGTTTATTTTAAGACACTTCCGTCTAGGCATCTGCATAGGATGCAGCAGGTCAATTCCAAACGGAGGTCAACATCATGAGTGTGCAATATTCAGGCTATCAGCACCAAACGCTGTACCAGGCAGAGCCTCACATGAGCCAAACGCTTCATTCGGCTCGGGAACGCTTCAAGCAGCTGTGCCGCCAACATGTCAATAAGCATGTCCGGATCGAAACGCTGGACGGCGATGTATTTGAAGGAACCCTCTTGCACTGCGACAAGGGTATCGTGTATATCCAAATTCCGCAGTCACCCGGACACCGGGCTTTCATCCCCGGACGCCCCCCTTTCTTTAACCAAACCATCCTGCCTCTGGTCCTGTACGAACTGCTAGTCATCAGCTTATTAGCGTAAGCTCGCCATAACTATGCTCAAATGAGCAAAGAAAGGAGTCATTCCCATGGCATTCATGCCTCCCTTCGGCCCTCAAGGCCAGGTGCAGCCGCCTTCATCCCCGCCGCCGCAATTTACGCCTGCACAAACCGGCGCATCGGCGCTCGCCGTTGATCCCGGCGCGATCTCCGGCTGCCTTTTCCGCAATACGTTCATTTGGCCCGTACGCGGTCCGGGCTTCTGGTTTTATCCCGTCTTCGTCGGCCGGACCTCCGTTGCCGGATTCCGCTGGAACGGATTTTTCTGGATGTACTCGGGGCTCGACCTCAGAACCATCCAATCGTTCACCTGCTTCTAGAAACGCCTGCTGTACGACAAAGCGGCGGTATCCGGAAAGCGTCCCTGACGCTCCCGGCGTACCGCCGCTTTTTCATGGGTCATACACGCTCAGGATGGTAGCCGCAGCCGCAGCCGTAACCGTCACGCCAGCCTCCGGTATGCCTTCCTGCCAAGAAAGAAGCAGACGATAGCGGCTCCCAGGCCCAGCGCTACCACCGGACCCGCAACCCAAGGATTGTACAGCACGGTGGAGGTGGCACTGATCACGGCTCCTCCCATACCTGCCCCTGCCGCCAGCCCTAAATGCGTCACCGACGTATTCAAGCTGAGTACGAGATCGGAGGATTCTGGCGCCTGCTGGATAAAGTAAGTTTGAATGGCCGGTGCCGTTACAAACATGGCGAACATCATCACGCCGATCAGAATGAGATCCGGAACGAGCCAGGAGGAAAACGCCGGCAGCAGCGCCAGGGCCGCGGCATGGACGAGCAGACCGGCCAGCAGAATGCGTACAGCCCCCCACCGGTCCACGGCGTAGCCTCCCAGACGGGAGCCGATCACCCCGAGGATGCCGAAGCCCAGCATGGTCACCGCCACGCCTCCGGCGTTCATGTGAAGTACGCTTTGCAAAAACGGGGTCATATAGGTATACATCACCGAATTCCCGGTCTCCCGGAACAGCGTAATGAACAGAGCACTCACGATAACTCCGCTGCCCAGCAGGCGCAGCTGGCGTCCCAAGGAGACGGGCTCATTACCTTCCACGGCCGGGAGAAGCCGGTAAATCGCCGCCATGATCAGCAGGCTCATCGCTCCCAGCAGGACGAAGATCATTCTCCATCCGATCCAGCCGGTAATGGCGATACCAAGCGGGACTCCTAGCACCATGGCCAAGCTGAAGCCCAGGATAATCGTACCGATGGCGCTGCCGACCTTCTCCGCCGGGACGAGCTTGGCGGCGGCGCTGAACACGACCACCAGGTACACGCCCGAACCGATACCCAGAATGATGCGCGACGCGATCAGCAGGACAAAATGGGTGCTGGCGAAGGACAGTCCACAGCCGGCTGCGAAAACCAGCAGCGAACCCAGCATCACCTTTTTTCTCCCGAGACGGGAGGTCAGCGAAATCAAGACCGGCGTGCCGATCGCAAAGGCTAAAGAATACGCCGTGATCAGCTGCCCCGCGGCACCGACGGTAACGTTCATATCACCGGCGATCTCACTGAGCACGCCGCTTACGATCAGCTCCGAGGTGGCCGTCAGGAAAACGCCCAGCGTCAGTAAGTAAATATATAAGCGATTCATTTGTTGGATCATGTTCATACCCTCCATATATACGACCGGCAGCCGGTGGATCCGAGGCATGACCGGCACATGCCTTGGTTGCACCCTGAAGCCGATACTCATAGAATCAATGAGCGCAAGACCGGTACAGCGCCGGGCCACGTCTGGCACATCAACGTGCACCGTTCTTTTCGCTTGATTGAATTATATGAAAGGTACAAACAAATCGTAAGAACGCAAATGATTTGGAGATAATCCTGCCATTTTGACTAACTAACAATTTGTAAGTGAATCATGCATTAACACAAAAAAACCAAAGGAGCCTGTCCCCTTCGGTTTGTTTTCTGTCCGTTATATATCACCATTTAATCCGCTTGGCCGTTTCCAGCAGCAGGCTTCGCTCCTCTTCCGCGAGTGGCCAGGTATGGATCTCTTTTTGTATTCGCTCCAGGCTCGTGTATCCTTTGGCTAGTCCGTTCAGCCTGGCGGCCAGCGTGGAACTCACCAGCTCCTCATGCGTCGGATAGAGCCGGCTCAACTGCCCGATCGCATCCGGATGCCTTTTCAAGTAGTATTTCTGGTGGCGGTCTTCCGCCGGGTACCAGGCCGTAAGGGGAGCGATTTCCGTATCCGGCCGTCCTTTGCCCTGCTCCTCGCGCCAGGCCAGGACCTGGTGAATCGCCTTCAGCTGTCCATCACCGCGATAGAGGAGCAGCGACAAATACTGCCTGCCTTTGTAATCGTTAATATTAAAAGGGTTATGATTGTCCCAGAACGCGTTCAGAATGTCGGAAAAGGAAATAACGCCAGGGTCATACACGACCTCGACCATCTCTGTATGATCACCCATGTTCCGGTACGTTGGGTCTGATGTCGTTCCTCCTCCGTAGCCAACCCGCGTCCGGATTACCCCCGGCATATGGCCGAACAATGCCTCCGGGCTCCAGAAACAGCCCATCCCCAGCGTCACTATCTCTGGAGCAACACCTGGCTCTTGAGAATGATGGGATCCGGAATCCTGTATGCGCAATGGTTTCACCCCCTTCAACATTTAGGCGAACATCGTACTGATATCGTCGACCTGGAGGCCGAGCGTGCTGCCGATCAGAAAATACAGCAGCGTCCACACGAACGCCGTCGTGTAAGAGACCAGGGCAAAACGGCGGTAAGCCATTCCTTTCATGCCAACGGCATACGGCGTCACGTTTCGCAGAACAGGCAGGAATACGCTGATGCACATGGCCATATTGCCATATTTCCGGTTCAGCAGCTCCGCTTTATCGATATACCTGGCCATCCGCTTGGACCTGGTCAGACGGTCGAGCAGGCGGCTTGCCGCCAGACGGCTGACGACAAAGCCGACGGTCAAGCCTGAACAGATCCCCAGGTAAATCGTGATAAACGAAGAGACCGGTGCCAGATGCCCCGTCCCGGCAAGCACCCCGCCGATCATGACCACCACCTCGTTCGGAAGCGGGAGGCCAATAATGCCTAAGCACAATACGAAAAAGAACGCAAAATAACCCACCTGCTCAATGAGTCCCATCAACGTATCCATACTCTTTCGGTTCCTCCCATACCCAGCAAAAATAGTCCATGCTGAAGCCCTGAAGGCACGCTGCCAGACAGGCCCCCTTTTAACTTATGCCGCCTTCCGGTCCGTTGAGAATCCCATCCTCAATAGTTTGACCCTTTCTTAGCCCAGCTCTTCCTTCAGCTTCCGGTCAAGCACCCGGAACGCGTCCCGGATCCGTTCTTTGGGCACCTTGGCATACAAGTCCCCGATGCTGACTTCATAGGAGGACTCCGAATCCCCGTTATCTTTTACATAATGATTCAATTGAATGCCTGTTTCGCTGATGATATCCACCAGGAGCGCCTCAAGCCGCTCTTTGCCAAGCTGGATATGGACGTGAAACATATTCGATACGGGAACAGCCGGCCTTGTGGTGACGCCGTGGCATTCGTTATAGAGCGCGGCAAGCTCTTTGGCTTCCTCATAATACTGCTCCATCCGTCCAATGCGCCGATCAAAATAGTAATCGGCACTGACTACATACGGATACAGGCTGAACAGATCCCCGCCGTGCCGTCGCTTCCATACCTTGGACCGCTCTGTAAAATCCGGGCTTCCCGCCAAGACCGCACCGGAAATGCCTCCGATGCCTTTATAAAAAGAAACGTAGACACTGTCGAATAGCGAGCAAATTTCCGCGGCGGTTTTTCCATAGTAAGGCGTAACCTCGAACAGTCTCGCTCCATCGAGATGCAGGCGGATGCCCTTTTCGCGGCAATAGGCGGAAATCGCTTCGAGCTCACCGTAGTCCGGCAGCTGGCCGCCGATTTCGCGCTGGGGCAGCTCCAGCAGAAGACAGGAGACGTCCTCCGGCATCCGCTCAACGTCCTCCAGCCGGATCAGGCGATCCTTGTCCGCCAGAAGCACCGGTTCAATATGATGCAGCTCTTTCAAACCGTCTTCCTCGTGGATTTCCAGGTGGCACAGCGGGTGGTATGCCACCTTCTTCACCTGCTTCTCATCGCACCAGATCCGCAGCGCAATCTGCTGGGCCATCGTCCCGCTCGGGAAAAAGACGGCCGATTCCTTGCCCAAATACGCCGCCATTTTGTTCTGAAAATCCTCTATCACCTTGCCTTTGCCGTAGGCATCACCACCGAGGGACCCGTCCACCTCCCGGAAGGCCTCCTTCAGTACTTCCAGATTTCGGGGACCGTGCCCTCCCAATACATATTCCGCCTGCTTGCCTGCTTCTGCCAATGTTTTACCCGTATTCATTCGTCCGGACCGACTCCCTTTCAACTCGCGCATTGCAACCGGACGATACATAAGTCCGGCCGTTCACGTGACATGTTCAACAACGATCGTTGTTTGCTGTCTTTAGCATACTAAATCTTGAAAGGGAGATGCAAAATTTTTTGCGCACGCAAACAGTCCCAGCTCCAGCCGGGGCTGGAAACAGGGACTGCCTTCATATCTCCTCTATGTGTCTGTACGGGTTGCTCAACGGAACGATTAAGATTTAGCCGTCGATTCAAGCTCCTTGATCTGCACCTTGTATTGAACGAGCAGCTTGGCGAGCGCTTCCTTGATGGCCGCCTCGTCCTTGGACTCCACGGCGTCATGCAAAGCGATGTGGGCCTTCATAAACGCAATGGCGGACTCGCTTGCTTCTTTGCTGACGGCAATGCTCAACGTTTTGGAATGCTCTGAGTCGCCTGCCGCCGCCGGCTCAGTCTTAGCCGCCTCCACCTTCAGGTCCCCCAGCTTGGAGATGATGACCTTGGCAGGTCCGAGCGCCTTGGCCTCATCCACAGGTTTGGCTTGGTCCGTCGCTTCGGATTTCACCAGCTCCTTGATCTGGCCCAATACCTCAGCTTTGTCCAATTCCAGGATCTCGCCTGGCACCTCGGCTTTATCGAACACCTTGATCTGACCCGGCACATCGGCCAGCTCCAGATCCTTGGCCTGACCCAGCACCTCGGCCGCCTTGTTTTTCAGCTTATCCAGGATTTCGATCCGGATCTTCTCCCCGGAAATAGTTGCTGCCTGCTGAAGCGTCTCCGTAACCGGAGAAGCTTCACCCGCTTTTACTTTCGCTGCATCTTCCACAGGAACCGCTTTGATTACGCTGAAGAAGCGGGGACCCTCTCCTGCCACCTTTTTGAACTGCTCCAATGTCTGCTTCCAGTCCTCTACGGTGTCCGGCGCATATTTTTGGGCCAGCTCGAGCGGATCGGCTATAGCAGATTTAATAACCGCTCCCTTGATTGCCGGTATCGCAGCCACCTTGGTTGGAACATCGGAAGGAACCTGGGGCTGTTCACTCGCGTCTGCATTGGTTACGGCCGGGGCCGCTACGGCGGACATGAGCAGCGCAGAGGCTACCGTCTTTTTAAACCATGCGTTTCGAATCATTGATTCAGCACTCCTTTAATTCGGATATGGTGTTACATGTCCCAGTCTACGGAACGATTGTGGCAGCCCGCGGGAGAAATTATGGAAAAACAATGGCAGAGCTCCATAGGCAGGCGCCCGCTTGATATACTGGAGATGAATTTCCAATCCGGGAGGTACATGGGATGAACAACAGTTACGTCATCGCCGTGGTCGATGATGATGTACATATAAGGGATCTTGTCGAGGCGTATTTACAAAAAGAAAACTACCGCACGGTCGGCCTCGGCAGCGCGGAAGAGGCCTGGGCTCTGTGGCGGACGTCACCGCCGGACATGTGGGTCCTGGATATCATGCTTCCGGGCATGGATGGCTACGAATTTTGCCGGCGGATCCGGCAGGAAGCGGAAGTGCCGATCATCATGATCTCGGCCAAAGACAACGAGGTCGATAAAATATTGGGCCTGGAGCTGGGCAGCGACGATTACCTCGTCAAGCCATTCAGCCCCCGCGAGCTCGTCGCGCGTATCAGACGGCAGCTCCAGCGCTGGTACAAGCTGAGCGGATCCGGCGATGCCGCAGCGGGCCTGTCCTATCCGGCCCGGATCGAAACGGGAGGGCTGCAGCTGATCCCCGACGAACGGCGCGTATTCTGGCACGGGGAAGAAGTGGACATGACCAGCAAGGAGTTCGCGATGCTTCAGGTGCTGGCCGAGCATCCGAACCGAGCCTTCACGCGGGACGAGCTGCTGACCCGGGTCTGGGGCGACGACTATTTCGGCAGCGACCGGGCGGTCGACCACTTGATCAAACGGATGCGCAAAAAGCTGGAGCATGTGCCGATCGAAGCCATCTGGGGACATGGTTACCGGTTAAGACACGAAGGAGGAGACGCTCACGATGAAGCTCGTGCATCAGATTAATTTGGCCTTCGGGATCGCGCTGCTGCTGGTCCTGTCCGTTACGGCCGTGGTGATCCATTTCGTCCTGCTGGACCACCTGATCGGCTCCCAGAAGGAGGACCTGAAGGCCATGGGAGCCGTCATGTCAGCCAAACTGCGGGTCGACACGATTCAAACTGTTGCCACGGATTGGTCGTCCACAACGATGCCTGCCTTACCGGTTAAAATGGCGGACACCAGCGGAGTTGCGGCCATTTTCACGGATATCCAAGGCAAAAGCATGCCTGTAACCGCTCCGAACGCCGCCATGAAAATCACTGAGGCTGTAAAGGGCGTTTCCGGCGAGCAGGTCTTTAAGGACATCGTAGACGGGACGGACAAGAGGTTTATTACATCCGTGAGCGTCATGCCGCAGGGAACGCTTACGCTGCTTACGCCGGTAAGCCGCGTCAAAACGATTGAACAGGCGCTGCTGAAGCGGCTGCTGATTATTTTCGGCGTCGGAGGCGCGTTCATGGTCGCGTTCAGCTTGTTTATTACAAAGAAGCTGATCCGGCCGCTCATGAGCCTGCAGGAGGAGCTGATCAAGGTCAAGGAGCGTCGGTTTTCCGAGGTTCGCTTCATCAGAGCTGGAGGCGAGATCGGCTCCGTGGCGGAGTCCGTGTATGACATGGCCGGGGAGCTGGACCGGTTTAACCATGTGCAGAAGCAGTTTTTCCAAAACGCGTCGCATGAGCTGAAAACCCCGCTGATGTCCATCGCGGGTTATGCGGAAGGCATTCGTGACGGGGTATTTGAAGGTAAGCGCATCCGCAAAGGCCTCGATATCATCATCAGCGAAAGCGGCAGGCTCAAGAAGCTGGTAACGGAGATGACCCTGCTTGCGAAGCTGGACAGCGAGGAAGATGTATTCCGCAAAAACGCTGTATCCCTGAAGGAACTGATCACTGAAGCTTCGGAACGCATGAATCCGCTGCTGGTCAAGAAAGGGATCCGGCTGCAGATCGATTACGCCCCGCCGTCCGGGCCATTCGAGGTCGTGGCCGACCGGGACAAGCTGCTTCAGGCACTGCTGAATATCATGTCCAACGCTGCCCGCTATGCCGTTGAGCAAATGAATGTACACGCCAAGGTCGTGGAGGGTCGGATCGAAATGACCATCAGCGACGACGGGCCCGGCATTCCGGATGAGCTTCTCCCCTTTCTTTTCCACCGATTCGTAAAGGGCAAGGACGGGGAGTCCGGCCTGGGGCTGGCGATCTCGCGGGCGATTGTGGAGCGTTGCGGCGGGATCATTGCCGCAGGCAACCGGCAGGAAGGCGGGGCTGTGATCTCGATGAGCTTTCCGGCAGCTCCAACGGCTGCAGGGTCCAATACAAAAATGCCCCCTGGAAACGGACCCGGTAAACCTTAAGGTTCATCCAAAATCCATTCCAAGGGGCCATCGGGATCGAATCATTTGAACCAGCCCTTCTCTTTAAAGCGCGTGATGGCTTCCACCCGATTCGTGACTTGAAGCTTATCCAGAATAACGGAAATGTAGTTCCGGACCGTTCCTTGCGTGATATCCAATTGACTGGAGATTTCCTTTGTGTTCTTGCCATCGGCAATGAGGCCGAGCACGTCCTTTTCCCGTGGGGTAAGCGGGTTCTCCTGACCGGAAGCATCGTCCACGAGCTCTGTCGCATAAATCCGTCTGCCCGCCATGATGCTCCGAATGGAACTTGCCAATTCTTCGCTGGGGCTGTCCTTTAACAAATATCCATATGCCCCGGCCTTAATGGCCCGCTCGAAATAGCCAAACCGTGCAAAGGTCGTCAGAATCATCACCTTGCAGCCGCTTCCTTTCAGTTCCTCGGCCGCTTCGAGCCCGCTCTTCCCCGGCATTTCGATATCCATGATACAAATATCCGGCTTCAGCTGCTGAACCAGCTTCACGGCATCCTCGCCGTTGCTCGCTTGGCCCACAACCTGCATATCCTTTTCCAAATTGACCAGCGAGGCAAGCGCGCCCCGCACCATTCGTTGGTCCTCGGCTATAACGATTCGGATCATATGATGACCTCCTTATCCGGGTGTTTAACGGCGTTCGGCACTTTAATGATCACTTTCGTGCCCTGATCGATGCCCGCGGCGATTTCCATGCTGCCGTTTACGAACTCCAGCCGTTCTTTCATCCCGCGCAGACCGCTTCCTCTGGCCAAGACCGGGTCCGTTTGGATTCCAATCCCGTTGTCGATGACCTTCATCGTCAGCTCGGTTGCAGACGACTCGATGACGATCGAGCAGACGGTGGCGCCGCTGTGTTTGACCACATTCGTCACCGCTTCTTTCAGGCACATGCTCAGCACATTTTCAACCAATAACGAAGTATTGCTGAGAATCGGGTCCCCTGCCATGACAAATTCAATCTCAGCCGCCTTAAGGATCTGCTTGACGCGGAACATTTCATCTTCGAGGCGCGTGCCGCGCATCTGCGTGACCATGTCCCGCACTTCTTTCAAAGCATTTCTTGCCGTTTGACGCACATCATTGATCTCGGACTTCGCCTGAGCCGGGTCGGTGCTGATTAATCTGCCGGCCAAATCACTCTTCAGCCCGATAAGGGACAGCTTCTGACCGAGCGTATCATGGAGGTCGCGGGCAATCCTTTGGCGTTCCTCCAGCTTCACCAGTTCGGAAATCCGCTTATTCGCATCCTCCAATTGTGTCTCCAGTTTCCCTCGCTTGTTCCGATAGTATGTGGTGACAGGCAGCAGAATCACCGCGATCAGACTGATCAGGACGAACGGAATTTGGGTAATCATGACGGGATTCTGCGTCACATATTCATAATTCACCGTAACCATCGTTGTGACGAGATGAATCGTATACAGCGTAACGAATCCAACCCGGTGATGAATATTTCCGATAAAGAATGCAACGAAGAGCGCGAAATAGACATATCCGAAGATCAGGGTCATGGCCAAGGATATCAGAATCTGAATGGACGTCCAAAAATATAACCACCAGCCCTTGGATACAAACGACAACACATAGCAGCCGAAGAACGCCAGAATCATCAGGGTGCCAAACACCACATGAACCGTGGACGAAGAACGAAATATGAAGTAAAAAGGGAAAATATAAAAGATGACCCACACATACGGACTAAGTCCTGTGCTCCTGTGGAAAATTTGGTACCATTTCTGCAAGGCCGCTGCCCCCCCGATGTGCGAACGATAGTATTCCTTGTAGTTTATCATAAACGCGGGATCACAGCGCTATTCCCCTTGTATGCTTGCTCTGTTGGCTTTGATCGGTTTAGCTCCACGCTCGGTTTGCCGCCGACCAAGTTTGATCTGCTTAAAGCTGACAAATGTTTTGTTCTCCTCATCCCACAGCCGGAATTTAAGAGAGGCCAAGCTCGTCGCGAGCGTAATTGTCGTAGCCTTCTGAAGCGGCGGCGTCGAATTATGCGCCTTCTCCAAATTGTAATTGGGCACCTTCGGGCTCAAATGGTGGACATGATGGAAACCGATATTGCCTGTGATCCACTGCAGCACCTTGGGCAGCTTGTAGTACGAGCTTCCTTCCACCGCAGCTTTTACGTAGCTCCATTCGTCTTCATTTTCAAAGTAGGAATCTTCAAACTGATGCTGCACGTAAAACAGCCAAATGCCCAGCATCCCGGATACGAATAAAATCGGGAGCTGTACCATCAGAAACGCCTCCCAGCCTACCGCCCAGCACATCACTGCATACAAACCGACAATCGCTGCATTCGTCACATGGGTGTTGATGCGTTCCTTCCGCTTCGCTCCTTTACGGTTAAAACGGTACGATATGACAAACACGAAGATCGGCCCGAGTCCGAGCATAACAACCGGGTGGCGATAGAAACGGTAAGCGAGTCTCCTCGTCCATGACGCCGCGGCATATTCATCCACGGTCATCACCCACATATCGCCGATCCCCCGTTTATCCAGGTTGCTGCTCGTGGCATGATGAATGGAGTGCTCGTTCTTCCACTGCTGGTACGGAACAAGCGTCAGAATCCCCGTAATCATACCCATGATTTCATTGGCCCGCCGATTCTGAAAGAATGAATAGTGGCAGCAGTCGTGAAAAATAATAAAGGTCCGAATGGCGAATCCGGAAGCAATCAGGGTTATAGGAATCGTTATCCAATACGATACGGATAAGCTTAAATATGCGGCGTACCAGAGTAATAACAGAGGTCCTAGGGTTGTCACGACCTGCATGATGCTCGATTTCGTATTGCTTTTCTCATAGGGGGCCATTTCTTTTTTTAGATTGGTGACCTTGGTTTGTGTTTTCATCTGTCTTCCTCCCTGAATGAAGCATGCCGTCATACTCGGGGCTTCCGAGGACGTCTTCTAGCCTAAGTATAGAAAACCAGACCGTCACCGAGTAGTCATGAACATCAGGTAGGGAGTATGACAAACGTCATATACCGGGGGTGTGAGAGACAAGCGAATAGGCACCTTAGCGAGGCTCGGAAATAATACATCTTCTCTTTCGAAGAAACAACCCATAGGCGGGTGTCATCACGGGCTCCATGTGAATAGGTTATAGTATTAAATTCAAATATGGAGGTTCCCCATGATTACGAATGGACATCCGTACGGGCCGTGCTGGCAGCCATGCGTGGACCCGTATGCTTATGCTTACAACCAGCGATCCTCTTATCCATACGCCCTTCCCTATACGTGGCCCCAGTACGTTTATCCGGTTCCCTACCGCACGTACTACGCATACGACACGAACGGGCAGCTCAACTCCTATCCTTATCCGTTTGCCCCCATCGCTCCACAGCCGTTCCCCTATGATTGGAACCGGGTTGAACCTACGCCCCAAGGCTACAAATTCAAGATTAACCCTACTACCGAGAAAACAGAGCTGGCAAAGCCCGAGAATACGGCAGTCAAACCTGAGGCCGTAAAGGAAGCTCCTGTGAAAAGTGAAGCGGTAAAAAGCGAACCCGTCAAGGAAAAGGCCGCGAAAGAAGAGCCAGTGAAAAGCGAAGCCGTAAAGGGTGAGCAAAAAGCCGAATCCACCAAAGGGGTCCAGATGAACACCTCGATGGAAATCGGCGGCAAACACGGCGTTGGAGTCAGCGCCAGCGGCCAGATGGACAGCACCGGCGTCAGCACCCAAGCCGGCACGCATGTCGGCGGCGAAGCCTACGGGCTCGGCGTTCAAGGTGAAGCCGGGGTAAGCGGCAGCCATGGCCTCAGCTTCGATACCGGCGCCCAATTGGGCGGCAAGTACGGCCTGGGCGTCCACGCCGACGGACATGTCGGCATCAAGCAGGGAATCGGCTTGAATACGGAAGCCCAGCTTGGCGGAGACCACGGCATCGGTGCCTATGTGAACAGCCAGGTTGGCGGCGGGCAGGGGGCCGGCGTCAGCGCAGGTGCCCATGTGGGCGGCGATCACGGTCTCGGGGCACATGCCGGGGCGCAAGTTGGCGGCGGTAAAGGCGTCAGCTTTAAGGTCGGCGGCAATGTCGGCAGCCATGACGGCGAGCTCGGCCTGAACTTTGGAGGCTCCGACAAGAAAAAATCCTAACGTTTTGCAAGTATAGCGGGAGGCCTATTGGCCTTACCGCTTTTTTTTATGTGGGGTCCGGTCCCTTCGCTGCCTGGTCCGGGAATGTTTTTTTCGAGCGGCACGCTGTTCACGTATCCTTACGCCCGCTTGGATCGTTATTCTGGTAGGGAGATGTATCTTCGCAGCCCATTCGCTATGAACTGACTATAAAGGAGGTGTTCCCTTGATCATTGAACATGGTGCAATCATGCTGGAACTGCAGATTGACGGATTTGGTGGCCCCCAAACGATACACCCTACACTTGTTTGGGACGGACTTGATGCGGTGCTGATCGATACCGGTACGCCCGGCCAGTGGGGGAAGATCCGGACCGAAATGGAGCGGCACGGCGTTCCGGCAGAGCGACTGCGGGCCATATTGCTGACCCATCAGGATATCGATCATATCGGCAGCCTGCCGGAGATTCTGGAGGAAGCGGGATTCAGCATCAACGTATACGCCCACCCGTTGGAGAAGCCGTATATCGAAGGCGAGCTCCCATTAATGAAGGCCACCATGGAGCACATGGCCTGGCAGCTGGAAGGCTTGCCGGAAGGTGAGCGCAGGCAGATTGTCTCCTTCCTGATCGCCAACCTGCCTAAGGGCAGGGTCGATCACACGCTGGAAGACGGGCAGGTGCTGCCCTATTGCGGAGGAATCGAGGTAATCTATACACCGGGACATACGCCGGGACACCTCAGTCTGTATCTGCACCGGAGCCAAACGCTCGTTGCCGGGGATGCAATGTTCAGCGTTAACGGCAAGCTGATGGGACCCCACCGCCCTTCCACGCCGGATATGGACGCGGCGGTACATTCGCTGCAGAGGTATCTGAATTACGAGATCGAGAACGTCATTTGTTATCACGGCGGATTCGCCCGGGGCGCCATTCGGGCTCAACTTGAAGCGCTGGTGGGTATGGACTGAGCCCCATCGGCTGGAACATAAAAGCTGCCGGGATATTCCCGGCAGCTGCTTCAACATGTTCTATAGTGTTTATACGATCAGATGAGGCCTGACTTCTCCAGCAAACGCTGAAGGATCTCGGCCGTTTCCGCTCGGGTGATCTCTTTTTTCGGCTGCAGCTGAGCGCCAAGGCCGTTCAAGAGCTCGTTCTGAGCCGCTTCGGCCACGGCCTGGGCCGCCCAGCCCGACACAGCCTGACTGTCTGTAAATGCGGACAATGCTTGGTTTAAGCCTTCCTGATCGGCACCGGTTTTCAGGCGGGCCAGCTTACCGGCCCGGTTGAACATGACCAGCGCCTCCTCGCGGGTAATCGTATGGCCTGGACGGAACGTGCCGTCGCTGTAACCGTTCACGATGCCGTATTTTTGGGCGAGCGTGACGGCCTCCGTATACCAGTCGCCCGGCTTCACATCGGCATAGCTGCTTGATTGGCTTCCGCCGGCAAGCCCTAACGCGCGGACCAGAATGGCCGCGAATTCTGCGCGGGTCACCGTACGGTCAGGACTGAATCGGCCATCCCCGATTCCCTGCAGAATCAGGCGGGAGGCAAGGTCCTGTACGACCTCTTGGATATGCCCGCTCACATCGCTGAAGCTTGTGCTGTAGCCAACCAAGGCGAACGTACCGCCGGTTACGCTGCTCACGACCGCACTGCGGCTGCCATTCTCTCCGGTCAACCGGGTAGGCACCGGATGCACGGTTCCGTTCTCGTCCAGCATGACTCCCGTGGACACCATACCTTCACTTGCTGCCGGAATCGGCAGGATGTGCTGCACATAAGTGCTGTACGGGCTAACGTTCAAGGTTTGACCCTGGAACGAAGCGGCAATCCGGAAATCGACCGGTCCGGTCACCAGCTGCAGCCCCATTTTTTGGGCGGCTGCCTGCAGCTGTGCTGCCTTTGCCGCGTCATACCCGGCGATGGTGATCTGGACGTTCATGCCCGTAACATCACCTGAAGCTTGGAAGAGCCGGGTTAGTCTTGACGTGCCGATCTCAGAAACCGGAATCTGATAACTTCCGTTTGCGGTTTGGATCACCAGCTGACTGGCGCCGTTTTCCAGAGCCCTCAGCGATTCTGCTGTCAGCCCCACCGTCGTTGTATTTGCCGCCTGCATGACCGGAATGGTGACGGATTGTCCCGGCCCGGCCTGGCTCAGCATGGCCTGCAGCTTCGACGAATCAAGGACCGCCGTTACGGACGTCTGCCCGTTATTGGTAGAAGTCGTCGTTTGAAGCACTCCATCGTAAGACTTACCGTTCACCACGATCGGCGCAGGAACGCTGGCAGTCGAATTTCCCGAAGACGCTGGCGTGGTTGAGCCGCCAGTGCTGCCGCCGCCGTTATTCGATCCGCCGCTGCCACCCGAGCTATTGTTGCCACCGTTACTTCCACCGCCGTTAGATCCGCCGTTATTGCCGGAGCCGTTATCTCCTCCTCCGCCGTTTCCGTTATCGCCACCGCCACCTGGAGGAGTTACCGGCGCCCATACCGCATAGAGCGTTATATTTTCCGAGCCGACCGAAATGGTGTCGCCTTCCTTATACAGCGTGCCGCTTCCGTCCGAATGCTGGCTCCACCCGGCAAAATCGTACCCATCCTTCTTAAGGCCGCCGGAGTTCCCCTGAACGGTTACGCTATCCTCAGTACCATAAGCTTGTCCGTCCACAGGGACTACGCCTTCTGTGCTGCCATTACCGTTGTAGGTCACTGTGTACTGGCCATGACCGGGATCGGAGGGATTCTCATCCGAGACCGTTACCGGTCTGAAGCGGATCGCCTGGTTGCTTTCGATCATAGACATGCGATGCGAATAGAGGAGGTAATTTAGGGACAAGCCCTGAGCGGCTTGAATGCCGATCGTTGAAGCCTCGCCGTCATCGTATTCGCCGTTTTCTATCGTGATGTTCGGATACTGATACTGCACATCCCCATTTTCGAATAGAATCGCCTGGAACGTAATCGGGGCATCGTCATTATAAAAATACATATTGTTCCATTGGACGATAAACTTCCGGTCCCCTTCCTCCCCGATCGTTTTCGTCAGGATTTTGGAGTTTGGGTCGGTAGGATTCAGCCTCAGACCGGATACGTAGGCCTGCAGAGCAGGCGGTGCATCTACATCCGGATAATTCTCTGGACCCGGAGTGGAATAATTGTCAAAATAAATTCCTCCGTTGATATCGATCCAGATCTGGCCATGCTTCTCCCCATAAAACGGAAATTCGAACGGAAGTTCGACCTCCTTGGACGTATTGTAGGTTTGTTCGCCGAAATCGACCGCCTGTCCATCGTCCGCATTCAAGCTGTCGTCCATCCCATTCAATTGTTCTACGGTGTACGGGACAAGAGGATCAGCGTCTACTTCAAAGTAAGTATGGATCTCGTTGCCCTCGAGGAGCGTTTTACTTGGGAAACGGTTCACCCCGGTAACCGGCTTCACCAGAGCCGATCCATAAGGGTCACCGTCAACGGTGGCCTCGACGAGGTAAGGTCCGCCCTTCGGCAGGTTTACCTTATAATGGACCATGTGTGTTTCTTCATCGTATTTAAATCCTTCATCGCCTTCGCCTACGGAGGTCCCGAGGCTGTCTCCGCTCGCCACCAACACTCTCAGGTCGTCCACCGATCCGGGTTCAATGGGGATATCCCCTTCAACGGTCGCCATTGGGCTCCACGTATAATCGACGCTGTCCACAATCTCTTCGCTGTTTTCATTGCCGGGAACCGCCGCCACACTTGTGCTATCCCCTTGCGGTACATCGGAGCTAAATGATTCGATACCGATTCCAGGCAAACCCCCAGGCTCCCCGGAGTTCCCGGGAATCGGATCGCCTTGCCCCGCATCTCCGGTTTCACTTTCGCCGCTTTCATTTCCGCCGGTACCGCCGCCGGTTTCTCCGGAATCCGAGCCTACAGTTCCCTCATTGCCGCTGCTCGTGCCCCCGGTCGTGCCGTCGCCGACTTCGCCGCTAGAGTTGCCCGGCTCTTCACTGCCGCTATCTGCTCCGCTCGATCCGCCAGTCCCGCCAGAGGTCTCAGGGGATGATCCATCCCCTTCCGAACCGCTGCCGTTCATTTTAATCGTCTCCACCCGGAACGTAACTGGATGCGGGTCATCCAGATCAACGTGCGGAATCCATTGATTTTCGTACGGATTAATGGAAATGACGAAAGGCTCATTCGGCGGGCCCTCGCTGGTGTCCTCGTGCAAAAGGTCTTCCTGATCGTTATAGGAGCTAACCCTCAGCTTGTATCCCTCACCATAATCGTTGTCGCTAACATAAAAAACAAACGGGTCCTCCTGCGGCTCCACTGCAATTTCGGCAAATGCCGCCACCGGGTACAGCTGCTGCAGGCCAAACATAAGCACGGCTCCCAGACTTAGCTTTCTTAATCGGTGCATTTCCTATCTCTCCTTGCTCTTTCAGATATGAAAATTGTCCCAACCCCAAGCCAGCATGAGTCTTTCCGTCTAGGTCTTTTGAATCGGGATCAAAAAGGCATCCCTATCGTAGCAAGGCAAACAGGCACCAACAATTAACGAAAGTTAACTGGGCCGCCAAAATTCGATATTTTTTTCTATCGGGTCGTACCCCCATTCTAAAAACTATCCATTTCTGTAACCCGTACCATTAAACAGACGCCAAAAGGCATTCCCTGGCCAATATTTAGCCTCAAGGAATACCTTTGATTAAGGAGCAAGTAGGTTAGAAAAAGGAGTGCAAAAAAGTCCGCTCCATGACAGCCGGTTGTCGAACGATGCAATGCATTCGATCAGTGCAACGCCGGAATGAAACGCAGCCTCTTTTACAGCCTAAGAGCTAGCCAATCAATCCACCGCTATTATCTGCGGCTATGATACGCGACTATTCCTCCTGGAGCCCCTTCATAAACTGCACGATCTTGTCGTTCAAGCCAGGGAGACCTTCGTGGCCGAAATCCGGATAGATTTCAAGCTTCACAGACGACTTCATTTTGTTAATGGCGGCGAACTGGGTCGATGGCGGGCAGATCGTGTCCATCAGTCCTACGCCAACCATGACGTCGGCCTCAATGCGCGAAGCCAGGTTCTGAATGTCAATATAGCCAAGCTTGGTGAAAATTTCGTCCTCGCGCTGATGCTGCGGGTCGAACTTGCGGAAATAGGTACGGAGTTCCTCGTACGCATGAACGCTGAGATCCATCTCCCATACCCGCTTATAATCGCTCAGAAACGGATATACCGGGGCCGCCCTCTTGATTCTCGGCTCCAGCGCGGCGCACGCAATCGTCAGTGCTCCGCCCTGCGACCAGCCCGTCGCCCCCACGCGGTCTGCGTCGACCTCCGGGAAGCCCATCACGATCGCCGCCAGCTGTGCGGTGTCCAGGAACACGTCACGGAAAAGCAGCTTGTGCGGGTCCTTGTCGCTTAGGCCGCGAATAATATGTCCATGGTGCGTGTTGCCGACCACACCGCCCTTATCCTCGGACAAGCCGCCTTGGCCGCGGACGTCCAGCGACGCGATGGAGAAACCCATCGCCGGGTAGACCATTTTATCCATCCAATCCCCGCTGTCTCCCGTATAACCGTGAAATTGCAGCACGGCCGGGTGAGGCTGGGCGGCTCCTTTTGGCCTGGCATACTTGGCATGAATCCTCGCGCCGTTCACCCCGGTGAAATACAGCGAAAAGCATTCGGCAAACGGCACTTCAAAATCCGCCGGAACGAGTTCCACCTGCGGATCAACAGCCCGCATTTCTTCCAGTGCCTGCGACCAGTATGTATCAAAATCATCCGGCTTCGGATTTCTTCCTTCATACTGCTTCAACTGGGACAGCGGCATATCTACGAGTGGCACAATCATCAACCTTTCTTTGTTTACAAAGTCAATTTAGTAATTTTTAATCTTACTTACATTCGCCCGTTAACGTTTTATTTCCTGCCCGTGCCTGCAACCAATAAGAAGCCATTCTCGACATGGTTTGCTAACCCATCCATTACAAGTTTTTTCCATGGCGCTCGCCTTGCTCACTCAACTACCTTACCATTTTTCTCATAACCCCGATAAGGTGAAAAAAAGCAGCAGCTGTGCTACAATACTTGGGTTATAGTTGCAGGTGGCAATTCATTTAGGGGGTACACGACTCGTCATGCTTATTATTGGTATCGCCGGCGGCACTGGCTCCGGCAAAACGACGGTGGCCCGTTCGGTCATCGATCGTCTCGGTTCGGGAAAGGTCACCTTCATTTCCCAGGACAATTATTACAAGGACAACCCTCATCTTAGCCTGGCGGAACGGGAGCTGATCAACTATGATCATCCGTTCGCCTTTGATAATGAACTACTTATCGAGCATTTGAGCCAGTTAAAAGAAGGCCAAACCGCTTACGCGCCGGTGTACGACTTTACGGTTCACGCCCGCTCCTCGGTCGACAAGGTGGAGCTGACGCCGAACAATATCGTCATCATCGAAGGCCTTCACGTCCTCTCGGACGAGAAGCTGCGCGAGATGCTCGACATCAAGGTGTTCGTCGACACCGATCCGGACGTCCGCATTCTGCGCCGCGTCCTGCGCGACATTGAGGAACGCGGACGCAGCATCCAGTCGATTCACCAGCAGTACCTGGCGACGGTAAAGCCGATGCACGAGGCCTTTATCGAGCCATCCAAAAAATACGCCGACCTCATCATTCCCGAAGGCGGGGAAAACGAAGTCGGCATTCAGCTGCTGTCGATCCTGACGGAGAAGTTCCTGACGGGCGACCGGAACTGGTCGGACATCTAAACTCGGCTTGAGCGGTTTATAGAACCGTTGATTCTCAGCGGGCAGCGAACAATAAACCGGACAAGCCAATACAGCCCTTCGCAATCGTGTGCGAAGGGCTGTTTTCTATGCACGAAAGGAACATATTTATGCCAAAAAATTGAAGCCTTATCCTCTCCGCACAACCGGCAGCCGTGCCCTCTAATCCGCCGACCTATTTCCGGGTCAACTCCCGGATCAGCCGGAAAGCCGACCTGAAGCGCGGCCGTCTCAGATGCTCATGGACATAGCCGTAATGGGTCAGCTCCACGCCGGCGTCCTTCAAGCCGTACGCAAAATCGTCATCAAAGGGCAGCCGGAACTCCCATACCCGCTTCTCCCACTGCGGAATGTTGGCCAGCATCCACGCATCCTCCGCTCCGGGATGAATGTAGGTCTCTGATACCCCTTCCGGCAGGGCGTACAGCTTGGCGATGATCGACCGTTTGAAGCTGTCATATGTCTCCCCTTCCACCAATCCGAAGGGATGGGACAGGAGATAATCGGGGATTGGCACCCCGAAGGTATCCGCCAACGCCGCCGCTTTGGCTACTGGGCGTTCAATGCCGCTCAGCGAACGAAGGAGCGGGTCATCGGGGTGGATGTAGCGGAAAAAGCGGGAAGGCAGGCCCCAGCGTGAAATTTTCCAAAAGGTCTGGGGCAGCAGGCTGCGCCCCGTCTCCATACCGTACAGGCTGCCCATGTGGTTGTCGACATGGCTGATTCGAATGCCGGCAAGCTTGACCCGTTCGTACTGGGCGTCGATCTCCTTCACGACGGCGCCCGTCTCTGCGCCCAGCTCAAATTCCCTGACCGTCCGGTACTGCTTGCCTTCGGCGTCATGCAGCGACGGGTGCCCGGTCAGACTGCTCCAGCGCAGGGCGTCGAACTCGCTCGTCAGGGTCAGGTGCAGCCCCACATTAGGCTGCTGCCGGCGCGCGGCCCAGTCGGCCGCCTCTTCAAAACCGGGCGCCACTGCCATGATCGTCGCCGAGGAGACCTTGCCCTCCTCGAGCAGATGCATGATGGCCCGGTTCATCGCCGGGCTCTGCCCGAAATCGTCACAGTTGATGATGAGCCTCTTGGCCATGCTTCACCTCTCCTTTCCCCGTCATATGAAATTCAAACCGGGCCATAAAAGATATCACAACCGATATGACCAATAAGCATAACGGCACGACACTGATCAGGTAACGAAACGTCGCTTCCGGATTCGATCCCGGATTGTCACCGCTTTCATAACCAAAGATCAGGCCGACCACGTAAAAAGCCAGCGCCGAAATCAGCCCGCTTGACCGGGTAATGAACCCGCTGACTGCCGTATAAATGCCCTCGCGCCGCCGTCCGGTCCGCTCCGCATCCTCGTCGATAATACGTCCGCTGACCATCGCCGGCGTGACGAGGAAACCGGCCAAACCAAAACCGACCGCAATGCCGGCCGCCACGCCGCTCACCAGGTTATAACCGAACCAGAGCGGAATGACCGACAGACCGTACAGGATGAGCGACAGCCGCCAGGCTTTCACGCCGTCCATCCGGCGGACGATCCAGTACCAAACGCCTACGAGCGGAATGACCGATACAAACACGGCCGCCAGCAGAATCGACACCTGGCCCTCCGAAATCCGCAGCACGTATTTGGCGTAGAACGGGATCATGGAGCTGACCAGCCCGTTTACGGTTTGGGCGAACGAGTTCGATACGTTGAAGACCCAAAACTTCTTGTTGCTGAGCGTTTCCTTAAAGGCGGCGCCCAGCTTCATCGGCTCCGGCCTGCCAGGGTCCCGCTGCTCCCGCACGCTAAGCATGCAGATGAGCATGCAGATGCCGAACACGAAAGCATACACGATCGCCATATTGGAGAAGTTGATCGCCGCGTAAATGATAGGCGTCAGGGCAGTGGCGATGAGAAGAGCCAGCACCTGATAGCCCTGCTGGATAGCGGAGGCTTTGGCCCGGATCCGGTCGCCGCGGAACAGCTCGGGAAACAGCGCCCCGTAGTTGACCCACAGAACGGTCGCCACCGCCTCATACAGCACCAGCGTCACCAGAAACCAGGTGAACAGCCCGTTTTGCGATAATCCTCCCGGCGGGGAGAAGACCAACACGAAGGTAAGCATAAACAGCGGAATGGAGGCAAACACCCAAGGCCTGCGCCGACCGTAGCGCGTCTCGGTCCGGTCCGACCAATAGCCGAACAGCGGATTGTTCACCGCATCCCAGATCAGGAAAATGGTTCTGGCGAGCGTGGCGAGCCCGACGCCGAGTCCCAGCTTTTCCACGTAAAAATAGCTGTAAAACGAACTGAATGCCTGACTCGGAACCATCATCGCAAACATCCCCAGCGCAAAGGCGTACGGCGAATTTACCCATCGGCGCGCCATGTGTATTCCTCCCCTACGAGAATAGGCTTCTTGGCCTAAGGCCTTACTGAAATACTATTCAACAAATGGATGATTTTACCTTTGCGAAGCAGCGAAAAACCATTTTTTAACCAACCCTCTGGATGTTAAAGCGTTCTATATCATAAGCTATCATTTGATCAGCAGATCCTAAGCTTTGTCCTATGCAGTTCACCAATGACAAGCAAAAAAATAAGACAATTAACTACCAGGAGGGATACCAATGGCATTGGTCGTCGGAGCGATCATCGTACTCGCTGCGTTAAGCTTAGCCTTTGAGCTCAGCAGGGGGAAATCGGCGAAAAGAAAATACATGGTGTGGGGAATCACGACGATGCTGCCAATCGCATTTGTATTTTCGTGGCTCGTTGCGTTAATATACGGGGACTGGATCGCCCATGACGGGTTCGCCGCCATCGGCCTCATGATGCTCCTGATTCCGCTGTTCTTTTTGACCGGGGTGGTTCTTTTGCTGGTCGGTCTCTTTACGAAGGAGAAGCAAAGCTAGATAACAAGCTGTTATCCTTCCTCATTCGGATACATTCGCAATAAGTACAATTGCCAAGACGTCCCGTACTAAAACAAAAATACTCCGGCTCTACGTGGTAGAGCCGGAGTGCGATGAACAACTATACATTTTCCACAACATCAATCTCGGCCACCCGGCGCAGCCATCCCCCGCCGGTCTACCCCACCGCCTCGGCCTTCTTGGACATGTTGCGCTGCGCGGTGATGAGGTTGTAGTAGATCCCTCTTTTGGCCACAAGCTCGGCGTGCGTGCCGATTTCGGCGATCTCGCCCTTGTCGAGGACGATCAGCCGGTCGGCATGCCGCAGCGTAGACAGGCGATGCGCGATCGCCAGCGTCGTCCGGTTGCGCGTGACCCGCTGCAGCGCCTCCTGGATGGCGCTCTCCGTATCGATATCGAGCGAGGCCGTCGCCTCGTCGAGAATCAGGATACGCGGGTCGTTCAGCACCGCCCGGGCAATCGCCAGCCGCTGCCGCTCTCCGCCGGACAGGTTGCCGCCGTTCTCCTCCAGGCGTGTATCATAGCCGTCCGGCAGGCGCAGGATAAAATCATGCGCATTGGCGATCTTGGCCGCCTCAAGCACTTCCTCGTACGTCGCTTCCGGCTTCGAGTACCGGATATTATCCAGAATCGTGCCGCTGAACAGAAATGTCTCCTGCAGCACGACGCCGATCTGCGAGCGCAGATGCGCCTGCTCGATCCGGCGGATGTCCACTCCGTCGATGAGGATCTCGCCTTCATTTACGTCATAGAACCGGGAGACGAGGTTGATCAGCGTCGACTTCCCTGACCCGGAATGTCCAACCAGACCGATCATTTCCCCCGGCTTGATCTCCACATTAATTTCTTTCAGCACCGGCTCATACGATTTGTAGCCGAAGATCACATTCCGGAACGTAATCGTTCCCTGAATCGAATGCTTGACGGACGCCTCGGAGTCCATTACCTCCGGCTGCTCATCGATCACCGAGAAGATGCGGTCCACCGAAATAATGGCATTGGACAGCCATCGCGGCATAAACATCAGCCACGCGATCGGCCCGTATATCATCCCGGCGTAGCCGCTGAACTGCACCAGCTCCCCGAGGGACATCTGCTTGCCGAGAATCATATTGCATCCGATGAGGAGCACGAGATACTGCCCCATTTGGATCAGATAGTTCGAGATCGGCGACAGGATACTGAATACTTTCTCGGTCTGGATAGTCGCCGCAGCAAACTCGGCATTGTACTGTTTGAACCGCTTCACCTCGCGCTCCTCCTTGCCGAACGCCTTGACGACACGGATCCCGCTTAACACGTCATGCAGGAAGGAGTTCGCCTTGTCGTACACCCTCCACTGCTTGCGGAACAGCTTCCACAGCACGCCTTTCCAAATATACCGCTGGATGTACGCAACGAGGGGCGCAGGCAGCAGCACGACGCAAGCCAGGCGCCAATCGGCTGAGAAGAGCAGCACGCTCGCGGACACGAGAATAATGAGCTGAAAGACGGCCGTCGTAAACAGCTCCTGAACCAGATTGCGGATCCGGTCCGTATCCGAGGTGACCCGGTTCATGATGTCCCCGGCCCGCTGCGTCGTCAGAAATCCGAGAGACAAGCTCTGAATCCGCTCATAGACCAGCTTGCGCAGGTCGGCCGCGATTTGCGAGCTGACCCCCGCCATGATCCGCCCTTTGATGATGCCGAGCCCCTCTCCGCCGACGAGGACGAAGAGCAGGCCGAGAATGGCCCAGATGAACACGGGAACGCTCGGTGATTGGCCGGGAGGCGGCTGCAGCGAGGAATTCACCAGCAGCTTTTGAAAGTAAGGGCCGGCCATCGATATGGCGGAAGCCGCCAATGTCACTGCAAGCCCGATCGCGAACGTTTTTTTGTGATTCATCGCCACCGAGACCAGCCGCTTGAATGCAGCTGCCTTGTTCATGCACTTCGGGCACACTCTCGTTCCCGGAATGAGCGAACCGCCGCAGCTGGCGCAGACCGGCTCCTCTTCATCGTTGTATATGCGGATTGTCCGCTGCCTGGACAGATCGTTCAGAATCTGGGCGATATAACCGTACCTCGCTGCGTGCTTCATGGACAGCCTCGTAAGAATAAATTTGGTGCCGGCCTCGTCCCCTTCCAGCACGGCGCTACCGATCAGCGGCACCACCTTGTATTCCTTCGCGTCGGTAATCAGACGGCTGTCGACCACACGGCCCTCCAGAAGCAGGGCCCATTTCTGCTCTCCAATTACGAAATAACCTTCCGTCCGCTGCCCGCCCAGCGTCAAATCGACAGGCACGCAGTAGCGGATATGCTCCCCCACAGCCTGCGAGGCGGCCTCCAGCTCGCGCTCCGGCAGTGTAAAATTAAGGTTCATGAATACCTCCGTCCTTGTATCGACAGGCGTCGAAGTTCAACCTACATGCATACCTCAACCATCTTGTATTCCTTGTCGCTCAGTCGGTCCAGATGCGGGATGATAAACCGGTTGCCGTCCACATCCACGATCAGCAGCCGGTTTGCGGTCATCAGCTTGACGCTCCCGCCGCCGCCGCGAACCGTAAAGCGGCAGCGCCCCGAGGTGGTTTCCGCATCCCAATACGAATATCCGAACTCCTCTTTGACGGAGAGAACCTTCGAGATTTCAGGGGCAAAATACCGCAGCTCCACCTGCTCCTCCAGCATCCGCTGCGTTTTCTCCGGGAACTCGTCCAGGGAGCGGATCATCCCGATCTCCTCATTCTCGACGGTTCGAATCGATAGGTAAATCCGCTTATTCGTATGCGGAAAAGAGCAGTGCACGTACACTCCGGAGTGTTCCTTGCCCCCCGCCTTCACGTTCAGCATATGGCCTTCCGTCAGGGTAAACACCGTATCGTCCGGGGACAAATAACGGATTTGCGCCGCCTCCGCGAGGCCGGGGCTGCTCCCGCCGTCCTCAGGCCTTAGAATCTCGCTAACACTCACATCCTTAAGCGTCATGCCGTAATCACCTCATTCATCTTCAGCGCCTCGTCATGCTTTTTGACCAGGTCGTAATAAGCCCCTTCCTTCACCAGCAGCTGTTCATGCGTCCCTTCCTCCACGATCTTGCCTTGCTCCAGCACGACCAGATAGTCGGCGTTTCTTAGCGTGGACAAGCGGTGCGCAATCGCAATCGTCGTTCTTCCCTTGATCAGCGTATCGAGCGCCTCCTGGATTTGCAGCTCGGTCTTCGTATCGAGCGAGGCGGTGGCTTCATCCAGAATCAGTATTTTCGGATTGTGCAAAATGGCCCGGGCAATGCTGAGCCGCTGCTTCTCGCCCCCGGACAGATTATGCCCCCCGGTACCGACAATGGTATCGTAGCCGTCCGGCAGCTTCTCGATGAAGTCGTGTGCGCCGGCCACTTTGGCAGCGTGAATCAGGTCGGCCAAGGTGCAGTCCGGATCGGCATAGGCGATATTTTCCGCGATGCTTCCGGACATGACATAGACGTCCTGGGATACGATGCCGATATGCGTCCGGAGGGACGCCATGGACACATCCTTGATCGGGATGCCGTCGATCCGGATCTCTCCTTCATTGACGTCATACAGCCTCGGAATCAGGTTGACCAGCGTCGATTTCCCGGCCCCCGAGTGCCCGACGACGCCGATCATTTGACCGGGCCTTGCATGCAGCGACACCCCTTTCAGGATCGCCTTGTTCGGCTCGTAACCGAAGGTGACGTTCGATATGCGGATTTCGCCCTGCATTTCTGTAAGCTGCATCGCGTTCGGCTTTTCCACCACGTCGGGCACCGCATCATGGATTTCAAAAATCCGCTGCGCCGCGGACATACAGTAGGACCACCAGTTCATAATATTGTTCATAAACTGGATCGGACCGTACAGCAGGAGCATGTAGTTCATGAAGGTCATGACTTTACCGAACGTAAAATCCCCCTGCATGACCTTCCAGCCGCCGAAGGCCCAAATGAGAATGCCGCCAATTTGCGTCAGAATGTTCAATACGGGAAACAAGGTTACGCCCATTTTGTTAAAAGACTGCTCCGCATCGGAAAAAGCCCCGCTGGCCCGCTGGAAACGGGTATTCTCCATCTGCTCCTTCCCGAACGCCTTCACCACCCGCGTGCCGCGGATCGTGTCGCTGATGATGGCATTCATCGCGCTGACCCGCTTATGCCGGCGGATGGACAGCCTCCACAGTTTGGGGAATACTTTGCGGACGAGCAGGAACACGAAGGGGAGAGGAAGCAGGCACAGCAGGGTCAGCTTCCAATCCATGATCAGCAGAACGGTGACGATTCCGATGATATTCATGGCGTTGACCACGAAATACGAAATGCCGTCGACGAAAAAATACTGCAGTTCGGTCGCATCATTGTTGATGCGGGTCATCAGCTGCCCCGTCTGCTTCTTCTCAAAGAAGCTTAAGGAAAGCCGCTGCATGGCATGGAACACGCTCGATTTCAGGTCAAAGGCAATATTCGCCGCCATCTTGGCGTTGATGACGCCGAAAATGACCCCAAACAGCAATGAGAGCGTCCGGAAAACGATAATAAGCGCGATGACCAGCCCGATTTGACCTGCGAACGTGCCTTTGCCGCCCAATGCCTGGTCGAACAGCAGCGTACCTTGAAAATAAGGAATGACCAATCCCGCCGCCGAGTTCAGCAGCATAAACAGCACGATCCAGAACATCGAAACTTTATACTTGCCCGCAAAGGACAGCAGCCTGCCGAAGACGGCGTGCTTCTTCATGCATTTGGGGCAAACTTGGCGCCCCTCTTCGGGGTAGATCATACCGCATTTCGGGCATGTGGCCCGCTCCTGGTCGTCCCGCAGCTCTTCCGGACCGAGCTCTTCGCTTTTCTTCAGCTTCTCGAATATTTGGGCCAGCCTGGCTGCGCTCCGCATGCCGCCGTTCGTGAACGCGGCAACGGCCCTCTCCTCGGGTGCCTTGATGACGACCATGCCGGAGGCTACCAGATTGACGATACTCAGCGATTCGATGTCCCGAATCTTCAGCGTTTCCAGCTCCCAGTGGGCCTCTTTTTCCGGGGAAAGCCCTTTCAACGGGGTGTTTGCCGCATACCCGCTGTATGTCTTCTCCCGCGCTGGCGCCTGGTCATGGGACAAGATCAAGAGCTCCTCACGGGTCAAAAGTACATACGTATCCCTGAACCCGTTCTCCAGGGCCCGGTCGCACAGCAGCCAGCAGAGCACGCTTTCACTTGCCACGCCGTGCTGCGCCAGTGCGTTCATGATTGCCTTTGGAAGTGTATCCATGAGTCCTCCAAATTCTGTTGTCTTTTCAGTCGTCTTATTAGGTACGAAATATCATACACCCTTTGCCTCTCCCAAGAAAGGGAAAATTTACTTAATACAAAAATTTTACACACTAAACTTTGGGCAACACCAGCTCCTTCAGTTTACAAGATTGCTAAATTCCCCATACTAGCGGGAGTTTGCACCGGTTTTGTTTCAGATCCTTTAGCGTAAGCCTCTTGAGCACATCCATTTCTATAAGCTAAAAAGGCCCCCCTCCGCCGCGGCCCGGCAGGAAGGAAGCCTTTTTATCCTAATATATACTTATTCAGCTGCTCTGCTGAATATTACTTCGTTGCGTTTTTCCAGTCGGCAGCAAATTTCTCGATGCCTTGATCCGTCAGCGGGTGTTTTACCAGTTGAGCGATGACGCTGAATGGAACGGTAGCAATATGCGCACCGGCCATCGCTACGCGGGTTACGTGGTCTGGATGGCGAACCGAAGCAGCGATGATTTGAGTGTCCAGGTTATGAACGCGGAACAGCTCAGCGATTTTGGCCACGAGCAGCACGCCGTCTTCCGAGATATCGTCCAGGCGGCCCAGGAATGGGGATACGTACGTTGCGCCTGCGCGTGCAGCCAACAGAGCCTGGTTCACGGTGAAGATCAGGGTTACGTTCGTTTTTACGCCTTTTTTCGTCAGGTAGCGGCAAGCTTCAAGACCAGCCAGTGTCATTGGCAGCTTGATCGTGATGTTTTTGTCTCCGCCGTTGATTTTGATCAGTTCATCGGCTTGTGCGATCATATCTTCCGCAGTTTCCGCATCCGGAGTAACTTCTGCCGATACGGATTCCACTTCAGGAACAGCCTTCAAAATTTCTTCGATGCGGTCTTCGAACTTCACGCCTTCTTTGGCAACCAGAGAAGGGTTTGTCGTTACGCCGGAAAGAACGCCGATTTTATATGCTTTTTTAATGTCGTCCAGGTTTGCAGTGTCGATGAAAAATTTCATGATTTCACTACCTCCAATTATTTTTTTCTTTTATATAAGTTGAACCATTAAAATGGATAATGGGACAAGAACGTAAAATGTTCCTACGATCGCTCTTGTTTTCGGATTTCTTGATAGTACAGAGCCCGCTTAAGGTAGAAATCCGAAAGCCAAAGCATATGCTTTCGATGTTAGCTTTCCTTTGGAAAGCTTTTACGACCGCTTCGCTTCTTCGGAATCCTTTTACTCCCTTGCCTGCATCTTATTCATTAGTTCAACTTATTTATTAGGATTAGTTCTTGACTACAGCATGGCCGCCAAATTCGTTACGCAGCGCGGCAACTACTTTACCTGTAAACGTATCGTTCTCCAGGGAACGGTAACGCATCAGCAGGGACAGAGCGATAACCGGAGTAGCGGTCTGCAGGTCAAGAGCTGTCTCCACAGTCCATTTACCTTCGCCGGAAGATTGCATAATTCCTTTAATTTCGTCCAAGTTCGCGTCTTTGGCAAAGGCTTTTTCCGTCAATTCCATCAGCCACGAACGGATAACGGAGCCGTTGTTCCATACGCGGGCCACTTTTTCGTAGTCAAAATCGAAATCGCTCTTCTCCAATACCTCAAAGCCTTCGCCGATAGCAGCCATAAAGCCGTATTCGACGCCGTTATGCACCATTTTCAGGAAGTGGCCGCTGCCGGATTTGCCAGCATACAGATAGCCGTTCTCTACAGCGGTGTCCTTGAAGATCGGTTCAACGATGTCCCATGCTTCCTGATCTCCGCCAACCATGTAGCAAGCTCCATTACGAGCGCCTTCCATACCGCCGGAAGTACCTACGTCGAGGTAGCTTACGCCGAATTCCTTCATTTGATTGTATCTTGCAATCGACTCTTTGTAGTGCGAGTTGCCGGCTTCGATCACGATGTCGCCTTTGGACAGCAGTGGTTTCAGCTCGTCAAGAACCGAGTCTACAACGGAGTGAGGCACCATGATCCACACGATTCTTGGCGTTTCCAGCTTGGACACAAGCTCTTTGATGCTTGCAGCGCCTTCGGCGCCTTTGCTCTTCATGTCTTCAACAGCGGCTGTGTTCAAATCGAATGCAACGACGCTGTGGTTATGATCCATCAAATTTTGTCCCAAATTCAAACCCATTTTGCCTAATCCAATCAATCCGACTTTCATTATAATTCCCTCCACACCATGCATTTTCTCTATTTTTGTTTATTGAAACCTTTACCAGTATGGTTTACAACCTGGATCAAGATTGACCCACAAGTACCTTTTCTTCTTCTTTCACAACTTCAGGCTCTGTATCCAGCCACCATTTGAAGCCGTCCTCGGCCAGCAGCTGGTCAGACGCTTCAGGTCCGTTCGAACCTGCAGGATACTGATGAAGCGGAACGCTGTCCTCCTCGAAAGCATCCAGAATCGGCTGCACGTACTGCCAGGACAATTCGACTTCATCCCAATGGGCAAAGAACGTGGAATCCCCGCGAACCGCATCGAAAATCAGGTTTTCGTAAGCTTCCGGTACGTCCTTTCCATTTTCATGGAAGTGAATGCGCATCGGCTCCAGCTTGGAATCGTTCCGCGGATTCTTTTTGTTCAATTGCATAAAGATGCCTTCGTTCGGATTGATTTCAATCACGAGAAGATTCGGATCGTTGGTGGTATTTTGTCCCTTCAACGGCTCCTTAAATTCAATGACGATCCGCGTAGATTTTTCCTTCATTCTCTTGCCTGTGCGAATGTAGAACGGAACGTCGCTCCAGAAGTAGTTATCGATCCAGAGGCGCGTAGCGATAAACGTATCGTTCTTCGAGCCCGCAGGGACGCCAGGCTCATCCAGATAACCGGGAACCGGCTTCCCTTGCATTTGACCGGCGGCATATTGGCCGCGAATCACGTTCTTCGCGATATCTTCCTTCTGCAGCGGACGAAGGGACTGCATGACGTTCTTCTTCTTCATGCGGACTTCGTTCGCATCGCCTCTGCCGGGAAGACGCATACTAACCATCATCAGCACTTGCAGCAAATGGTTCTGCACCATATCGCGGATTGCGCCCGAGTTGTCGTAGTATCCGGCTCTCTCTTCCACGCCGACGGTCTCACTTGCCGTAATTTGGACGTTGGCAATGTGATGGTTGGACCACAGCGCTTTGAGAATCGGGTTGGAAGACTCGAGGATTTCCAGGTTTTGCACCATCGGCTTACCGAGGTAGTGGTCGATGCGGTACACTTCGCTTTCATCAAACGCTTTGCTTAGCTGCTCGTTCAGATGGCGCGCAGACTGCAGGTCGTGTCCGAAAGGCTTTTCGATAATCAGACGTTTCCATCCGCTTGTCGAACCAAGTCCGCTGTCTTTAATATTTAAGGCGATCACGTCAAAAAACTCCGGCGCCACCGAGAGATAAAACATGCGATTCTGAGGAATGTTCAATTCCTGTTCACGCGACTCTACTAGGCTCCGCAGCTTATGGTAATCCTCCACTTGATTGGCATCAAGGACGGTATACCGGATCGTTTGGAGAAAAGCTTCCAAAACGGCCGGGTCGTTTACGGTTCTTCTTGAAAAAGTTTGCAGCGATTTCGCTACGTTTTGCTGAAAATCTGCACTAGATTGTTCTCTGCGGCCCAAGGCGATAATCGAGAACGCTTCAGGCATCTTTTTATCTATAAACAGATTGTAGAGTGCAGGGTATATTTTTCTCTTTGCCAGGTCCCCTGTTCCTCCAAACAAGACAAATGTCATGTTGTCCACGTATGACTCCTCCATTCCATTCCCACCAAAAACCATGCGCATGCTGGCAGATAAATCCGTTGCAACAAGGTTACTTTTAATAACCTGTTGAATTCACATTGGCAATCATAAACCCATTTAAGCGATTAGTCAACAGATTCTTGTCCAAATTATGAACGGAAATAAAATCCCTTTGATGACAGCGCTTTCTATGATATTATAATGGCAATGTATGACCATTGACGGCTGGATTTGGGAATCTTTTGGAATCCTTACAGAGATCATAACTTGTTAATATTAAGTAACCAGTGCACACAGGGGGGTCAGCACTATGGATGAGAAACGCGCCAGGCTTTTATGCGAAAAGGTCGAGCTCGCACACCAGATTACGGGAAAGAAGTGGGTCAGCCTGATTGTTCATACCCTAATGGAGGAACCAAAGCGTTTTAGCGAAATTCATGCATACATCCCTGATCTCAGCAAACGCATGCTCAACGAACGCATTAAAGAGCTGGAGGATAACGGGATCATTATCCGCAATGTCATTACCGAGCGGCCGATCCGTACGGAGTATTCTCTGACACGCAAGGGAACCGAACTCGGCAGAGCGCTTCAAGCCGTGGAAGAATGGGCCGAGAAATGGTTCTAACCGAGCCAGTATCACCATGTCTTATCATTTGCGAAAAGGAAAAAGATCAACCCCACCGGAGTTGATCTTTTTTTAGATATGAAATAGCCGCTGTTACCGATAGAATGTTCATTCTAATCTGGTTGGAACAAAGCCGTACAGATTTATTTATACATGACATGCCGCATGCGTTGAACAAGGAGATCGATTTTCACAAAAATGTCTTTCGCATCGTCTCCAAGTATTCCTCAATCGGCACGGACTGTCTGAGCCGCATCAATTCATGGGCCGCATTCCCCACGAGCGTACGGAACTGCTTGTTCTTGCCGGTGGCCAGATCCGAAATGACATCCACGATCGTTTGAGGATCATCCGCGTCGGCCCCCTCCGGCTGCTCAAACCGCTTCTTCAGCTGGGCCGTGAGCTCATCGTAGTCGTGAATGTCGGGATTCGTGCTCCAGACCATATTGTTCATAAAGTTGTTCCCCGATGATCCTCCCTGCTCCACAAGCCTCAGTTCGATATTCAGCGGTTTCAGTTCGTAATAAAGGCCCTCCGTCAGTCCCTCAAGGGCAAACTTGGACATGTTGTACAAGGAGCCCAGCGGAACCGCGCTCGTTACGCCCATGAAGGAGCTGATATTGATGAACATCCCTCCCCCGTTCGCCCGAAAATGCGGCAGCAACGCCCGGATCACATTGATCGGTCCCCGTGTGTTTACCGCAAACTGCCAGTCAATCGCCTCTTCTTCCGCCAGCTCAAGCGCCCCGTAAGTGCCCATCCCGGCGTTGTTAACGACGACGTCGATGGTGCCGAAAGCCTCGATTGCCTGCTTCGCGGCGGTTTGAACCTGGTCTACATCCGTCACATCCATTTTGAACAGTTGAATGTTGCTGTATGCCGTCAGTTCCGTTTCTTTTTCCGGCGTGCGCATCGTCGCCGCTACATTCCAGCCCATTTTTGCAAAATGGATGGCCGTTAATTTACCCAGACCCGAGCTGGTTCCGGTAATTAATATCGTTTTGCTCATTGTATAAACTCCTTTTCTCCTCTATATCGAACGTTCATTCTAGCAGGCTGAAAAAACCACACCTATGGTGCGGCGTTATTTGGCAACCGACTTCCAACAGGAGTTAATGACCGTCTGAATCACTTCATCCGTCAGCGTAAAATGCTTCTGTAAATGACCTTTGACCAGGTAAGCCATCGTGCCGTAATGCATCTGCACCATCATGGCCGGCTCCTGCTCAATGAACAGCTGGTAATCGATCGCTTTGGCGTACAAAGCCGCCATCGGCTTACACCAGCCGCCATCATACGATTCCCGCTTAACGGCATCGTTAATATACGGGGAGAACGAATACTGTTCGATAAACTGAAAACCTTCCGGATGTGTAAGGCTGACTTGGAACACCTTCTCCCAAGCGCGGTTAAAACGGGTCCGGATCGGTTCCTTGGCGTCCATCCCCCGTGTTACATACTCTCCGTTGTATAGAACGATCGCTCGATACAGTTCGTTTATAATTTCTTCCTTACTTGAAAAATAATGATAAATACTTCCGGTAGACACGCCCGATTCCTTGGCGATCAGCGCCATCGACGTCGCCTGCAGCTCTTTTTCGATAATAATGCGCAG
Source organism: Paenibacillus favisporus (assembly GCF_040545415.1). Taxonomy (NCBI): domain Bacteria; kingdom Bacillati; phylum Bacillota; class Bacilli; order Caryophanales; family Paenibacillaceae; genus Paenibacillus; species Paenibacillus favisporus. The sequence goes on along the minus strand of NZ_JBEPLV010000004.1, from coordinate 136,268 downwards.
CGTCGTTTCCAGCACTGCCTGTTGAACTTTGTTATATTTCTCAAACATGATCGGTTTAGCCTCCAGCCTGCTTTCGAAATTCGAATCACGATAGAACGTTCATTCTAATCTTAACGATCCCTGGTCGTCTTGTCAAGGGACACTCGGTCGGAGGATAGACGCCCTGCTCTAAACCCCATTATTATATAGTAGAAAAAAAGCCAACCCGGCTTCATCCTCCGGATTGGCTTTAAAGAGCATAACATGGAGAGCCCTTTAGGCGTGGGCTTTCTCCTTCTGCCGAACGGTGTGCAGCGCCTCGCTCCAGGACACAAGCTGATCCAGCATGGCGTGAACCGCCGCTTCCTGATGGGCGCCCGGCTTCAGAACCGTGTAATTTTCAAAATCGGTATGCAGGGACAGCCCCACCTGTGCGCGAACATCAGCTACCATCAGCTCGCCAAGGATCAATCGAAGCGCCTCCGCTGCACGCGAGCCTCCGCCGCCGCCATAAGCCACAATGCCTGCCGCCTTGTTGTTCCATTCATGGTACAGGAAATCGATGGCGTTCTTCAGTGCTCCGGGTATGGATTTGTTGTATTCGGGAGTCACGAATACGAAGCCGTCAAACTCGGCGATTTTCTTCGACCATGCCACCGTATGTTCCTTGGAGTACTGCCCCATAATCGGGGACATCGGCTCATCAAACAGCGGCAGCCGGTAATCCGCAATATCGACCAGCTCAAATTTGGCGTCGCTCCGACTGCTTGCGATGTCATGCACCCAGCGGCCGATCGCCTCCCCGTTGCGTCCCGGTCTGGTACTCCCAATAATAATTCCAATATTCATCATGACTTAATAACCCCTTCCATTATTCAAAATAGATTAGTAGCTCATAAATAAATTAATAGTTCATAATTAGATTACAGTAAGTACTTACTGTCATTCATGGTATACTTCATTCACAAGTACTCACTCACAGCCATCCCGTCACCCTCGCCGCCTTTGTTTATTCAATGGTTGCCCCGTAGGCGGCCTCAACCGTATAATAATCGCCTTCCGCCCCTTCGATCAGATCCTTGATCTTGTCGTAATGCGCTGAGAAATCCGCCTGTTTAAGCCAGGATTGGTGGGCCTCTACACTCTCAAACAGTGCAATGGCTATGGCCCGGTCCCGATGGGATGCGCGCAGAAGTCGGCTCCCAAGCGCTCCGTTTACGGTGTCCTGTTCTGCAAAAGAACGCAGCTCCTCAGACTGAATCCGCATAAATTCGTCCAGCTTGCCCGGCTTCACTTGAAAGGCATTGACCCACACGACCGGTTTTCCGCCCATTTTATCATCTCCCATTTCCTTCCCTCCTTTGTTTTAAACAATGCCAAGCTAATCATGTCTGTCAGTACTTACTGTCATTTATGGAATCATCTTATTCCAGAATATGCCGATTGTCAAGAGAACGAATCATCTTTCCGTTGAAGGTCCATTGCCGGCTGTATTCAACGCTAGATTTTGTACATTGTATAATGAAACCTATGTAAAGTTGCTCGCTTGTAATAATTATAGTATACATATGTATAGTGCTTTTTTTTGATAGATAGAATGAATTAAAGTTTTGCATTGAACTTTCGGTTATAACGGCCTAATAGAAGCCTAGAACATTCATTTCTTTAGTTCATTCTATATAGAACAGGATTGGAGGATGTTATGCAACCACGTTCCAAAAAAAAGAAGAAAATGAGCCGGCTCCGCAAGTGGATGCTCAGCATCACGGCCGTAATCGCGCTCGTACTGATCGGAGTAGGCGGATTCCTTGGATTTTTGCATCATAAAGCGATATCAACCTTACATAAAATATCGGCTGCCGCCGAATATTACGCACCCCAGTCCCAGCAGCAGGAACAGGGGGAGACCGTTAGCGAGCCGCCGGTTGAAAGCGTAACCGAGTCCGACATGAAGCCGATGACTTTTCTGCTCGCCGGAATCGACAACCGCGAAGGCAGCGGGGGAACGATCAATACCGATGTGATGATTTTGGGGGCGCTGAATCCTGAAAAGAAATCGGCAAGCTTAATATCCATCCCCCGGGATTTAAAAGTCAGCCAATCCCAGCTGGGGACGCACAAAGCCAACTACTATTACGCCCATTACTATATCAAGGACAAAAAGGCGGCCATGGCCGACACGAAGGAGTTCTTTGGCGACTTGTTCCACATTCCGGTTGATTATATGGTTATGATCAACTTTGAAGGATTCCGGCAGATCATCGATGCCGTCGGCGGCGTCGATGTTGACGTCGACATGGACATGCGCTACAAAGATACGGCCGATGGCACGGATATCAATCTGCGCAAGGGTATGCAGCATCTGGACGGCAAACAGGCGCTCGACTTCGTCCGTTACCGGAAGTCCAACGATGGTTCGTCGCCGTCTTCGGATTTCGACCGGAACCGGCGTCAGCAGCAGGTGTTGAACCAGGTTCTAGACAAGCTCACTTCATTTAAAGGCATCAGCCAATGGGGGCAGGTGCTGGACATTATCGGGGAACAGGTCCAGACGGATATTCCCGCCAAGAACATGGAACGTTGGCTCCTCAATTACAAAAAAATGAAACCGGACCAAATCCAGATGCAGACCGTCGAGGGCCAATGGAAAAGCCCTTACGTGTATTGGAACGAGCAGCAGCTCAAAGAAGCACTGACCGTCTTGGCCGGTGAGCTGGACCAAAAGCCGAAGAGGCTGTCGACCCTCGGGAACCGTATCGGCCTATATTCCGGAGAGTAACTCATTAGCCTTTCCGGAAAGTAGGGATTGGGATCCGATCCAAATTTGCGTGAGCACCCTTAGAGGGTGCTTTTTTATTTTCGATGCTTATCCAATATTGCGAGGGGGGCGATGAATCCAGTAATAGAAATTCTTCTACGAGCATCGGCCTGGAAAATAATAAAGGGCCACTTGATCGTGGCCCTGGATGGTTTAGGGGTATTCGGGACGGTTATTTGGCAGCCGACAGCTCGCTTCCCGTAACCCACATATGGTTTTTGACCGGATCGCCGCCCGTCGTTGGCTCATAGTCCACCATATACACCGTCGTTTTCTCGGCGGAATCGATCGTTGCCTTGGCGCCCTTCATTCCCGGCATATGGTCCGCCTCCAGAACGACCTCGTCCCCCGGCTTGAACGGCTCTGCCCCGGCGTTCTCGATCTCCTCGTGGATTACCCACTTGTGGTTCGTCACCTTGGGACCCCCGGTCGTCGGCGTGTAGGAGACGGCATAGGCCGTCGTGTCATAGGCACCGACAATGGTAGCCTTGGCGCCCTTCATCCCTTTCATGTGGCCGGCCTCGATGATCGCCTGGCTTCCCACCTTGAAAGCCGGATTCGCCGCTTCTTTCAGCCCTGCGGGAACTTCCCCGGAACCGGAATGATGCATCTCGTCCATCTGGTCCATATTCATGTCCGAATCATCCGCTGCCTGCTCGTGCTGCGACGGGGTCACGGATGCCGGCTCCGACGCGGAGTCATTATTTTGGCACCCTCCCAGCACCAGCATGGCTCCGGCGATGAGCATAAGCCATTGTTTTTTCATCATGTCAGCACTCCTCTTCGTCTTCAGAATGACTGCCCTCTTTTAATATACCCTAGTGCCCTATACTATAATCATGAGCATTTCATGACATCCATTGTTCCCGATACATTCTCTTTTAAAACGTCGCTCACATGAGCAGCCGTTCAATCCGAAGATCCATGGGGAAATGACGAAAGAACCCCCCTGTCGGACAGGACCACCATCCGGGAGTCAGTCCGATGTCTCTAACGCAAAACGCAAAAAAGCATGCCATCCTTTCGGATGACATGCCGTATAACGAACTTATTAGAATGAACCAAACAAGGTCAGATCTTCCCCTCCAAGTAAGACAAGTATTCGAATGCCGTCGTGCCGTACACATGCTTGTAATGGCGGTTCAAATGGGCCAGATCCACAAAACCGCAGCTGCTCACCGCCAGGTAAATGTCCCGGTGCTTTTCAATCAGCCGCCGGGCCCGCTCCAAGCGGCAGTTCAGGAAGTACTGGTAGGGGGAGAGCCCGGTATTGGCTTTGAATGCCCGGATGAACTGATATTTGGACATCCCAAACTCCCCGCTGATTTCGTCCAGGCGAAGCACATGCTCCAGGTTCTCATGAATCCGTTCTTTGGCTTTGCGGGTGAACGACGGGGCCTTGATGTCCATCGGCCGCAAAATGTCCTGCGAAAAGTGGCCCGCAACCCGAAACAGCAGCTCGCTGCATACATCCTCGGATTGGCCGCCGGCAATGGCAGTGGACAGATCGAGAATGCTGCGCCGCAGCCCCGCGTCGTACACGATGGGGTCGGAGAAGCGGAGCACTTCCTTTTTCCCCAAAGCCTCCAGGAATTGATCCGGGTGAATGTAGAGCATGACATAATCGATGCCGGAGCGTTCCTGCGACCAGCCGTCATGCGTCTGCTCGGGATGAAACAGCATCACGCCGCTGCGGTGGGAGGACTGTAGGCTCCCTTCCAGGTCGTACTGCTGAACGCCGCGGAGGGTGACGCCGAGCGCGTACTCCTCGTGGCAGTGCTTTTTGTACGTAAAATCGGCAATGCTCGCCGACAGCGCGGTAATGCCCGCCGCCTGCTTATACTCGAATCGTTCCATCCTTCACTCACCCCCTCGCGATGTCTGTGATCCCGGATACCATTACGGCCGAGTATACCAGAAGCAGGGCGAAAACGATATTCGAGATTTTTTGGTATTTTTGCAGAATGCCCTTGAGCAGCGTGCCGAACAGTCCCCAGGAAAAATAGGCGGCAACGCCGATCAGCGAGACCAATCCCACAAACAGGGCCAAGACCCAACCTGAAGAATAATAGGGCATGACGTAAATGGGAATGACGGTAATGGTGAACAGCACCACTTTCGGATTCAAAAACTGCATCCAAAAACCCGACATAAAGGACGTCGTCTGCTTGGCCGCCGCCTTGGACACGTCCATGCGGTAAATCTGGTAAGCCAGGTACAGAATGAACAGGCTGCCCGCGATCCTTAGAACCGTAAGAACGACGGGCATCCCCGTAACCAGCTCCCGGTTCACCACGACCGAAGCAGCCACCAGCAAAGAGTAAGCGATAGAAGCCCCGGCAATATATTTGGCCGCCTGTCTGAAGCCCTCCTGCCGGACCGCCGCCAAAATGACGATATTCGATGGCCCCGGCGTAAAGGTAACAATGACACAGTACAGCAGAAAAGAAGCAATGTTCATGTTCGATACTCCTCACACCGTCGTTTTTTAGCATTATAGGGTGCGGGGCCGGCAGCCGGATAGTACATTATTGCAGGGGCTTCTTCAGCCGAACACTAGAATATAAAACCTGTAATAATAAAATAACCCCATCCTTACAAAAGGACAGGGTTAGCATCAAAGTTAAGCCTACAGAACCGGCCATGAAGTTACTTCTGCACAATCTGAATAAGGTTGCCGCATGTATCGTCGAAGACGGCTATCGTAAGATCGCCCATTGTTGTCGGCTCCATCGTAAACCTCACGCCGTTTTCCAATAGCCGCTTATACTCTGTATGAATATCCTCCACGCCAAACATCGTTGCCGGGATGCCATCAGCAAATATCTTCGATTGGTACTCTTTGGCGGCAGGATGGTCATTCGGTTCGAGTAAGAGCTCGGTACCGTTCTGCTCTTCAGGTGAAACAACCGTGATCCACCTGTATTCACCGGCGGGAACGTCCTCCTTTTTGATAAACCCGAGCTTTTCCGAATAAAACTTCAGTGCCCGGTCTTGGTCTGATACAAATATGCTGGTCACAACGATTTTCATCCTTTTTTGCCTCCTTTGAAATTAGTGGTGCTGGTGCTCTCGTCACAATCCGGCGCCATTAAATTACTCTACCCATCCTTCAAGCAAATTTTTAAGCGGCTCGTTGTTGAATATAATGACTCGATATTTTCCCTTTTTTTCTGTCTTGACAAGCCCTGCCTCTTCCAATGCAGCCAGATGTTTGGCAATCGCCTGCCGTGAAATGGAGAGCTCATGCTTCATAATGAGACGTGCGGTAAGTTCATACAACGTCAGCTCGTTGCGCTCGGACAGCTCGTCTAACATAAGCCGCCGAGTCGAGTCGCCAAGAGCTTTGAATATAGCGTCTTTGTCCCAATTCATAAACCTATTATAAGCAACCCTGTGGTTGCATGTCAATGATAAGCAACTTTAGAGTTGCCTGAATTAAAGAAGACAATACAAAAAAACCGCGCCGAAGCGCGGTTGGATGACAGCTGAACTATATGCTATTAAAGCTCTGCGGTCTGCAGCCGCCGTGCTTGGCCCGGGCGTTCGCCCTTGGCCAGCATCTGGTTGATCGTTCCGATGAGGGCAGGCAGCTCGGCCAGCGTATCGATCGTAAAATCGGCTCCGTTCGCCAGGAACGCCCGTCTCGTGCGCTTGATCGCCTCGGCCCGCTCGTTCGCGGACAAACGGTCGTATTCCTCCTGGCTTAAGCCCATCTCCGAGCTGCCGATGACGACGCCGACCGACCATACGCCGGCCTGTACGCCTTCCTGGATATCGGAGGCCGTATCGCCGGCCTTGACCACCTTCCAGGATGCGGACAGCTTCAGATGCTCCATGTTGCGGAAAATCATGTACGGATACGGTCTGCCGTAAGATCCCGTTTCGTCCGGGGTGACGAGATGGTCGGGAAAGTACCCTTTTTCCCGTGCGCCCTGAGTGACGACGTCCATCATGGAACGCGTATACCCTGTAGTGGAGCCGATCTTCAGTCCGTCTGCCCGCAGTGCATCCACCGCCTCAATGACGCCGGGGATCGGATCCGTATATTCGGACAGGGAGGCCATCAGCGCAGGCTCAAACGCGGCGTACAGCCGGTGCACGTCCTCTTCGCTGAAATCCCGTCCGTACTTGTCCTTCCAGAGAGCAGAAATCCTCGGCATAGCCAGCATGGCGCGGATGTGGTCGATTTTGAGCATGCCCATCGGTGCTCTGGCTTCCTCCATTGTAACCTCAATGCCGGCTTGGCTGAAAATATCGACAAAGACGTTCACCGGCGCAAAGCAGCCGAAGTCCACGGCCGTTCCGGCCCAATCCAAAATCACGCCCTCGATCCGGTTCATCGCTTCATTCCTCCCATATATTCCTCGATTATACCGCACAACTGCTCGATGTCCTCCTCATAGATCTCCCCGATGTTGCCAATGCGGAACGTATCGACGTCCGTCAGCTTGCCGGGGTAGATGACGAAGCCCCTTTCTTTCACATAGGCGTAAAAGTCGGCAAAGCTGAAATGCTGCCCCTCAGGGAACAAAAACGTCGTAATGATCGGCGACTGCTTCGCTTCCTCGATATAGGCGTACAGCCCGATGCCGGCCAGCCGGTCGCGAAGCAGCCGGTTGTTCCGGCGGTAGCGTTCAAACCGGGCCGTTACGCCACCCTCCTCCGCCAGCTCGTCGAGCGCCTTGGCAAAGGCTGCCACGACATGGGTAGGCGAGGTAAACCGCCATTTGCCGTCCTTGTCCATGCCCTTCCATTGGTCGTAGAGATCCAGCGACAGGCTGCGCGCCGTGCCCTGGCGCTCCTTTAGCTTCTCCAGCATGGCAATGACAAAACCGAAGCCGGGTACGCCTTGAATGCATTTATTGGCGCTGCTGATCAAATAATCGATTCCGAGACCGGTCACATCGATCGGAATGCCGCCGAAGCTGCTCATGGCGTCGATGATCAGTGTTTTGCCGTACGCTTGGGACAACGCAGCCACCGTTTCGAGCGGATTCAATATGCCCGTCGTCGTCTCGCAGTGAACCATCGCGATATGGGTAATGGAAGGATCGGCTTCAAGCAAGTCACGAAGCTCCATTTCGTCGGGATGCTGGTCATAATCGATGCGATATTCCGCATAGTTCAAGCCGATATACCGCGCCATCTGGACGATCCGCTCGCCGTAGGCGCCGTTCGTGATGATCAGCACCTTGTCCTGGTCGGAAATGGCCGAGGTCATGACCGATTCAACCGCAAACGTGCCGCTGCCCTGCATCAGCACGGCGGTGTATTCCGCAGGATCGGCGCCGGCGATGCCGAGCAATTGGGACCGGATCCGCTGCGTGATCGATTTATAGTCATCGTCCCAGGTGCAGCGGTCCAGGAGCATTTCTTCTTTCACCGTACGGGTCGTGGTCAGCGGTCCCGGGGTTAACAGCTTGTATTGGTTCATGGGTAAGTCACTCCCTGCGGTGTATTGGGTTCATTTTTGGGTCGTCGCCACTTGTTATTTGGCATCGTTAAAAAACTTCTGGTGCTCCTCAAGGAGCTCCACCGTCAGCGGTTTGGCGAACTTCATCGATTTGGCCGGCTTGTTGATGTCTTCCACCGTCTCACCTTGGTAGAGGGCGACCGGATAGTTCGTGATCAGGCCCTTGCGCGCATCCTTAATGATCGTCTCGGCCATTTTCATGGCGAGGTCGGTTGTAGCATTCTTCTTATCGACGACCGCGATCGACTCGGTCAGCGAGAAGTTGCCTTCCGACGGGTCGACATAATCGATTGGCGCGCCCGAAGCCTTGGCTTTGACCGCCTGGTGGCGCAGTCCGAAGCCTGCGGCAACTTCGCCGGCTTCGACCTTCTTGATCGGGCCGGAGCCCGAGCTCTCCAGATGCGGGCCGACGTTCGCGATCAGATCGTGCAGCACCTCCTTGCCTTCCTCTTCTCCATACTGCGTGATGACAGCCTGCACGAGCAGCCAGCCGGTGGAGGAGTCCATAATGTTCGGAATCGATACCAGGCCTTTATATTCCGGCTTCGTCAAATCCTTGATCGATGCCGGCTTCGCCAATCCTTTTTGCTTCAGCACCTCGGTATTCACGAAGATCGATCCGGTATTGGCCAGAATCGGCGTATAGTAGGAAGGGTAGGAATCCATGGCGTTCGTGGTAAAAGACAGGTCCTTGTACATGTGGTACTTGCTCTGCGAGCTGTCGATAAAATACGAGCTCATCGTGATGAGATCGGCCTCGATATCGCTTCCCTCCGCCATCAGCTTTCCGCCGAGCTCGGAAGTACCAAGTGACTGCAGCACATATTTGCCGTCGTAGCCGGCATTTTTCAGCGCAGACTCCATGGCGGCCACCGCTTCTTCATCGCCGTTGGTGTAGATGACGACCTTCTTGGATTCCTCCGCTTTACTGCTGCTGCATCCGACTAGAGCGAATACGAGGCTGATGGCGAGCAGGGTGAGCAGAAGGCCTTTGAACGTTTTGGACTTGGACATGGGTAAATTCCTCGTTTCAAATAAAATGATGGTAATGCTGGCTTGCTGCTTGCGTGCCTTCTGGGGCCGCTCCGGGTCCGAATCGGTTTTCTGATCGCTGCGCTTCTCCAAACCGACTTCGGCCCCTCCGCTGGGCTTGGTGTTTGAGAAAATGTGATGAAAACATTTCAAGTCGTTTCATTACGGTGGTAGGCAACCCCCGGGCTCACCGCTGCACCGCCCTCCTTCTCTGCAGTACTTCGCACAGCACCTTGATTATCAGGTTGGTTGCGAAGATCAGCATGGACAGCACGAAAATTTCATTAAACTTGGCGAAATGCTGCAGTTCTTTGATTTTGCTTGCCACCACCGACGTCTGCGCCGATACAAGAAAGATGATACCGCTGATCGTCACCATCGCGTTGACGAAGAAGTATCCGAACATTTCGACCACCGTGGCGGCCGAATTCGGCAGCACGACCCGCCGGACGGTCCGCAGCCAGCTGTCTCCAAGCAGTTCCCCGGTCGTTTCCCAGGATGGATTCATCCGGGAAAGGGCGTTTTTAGCCATCAGGTATGGCGTCGTGAACAGATGGACGATGTTGCAGAGCACCAGAATCGTAAACGTCCCCTTCAGACTGCTCCCGTTCAGAAACAGCAGGTACGCAATCCCCAACACCATGCCCGGCACCGTGTTGGTGATCATCGAGATGGTATCCGTGACTCCCCGCCACCGCAGGTTCGTGCGCACATTGAGCAGTGCAGCGGCATAAGCAGCCAGGGTACCGAAGACGGACGTCAGCAGCGCGACCCACAGCGAATGCTTGTACACCCCTGTGAGATCTCCGGATTCCAGCACACTCGCCACATGCTTGAAGGTAAACGTGAGATCGTACGGATATCCGTTCATCCACGGTGCGATAAACATAACCGCAAAGATAGAGAGCATGCCGAGCACGACCATCAGGGAGAGGATCCCGAAACTCGTATCCCGTATGCGGTGCTTGGGCAGCGGCGTATCGGCCATTTTATCGACGTGGAAGTTGAGCTTCTCCAGCGCCTGCAGCAGCCAGATGCCGAACACCGCCGGGATCAGCATGACGATCGCAACGACCGCCCCCTGGTTAAAATCCGGGATGGAGCCGAGCATGACCTGGTACAGCTGTCCTGCTACAACCTCGTAGGTGCCGCCGACCGACGCCGGAATCCCGAAATCGGTAAAACTCAGGATAAAAGACAGGATCAACGCGCCGCCCAGCGCTCCCGCCAGCGGCCGCAGTACCGTATTTTTGAAGCTGCGCAGCGTGCCGTCCCCCATCAACCTGGAGACGATGATGAACTTCCGGTCCATGTAGCGGAACGCATTGTGGATCAGCAGAAAGGCCGACGGCAGCGTGTAAATGACATATCCGAGCAGCAGTCCGTTGAATCCGTAAATCTCAAACCAGTTCCGTCCCGTGATCCGCGTGATTAATCCCTGGTTGCCGAAGGAGTACATGATAGCGAATCCGTAGGTAATCGTGGGCAGGAGCATCGGGAGCGCGACCAAAATCCTTACTGCGCCCTTGATGGGGCGGTACACATTGGTACAGTGAATACCATAAGCGAGAATAAAGCCAAGCACCGTCGTAATGAGTGCGGTCAGCGCCGATATTTTGACGCTGTTCAGAATGGAACGGGTCAGGTCCCGGTTGCTCCACACATCGATATAGTTTGCAAGCGTAAAGCCCTGGTCATTTTTCAAAGAGCGAATGAGCAGCACCACCAGCGGGATGAACAGAAACACGGCGAACAGCAGCACGATCAGGATGAAGATCACCCGCATTTCGGGCTTGACTTTATGCATGGGCTGCACCAAAAAGCTGGTAAATGTTCTGCCGTTTGATCTGCAGCTGCCGGATGATAAACTGTTCCACGAAAGCATCCGCCGGCTGCTGGATGATGTCCTGCGGCGTGCCGTATTGGGCGATTTGGCCCTGGTTGATGATCAGAATTTTGTCCGACAAGGTCAGTGCCTCTTCCGGATCGTGGGTCACAATGATCGTCGTAAGCTTGAATTCCCGCGCGATCGATTGAATCCGCTGCTTGATCGATTCCTTGATCACCCCGTCGAGGGCGCTGAGCGGCTCGTCCAGCAGCAGGATTTTCGGCTTGGTGACCAGCGTTCGGGCCAAGGCCACCCGCTGCTTCTGGCCCCCGGACAGCTCGCTGATTCTTTTTTTCAGATGTGGCCCGAGCTCCAGAAAATCGATCGTTTCCCGAACCTCCTCCTTGCTGATGCCCTTCTTGTTGCGAAGCCCGTATACGATATTGTCGTAAGCGTTCAAATTCGGGAACAGGGCATAATCCTGAAACACGATATTGAAACCGCGCTTGTTCATAGGCACCCGGCTGATGTCGTTACCATTAAACAGGATCTTGCCTTGATCCATATCGGTTAACCCGAGAATAATGCCGAGAAGGGTCGTCTTCCCGCTTCCGCTCGGACCGAGGAGCGATACAATTTCGCCCGTGCCGATCTCGAGACTGATGTTTTCCAAAACTACCTTTTCGTCGAATTGTTTACGAATATGCTGCAGCTTGAGCAGACGGCTCACCTCCCATAAACACAACCCCAGTATAAAAAGCGAATGTCAATCCAAATCGTCCATTGTGTAAAGTCGAAGTAAATTATGCATATGTTATTCATATATTTTGACTAACTTCATCCTAAATTACCTTCATTTCTTCTCATATATACGTAAAAAAAGCGCCCAACCCGTACTTTGGAGTACCGATTCGGCGCTTTGGCGTTTGACCAAGGCTTACTGTGCTAATTCTGTTGTGAGGTCCGCATAATAGCGGATCAGGAAATCACGAAACGTATGAGCCGCTTTGGATAGGTAATGATGTCTCGACCAGGCCAACAGAAAAGCGCGCTGGCACACAGGCTGCTCAATCGGAAGCAGAACAAGTGAGGGTTCTTTTAATTTCGCCGGTTCGTTTAATAAGGCAACCCCCATACCCGCTTTGACAAAAGCACTCATAACGGTCGTATCGTCAACCTCGCATGAAATCTTTGGTTCAAACCCCGCCGATTTACACAATTGATCGGTTAATACCCGGTAGCTGTGCTTCCTGTCCAAACCGATAAAGGGTTCCCCGGCCAACTCGCTCAAGCAGATCCTGGTTCGATTCGATAAAGGATGCCCGGAGGGTACAGCCAGATAAATCTCCTCCCGCAAAAATTCAATACTTTCGATCTCCTCATGTTCAATCGGCAGCGAAGTAATGCAAAAGTCCAGTTCGCCGTCAAGAAGGAGCTCGATCTTCTCCTCGTGCGAGGTAGTTTGGGTTAGGCGAAGATTGACCTTCGGGTACGCCGATAAAAATGAACTGATAAACTCCGCGTCACATTTGTGGTTCGTTGTGGCCAACACAATACGTCCCTGCTCGAGGCCAGCCTGATCGGCAACCTGGCGTCTCCCCTCTTCCAGCATCGTCAGGGCCGGCTCAACCTGCTGCAAAAACAGTCTGCCATACGAATTGAGGCGGATTTTTTGTTTGTGGCGGTCGAATAGCGGAACTCCTATATCCTGCTCCAGCCGGGCGATCGTTTTGCTGAGGGCCGGCTGGGCGATATGCAGTTCCTCGGCTGCCTTCGTCATATGTTCCAGCCTGGCGACGGTTTGAAAATACTTCAATTGCAATAATTCCATGGATTCCACCCTTCCATTCTGATGGACCGAATCAAGTTTATAGCTTTAAAGTTATGAACTTATGACCAATTTATATTTTTAACGGCCATTTATCAACTTTATAATATGGATGAATCTCCATCTTCACGATGGAACGCAAAGGAAAGGGGACTTACGGAGATGGAGGGTCAAAAGGATGCGGCCAATAAGCTGCTTCATATCATGTACTTCACCTTGATCATATCGGTCATGAACGCAACGATTTTTAACGTGGTGCTCACCTCCATTCGTCAGGAGTTTATGCTGACGGCTTCACAGGTGAGCTGGATGACCACGGGCTATGGAATCATGTATGCGATCGGTTCAGTGACCTACGGTAAATTGGCAGACCGTTACCGGCTGAAGGATTTGCTGACTTTCGGCTTCATCCTTATGGTCACGGGCTCGCTCTTAGGGCTGTCGGCACAGCATTACGGGATGATGGTGGCTGGACGGATGCTGCAGGCTGCCGGAGGAGCGGTAATCCCTGCCGTATCCATGATTATACCGGCCAAATATTTTCCCCCGGAGAACAGAGGCCGGGCCATTGGCACCATGGTAAGCGGGCTGGCTCTTGGGACGGCCATTAGCCCTATAGCGGCTAGTCTGGTGACAGGTATGCTTCATTGGCGTATGCTTTTTTGTTTTTCTTTGTTCATCCTGCTGGTTCTGCCTGTATTTCGTAAATATTTGCATGAAGAACCAGAGCGGACAGGGAGCAAGCTGGATTGGATCGGCGGATTTCTGCTCGCAGGTACCATTGCGTTAATCCTTCTTGCTATCACTTATAGTTCATGGCTGTTCTTTGGTACCGGCTTCATCTTCTTTGCTCTATTCATCCTTCGCATCCGGTCCGCAGAGGAGCCGTTTGTTCAGCCCGCCTTGTTTCATAATCGGCGTTATGTCCTGGGCGTAGGGATTGCTTTGTTAGCGGCGAGCCTGAGTTCCGGGATGCCCTTCATTATGCCGCAGCTGCTCACGAACATAAGCCACGTATCTCCCGCATTCATTGGTTTTGTCATGTTTCCGGGAGCCATGGCATCCGCTTTGCTGGGAAGAACAGGCGGGAAACTCGCCGACGAAAGGGGAAATGGCTTTCTCTTCTATCTGGCTGCAGCCCCGCTCTTAGTTTCCTTTGGTATCTTGTCCGTATTCCCCGGGATGCCGCCCGCCTATATATGGATCTTCCTGATTCTAGCCAGCACGGGGCAGACCTTTATCCAGGTAGCTACGTCAAATAGCGTTTCCCTCACTTTGTCACAGGAGCATATGGGTATCGGGATGGGCTTTCTTACCATGATGACATTCATCATCGGAGCGGTCTCTACTTCTTTGATCGGCAAAGTACTTGATTGGGGAGCGCCCGTTCAGCTGAATCCGCTGCTCTTTCACGAGCAAGCGATGAGCTACAGCAACGCGTTTTCCCTGCTGTTCACCGTCCTGGTCGTGGTTGTCGCGCTTTATTCTATGCTGGTGCGAGCCCGTAAAACCATTGGATCCTCAATATCCAGCACACAAAAATGATTTCGAAGGAGATGGAAGAATGACTTCAAACCTGATGCAAGCTGTTCGTATTCACCAGTATGGAGGACCGGAGGAGCTGAGACTGGAACAACTGCCTGTACCGGTTCCTAAACCGGAGGAAGTTTTGATTCGTGTTCATGCCGTCGGCGTACTGCCGGTGGATTGGGCGTATCGTCAAGGACTGATGAAGGAGCATGTCCCGCTGCAGCTTCCTTTTATCTCGGGTTCAGCTGTAGCGGGAGTCGTCGCCGATGTCGGTTCCCGTGTATCGAAGTTTCGGAAAGGTCAGGCGGTATTCGGCAGAGCCAGTCAAGGCGCATGCGCGGAGTTCGTCACAACAACAGTGGACACCCTTGCAAGCATGCCGCCAAAACTCTCCTTCCGCGAAGCAGCCACCATATCAGGAAGTGCTACTACGGCATGGATGGCGCTGTTCGCTCATGGCCATTTGCAGCCAGGCCAGCGTGTTCTGGTTCATGCGGCGGCCGGAGGGGTCGGGTCGTATGCCGTTCAATTGGCCAAATGGAAAGGCGCCGAAGTCATCGGCACATGTTCAGGGGACCATATCGATTACGTCAAATGGCTGGGTGCCGACACTGTCATCGATTATCGAACAACCCGATTTGAGGACAGGGTACACGACGTGGACTTGGTTCTGGACGGGGTTGGCGGGGACACGCTGGAGCGCTCCTGGTCCATCGTGAGACGCGGGGGAACCTTGCTCTCGCTTGTAGACGTCCCCTCTACGGAGCGGGCTCAGCAATTGGGCATTACTGCGCGGTTCAGCAATGAGCTCGCACCCGATACCGTTTTCCAGCAAATAGGACAGTTGATCGCAGGCGGACAAATAAAGGCACCGGTCGGAAGGGAATTTCCACTGCATGAGATCAGGCAAGCTCACGAGCTATGCCAAACCGGCCATGGACGGGGACGAATCGTGCTGCGGGTCGCGGATTGAATTCAGAAGGGCCGGCAACGGCCCTTTTTAGCTGGTACAAGACCAAACAGTATCAGGCAGGATGCTCAACAGAAACCTGTGGCTACAAGATATAAACGGTATTGAAGTTGCAAGGTGTAATCAGTACACTGGAATTGACTTAACTTGAATATCGAGGCTTCCACGTCACAAATACAGGTGAAAAACATGCTGCCATTAGAACGACAAAAGAAAATCATCGACCTGCTGAATGTCCGCAAGGTGCTGAAGATGAACGAGCTGACCGAAGAGCTGGACATCTCCGTGGACACGCTGCGCAGGGACATCAATGTGCTGGCCAATCAGGGGAAAATCGTCAAAATCTATGGCGGCATCAAGCTGGCCGAGCCCAAGTATGGCGAGCCTTCCATGGATGAGCGCATGATCGACCGGCTGGAGGAGAAGGAAGCCATCGCCCGGAAATGCTGCGAATACATTCAGGATGGGGACTGCATTTATATCGACAGCGGCTCGACGACATACCATATTGCCAAATACATCAAGGACAAGAAGAAGCTGACGGTCATTACCAACTCCATCCCGGTCATTACCGAGCTGATGAACACCGACATCGAGCTGATGATCATCGGGGGAAAAATCCGCAAGGACGAGCAGTCGGTCGTAACGTTTGAGTATATTTTCAACTTTCATGAACTGAACGTCCTCAAGGCGTTTATTTGCTGCAGCGGCATCACAACCGAACGGGGAATTTCCGACTACAATCTGGAGGAAGCGACCACGCGCAAAAAGATGATCGAGCTGTCCAAAGAGGTTTTCGTCGCCGCCGACAGCAGCAAATTCGGCCGGGACGTCACCATTGCGATCGCGCCGCTGGATAAAATCGATGCGATCGTGACAGACAACCTGGTGAACCGCAGTTATGCCGCCAAATTTAAGAAGACGCAGACGAAGCTTATTATTGCGGACGAATAGCGGAGCAACCGCCTAACGCAAAAGGACTCTCCCTGATTGGCTGACAAACCGGGGAAAGTCCTTTTTTTACCGTAAAATTCAGAATGGATATCGTATATATTCAATCGATCAAGCGGTGCTGATACCACTTCTTGCCCATGAAACGCAGCAGGAAGACGGTGCCGCGCACACCCCACTCACAGTTCATCGCCAGCCAGACGCCGACGATTCCCCAATGCAGCACAATGCCGAGCACATAGCCCAGGATGACCCGGAACAGCCACATCGACAGCATGGAGACCAGCGAGGTGAACTTGGAGTCCCCGGCGGCCCGCAGCGCCGACGGCATAATAAAGCTGATCGCCCAAAGCGGTACTTGCGCGATCAGGTTGATGAGCAGGACCGTGAAGATGTCCCCGATGATCTCTTTCGGCGGGTGGAACAGGCTGACCAGCGGATGAAACAAGGCCATCATGATTACACCCGTCAGCACGAAGGAGAAGGACGCCAGCCACAGGAACGTCTTGGTGAACTTGCGCGCGTCCTCCACGTTTCTCCGTCCGATGCACTGCCCCACTACCGTCACCAGCGTGAGCGAGAGAGCGTTCGCCGGAATTTGGGAGACGCCTGCCAGCGACCCGCTGATCGCATTGGTGGCAATGGCATAAGTGCCAAGGCCGACGATGAAGATCTGCGTCAGCATTTTACCGCCGTTAAAGAACATCTGCTCCGCTGCAAACGGGATGCCGATGGAAAAGATTTTGCGGAGCATCTTCAGGTTCACCTGAACGATGGACCGGAGCTGGAAATGCAGATCGGTGTCCCTTTTCACCAGAAAGTACAGCGCGCAGGCGGCTGCCAGGTACCGGGCGATGTTGATCGCGATCGTCATGCCAAGCACGCCCATGTGCAAGAGGTTGATGAACACCAAATTCAGCGCGACGTAGGTCAGGTTCATGAACAGGGACAGCATGAGCGAAGCCCTCGATTTGCCGATCCCGCGCAGCGCCCCGCACACCGCTTCAGTAATGGCGATCCCCACAAAAGACACGCCGCCTCCGAGCAGATATACTTTGGCGTTGTCCATAACTTCCGGTGAAGCCGCTCCGAACAGCACGCTGAGCAGCGGTTGGTGGAACAAGACCAGGATCAGACTGAGAGCCAGCGCCAGGATCGCGCAGGCGGAGACGGTGCTGGACGCTGCTTTGGAAACCATCAGGTCGTTGCCGCTGCCCTTATACTGCGCGACGACGACCGTTCCGCCCGTCGACATGGCGATAAAGACGCTGACCAGAAAAATATTGAGCGAGTCGACCATATTGACGGCGCTAATGGCGGCGACTCCGGCCGAACTGATCATGGCGGCGTTGACCATGTTCAGCGAAATAATAAACGCCTGGTCGATCAGAATCGGGATGAACAGGGAAATAATCTGCCGGTAATCGATCGATTCACCGGTAAGATGTTTGTCTAGCAGGCGCTCGGTGTTCGCCTTAAACTTTAGCTGATACAAGGGATCACTTTCTTTTTGTCGGATTAGGCATCTGGCAGCATGCCCACGTTTTTATAAAATGAAAAAACCCTTCGGAAAGAAGAGTCGGCTTGCCAGGTATGCGGATCTAGGGGTCCACAAAGGACATAACGTCTTTAAAAAACGGCTCCTCAAGGGTCTGCCGCGTTAATCAATCATACATATCGTATAGCAGGTTGGCTTTTTTCCTCTGGTTGAGGTTATCACCGGGGGTGACCCCTGTCAACGGTTAATTTCCGTGTTTTTTCAAAGGTATGAAAATATAGTTTATTCCGGTCCGTTTAAAAGGGATTTCGTTGGTCTGCAGCGAATACAATGGAGTTTTGAAACGAATAGGGATGGAGGATTCATCGATGGAACTGTCTCCTCGTTGTTAGGCATCCGCTAACCGCTGGAGGTTCATTCACAAGGCGGTGGTTTTTTATTACATCAAGAAAGGAGAGCCAAATGAAACGGAGTCGAATTAAGGCCAGCCAAATCGTGATCACTCTGATCTATCCCATGGCCTTCTTCTGCTTTTTGAGTCTGGATCAACAGCTAGATTCGTGGACGATCCCTATTGCTGCTTTGATTCTATTCAGCTTGCTGTGGGAAAACCTGACCTATTTGCTGATCTCCAACCTATTAACCTGGGTGGTCGCGATCCCTTTATGGCTGGTTATCATGAAGCCGCAGGAAGAACAAACCTTCGCTATTTTCACGGCCTCCCTTCCATTCATCATCCTGCTATACATCGGGTGCGTTCTCATCCCGGAAATGCTGATCGTCTCCGCAAAAAACTTCATCATAAAAGAGTTCAAGCGCCGATACAACGAAGTAACGGGGTAACCCCAACCACAGCCATAAGCGCAAAAAAGCCGCTGTCTCCAGCGGCTACTCAACATATATGCGCTGCACCCGGCTGCCGATCCGGCTCACGATTTCGTTGGTGACCGTACGGCAGCGTGCGGCGATCTCGCCGGCAGTGATCTGCTCATCGCCATCTTGTCCGATCAGCGTAACGGTGTCCCCCTGCCGCACGCCGTCAATGCCGGTCACGTCGACGGTCAGCTGATCCATGCAGATGCTGCCGATGATGGAGGCCCGCTTCCCGCGGATCAGAGCTTGTCCACCCCCGTCCGACAGCATCCTTGGAACGCCGTCGGCATAGCCGATGGACACCGTGGCGATCCGGATATCGCGTTCCGGCACGAAGCGGCGTCCGTAGCCGACCGGCTGGCCGGCCTGCACCTCCTTCACCTGCGTCACAGTCGCCTTGAGCGCCAGCACAGGCCGCAATTCGGCCTGGCACCGCACGGCGTCGCCCTCCTGGCTGAGCAGGCCGTACAGCGCGATCCCCGGCCGGGCCCGGTCATAGCGCAGCTCAGGGTAATTCAGCATGCCGTAGCTGCTCTGAAGATGCACAAGGCCTGGATCGATGCCCGCTTTCTTGATTTGCGCGACTACACCATCAAATTGAGCGATCTGCCGGCGCGTAAATTCGGTCTCCTCCGGCCCAAGTCCGTCCGACATGGACAAATGACTGAATATGCCCGTCACCCGAAGATTGACAAAGTCATAGCACCGCAGAATCGACTCCGTATCCTGGTGAGGCACGCCGAGCCGGTTCATGCCAGTATCGATTTTGACATGAACCTCCAGGTCGATACCGAGCGCCTCCAAGGCCTGCCCATATTCCAAACTTACCATCGTCTGCGTCAGATGGTACCTGGCTAAATCGGCGGCCCTCTCTGGATCGGTGTAGCCAAGGATTAGAATCTCCCCCTGGATGCCTTGTTCCCGCAAAAGGATCCCTTCCCCGATTTCCGCCACAGCGAAGCTATCCATCCCCGAACGGTTCAAATGCCCCGCGATCTCCGTAATACCGTGTCCGTATGCATTAGCTTTAACCACCGCCATCAGGCGGCACCCGGAAGGGAGAAGCCGCTGGAGCTCTGCGGCGTTATGCCGCAAGTGATCCAGGCTGATTTCCGCCCACGCCCGGTGGGATAGGGAAGGACGGGCCTCTCTCTTTTCGCCCGGAGAAGTAAGCGAGTATCCCCATCTCACAGGGAACGTCTCTGCCCGAAGACGATGCGCCCTCAACCCACCAGCCCCTTCCGCAAATCATGGAAGATGGTGATGATGCAGCCGTCCACATTGTTCCCTGAGCATTCCACTCTTGTTTCAGGGCGGGCCTTAATCGTCAGCACCTGCTCTTCTTCATGTACGGGGACAAAATATATCTCCACGAGATGTTCCTTCACCTTCTTGAATAGATGCGGCCCCTTCAGGGTGAACTGCTTCAAGTAGTATGTGTATTCCTCCAGGCACATCCCATACTGCTCCATGATGATGGCATGCGGCACGCCCACATAGCGAAAATGCCAAGGCTCGCAGGCAATGTGCGTCAGATGCTCTTTGCCCTGCTTGTAACGCTGGATGAAGCCATGCTCCGCTGCCAGTTTCCGGAAAGAGGCATAAACGCCACCCTCCGGAAACGAAGGGCATAAATAGTCGACCCCCGTATGCTTATCGCCCACATCGGCCGCCAGTCCGGTCTGGTGTTCGCTTTCTCCGGGACGAGCCACGTAACTTGCGGTAAAAATCTCCCCGTTCTCCACCAGCGACCGGTCGTAGATGCGCTGCTGCTCCATCGCGGTACGGTAGCCGCTGACCACTCCGATGCCTCCCCGGCCCCCGCAGGCGTCCAGCAGCGCCTCCAGCTGCTGCAGGCAGCTGCGTTCCAGACGCATCACCCGCTCATGAGTACTGGCATGAGCGAGTGATTCCACGGGAGCGAGGCTCTTGGAATAAGGCGCCTGGCGGAGCGGATACTCACTGTTAATGAGCACCAGGTGTCCCCGGTACACCATGCTCGGTTGGATATGAATCACGCGGCCTGCCGTGCCTACAACCCCGATCATCGAACCACCTCCATCGCTTCGGCCAGCTGGATCAGCCGGTCCATCAGGTCCGGGTACGGCAGGTGGCTGGCCCGCATCATGTTCGGATAGCGGCTGGCGGCCGTGAAGCCGGGCATTGTGTTCACCTCATTGAACACAATCCGTTCCCCTTCGGTAATAAACATGTCCACCCGGGCCAGGCCGCGGCAGCCGAGCGTCCGATAGACGCGGCGCGCGGTCTCTTTGACCCGGTTCGCCGTTTCTTCCGAAATCCGCGCTGGCAGATGGATCTTAGACGAAATCAGCTGGTATTTTTCCGTATAGTCAAAAAACTCACCCTGCAGCTCGATCTCGTCGATTTCTCCGATAAACGGTTCCCGATGACCCAGAACCGCGCAGCCCACTTCAAATCCGGTAATGTTCTGCTCGACCACCACCTTGTCGTCATGCTGCAGTGCCTCACGGATGCCGTCCATGAGCGCCAGCCTGTCGTACGCCTTCGTAATACCGAAAGAGGAACCGGACTTGGCCGGTTTAATATAGACGGGGTAGCCCAGCGTCTCAGCCGATTTGGCGGCCGCATACAAGTCGTCTCCTGCGAGGACCGTGATCGAACCCGCCACTTCCACTCCAGCCGCCTTGACCAGCTTGCTGGCAACCTCCTTGTCCATACAAAGGGCAGAGGACAGCGTGCCGCAGCCGACAAAAGGAATGCCCGACAGCTCCAGCAGCCCCTGCAGCGTGCCGTCTTCCCCATTTTTGCCGTGAAGAACCGGGAATACGACGTCTACCGGCGTCAAACGGTATTCCGTCCCGACCAGCTCCACGATTCCGCCCGTATCCCTGCTTGGCGGCAGAAATGCAGGGATGCACCCCGGATGCTGATGCCAGCGGTCCCTGCGGATCTCCTCGGGATCCCCGTGGTACCTCAGCCAGGCTCCCTCCCGGGTAATGCCGATGAGCACCAGCTCATATTTAGCCTTGTCCAAATGATCTATGACGGAAGCCGCCGATTGCAGCGAGACTTCATATTCTGTTGAGCAGCCGCCAAACAGCACGGCGATCGTTTTTTTCTGCATCTCTTTCTCCCCATTTCCGGTCCGGTGCCCACTCCGCGTGAGCGCCTGAGCGTGAACCTAAGATGCTTTTGATTATAGGGAGAGGATGTTAAGCAAACAGAAATTAATATTAAAGGAAATCTAAAGAAAGATTAAAGAACCGGTCCCGCTGGCACGAACGGGCATCCAGGCTCAACCGATGCAGAGCCCGATGTTGCCAAACTGCTCGCCAGCAGTCATTCTCCGGAACGCAGCCGGCGCTTCGTCCAGCGGATACATCCGGTCGATCAGAGGCCGAATGGCGTGCTCCTCCATGAACCGAAGCATCTCTCCGAACTCCTCGCGGCTCCCCATCGACGTACCGATCCATGACAGCTGCGGAAAAAACAACGCCCTTAGCGGGACCTCCACCATGTCACCGGAGCTGGCCCCGAAGCTCACGATCCGGCCGTTCGGCTTGATCACCTCCAAGTATTTGGAAAAGGTAGCTGGACCGATGCTATCTAGGATCACGTCCACCTTCTCCCCTTGCAGCCCTTCGTTCCAGTCTCCACTGCTGGAAAAAGCTCCCCGCACAGCATAACGCCGCGCTTCTTCAAGCTTGGCCTCGCTTCGGGAAGTGACGCTGACGACAGCCCCCGCAGCTTGGGCCATGAGCATGGCGCAGGTTGCAACCCCGCCTCCAATGCCCGGGATAAGCACGTGCTCGCCAGCCTTGATTTGCGCCCTCGTAAACAGCGCCCGGTAGGCCGTGAGCGCGGATAAGGGCAATACTCCCGCTTCCTCCCAGGTCAGGTATGCCGGGTTCCGGAAGGCATTGTCCGCGGGGATGACAACCGTCTCGGCAAACGTCCCGTCCGTAGGACCGCCCAGGATTTGCGGCACCACCGGTACCTCTTCGGTTCGATCCCAACCGATCGTCGGATGGATGATGACCTCCGTACCGGCGGTTAGACCGGCTACTCCCTCGCCTACGGCATCGATGACGCCTGCGCCGTCAGAGCCCAGGATGAGCGGTGCATCCGCCGCACGGCGTCCCTTCATCAGAAACAGATCACGGTGATTGAGTCCGGCCGTCTTTACACGGACCCTGATCTCCCCGGGGCCCGGCTGTTTCGTCTCTGCGTCGCCGACCCGCAGTCCGTCCAGACCGCTCCGGCCATGATGAATAGCTGCTTTCAAATGAATCTCTCCCTTTTTCCGGCCTCTGTGAAGCCGTTTTGGGATTCATTGTATAGGCCGCTTTAGAGCATGTAAAATGATTAGTAGTGAATATGGTGTTCAGTCAAAATGAAGTCAGGATGGTGAGCCGAATGGAAAGTGGTGATTTGCGGATATTCCGTGCGGTAGCGGAGGAAGGAAGCATTACGCGGGCGGCTCAAAGGCTGCAATATGTTCCCTCCAACGTCACCGGCCGGATTCGCCAGCTGGAGGAAGGTTTGCAGACTCCGCTGTTTATCCGGAGCAACCGGGGGATGGAGCTGACCCCGGCCGGCGAGCGCCTTCTTGGATACGCGCGTCAAATTCTGAACTTGCTCGATGAAGCGGAGAAATCCGTGCAGGCGGAGGATGCGCCGCGGGGACCGCTGCGGATCGGGGCAATTGAATCGGCTGCGGCAGCTCATCTGCCAGGCCGTCTGGCCGCTTACTACGCCCGCTACCCTCATGTCAGCCTGTCCCTCGCCACGGGCAATTCCCGCGTGCTCATGCAGCAGGTGCTGGACCGCGAGCTGGACGGCGCTTTTGTGTACGGCCCTGTCCCGCATTCCCAGCTGGAGCAGATTCCTTCCTACGATGAAGAGCTCGTGCTGCTCTCCGAGGCCGGAACGGCCAGCCTGCAGGAACAGCTGCAGAAGCCGATGCTCATTTTATCGACAGGCTGCACCCACCGCTCCAGAGTGGAGCGCCTGCTGGCCGAAGCTGGAGTTCAGCATCCGCAAATTATGGAGTTCGGTTCGCTTGAAGCCGTGCTTGGGGGTGTGGCTTCGGGCCTCGGCGTAGCGCTTCTCCCAAGGTCCAACACCGTTCGGATCCCCAACGAGAAGAACATTGAAGCCTTGACCCTGCCGGAGTCCTACCGCGAGGTCGTGGTCTATTTTATCTATCGACGGGATGTACCGCTGAGCAGCGCGCTTCGCGCTTTTCTGGAGCCGGAGAAATACACCGGGCCGTCTGCCTAAAAAAAGGACGATACCGGCAAGCGCAGCATCCTCCCTATTGGCTCCCTATCGGCATGATTACTGCTGCTGGGATTTGTCGTATTCCTTTTTGGCTTTGTAAGCGAAAAACGAGTAGACGATAATCATAACCGGAATGACCATCCAGACGATCCCGCGGAACAGCGCAAACGGCGTCTCGAACAGGAACGCCTGCCAAAATCTTGGGCCGCTCATCTCCCACAATCCCGGCGTGTAATACAGCGCTTGGGGCTTCAGAATGACAGATGCGTCAATGGCATCGGTCGAAATCAGCGCCGCGAAAATCGGGATAAAGCAGCAGCACAGCGTCATCCACATGTCGGAAATCCGCTTATATCGGGCCGCCTTGGAGTCAGCATCGGAGAAAATATCTTCGTTCCCCTGGTCACCGTTCTGCTTGAAATATTGAGCCCCCGACCCCTTCGTGCCGGCGACATGCGTCCAGCCGCTGTCCTCAAACAGGGCAACATAATCCTCAAAGTCCCGCTGATTCTTAAACGTGCGGAAGTCGATCCGGTAGTTGGCTTCCTCCGGTACGCTTCGCTCGAATTGATAGCCGAAGGACTTCCGGACAAGCATATAGCCCTGCCGGGCCATGTCGTTCAGCCACTGTTCTTCCTGGTCCAGATTCGTGAAAAATTTATATTTTTTCATGCAGCAACTCCTCCTTGCCCCACTGCATATTGGTTACTTCGATCATATGGCGCATCCGCTCGTAATCCTGTCTCAGCATTTCCCGTCCCAGATCCGTGATGACATACACCTTGCGGCGGCTGTCCTCGCTCGCAGTCGGCTGGATGAATTTCTGCTTCAGCAGATTGTCCACCGCCCCGTACAGCGTACCGGCCGCCATCCGGACCTGCCCCGCGCTGAGCTCCTCCACCTTCTGCATAATCAGGTAACCATGCGCCGGTTCCAGCAGTGCCAACAAAATATAATATACCGTTTCGGTCAGCGGTAAATGTTTATCTCTGCTCAATGAAGTGCCTCCCTTTTGCTCAGTCACACTTTATATCGTTCAACTGTATATTTACACTATATACAGTTTCACTGTATATTGCAATAGCAAAAAGACCAAAACCCGAAAGTATCGGGCTTGGCCTTCTTTTTTAAATAATCCAAGTTCTACCCCCGTACCCAAGCCTTCCTGTCGCTCCAATCCAAACGAAGGTGAGGCTTCGTTATTTTACTATCCACCGCACCACTCTAAAAATCACAAACAAAACAGCACCGATGCCCACTAAAAGCAGCCCCTCCACCACGATGGAGTCAAGCAGCCCGGCGGACGCATTTCCAATAAGCGTAGCGATGCCCGCACCCGCGAACTGCGCTGCAATCACCACTACCGAATCCAGCAATGAACGGTACCACCGGACGCGTTGGCGCCAGTATGCGCCGGTCAGCACCAACAGCACGACATTTCCCAGCGTAACGGCCGTCGACGCGGAATTGTCCGCGAATGCGCCGTCTGAAATGGGCCAGGAAGGCATCCACGCTACAGCCAAAATCAGGTTAACCACGGCAACGCCAAGAAAAACTGGCCGGAACAGCCGCTGATCCCTCCGTTTTTCTTCTGCTTCCATTCTTGCCTTCATGTCCGGGCTGATCCACGCAGGGATGTCTCTACGCTCGCGGCTTCCGATATGCAGCGGGTTGGCACCCGGCTCATACTCGGCCTTCGGCAGCTCGGCATACGCTGTCTGGTAGTTCTCCACCCTAACGAACTTCACATTCGCCTCTGTCCCGTACACCGGAATCTCGTGCTTTCGGAACTCCGTTACCCAGGCCTCCAATTCATCGGATTCTCTAATCCGAAGACGGAATATTGGATATGACCTTCTTCATCAACCCATTTCATGACGATGTTGGCACCGATCACATAAAACCCGATGCTGCCTTCCCCCTTGGGCTGGTACCTTGTCGTCCGGCCGATCAGCACCTCCTGCATTTGAGTGAACGGCACCAGATGCTCTGACTCTTCGCCGGTCTTGATTTGCTTAACGTATGTATAATATCCTTCCTCCCGGAGTTCGTACCGGAGCAGCACCTTTTGCGGCATCCGGACGATTCGGAAGATCAGCCACAGCATGCCCGCCAAGAATAGTCCAATCACCGTGATAAAGCTGCCCACCACCCAATCTCCCTTGATAAGCCAAAAGACACCGTACCCCAGAAATCCTAGAACGAGGGCTCCCATCAATCCGACGAGTCCCCAATTCAACGTTTTAGCCGTCCGGGACGGCTGGTTGGAATATTTCAGTTGGCCTTCCTCACGAAGCTCTACCATCATCGTCCTCCTGTACGTAAGTGGATTTTCCTGGAACATTTCTACGCAGTAACTGGCGAAAATGTTTCATCGCAACGCCGTACCTTTCGGGTTCGTTTTCAGCGGTTCGGCCAACATATGTGCAGGGACGAATGCAAAAAAGCCCGGTCAAGCAGCCAACGCTGCCCGTCCGGGCTTTCATTCAAACCGCTGTGATCACCGGGTAACGGTTCATCACGTACGCGGCTTCACTCATGCTTATAACGTGCTTACAGCACCTTCTCCAGGAAGCTGATCGTACGCTCGTTTTTCGGCCGGCCGAACACTTCCTCCGGCGGTCCTTCCTCAACGATGTAGCCGCCGTCCATGAAGATGACCCGGTCCGCCACCTCGCGGGCGAAGCCCATCTCGTGCGTGACGATCATCATCGTCATGCCTTCGCGGGCCAGATCCTTCATGACGCCCAGCACTTCGCCGACCATCTCGGGGTCGAGCGCCGACGTCGGCTCGTCGAACAGCATGACGTCGGGATTCATCGCGAGCGCGCGGGCGATCGCCACCCGCTGCTTCTGCCCGCCCGACAGCTGGCTCGGGAACGCGTCCGCCTTGTCGGCGAGTCCGACGCGCTCCAGGAGGCGCATCGCCGTTTCGCGCGCCTGCTTCGCGTTCATTTTGCCCAGCTCCATCGGAGCGAACATGATGTTCTTGAGGACGCTGAAATGCGGAAACAGGTTAAAATGCTGGAACACCATGCCGATGTTCTCACGCGCTTTGTTAATGTCCGTCTTCGAATCGTTCAGATCCTGGTCATCAACGATGACACGGCCTGCAGTGATATCCTCAAGCCGATTGATGCAGCGGAGAAACGTACTTTTTCCCGATCCGGAAGGACCGATCACGCACACGACCTCGCCTTCCTTGACCTGCATATCGATCCCCTTCAGCACCTGATTGGCGCCGAAGCTCTTCTTTAATCCTTCAACCCTGATTTTACCCACGGCGCAATCTCCCTTCCAAGAAGCCTGAAAGTTTCGTTAAGATCGTGATCACAATCAAATACATGATGGCTACAGCCAGCCAAATATCAAATGACGAGAACGTTCTTGCGATAATAATTTTGCCGGACTGCGTCAGCTCGACCAGACCGATCGCCGACAGAATCGATGTATCTTTCAGCGTAATGACCAGCTGGTTGATAAACGCCGGAATCATGACGCGGATCGCCTGCGGGATGATGATCTTCATCATCGCCTTGCGGTACGGCAGACCGAGCGAACGGGCCGCTTCCATTTGGCCGCGGTCGATCGACTGAATACCGCCCCGGATGATTTCCGTTACATAAGCGCCTGCATTCAGACTCAGCGTCAGAATGGCCGCCAGGAACAGCGGCATCGTGAAGCCGAAGGCCTGCGGAATACCAAAGTAAATAAAGAAAGCAAGGACGATCAGCGGAATGCCGCGGAAGACGTCGACGAATACCGTCGCCAAACCGCGAAGGAACTTATTGCGACTCACCTTCATAAAGCCGAAGATCAACCCCAGGATAAAGGCAATGAATAGCGATACGATTGTGTACAGCAGCGTATTGCCCAGACCTGTCATCAGCGGCGGCAATGAATCCTTAATCAGTCCCCAGCGGCTTTGGTTCGCCGGTCCGGACGCATTTTCACCCAGATATTTCTCGAGAATCTGGTCATATTCCCCGCTGGCTTTGAGATTGGTCAGGCCGGTATTGAACTTTTGCATCAGCTCCTGGTTCTTGCCTTTGCTGACCGCAAAGC
Source organism: Paenibacillus favisporus (assembly GCF_040545415.1). NCBI lineage: Bacteria > Bacillati > Bacillota > Bacilli > Caryophanales > Paenibacillaceae > Paenibacillus > Paenibacillus favisporus. The sequence continues at coordinate 108,155 of NZ_JBEPLV010000004.1, read as the reverse complement.
CGTAGGAGCCGCCTGCTTCCTTCTCGGTTACGATTTTGAGTCCATTGTTCTGGTTCACGCCATAAGCCAGCACGGGATAATCGTCAAAGCAGGCCACAGAGTTTCCAGTTTTGACATCGTCGTACATTTGCGAGGAATCGTCGAACGGGACGATGGTGAACCCGTATTTTGAGGCGATGGATTCGGCGAAGCTGTAGCCTTCTGTACCTGTCTTTACGGCTACTTTCTTCCCTTTTAAATCCTCGTAGCTCTTAACATTGTTATTGTTTTCGCTGATGGCCATCACCACGCCGGATTGGAAATAGGGCTCGGAAAAGTCGAATTTCTGCTTCCGTTCGTCAGTAATGCTCATCCCCGCGATGACGCCGTCCACCTGGTTCGACTCCAGCGCCTGGACGGCTGCGTTAAAGCCCAGCGGCTTGATCTCATACTTAAAATTCTGATCCTTGGCGATGGCCTCCATCAGATCCATGTCAATCCCGACAAACTTGCCGCTGACGTCCTGAAACTCAAACGGAGCAAACGTAATGTCGGTACCGATGACATAGGTTTTGCCGGAATCCGGCGCAGCTGCGGCGCTTCCCGTCCAACCGGACCATCCGGTCACCACGAGGAGCAGCAGCGCTAATGAAAATAATGATACCTTTTTGGATGATTTCATGTGTCCTCCCCTTCTCGGTCAACGCCGAATGTTGTCCCCTTCATACTTTTTCTTTTTTGGTGGCAGGTATTCTCCCACCTAATATCCTATTTTACCAAAAAACCAATCATTCCTAAAAATACATTTTCAACCATTTACTTTAGTTCCATCTAACCATTAACCAAGAAATTTACTACTAAGACTAACACAGTCTGCAGATAAAGGAAGCAAGTTAGCTATCATTCATTACCCATTCAAGACAAGTTTGCCTAACCATCAATAGAACTTTCGTAAAATATAGTCAAGCTATGAGCTCATTATGATCTTGACGGTCAAAGATAACCGCGACTATAATTCAATCAATTAATTGAATATTATAGCAAGGTGGGAATAGAGATGGACCACGATTTTCCCGTTCGTGCTTTCAAAGACGACTTGTACCGGCAGTTCGCCCGAATCGGGAAATGCTTGTCCAGCGATAAACGGCTCGAGCTCATGCATTTGTTATCCCAAGGACCCAAGTCTGTTGAAAAATTGGCCGAGGCCACAGAAATGAGTGTAGCCAACGTATCGCGGCATCTCCAAATTTTACTGGATGCCAACCTGGTGAAGTATAGCAAGCGGGGGACGTATGTCATCTACTGCTTGGCTGGTCCCCATATTGAGGGCTTTTTGAATGCTCTATGGCGAATGAGCGAAGCGCAGCTGGCCGACATCACCCGGGTGAAAAACGACTTTCTGAGTCAGTGCGAGGATGTACAAACCCTGTCTTTAAATGAAGTATTGCACAAAATGGACGAAGGCAGCATGATTTTACTGGATGTACGCCCGGCCGATGAATTTGAGGCAGGACACATTCCCGGGGCAATCTCTGTTCCGATGGAGGAGCTTCATCAATATATGCAAAGTCTGCCCAAGGAAACTCCAATTGCTGCTTATTGCCGCGGACCTTACTGCGTTGCAGCGGCCGAGGCGGTTGGGAAATTGCAGCGTGAGGGCTTTTCAGCATTCCGGGTGGAGGAAGGAGTTTACGAATGGCGGGAATTTCAAGCACAGAGGTAACGAAACGCATTTATCTGGACTATAACGCCAGCACCCCGTTAGATCTGGAAGTGCTCCAGGAAATGCTGCCGTTTTTCGAGCAGCCCTATGGCAATCCTTCTTCGTCGCATTGGGCGGCGGCTTCACTCAAAGAAACGATCGAGCACGCCAGAAGCAGGATCGCCGCAGCGATCGGGGCAAAATCCAGTGAGGTGATTTTTACCAGTGGAGGAACCGAGGCCAACAATCATGCTTTAAAAGGGGTTTACTTTGCATCCAATCAGCCTCGCAGACATATCATCACGACAACCATTGAGCATCCGGCGATTCTCAATCCCTGTGCCTTCCTCGAGACGCTGGGCGCTGAAGTGACCTACGTTCCCGTTGATCACTGGGGCCGGGTGTCACCGGCAGATATCGAGCGTGCCATCCGCGAGGATACCATCCTTATTTCGGTCATGCACGCCAACAGCGAGGTCGGAACGATTCAGCCCATTGAAGAGGTGGCCAGTATCGCCAAACGCTACGGTATCCTGATGCATACAGATGCTGCACAGTCTTTTGGCAAGATCCCGGTGAACGTCGATGCCTTGGGCGTCGATTTGTTATCCATCGCCGGCCATAAGTTGTACGCGCCCAAGGGCATCGGCGCACTGTATGTGCGTGAAGGCACGGCGCTCGCCCCGTTTGTGCATGGGGCAGGCCATGAATCCGGCCGGAGGGCAGGAACGGAAAATGTGCCATATATCGTCGGATTGGGCAAAGCCGCAGCACTTGCAGCGCAGAAGGTCGGTTCCCGTGAAATCCGAAACCTCCGGGAGGCATTGAAGGAAGGGCTCAAGGAAGCCTTTGGAGACCGGGTCCGGTTTAATGGCGATCCCGGCAACCATCTGCCCAACACGCTCAATGTAAGCTTCCTCGGACTGAGCGGGCAGGAGATTTTGGGTCGTTTTCCGGAAATCGCCGCTTCCACCGGATCCGCCTGCCACTCCGGAAGCACAACCCTTTCACCGGTGCTGCGGGCCATGGGCCTTAGCGATTACGAAGGGCTGGGAGCGATCCGGTTCAGCTTGGGCCGATACACCACCACAAAAGAAGTGGAGACCGTCATTTCTTTATTCCAGGATCGTCTGTAGTGAGGGGAACAGCAAATCATTTACGAATCGGTTCGTCTAATATAGGGAGGATCAATAGATGTCAGAGACCACGGTTGTAGAAAGGGTGAATCCCCTCCCTGCACCTCTAAGGCAGTACGTTGAATCGCCTGAGAGGCAGCGGCAGCTCCATAAAAGGACGATGTTGATCGTCATCATTTCGCAAATTTTCGGCGGGGCCGGTTTTGCTGCAGGGGTTACGGTAGGAGCGCTGCTTGCCCAAGACATGCTTGGATCCGACAGCTATGCCGGGGTTCCTTCCGCCTTAATTACGTTAGGATCCGCAGCGTCAGCCCTGATCGTCGGCCGTCTGTCCCAGCGGTTAGGGCGCCGGACGGGGCTGGCAGCGGGCTTCCTGGCGGGTGGGCTTGGTGCGCTAGGCGTCGTTTTGGCAGCCCTCATAAGCAATCTGGCACTTCTCTTTATTTCTTTGCTGGTATACGGCGCCGGTACGGCTACAAACTTACAGGCTCGATATGCCGGAACGGATTTGGCCTTGCCAACGCAGCGGGCTAAGGCGATTAGTGCAGCTATGGTCTTCACCACATTCGGTGCAGTGGCCGGACCGAATCTGGTCAATATCACGGGACGGTTTGCCACTTCCATAGGTTTCCCAGCGCTTTCGGGTCCATTCATGCTGGCTGCTGCAGCATTTATTATAGCCGGCGTCGTCCTCCTCATCTTCCTTCGGCCAGACCCGCTGATCGTGGCCAAGGCCATGGCGGAGGCACAGCGGGCAGATGAAAGCCTGAATGGCACGCAGAACACCGGCGTAAAGGACGCAGCCATGAATAAAATGGGGATCATGATCGGTGCGACGGTGATGGTGCTGACCCAAATCGTGATGGTGGCCATTATGACCATGACACCGGTCCACATGAAGCATCACGGACACGGGCTGGGCGAGGTCGGCCTCGTCATCGGCATCCATGTGGCTGCGATGTTTCTCCCTTCGCTGATTACCGGCGTTCTGGTCGATAAGTACGGACACACTCTGATGTCCTATGCTTCCGGAATCACCTTGCTTGCGGCAGGCTTGTTGGCTGGGCTCGCGCCCGGAGAATCGATGGTATTTCTCGTTCTTGCGCTTGCGCTCCTTGGGCTGGGCTGGAACTTTGGCCTGATTAGCGGAACGGCAGCCATTGTCGACGCGACGCCTCCGCATACTCGGGCGAAGACCCAAGGCACGGTGGATGTGCTCATTGCCTTAGCCGGGGCTTCGGGAGGAGCTTTATCCGGCATGGTTGTGGCCCAATCCAGCTACTCCGCACTTTCTTTGGCCGGAGGATTCCTGTCCTTGCTTCTAATTCCGGTTATTGTCTGGTCGCGGAAAAAGAAGGCCTGATGCGTTCTTCAACCGCTACTACCTCGTGACTTTAATTAGGAACCGTCGGGTTTGGTATTAAGGTGATCATCACAATAGTTTCCCCTTTCGTTTTTTCGGTTAGATGCAGCGGCAGCCGGCGGACGAAAGGGGTTCTTTGGTGAGGAGTGAGAAGACCGGCTGCTCTGCTGCTCTATCGGGTAATGCTTCAATCGTTCCCAGGCTGATGCGCCGATCAGGCCATCCTCCTGTACCTTTCTCAACGAAGCTGCTGCTGAACAGCCCGCCGCGAGCTCATCTTCGTGAATATTTTTTGCATCAAACCCGGTCCGGAAATCCGGCTGTTCTGAAACGCGGCGATGCGCCATTCGCCGTTTTGCTTTACAACCACATTGGTGTTAATGGAGTCGCGTTTCTTTGGCGCCTGCTTCTGCCATCTCATTTTGACAGCGCCCAGTCCGTGAAAGATCGCCAGCTCCGGCGTAATAAAATCGATTTTGACAATCTCCCCGTCCAGCGTAGACCCTCTCAATACGCCGTTCCACAGCTCCTGATGCACATCGGCGATCGCCTTTCTTCCTTTCAGATGCTCGCCTTGAAAAGTAACGTAGTCGGCCTTGTCGGTAAAGCATGCCCCGTAAGCCTTGCCATCCCCTTTTCCCCAAGCCCATTTCAGCTTTTCAAACAGCTGCTCAATTTCCTTCCGGTCTTGCGCCTGATTTGTATTCATGTTCATCTTCCTTCATCTCCTTTGATAGAATGGCCGCCTGATTACGCGGATTTCTTTGATATTCAAGAAACGGTTCGCTGACATTAACTGGACCAATTAATTATCTTGATTTATATAATATCTTGATTAATTAAGATAATATGCGGACGGAGGTGATTTGTCAATAGATCCCTTAAGTTTTTTCAAAAAAATAATGAAGCACATCCCGCCCCGTCAGCGAAAAAGCAAAAAAAATCCCGGCCCCTTCGGGCCGGAATCAAGCATGGTTATGGTGTTGGCAAGAAGCAGGCTGGCAATCCCGCTTCTCGCCGGAATGGAATTCCTCGTGGTTGGAATGATTCATTAATGACTCGTGATTACATTACACGGCTAATTTCGTTTGGACCGCAGCTTCCGGAGCCGTCTGCTCCTTCTTCATTTCCTCCATGGCGGCCAGTCCGGCCGTATTCAGCACGTTCCATGGCTTGTTGTAATGCGGCTGGAAGAAGAAGTCTACAAACCCCAGCTCCTGCACCGTCATCCGGTTCTGGATGCACACCGACAGCGTATTGGCCGCTTGGGTCATATCCGCCTTCGACATTACCTGGGCTCCGACGATCCGGCCGCCGTCCGCTTCGAAGACCAGCTTCAGCATGACATCATCGTAGGTCGGCATAAACTCCGGACGGTTGTTTTCATGGATTGTTACAGTTTTCACATTCAAGTCTGCAGCAAGCGCGGCGGCCTCAGTCATGCCCGTCGAAGCGATGTTCCAGTCAAACAGCCGGATGGCCGACGTTCCCTGGGTACCTTGGTAGCGCACGGTCGGCTGCACTAAATTCATACCTGCCAGCGTACCCATCCGCACCGCATTGGTGGCCAGCGGAATGTACATCGCCGTTCCCGTCGGATTGTAGCGTACGGCGCAGCTGTCGCCAGCGGCCAGCACATCGGGGTTACTTGTGCGCATATAGTCGTCAACGATAATCGCGCCGTTCGGCAGCATATCAACTTGGCCCTTCAGCAGATCTGTGCCGGGGCGGAAGCCGATGCACAGCACAACCATATCGGCTTCAAACGTGCCGTCTGTGGTGACGACCTCGCGGACTTTGCCTTCGCTGCCGCGGAAGCCTTCCACCGTCCGGCCCAGCGCCAGCTGCACACCGCGAGCCTTCAGCGCCTGCTCGGCCAAGTCGGTCAGATCGCGGTCAAGGTACTTGGCCATGACACGGTCCATGTTATCGATCAGAGTGACCTGCTTGCCAAGCTCGTGGAACGCTTCGACGAGCTCGATGCCGATATACCCGGCGCCGATGACGGTGATGCGTTCTGCATCCGCAGCGCGGGCAATGATTTCCTGCGCGTGAGCGTAGTTTTTGCACAGCTGGACATTGTCCAGATCGATTCCTTCCATCTTCGGAATAACCGGCCACGAGCCTGTGGTGACCACCAGCTTATCATAGCTGTCCGTAAATTCTTCGCCGGTCACCAGGTTACGGACATTCAGCGTCTTGGCGTTGGTATCGACGGCCAGCACTTCGTGCCGCATCCGGGTCACAGCGCCGAGTCCGGCCAGCTCTTCCGGATTGCTGTAGAACAATCCGCCAGCGTCCTTAACGACGCCTCCGACGTGAAGGGCGATGCCGCACGACAGGAACGAAATGTTATCGTTGCGTTCGTACACCGTAATTCGGGCTTCCGGGTGCTGTGCGGCAATGCTTTTCACAGCGGCGGTTCCGGCATGGGTACATCCAATGACTGCGACTTTCATGGTAATTCCTCCTTATAGGGAATGAAATGGATAATGTGAAACGGAATGGATAACTTAATGGATAAGCAGCGGAATGGAGAACACTGCTCATTTGTGAAATAATGCACAATATACCTAAAAAAAATATTTCCGATGATTTATCTGCCTTGATCTATTTGTGATTTATATCACAACCTCTTTATGGCTTAATCATACACCTTCCCTTTCACCTTTGCAAGGGGTTTGTGAAAAAAATCTCAAAATTATAATCTTAACAAAAAGCACCCCGTCCGGGGTGCTTCATATCATTTTACTATATGATTAGATGTCTTCGCGAATTTGAATGCGTTTGGTGCGTTGGTTAGGTTGTTTTGGAATTTCCATGTTCAGTACGCCGTCTTTCAGGGATGCGTTAATTCCGTCTGCATGAATATCGGGAACGTAGAAGCTGCGTGTGTATTCACCATAGCGGCGTTCTCTGCGGACGACTTGTTCGTCTTGGTTGTCCACGCTATGGTCTTCCTTGCGAACGGCTTTGATCGTCAGGTAAGGCTCAGCGTAGCTGATCTCGATATCTTCTTTTTGAAAACCGGGCAGCTCCGCCTCCACCAGATACGATTGCCCCGTTTCCCGGATATCGGTCTTGAAGGACGTCAACGATCCTTTGAAAGATGTAAACCAATCGTCGCTGAACACGTCGTTAAAGGATTTCACCAATGGTCCAAAGGCATCTTCTCTGCGTTTTCCAAAAGGAATCAAGTCAAACATGCTTCATTTCCCCTTTCGATTTGACCTTGTTTGACCTTACGCCTTTATTATATGCCCGAGGATGTGAAAAGACAAAAACGATTACAGCTGATTACACGCAATTATAGCCTGATTTGACTCGTTTTATGGTGGATTTATCGTAAAAATTATTATTTTGACCTTATTTGACCTTCGGATCATCGTATGTAAATTTTCTGCCTTAATCCTCGTAATTCCCCACCGTTTGCACCGCCATATGCCGGATCCTCTCGGCTACATAAGCTGGCTCAAGCACCCGCAAATCCGGCCCGTAGCTCAGCAGCATGCCGTACATCCAATGATTATCCGGGTAACTCGCCCGGACCAGCAGCGATCCGTCCGCTTCCGTCTCCACGTTCTCAACGCCAAAAGCCTCCTCCACCCGTACTCTCAGCCGCGGCTTAAAACGCAGCAGAAGGGAAACCGCCGGTCCGGTCTCCTGGTTGCCCCACCTTGCATCGAGTTCTTCCATGCGCACGCCGCGGGACGGAAATTGTTCCAGATGCACCTTCAAGCCGCTCAATCGGGAAACCCGAAACGTCCGATAATCCTGACGGGTTCGGCAGTAGGCGTATAAGTACCAGGCGTACCCCTTCCAAGCCAGGCCGATGGGCTCGACTTCGCGCTGCTCGGCCGTCCCTTCCGTATTGGTGTATAGGAAGGATACCACCGACCGGTGCTTGGACGCCTGCCTTAGCGAAACAAGGACCGACTTGTCCTTGATTCCTCCTCCATGCCACAGGTTGGTGTCAAACACGAGCGTTTCGCCCTCTTCCTCCATTTGGTCCTGCTCGGATTTGGCGACAAGCGCCTTGATCTTGGTCAGCAGATCTTCCATTTCCCGGTCATCCAGCGAAGCTTGTACGCCTTTTAAGGCGACGAGGATCGATTTCAGGTCTTCCAGGGTGACAATCTGCCGCTCGATCCGGTACTTCTCCATAATTTCATATCCGCCGTCTGTTCCCGCGTACGACACGATGGGGATGCCCGCAGCGTTAATCGTCTCAAGATCGCGGTAGATCGTGCGCAGCGACACCTCATACTTATCGGCAAGGGTCTGGGCGTTCACCCTGCGCCGGCTCAGCAGGATCATCGTAATGCCAAGCAGCCGTTCTACTTTCAAGCTACCCCTCTCCTTTGTCAAAGAAATGGCGATTCACAAAAAAAGATCACTATTTATATCCACTGCATTTCTCGCTGACATCCTGTTGTCAAGGTGGGGCGCCTACAATAAAGACATAAGAACCCCCAAGGAGGATGTTAAAAATGAAAATGTTCGCTAGTAGCCCAACCAATCCAGGTACGATCCGCCCCTTCCGCTTGGAAACGACGCCGGCAGAGCTCCAGGACCTCAAGCAGCGCTTGAGCATGACCCGCTGGCCGGATGAGCTTCCGGGGGCAGGCTGGAATTACGGAGCACCGCTCTCTTTTGTGAAGGACATGGCGGCTTATTGGGAGCAATCCTTTGATTGGACCAAGCAGGAACAGCGCCTCAATAGCTATCCTCAATGCACGACGACGATTGACGGTGCGAACATCCACTTCTTCCATATTCGTTCCTCCGAGCCGGGTGCGGTGCCGCTCATGCTCATTCACGGATGGCCCAGCTCCCCTGTGGAATTCCTGGAGCTGGTCGGTCCGCTGACCGATCCGACATCGTATGGCGGCGATGCCGCAGATGCCTTTCACCTCGTCATCCCTTCGCTGCCGGGTTTTGGCCTGTCAGGCCCGACAACCGATACGGGCTGGAGCCCATCCCGGGCAGCCCAAGCGCTGGATGCGCTCATGACGCTCCTCGGCTATGAGCAGTACGGCGTGCAGGGCGGGGATATGGGCGCCATGATCGACCGGAAATCGGCCGCATCGCCGCCGGCCGCGTCATCGGGGTGCATGTCAACGCGGCGACCATGGGCTTTGTGCCGTTCGGGGCTATCGAAGACGATGTATTTGCATCGCTGACCGATGCTGAGAAGGTGCGGGTCGGTCGGTTGGGGCATTTTATGAAGGAAAGATTCGGGTTTAACATGATCCAATCCACCAGACCGCAGACGCTCGCTTACGGGCTTCACGACTCCCCGGCCGGACTTCTGGCCTGGACCTGCGAATTGTTTAACGGTTTTGGCGATACGGTCGATGCCGTGGACCGCGATACGTTCCTCACCAACCTTATGCTGTACTGGCTGACGGGAACGGCTAACTCCTCTACGCGCATGTATTACGAAGGCACACACGACCCGGGTGCCTGGGCTCCGAAAGACATGTCGCCAACTCCTGTTGGTGTCGCGGTATTCCAGTTATCCGATGTGGCGATCCGCCGCTTCGCCGAGCAGGGTAACCGCATCGTACATTGGAGCGAGTTCGAGCGGGGTACGCATTTTGCCGCGATCGACGCACCGGATCTGATGATCAAGGACATCCGTACGTTTTTTCGGAATGTGCTGTAACCGTTAAAGTGGATAGAGGTAGGGTGGGTACCTTTGGGGTACCCTTTTCCCTTTTATTGCTGCGGCTTCTTTTTACGCTGACGATGAAGTCCTCAACGCATACAGCAGCGAGACGACCCGGTCGAGCCGATCCTTGATCAGGATGGCCTCCGCATACTTCGCCGGAATCCCCTCATAGCCGTAATAGATGCCCGCCAACCCGCCGGCGATCGCTCCAATCGTATCGGAATCGCCGCCCAGGTTGGCCGCCCGCTGCACCGCATCGCTGAAGTCGGTCGCGTGAAGCAGGATATGCAGTACCCATCGGAACGTATGGACCACGAACCCGCTGGGAGGACAGTCCGGTTCGTCTTCGATGATTCCTTCATACTCGCTACCCTTGATCTCAGTCAGGATGGCTTCGCTCAGCTCCTCACCCCGCAATAGACGATCGGCAATGCGATTATAAATAACGCAGGCTTCCGCGCACCTTGGATCGTAATGCGTCATGCGTGATTGCGTGATCGTCACCCGCTCAACCTCAGCCGGGTCGTTGTAAGCCAGCGCAGCCGGCAGGCATCGCATCAAGGAGCCGTTCCCGCCGCTTTGACCCATGTCTGCATGAGCAATAAAAGCAGATTCGAGCCAATCACCCTCATATTTTTCAAACACATGCCGGATGATGTTCCCGATGTCCTTGGGCCGTGATTGATACCATTCGAGAAAATAACGCCCGATCGCCTCCATCGGCTCCGCGGGATTTTCCAGAATCCCTTCCGCCACGCAGAGCGTCATCATCGTATCGTCGGTTACTTCCCCCGGTTCGAGCTGCCATACCCCTCCGCCGATGATCTCCGTCAAATAGCCGTACTGGGCTTTTACTTCCCGGACACTCATAAACTCCGTCGTTCCGCCAAGCGCGTCGCCCACAGCCACGCCATAGAGGCCGCCCTTCAAGCGGTCGAGCATTTGGTCCTGCATGCCATCACTCCGCGTTCTAATGAGATATTTGAAAAGAAGTCTGTTCTATTAGTTATGATTATAGCAAGTGCAGGCTAGTGGGATAAGGCGAATAGAAAATCCTCAATCATTCCCCACCTCTGCCCGAATCTTCATTGCCTATGCATATTCTACATCATCCATTCCATAGATGCAGCGAACTTCCTGCGGCCCGGCCGACCGAACTTCGTTTGATTCCCCTTTTCTTCTGCTCTCAGAAATATATAAAAAAAGCACGGTATTTCCTTTCATTTGCTGTAAGACGCACGTTTCAGGCGAATGGTATCATCTTGGCGGGAAAGGAGGATTCGCTGAGTATAAATGTAAGCGCTTAATCAACAAACCATTGGTGCAGGGGGAGTGCAATGAATGAATAAATGGATGAAACAAGCCTTTTCAGCCGTAATTGCCGCGGCTCTGATCATGCCATCGGGCTGGCTGGCCACGGATGTAAGCGCGGATGCAGATACGGTAACGGTGGTATACCATGAAACCTTTGCGGACGGGATTGGCAAAGCCGTTCAATCGGGAGGCGCCAACCTCGCGCAGGTCTCTGGCAAAGTGTTTGACGGGAATGAGGACGGAGGTGCTCTTTATGTAAGCAATCGTACCCACGATTACGATGCGGCTGATTTCAACTACACCGACTTAGGAATCCAAAACGGCAAAACTTACACGATCACCGTTAAAGGATATGTGGACGCTGAAGCCACCGTTCCTGACGACGCCCAAGCGTATCTTCAAACCGTTGACAAAAGCTACGGCTGGCTGGCCGGCGCAGCTTTTAGAGCTGGGGAAGCTTTTACGTTGACCAAAGAATTCACCTTGGATACCAGCAGCGGCGATACTCGACTGCGTGTTCAATCCAACACCTCCGGTGCCACAGTCCCCTTCTACCTCGGCGACATCCTCATCACCGAAAAAGCTGCCTCCGGCGGGGGCGGAAACGAAGAACCGCCTAGAGATCCGGCCTTGCCTTTCAGCACAATTACTTTTGAGGATCAGACCCCCGGTGGCTTTGAAGGCCGATCCGGCACGGAGAAGCTGACCGTCACCGATGAAGCCAACCATACACCGGGCGGTGCATATGCCCTTAAAGTGGAAAACAGGACAGCCACCTGGCATGGGCCGTCATTACACGTGGAGAAATACGTGGATAAGGGCGCCGAGTATAAAATATCGGCCTGGGTCAAGCTAATCAGCCCCGCCAGCTCGCAGATTCAACTGTCCACCCAGATCGGCAGCGGTGGCAGCGCAAGTTATGTAACCCTGGCCCCGAAAACGATCAGCACCGATGACGGCTGGGTCCAATTTGAAGGAACCTACCGTTACAACAGCGTGGGCGGCGAATACTTAACCCTCTATGTGGAAAGTTCAAATAACGCGGAAGCCTCCTTTTATATCGACGATATCAGCTTCGAAAAAACCGGCTCGACGCCAGTCGAAATCCAGAAAGATCTGATTCCGGTCAAGAAAGCGTACCAGAGCGATTTTCTGATCGGAAACGCCATCTCAGCGGAGGATCTGGAAGGCGTACGGCTGGAGCTGTTAACCATGCATCACAACGTCGCCACGGCGGGGAACGCCATGAAGCCGGATGCGCTGCAGCCGACGAAGGGCAGCTTCACGTTCACCGCAGCCGATGCAATGGTCGATAAAGTTCGGGCTGCAGGCATGCAGATGCACGGGCATGTGCTGGTATGGCATCAGCAGTCGCCGGCGTGGATGAATACGGCTCAGGACGCGCAGGGTAACACGGTCCCTCTGAGCCGCGAGGAAGCGCTGAACAACCTGCGGACCCATATTCAAACCGTCATGGAGCATTTCGGAGACAAGGTGATCTCCTGGGACGTCGTCAACGAAGCGATGAACGACAACCCGCCAAATCCGGCGGATTGGGAAGCGTCGCTGCGCAAATCCCCTTGGTATAACGCGATCGGGCCGGACTACGTTGAGCAGGCGTTCCTTGCGGCCAGGGAAGTGCTGGACGACCATCCGGATTGGGATATCAAGCTGTATTACAACGATTATAACGAGGACAACCAGAATAAGGCCCAGGCCATTTATAACATGGTCAAAGCCATGAACGACAGATATGCCGAAACGCATCCCGGCAAGAAGCTTGTCGACGGTGTCGGCATGCAGGGGCACTACAATGTGAACACGAATCCGGAAAATGTGAAGCTTTCCCTGGAGAAGTTCATCTCCTTAGGGGTCGAGGTCAGCATCAGCGAGCTGGACATCCAGGCCGGCAGCAACTACGAGCTCCCCGAGAAGCTGGCCAACGCCCAGGGCTACTTGTACGCGCAATTGATGAAGATATTCAAGGACCATGCCGCCGACATCAGCCGGGTCACCTTCTGGGGGATGGACGACGGTACAAGCTGGAGGGCCTCTTCCAACCCGTTGTTGTTTGATAAAAATCTTCAAGCCAAGCCGGCATACTACGGCGTCATTGATTCGGACAAATTTATCATGGAGCATCCGCCCGAGTCGGGCAATGCCAACCAATCCACCGCGGCATACGGCACGCCGGTGATTGACGGGACGGTCGACGCGGTATGGAACCAAGCGGCCACCATGCCGGTCAACCGCTATCAGATGGCATGGCAGGGCGCGACGGGCACAGCCAAAGCACTCTGGGACGACCACAACCTGTACGTGCTAATCCAGGTTAGCGACGCTCAGCTGGACAAATCCAGCGCGAACGCATGGGAGCAGGACTCCGTCGAAATCTTCCTGGACGAGAACAACGCAAAAACTACGTTCTACCAAGATGACGACGGGCAGTTCCGCATTAATTTTGATAACGAAACTTCCTTTAATCCGCCCAAGATCGCAGATGGCTTCGAGTCGGCGACCAAAGCAGCCGGCACAAACTACACGGTAGAAATGAAAATTCCGCTCAAGACGGTAACGCCAGCCAATCAGCTGAAGCTTGGTTTCGACGCCCAGGTCAATGACGCGAAAGACGGCACCCGTCAAAGCGTCGCCGCCTGGAACGACACGACCGGCAACGGCTACCAGGATCCATCCGTGTTCGGCGTACTGACCCTCACCGGCAAACCCGCCAATCCGGGCGACAATGGCTCAGGCAATGAGGGCGGTGGCGGAAACAACGGAGGTAACGGAGGCAATAACGGAAACGGCAGTAATAGCGGAAGCGGTAATGGCGGCAACAGCAACGGCAATAACAGCAACGGCGGCGGCAGCCCGCAAACCGGGATTACCGTGAGCGCCGATGGTGTCATTACAATCAAGCCGGAAGCGAAAATCCAAGACGGACGTGCCGTGAGTACCATTTCTGCCGACAACCTGAAAAAGGCGCTGGAGCAAGCGGCAGTACCCAGCAATGGGAAGAAGCAAATCGTGATCGAGGCGGCAAAGCTGCCCGGCACCGGTTCCGTTGAAGTCCAGCTCCCGGCTCAAACCCTTAGTGGAAAAGAATCCTTCGAGCTGCTGCTGAAGACGGATTCCGCTGTTCTTCGAATTCCAAGCGGCATGCTGTCCAATCAGACAGATCTATCCGGGCAGGTATCGGTTCGCATCGGAACCGCATCGACGGACCATTTGAACCTAAATGCAGCCGATCGTGAACGGATCGGCAGCCGTCCGGTGATCGAGCTGAGCCTTGCAGCAGGCGGCAGAACCTTGGAATGGAACAATCCTGCAGCGCCTGTGACGGTGGAAATCCCATACAAGCCGACTGCTAAGGAATTAAGCCATCCGGATCAGATTGTAGTTTGGTATGTCGACGGCCAAGGCCAGGCGCCCCCTATTCCTAACGGCCGCTATGATGCCGCCACTGGAATAGTGGTATTCCACACCACCCATTTCAGTACTTATGCGGTCACCTACGCGTCCACTGCCTTCACAGACCTGCAAAACATCCCTTGGGCCAAGCCAGCCATTGACGCCATGGCCGCCCGCGGAGTCATCGATGGAATGTCCGAGAGCCGCTTCTCTCCTGAAGCGTTAATCAAGAGGGCCGACTTCGTGGTCTTTCTGGTTCGGGCGCTGGAGCTCCAAGGTACAGGCAGCCCGAAAACCGCATTCAGCGATGTCGATCCAATCGCTTATAATCGTAGCGAGTTGAACACAGCCAATGAGCTGGGCATTGCGGTTGGTTTGCCAGACCGTACATTCAAGCCAAACAGCCCGATCACCCGCCAGGAGATGATGGTGCTCACTGCACGTGCTTTAGCCGCTGCCGGAAAAACAATTGGGGGCAGCGGGAGCCTGAGCGCATACGCCGACGCCGCAAGCATTGCAAACTACGCTAAGGATAGTGCGGCTGCGCTCGTGAAAGCCGGCATCGTCACCGGCAGCAACGGTAAGATCGCGCCGCAAGGTCCGCTTACCCGGGCTGAGGCGGCGGTCATTTTGTATCGGATTTGGAAGTTGTAGCATTGGGGAGTCATACTTTGAAACGGAAAGGAGACGCAGGTTAGTTGACCGGTGCCTCCTTTTTAACCACTGATCATCTTATCTGTGAACGGGCTCAAATCTGATTTGATCAGCAATCAATTCATTTTCTGCAGGATCGAATTTATAAGTGATCTGAAAATCGCCTACGTATTGCGGAGAAATGCCAACGCTCGCGCCTAACGTGGTGACGATTTGTTGATTCTTCATCCAATAATAGATGACGCCGCCAAAACTAAGCTTGTCCTGTTTAAAGTTTATACCGGCAACCTGATAATCAAATTGATGTTCTTTTCCCTGTGACTTAACTTTAATGGCTAAAGTCTGATCATTTTTCCGGGTAACCCCCGTTTCGATCTGGCCGGCGACAATGTCCTGGTAGCTTTGCACTTTGATTTCGGAGAGATCCGTCCCGTTCAGCACATGCAATTCATCAATATTCAGTCCAGTCCCTTTTCCCTTATTAAGGATGATCACCGCTTCTCCCTTCCCGTCGCCGGTAACATCCGTGTAGTAAATCCGCGGGTCCTCAGTCGTCGAAAAGCTCCAGTCGAAAGCCTTGTTCACACCATTCACGTCAACGGCTACGGATTCATACGAATATTGCCCTTCCTTAACCGGCGTCAGCTTTACCTCCTTGTTCTCCGAAGACCAAGATTTCGCATCCGGTGACTGATCCGCCGTATTCATATGATTCTCTAGTTGTGAATTCGTTGTTATCCGAGATTCTGTTGTTGCTTCCGTACCTGTTGAGGGACTGTTTATCGTCTGATCTTTGCTGCAACCCACAAGAAAACCGAACATTAAAATCGAAGCCGAAAATAATGCGAGCTTGTTAATGACCATCCTCTCACTTTCGCTAGTTGATGCACATCATTATATACGTTCTATTTTCCATATCATTTAAGAAATGGTTGTTATGATTTGAAAATATCGTAACCTCTTATCTATAAACGCTGCTAATCGTGAGAAGTAACGCCCCGGGAATGCCGAGGACTGAATAATCCGGCTCTTGAAGTCCAGCCACCCCAGCCGTGAACGATTGAGTGAACCTAATTGCTCCACACTCGAAGGAAAAAGCCCCCCGCGTCCAGAATATATCAGCTATGAGCGTATGATGATGGGAGAGTGAGCGCACATGAGCGATGAGCAATGGCTGAAAGTTTCCGATTTGGCGGGACAGCTTGAAATCCCTCAGCCAACAATCAGGCGATACATGGACCGGCACGGACATCACTTGCATACGAAAAAGCAGCATAAAAGCTATCTGATATCTTCCGCGTCTATTCCCACACTGGCCCGGATCCGTGACGAATACTCCAAGGGGCTGAACGGGGAGCAGGTTGAGGAGGTGCTGTTGGGCCAGCCATCCACGATCACGACCGTGAGCGATACCAGCGTCCATAAGGATGAGCGCGTGAGCGATAATCTTGCCGAAGCCTTGTCCGAACTGGAGAAATCCGTGAGCGATCGCTTTAACAACCAGGAGCAATTTAATCAGCATCTTCTCGAACTGCTGCAGCGTGAGCAGGAAAAAGTCGAACGTCTTACCGAGCTCCTTATGAAGCAGACCGAAGCGGCGGCGTCCTTGTCCCCGGCGGTTCAAACCCAGAGCCGGAAACAGGCGGATCACCTAACGGAACGAAGGGTGAAGCGTCAGCTGGAGAGCGAGGCCTTGGAGCTCTGGCTTAACAAGCCTGCACCGGAACGAACGAAAAGGAACGTGTTGTTTCAAAGGAAAGAGGACAGCGAGGCTAAGGAAAAATTTGTGAGGGACTACGTGTTGGAACATTACGTGAGCCGTTTAAACGAGGAATTTAATAGAAGCTAACCCTGTTCAAAAAGCATAAATAGACGAAAAAGAGCGTTCCGCATAGGATCGCTCTTTTTATAGAAATCCGGCCCGCATTTAGCGAAACTTTCTTTTGCGATATAAGGACCACGACCTTGCAAGGCTCACACTTTCTTATATCTCTTAAAATAAGCTTTGGGCGGCCTTCCCCCGGCTCGCGCCCGGGAACGGAACACGAATTTGCGCTGGCACCAGTAGCTGAACACGAACAAGGCGCCTTCGGTGAGCAGCTTGGCGATGAAAAGCGGAATCCCCACCATTTCGTGGAACAATACTAACAGCCCGTAATTTAATACCATAACAAGCGCGACTAGTGCAAAATATTTCGGAGCCGATTCGATCAGCCGGGGGGTGTCCTTTTTCACAAATACATAGCGCCGGTTCATAGCATAGTTGAATATGGCGCTGCACAACCGTGAACCGACTACGGCAGCCAGCAGGCTGCCGGTAACGAACTGAAGCACGAACAGCAGCAGGAAATCCAGCCCCGCCGAGAGTACGGACGAAGAGCAAAACTTCAGGATAGGGGCATAGATCCGGATGGAGTCCGCCACCGGACGGAAATGGGAAGACTTGTTTTTTTCCAAATAGACGGTATCAATAGGCACCTCATGGATCGGGTATCCGTCTCCGCGTGCCTGCAGCAGCATGTTCATTTCATACTCAAAACGGTCGCCCGGAATGCTGCACAGCCAGTCCAGCATCGCCGGCGAGAAGCCGCGAAGGCCCGTCTGCGTATCCGTGACGGAGCGGCCGGTCGTCAAGGCGTACACCAAGCGTGTCGCTTGGTTGCCGAACCGGCTTCGCAGCGGTACCCTTCCGGTAAAATGCCGGCAGCCGAGCACGATTTGGTCCGGATGCTCATCGACCGCCGCGGCAATCCGGACGATATCGGCCGGAAGGTGCTGTCCGTCGCTGTCCGCGCAGACAATCCCTCCCACTTCACCCGCCTTCTTCAGGAAGGCGAAGCCGGTCTTCAAGGCCCGCCCTTTGCCAAAGTTATGGTCGTGGGTCAGTACGATGCAGCCGGCCTGGCGAGCCGAATCAAACAGCTCCCCATAGGCCTCCCCGCTGCCGTCATCGACCACGACGATCCTGCAGCGGCAAGCCGCTTTCAAGGCAGCAATCAGCTGCAGCAGTCTCTCGTCAGGCTCATAGGCCGGAATCAATACGGTTGTCATGTCGGTAGCCTCCTTCAGCTTCGTCGGTCCGTTATTCGCCAACATAAATAATGTCGCTGACGCCGCGCTCCTGGCCTTTGCCCCCAGGACTGTTGACGACCCGGCCCATAAAGTACATGGTCGATGAACCGCCGCCGTCGAGGTTGTAGGCCTCGGTCGCTCCCAGGTCCTCAAACAGATTCGCAAACTCGTTCAGCGTCATGCCCCGGCTGTAATTCTGCTGCCGCCCGTCCACCACAACAAACACGTAGTGATTCGGCGAAATAATGCCGATCCCCGTCCGCGGATTCGCCTCGTCGATCGTGCGGTTGCCGAAGTTGGTATCGATTTTGACGTTATCGAAGTTCTGCACCGCGGTGCCGCCTTTCACCAGTACCGGTCCAAACGAAAAGGTATTCGTTACCCCTTCGGCAAGCAAATCGTCGGCGGAAACCTCCTCCTCGTTATACGATTTCATCGTGCCGTCACCGAACAGCGCCAGCCCGTCACGCGCAGGCTCATCACGGTACAAGGTGCCGTTACGGATGACGACGCCGTCATTTCGGAACCCGTAATAGTCCCCGTTGATGGCAAAAATGGCGTTGTTGGCGGATGCGATCTCCGAGGTGTGCTCGGTAATGTTGCGGCCGAAGGAATTGTCCGCGAAGGCTGTCCGAAGATTGGACGCGTCCTTCAGCTGAACATCGGCGACGTAATACGTAATTTTATCCGCGCCTGTACCGGTCTCCACTTGCTTGATCGAAATATCGACGTTATCGCTCTTGTAGTTCCAGTCGTCAGAGGTTACGTTTGCCGCTGAGGCCGTGGATGTCGCAGATTCTGTATTCGTCGATGTATTCGTAGCAGCTGTTTTCGTTGTACTCGCCGACTGCCTACCGGAAGCGGACGACGATATGGCTGCTGCCGTGCTGGGCTGGGCAACGACCTCCTCCACATGCGGGATCAAATACCGGTCGGCCAGTCCGTACAGGATACTGCCGACCGTGGCAACGGACAGCGTGAGACTGATGAGCAGAATGCGCTTGGACTTCTTTTTCTTATTGTTCATGGATGATTACTCCTTGTGGCTATAATGGGATAGCCCTAGAGTAAACCCGAATATTTAAATGGAACTTAAATGGGATATGAAGCTGATGGAATGGTGCAAAAAGCGGGGATCTGACGAAGGTAGCCATAGAGCCGCATGGCCTCATCTTGGTTCGAAGCGTATATGTAGGGAAATATTTTTTGAAAAAAGAGGAGAAATCTATTGAAGCTGTAAAGCTTGAGAGGATGAACTGAGGTTCAAAAAGATTGAAAGGCAGGAGGATACAAACAATGATGCAAATCATGAATTATGTGGCTAAGGCTTCTTTCGTAATTTTCTCGATATCGATCGGGGATCTGGACCCTTCGCTGACTAAATCGGGGAGAATATGCTGCAAAAAGTAGTCAACGCAATGAAGCTTGATACCTTTAATTTTGATAAGAGCATCTCTGTACATGACGACGAACTCTTTTTCCGTGTTTCCGCGCTGCAGTTCTGTAAAGGCCTCGTAGATTTGATCCAGTTTATCGGCTACTTCTAGGATTCTGCCTTCAACGGAGTCGTCCTTGCCTTCACGCAGTTGTCTGCGGAAAATCGGCTGAAACTCAGACGGAATATGCTCATCAATGAAATGAGCGACCATGCCTTCCTCCACTTGCTGAAGCATTGCACGCAGTTCGAGGGAGTGGTGCTTCACGGGCGTTTTGATATCCCCGATAAAAATCTCGCCGTAATCATGACTGCTGGTAATTTCGTACAGCTTCTTCCAGTCCACCGTGACTCCGTTGGTTTCCTCAATATCAGCCAGCGTTTTGGCGTACTGGACAACCTTCCAGGAATGGGCGGAAACGCTGTGCTCTTCAAATTTGAACTTGCCGGGACAACGAATGATGCGTTCGAGGTCGTTCAGCGATTGAAAGTACGTATGAATTCCCATAGCTGCACCCTTTCTTTGTGTAAAATGGTTGATATACTGCTGTATTTCTAGTATACATTCGGTTTGTAAAGTGACCGTAAAGTGACGCAAGAAGTTATTGGGAACCAACGGATGGTTATGCACGGGATACCCCGGCGGCGGTCCCATTTCACACGGCAAAAACGTTGACACGACACCAAATGGTGTCATACAATTAAATTGTCACCAAAAGGTGTCACATCATGAGACGACAATAAGGCTTAGGAGAGAGTGCTGTGAGCGAGAACAATGAGAACCGGGATGTATTTGACGCCGTTGCAGATCCAACCAGACGCCGACTGATTCGTCTGTTATCCGAGGCGGAGGAGCTCCCGCTTCATGAACTGACGCCACATTTCCAGATGGGCCGGACAGCGGTATCCAAGCATTTGAGCATTCTGAAAGAGGCCGGACTGGTCGTTGACCGGAAAGTCGGCAGAGAAACACGATTCAGGCTGAACGCCTCCCCGCTCCAGGAAATTCAAGATTGGGTGGCTTATTATACCCAATTCTGGAGTACAAATATGCTGCGCTTGAAGCAGCTTTTAGAGGAGGAAGAAGAATGAGTCTTTAAAAAGACCACCCATAGAGGTGGTCTTTCTCATTGGATCTACATGGGGGAGAATCGAACGCTACAGCCGTGGATCGATCTCCTGCTCCTGGGCGACCTCAAACAGCAGATTGGCCGCCGCTTCCTGGTACGCCGCATGCATCGGTTCGATCTCGTCGTATTTCACGCCAAGCATCCGGAGGCCAAGCCGGTATTCGTTCTGCGAGGTCCGCAGCTTGCGGGCGATGCTTTTCTGCTTCAGCAGCTTCCGGTACTTATGCGGGAACCGGTAGTCGTAGCCGTAAATAATGGACAGGTAGTCCGGGTTGCGCACTTTCATGTACGGTACCGTCCGGCCGTCCCAAGCCTCGGGCTTGATAACGACGCCTTCCATGTGCTTCTCCGTCGTCAGCTTGGCAAAGAACCGCTCCGCCTCTGCATAACTCTCCGGTTCGGACAAATCAAGCGAGACCGATTCATCATCCGACAAGAAGCCGTACATCTCCGATGTCGTCCACTGCGGCAATTCTTCCCCGCCGTTTTCAAAGACGATTTTCAAGATGGCGAACGGTTTATACTCCATCTCCCCTGCTTCGGCATACAGCTCCAGCTGTCTTTTGTACGTTTCGTAAGCTACGACATGCTCTGCCAACGATACGGACGTCTCCACAATTTCGTGTATATGCTTATAGTTCTGGTACACGCTGGCGCCGTATTTGTCGCTTAGGTCTTTTTTAGGCATGCGGTATTGATCCTGCTCGAAGCCGCTGGCCTGATACTGCTCGGTCAATGACTGCAGAGCGGATTCGAAACCATGTTGCTGCAAAAAGGAAAGCTCGCCCTCAAGCGCCTTCTCGATCGGCTTGAACTGCCGCTGGATCAGCCCTTCACCAAGGGCGTTCCACGGCATCAGCTCGCCGTCCAGGATGAGCATGCGGATTCCCCGCTCCTGCATATAAGGGCCGAACTTGGCCAGCAGCCGATGATAGACTTCCGTCAGATCCACCTGCTTCACCTTGTAACCGTTGCGGCTTACCGCGAAGCACTGCTCTATGTCGAGATGCAAATAAATATTGCAGCGCGATCCCATATATTTGGGCTGCAGCGCCACCTTCAGGACGCCGTTCTCCTTGAAGTAGTCCAAGCCCCGCTTCAGCGACTCCAGCTCACTTCTCTCCATATCTTTATCCGCCGGGGACATCGTGCCGGAAATGAAGTTGATTTTATGCCGTGAACAGTAATGCAGCCTGCGGATATCGTCTTCCCCCAAATCCTGCACGGACACCTTCCGTTTTTCTTGGAACAGCGCCGGTAGTTCCTCGGTCAGCACGGACGTACGCGACTTATGCGACTTCATGAACGGTTTGAACGAGACCGTCACGGACGTCAGCCCGTTTCCATGCACGGCGCCGGTATCGAGATGGATTTTGTTGCGGATCCGGAAAGCCTGCTTGGCGGCCACATGACCGAAGATATGATACGGGTGGTTTCCGACCGCCTCATCCTTCAGGAAGGACAGCTGTTCCTCCAGCGGCGCCTCCCGGTCGATGCGGAAATTGCGCTGATGGCGGGCCGATTGGGCGTCCAGCTTGCCGATATACTTTTTCATGCAGGGTGCATGCGTTACATAATAAGAAGGGCCGTCCGTTCCTACATAGCGGTAAAAGGGCTTTGCCTTTTCCACCAGTTCGTTAAACATCACAAGCAGCTTATCATCGTTTGCCAATGTTTCGGTGGAATCAAAATACGTCTGCAGCAGCTCCCGATCCACGCCCTGGATCTCGCCCCGCAGGTATTTGTAGACGAAATTTTCGTGATTCCCCAGCACGAACAGGAAATGTTCCCGATTCTCATACAGAAATTCGATGATTTCACGTGTCTGCTTGCCTTTATCGATCCAGTCGCCAGCCAGGATGACCTTCGTAGACCTTAGCTTCTCCCCTGCGAGCAGCTTGCCTGCCTCGATCCGGAAGCCGTAGCTCAGCAGCAGGCCCTTCAGCTCTTCCACGCACTCATGAACATCCCCCACGATGATGTACTGCGGGCCATGCGGGAGAACCGTCTCCCGGTAAGCCTCCAAATCCTCGATCATCACGCGGTAGTCGGGATTGGCCTTGCTTTCTTCAGGCCGGTAAAAGTCCTTGGCCCGCACCTTATGGATCTTCTCATAGCCTTCTCGCGGCAGCGCGCCGAGCACGTCTTTTTTCAGGCGGTTGATATGATTCGTGATGAGCCGTTTAGAGCGCTCCGACGCGTAGTAGTCTTCCCTTTTCCGGTAATCGAAAACGATGACCTCAAGGTTGTAGTGATTGCTGCGGGCGATCTCCCGTACCTTTTCGCGAAAATCCTCCGCCAGCCCCGTCGTATCCACCACCACGAAATCGGCATTGACCGGAAACGACGTAACCATCTTCAGCCGCTCAAACAGCAGGTGAAAAGCCTGCTCGCTCGCCTCCAGCATCACTTGATCGTATTTATCATAATCATATCCGAGCACCTCCTGGCGGATCCGGTCGGAGGACAGGTATTGTATGTTTGCTTTTAATTTCGATGTCTCATCCTCAAACCGCAGCCCCGGAATCAGCACGTCTTGGGCAAACGTCGTTTTTCCGCATTCCGTGGAACCGACGAGCATGAAGATGGTATGCATTTTTGTGCGGATTTCCATGAGCTTTAAGCCCCCTCTTTCTTCAAAATAACGCCCTGCGTCGTCCGGATCTGGTCGACCTCATCCCCGATCGCCGCGAATTCATGCGACAGTCCGAGCCCCTGAATCACATCCAGCATCCACGTCTGGAACTCCTCCTGCCCCATCTCCCACTTATGGTCGTCATGGCGGAAGTCGGACAGCTCGTAATAACGGTTAAAGTCCGCGTTCGGCGTCGTGATCACCAAATGCTCAAAATCGACCCCGGCCGCGATCTGCCGAATCAGCTGCGCCGCCTCCTCTCTGCTCATATGCTCGATAACTTCCGTCAGGATCACGTCGACCCGTTCGCCGTTATAGTCCTCGAGAAAATGGTCCAGCGAGTGGAAGGGTGCAATGTTATCGATTTGCCGAGACTCCGCTTTGCGGGTCAGGGCCGCCAGGCTCTCTTCGTCGATATCGACCGCGTAGTAGCTTCCTTCGATTTTGCCGGCAAACGGCAGCGCATAAAAGCCTTCACCGCACCCGATGTCGAGAATGGACTTATCGAAAGGCAGCACGCCGCCGATGTAATTTCGGCGCTGCAGCGCTGTACCCCCGTAAGCAAATTGGATTCGGTAACGGGTCGATGCTTCTAGCTCCGCCTTGTACTTGTTATACCGCTCCCGGGAAGCCAGGAAATTGCGGACGAACAGGCTGCGAATGTAAAACGGTGCGTCGATCACGTTGATGCTGCGGATGTATTTGTCCAGTACATGCTCGGAAATATCGATATATTCGTTGCCGAACATGGACAGGAACAGGCACAGCACGCTTACGACGTGAAGGAGCTCATAAAGGCTGCGCTGCGTCGTCACCGTGAGCGAGTAGCTCTTATGCGCCTGATGCGTAATCTGAAACGTGAAGTCCTTGAGATGCTTTTCAAAAAAATCGATGTAGCGCGTGAGCTCGATATGAATCATGCCGATCATCAACGTATGTTCATACCCCTCCGTATCACGTTCGTCATGGTGCTTGAGCGGGTGAGCGAAAAACTCGCTGATCGCGTTGAGCGGAAATAACGGCGTGTTGTAACGCGACACGTTCAAATATTCGAACTGCTCGTCGGCATGCTGCTTATAGGAAATTTCATTATCGGCGTCTTTGAAATAGACGTTGAACGTCTGCTCATCCGAATACCAGCCGTAGGCCATCCCTTTGCGGATGCTGCGGAGAATCATGCCGGAATGCGGGTTCTTTTTGATCAAAAATGAAAACTGCGGGTTCGTGGACTTGATTTGCACGATCGCCATACTGCACTCTCCTTGCTTGCGGGTTTCAACTTCCTTGCTGTCATCATCGCTTATTTTCGTGCGCACGAACATGGCGCAAGTATTACGACCCGGCATAGAAATCTGGTGTAACAGGCGTCATTCGCGTTTCCGCTCACACGATCAAGGCACGCTCATGGTAAGGTTCACGTGTTAACCACCCGGTTCGCCTGCTACAATAGAATGAGATCGATACGGAAAAGGAGAACCGTCAGATGGCCAAAGAGAGCTTTGATAAAGAAATCCAGTTTTTGCGCTTGCTGGTGCTGACGAGCGGGGCGTATAACCGGCAGCAGTTCGCCAAGAGGCTGGGGATTTCGGTGAACACGTTCGATAAGACGATCCGCCGCCTCAAGGAGATTGTCCAGGCCACATACCAGCAGCTGCCGGAGGAACAGGGTAAGGAGTTCAGCGAAGGGCTGCGTTACAACTACTACGATTCGGCCGACCCGATGCTGCTGTTCCTGTTCCGCGCCAAGTCGCTGAAAGAATCGGAAAGCGAACGGCTGTCCCTGCTGCTTGGGGCGCTTGGTACGCAGTCCCTTACGGCGCTGGAGCTGCTCGACTGCTGCACGAACGCGATGGCCGCCCATCTCCCGCTCCCGGATGAGAAGACGATCCGCAAGGACCTGAAGTACCTGGAAGAAGTAGGGGTGATCCGCAAAATAGGCGGAGCGCGCCCTTACCGATACGCCATTCGCGGCGAGCTCGTTCAGGAGCTGACCGAGGATGAGCTGCTGGATTTGTACGATTTTGTGGACGTCATGGCGGGTACCCAAATTCCTTCCGTGCAGGGCTACCTGCTGCGGGACGGACTGAAGAAGCAGCTGATGCGAAGCCATTCGGAGAAGCATGCGGTCGAGCCCTTTTTATATAAATATCACTACCACTCGCGGATTTTGGACGAAGCCCATTTGTTCTCCATTCTGGATGCGATCCGCAAGCACCGGAAGGTCCGGTTTCTGTACTTCTCGCCCAAAGCGGAAAAAAGCTACGCCTCCCAGAACACCAACCCGCTGTTTGAACGGAAAACGCAGGGCAAGCTGGAACAGACGCTGCCGTTAAAGGTCGTGTACGACCATCAATACGGCCGCTGGTATCTGCTGTCCTATGGCCGGGAAGGCATCCGGAAGTACCGGATGGAAGGCATCACGCAGTTTGAGGAAGCGGAAGAGGCGGATCCCGTCTGGTTTGCGGAGAAGCAGCAGGAGCTGCTGGAGAAGCTGCGCTACAGCTGGCTGATCGACACCGGCGCACCGGTCACGGTCCGGGTTAAATTTTACAATCCCGGCGACGGACCGAACTTCATCAAAGAGCGGGTGCTGCTGCAGGGTCAGTGGGGGCAAATCGTCGAAGAAGATGGCGAAGCCTTTATTTACGAGATTACCGTAAACGGCACGACGGAAATCAAGCCGTGGCTGCGGAGCTTCGGTTCCAGCTGCGAGGTGCTTGAGCCGATCCGGCTGCGCCGCGAAATGATCGCGGAATGGAAGGAGATACGCGCCTATTATGAATCTGTTTGAAAAGATTTTTAACTACCAGATCATCTCGCGCCTCGACGACTCCGGCACCTTCATGGTCACCGCCCACGAACGCGCTTGGCTGAAAACCGTGCTGGAGCACCCCGCCGCTTCCGAAGCATTTACGCCCGAAACGCTGGCGAAGCTGGCGGCGCTGCTGGCCGAAGATGAAGCGATGGACACCGGCGCTCACCTGATCGAGAAAGCGCGGAGCCGGGAAAAGCAGGTGTACCACCCCCTCCTGCGCCCGCTGCGCCGCCTGATCATGAACCGGAGTGGGATCCGTGTCACCCACGCCCTGAAAAGCGGGCAGGTCTACTCCAACCAACTGGGCGTGCCGTATCGGCTGGAGTATTCGATGGTGAAGCGGGAATGGTACCTGCTGTGGCATCATATCCGCAATCGCGCCTTCATGGCCACCAAGCTGGATAACATCCTCTCTGTCACCGAGCAGGAGCTGCCGCTTGAGCGGGTGAGCGATATTTTGTCGCGGATCAGCGAGACGCTGGAGAACCGCAAAGCCGAAGTGCTCGTCCAAATCATGCCGCAGTATAACCAGGAGCTTTCGCGCATTCTGTATGCGCTGTGCTGTTTTGACAAGGAGGTGCAGTATGACGCGCAAATCGATACCTATACGGTGAAGGTATGCGTTATGGGCGATGAGAGGGAATTTCTGCTGTCCAAGCTGCGCTTCCTGGGCAAACGGGTGCGGGTGCTTGAAGGAGACTATGTGAAGAGACGCATGCTGGAGGCTTCGGTGAAGGCGCTGGAACGGTACAGCATGGTGGAGGAAGTTACGGATAAGGATGAGGATGAGGATGCGCTAAACCCCGCTCAATGAGCGGGGTTTAGCTATTTGCGGATTACTCTTCATACCATGGATTTAAATGAACCATAACCTCTCCGACATCGGAGCAATGCTTCATAATCGTTTGTTTAATATTTCGGGAAATATCATGCCCTTCCTGAACACTAAGCTCAGCCGCCACCCCGACCCGAATATCAACAATAATATAATGGCCGTGGTCTCTCGCACGAAGGCGATCCAGACGCTTTACTTCCGGAACCGTTTTGACTAACTCCGTAAGCTCGTTCATTTTCTCCAAATCCACGTTTTTCTCCATCAAAACATCGACCGAGGATTTTCCCATATGAATCGCCAGCTTTAACACCAAATAAGCGACAACGATTCCGGCAATGGGATCGCCATAGGAGAGAATCGCGATATCGTAATGATCGCCGAGCATGCCCAATGCGATGCCGATGACCGCGGCAATGGAAGCATAGACATCTGCCAGATGATCATAAGCTGTAGCAATGAGCCCGCTGCTGCGATGACGTTTTCCGATAGCCATGGTATAAACATACAGAACTTGCTTCAAAATCAAAGAAAAAGCCGCTGCTGCCAGCGCGACGACGGTCGTTTTGTGCGGGGGTTCGAACAGCACCATGACGGAGTGATAGGCCATATATAGAGCCGCCAGCGCTAAAATGATGGCCACGCCCCCTGCCCCCAGCACCTCTGCCTTCCCATGACCATAGGGATGATCCTCATCCGGAGGCTGCTTGGAAATCCGCATAGAACTGAGGGCTGCGCCTGTAGCGACGACATCTCCTGCATTATGAACGCCATCGGCAATGAGTACCGGACTATTGGATAAGAATCCAACACCGAGTTTAATAGCGGTTAACACGATATTACTTATGAAGCTGAGCCAAATGGCCAATGTCGATTGTCTGTCTTCATGGTTCACGTTTTTAACTCCTTACACATTCAGTAGCATCCGTGTTGAAACGATAGGTTTTAATAGTAGCGTACAAATACCGTGTGGGTCCAGAGAAACAGTTTTTGTGTGTCCCTAAAAAGTATGACTTGGCATAAAGAGTTGTACGGGTGAAAAATATTTTTACAAAACAAAAAAGCCTCCTATCAAGGAGACTTATCTGAAGACCCGCCGTTTAATAGCAAAACCGCACCGGCCCGATCAGCCCGCTTGGCTCCTGCTGCGCAAAGGACGACAAGAAGTCGCGCTGTTCCTTCACCAGCGTATTGGTCACTTCAACGACAAGCTTATTCGTACCCTTTCTGATCATGCCATGGATCTCGAAGGTGTAGGGAGGGCAAATGCGCACTCCTGCCTGCTCGCCATTCAGCCATACTTCCGCCGTTTCATAGACTTCACCAAGATCCAGCAGGACTTGTTTCGTCGACTCGTTCCATTCAAATTCGATTTCATAACGGAACGTACCGCTAAATCGCGGTAAGCCATCAGGACCACTCATATTTATTAAATCTGTCACGCTCCCCCATTCCTCAAAATGAGGGTATTGTTCGGCTTTCGCAAGGGATATCATCCATTCGCCTTTGAGCTCATAGCTCGAACCTGTCGTTTGCGCCGGCGGCTCGGCGGCGTAACCTTTAAGACCGGCCCCTTGAAGCAGAATGATAGATTCGTAAGGATGAAGGACAAGCTGCACCGCCCCTGCACTATGATCTTTATAACGGCTCAACCGATTAAGGAAGGCATCATAGGCATAAATCTCACCTTGGACGGGCAGAACGGCATTCGTGCAAATGGTTCGATGAGGGTCCTCGTTAAAAAACATAAATACATCCAGATCGTCATGAACATAATGATAGCTTCGGAGATACGGTTCGTAGGAGTCGACGCTAATCTCAACATGCCCCTCTGCCATCAGGTCCTGCGCCAGTGTGTCCAGATCTGTAAGCTTCACGCTCCCATGAGTGGCAAGACACGACAGTTCGGCCATCACATCCGTACCTTCGCTCGAGCGCAGCGGAAGCCCCCCAACCCATCGAACAGGTAATCCTTGATCCGCAAACTGGACCAAACGCTGAATCATCGCGGCCGGAAGCGCCTCGGCATAAGGCACAATCAGGCATCCGTAATCCTCTTGATGAACATGCAGCCTGCCGTCAATCACGCTGGCGTTTTCCACAAGAACATCGATAGGAAGAACATCGCAGTCGATTTGATGCTGCATCAATGTTTTCACGGGCTTATGAAAATACATTGATTCCCCGGACCATTCCGCCTCTGCGTGGTATAGAACAGCCGCCGATGCCATATGCCTGCCGCCTGAAATCAGGTGGCTGATCCGATTGATATAGTGATTCAAGTGTTTGTAATACCGGTACTGCGGGTTTTTCCCATCGGCATACATATGCGGCGGACAGTCCGGATCCGGGAAAGCCTTTTGCGTAAAAGCATGCGGCACATAATAGTTCACGCCCCGGACCAGCATATGGTCTGTCAGCCACTTCATCAGCTTTAACCCTTCCGTCCAGCCATAGGCTCCGTATACTTCGCACATGGTCCGGCCCTGTTTCTTCGGATCGATGTGCCCGAGCGACACGCCAAGCTTAGCCAAACCATAGTGGAAGAATTCACTGTCCGTCTCTCCCGAAGTGCTGCGGAAGCTTAATTCGTCGAAGCCGGGGACGATCTGCCATAACACCACGTCGAGCCCCGACATGTCCTGCCCCCAGAGGGAGCGGAAGAAGTGTCCCGCGCCGGGACCGAGTCTGGCATGCACGTTGTTGTCTTCGAGCACGTGTCCGATATACTCGACGCCGTGGGCTCTGCACCATGCTCCGATTTGATTGCAAAAGTTGTCTGCATAGAGCTTGCTGACGATATTCATGTACGCATACTGCACGGTATGGGATTGCTCTCCTTCATCCTGCCACAGAAGATACAGTTGCTTACGGTAATTCTCACCGAGCGCCTGCTCAAGCAAAGCCGGCATTTCACGGCTCCAAGGGAGCAGCACGCCCGGTTTCCCAGGCTTCGATTGAAAGTCAAAGGTTGTCTGATCATTATAAAATCCGGGCTCATCCGAAAAAAAACCGGCAAACGTCTTTCCGAAGTCCGCCTTGTACCTTGCGTAAACAGCCTCATACACTGTATCGAGCAGGATTCGGACGGAATCCCGGTCTAACGGGTTCAGGTAATCTTCCTGTGGCTTGCTGCCGCCATCCTTATTTTCTGAAATCACAAACACCCGCCAATACCCTTCAGGGATATCCCAATAAAGGATGCCGTCATGCACTCGATCGGTGATGTCAACGCAGTCACTTAGCAATGCTCCATCGAACGGATTTCGTCGGACCGCGACCACGGAAACGAGTTGATTCATGCCGCTCGCGTTCTGGGGTGTTGAGATCGTAGGCCGCAGCCCGCTCATTAATAAGGTGTCCAGCAGCAGAGATGCGCCTTGGGCCGGACCGATGGTGTCGATATACCGTTCACCCAAAAACAAGCGATGAAGCTCTCCCGGAGCCTCCTTCACCCCGCCTGCCGCATGCCCCGTCGGAAAATGATCGTCGTCCAGCAGCCATACCTTCATGCCGCGCTTTCGGGCTTCATCCATAATGATGTCCATGTCGGCCCACCACTTTGGTCCAAGAAAATCGGGATGGGGCCTGGCCTCAACGCACACTGCCCGGATGCCAGCTTCATCTACGCGGGCCATTTCCTCCCGAATCACCTTCTCCTCTTCGCCATGCTGCCACAGAAAGGGAAGGATATAATTTTGCCCCCGGCCTTCAAGCACTTCCAAAAGACGATTTCCCATGATAGCCCCCTGTATATCCGCCCGACTTCAAAAGAATGCCGGGCGGATGATCATTCACATTAATTTTGTTTCTGCACTTTTGCATACCATTCCCTGGCGCGCTTCGTCACTTCTTCACCGCCCGATTTATTCCACTTGTCCACGAACTCATCGAATTTGCTGATCGGGTACTGCCCAAGAATAATTTTCGTCGCGTATTCCACGTACAGTGTGCGGTTGTTAATGTCCGGGAAGCCGTCATAGATACTGGTCGGCATCCCGTCGCCAGCTATGTCTTTGGCGTACTTCTGAGCCTCCTGCATATTCCGGGTTACCTGATCAATGGCCCACTTATTGTCCTCCGATGCCGTGCTGTTGAAAAGATCCGTCGTCATATCCAGAGTCGCTACACCCGTGGCTGGATTCAGAATTTGATTCTCCTGCGTGCTCTTGTCATCGGGAAGCTTGACGGCTTTACCGTCCTTCATGGTGTAGTGCATGCCTTCGACACCGAGGTACAGATCCTTCCAATTGTTCTTATCGTACATATTGTTAAGCAGCTTTAGGGTGGCCATCAGCTTCTTCTCATCCTTATTGTTTTTGACGACCCAACCCGGGTTTGCAAATTTTTTCATCGTGTAGAAGCCTTGATAGCCCTCGACCTGCGGTAAAGGAAGTACGGAATATTCAGCCTTCACACCGGTGTTCTTATATAGATTTTCAAATACCAGGTTTCCTTGCTCTACCCAGTGAAAATAGTTCCCGACCTTATCCGACTGGATTTTGCCCTCCCACTTATCCTTTGTGTTCAATAGAGACTCCTTATCGATGAGGCCTTCCTTGTACAGCTTGGCGATGAACTCCAAAGCTGCTTTCATGTTTGGAGTTACGGCCGAATAGGTCAGCTCGCCGTCGTAAATGTCCCATTCCGGATATCCCTCAAACATGGCTACGCCGTACATGGCAAACAAATGATCCATCCAACGGGCCTGTTCCCGGCCGCCGGTCGGAAGCTCATCCTTCTGGCCGTTGCCGTTCGGATCCTTGTCCCGGAATGCCTCCAGCACCTTCACGTATTCGTCCTGCGTCTTCGGCATCGCCAGACCCAGCTTGTCAAGCCAGTCCTGGCGGATCATGCTGGCGTATCTTCCGTATTCGACGACATTAGGGATATAGAAGATTCTCCCTTGACCCGTCGGATCGTTCGCCTTGACCACATTCCACATATCTTCCGGGATCGCCTTCAATACATTCGGCGCATATTTAGGCAGCAGGTCCGTCAGGTCGGCAACCGCGCCGTTTTTGGCCAAATTGTCCTCGATGCCCTGCTGGGGCACGAACAGATCCGGCATTTCGTTCGCGGCGATCTTCAAATTTAACTGGTTAAGGTAGTTAGTGCCTCCGTTCCATTCCACATACGGATTGATGACGCCCACGCCAAGCTTTTCCTTATAAAATTCGTACAGCTTGCTGCCTTTGGTCACCGGTTTATAACCGATGTTCGTTCCCCATACTTCAATATCGACGGTGCCATCTCCGCTCGCAGCCTGGTTTTGGGTCGATGATGAAGTACCATCGGAAGCGTTTTTGCTTCCGCCGCAGCCAGCCACTGTAGTCATGGCAAGGACGCCAGCCGCGAATAATAAGCTCATCTTTTTAAATTTCATGCTTGCTCCCCCTTTAATTCATATTAGATTTAGGCAGGCCTTGCATTAAGCCGGTTCGCTTCACCCTTTTACGGAGCCGATCATGGCGCCTTTGACGAAATACTTCTGCAGGAAAGGATACACCACGATGATCGGAACGATCGCAAAGATCACGGTCGCTGCCCTTAAGGTCCGCTCGTTATAGTTCAGATCCGCTGTTGATGCGGCCCCCGCCATAATGACGCTGTCGTCGGTAATAAACTGCCGGATTTTGATCTGCAGCGGAAACCAATTGGGATCCTGCAGAAAGAACAACGGATGCTGAAACTGATTCCACAACACCACGCCGTAAAACAGGGCAAGCGTTGCAAGCACCGCCTTGGATAACGGCAGCACGAACTGGAACAGCATGCGGAAGTATCCGCAGCCCTCAAGAAAAGCCGCCTCCTCCAACTCCTTGGAAAATTGCTTGAAGAAGGTTCTCATGATGATCAGATTGAACGGATTCAAAATATGCGGGATGATCAACACCAACGGATTATCATACAGGCCAATCCCGCGGACCGTCAGGAAGTAAGGCACAATCGGCGCCTTAAAGATCATCGCGATGACTACGCCCACCATAATGACTGGGCCCCAGCGAAACTCGGGTTTGGAGAGCGGATAGGCGATCAAAGCCGTCATCAGCAGGGCCAATACCGTGCCGATGACCGTCGTGCCCAGCGTCAGGAAGAACGATCTCCATAGATCGGGACGG
The DNA here is from genome assembly GCF_040545415.1 of Paenibacillus favisporus. Classification (NCBI taxonomy): domain Bacteria; kingdom Bacillati; phylum Bacillota; class Bacilli; order Caryophanales; family Paenibacillaceae; genus Paenibacillus; species Paenibacillus favisporus. The sequence goes on along the minus strand of NZ_JBEPLV010000004.1, from coordinate 74,881 downwards.
TCGATGATGTATTTCCAGGAATCCAATGTAACCTGCTTCGGCCATAAGGTGACCAGGTTCATATCTACAGCGCTTTTCGAACTGAGCGATGTGGATATCACGGACAGGAGCGGAATAAGCGCTATAAGCGAAAACAGGATGAGAAAGACCGTGATGGCCGTAGTGAATACTTTTTCCCCTCTCGATTCAGCCATGTTTACCAGAGCCCCCCATCCGAAACTTTTTTCGACAGCTTGTTGAAGATGAACACGAGGATAAATCCAATCACCGACTGGAACAGGCCAACCGCCGTCGCGAAGCTGTACTGCGCCTGTTGAATGCCGGTACGGAATACATACGTATCCAGAATGTCCCCTACGCTGTACGTCATCGGGGTGAGCAGATTAAACACCTGGTCAAACCCGAGGTCCAGGAAGTTGCCGATTTCCAGCAGGAAAAGAACCAGCACGGTAGGCAAAAGGATCGGAAACGTAACATGGCGGATTTGCCTGAACCTCGTTGCGCCGTCGATCATCGCCGCTTCATAGAGCTGTGGGTCGATCGCGCTGATGGCGGCCATATATACCACGGTCCCCCATCCGGCGTCCTTCCATATGGAAGCAAGCACATAAATCGGGCGGAAATAGGCGCTTTCCTGCATGGCCAGCACAGGCTCCTTGCCAAACCATCCGAGGATGATGTTGAACAGTCCGCTTAACGAAAAGAAATCAAAGAGGATGCCGCCTACGATGACCCAGGACAAAAAGTGCGGAATGTACAGCGCCGTCTGGATGCCTTTTTTCAGCAGGGATTTGCGAATTTCGTTGATCATTAGCGCCAGCAGAACGGGCACCGGGAACACGACGACGAGCTTCAGAAATCCCAGCAACAGCGTGTTGCTGAACACCCGGATGAAGTCCGGATGATGAAACAGGGTCTTAAAATGCTTGAGACCTACCCAGGGGCTGTCGATGAATCCTTGAAATACCGAATAGTCCTTAAAGGCGATGACAGCGCCGGCGAGCGGAATGTATTTAAAAACGATGAGAAAAACGATTCCCGGAATCGCCATTACATACAGCGGCCAATACACCTTCATGCGATGAAATGCCACAGCTTTCAACGTATTCCCCCCAGTTCCCAGTTGTTGTATTCGCTTTCATTGTTACTATACAGTCCGGGGAACACGCGCTCAATTGGGCATTTTTAAGTGAAAACAAGCCATTTTTAAGTGAAATGAAAAACCACTCCGCTGTGGAGTGGCGAAGATACGTTCACATGTCCGGCAGATTTTTTCGGTAGTCCCTTGGTTTACACCCGGCCACCTTCTCGAACATCCGGGCAAAATGCTGCGGATCGGAGTACCCGACCCTTTGGCAAACTTCATACACCTTCAAATCGGTTCTCTCCAGCAGCTCCTTCGCTTTGTTCATACGAATCTGCGTCAGGAAATTCAAATAGGTGTCTCCTGTCTTTTGCTTGAAAAACTGGCTTAAATAATAGGGACTAATAAAAAAACGGGACGCCAGATCGGCAAGGCTGATAGGCTCGTTGTAATGCGTCGTTACGTATTCCTTGATCTCCGTGATCATGTCCTTCTTCTTGGGAACATGATGCTCCACCTTGAATGCGATCATCCCCCGGATAACCTGAACCATCCATTCCTCCAGATGTTCCAGTGTCCGAAACCGCGAAATGCCCTCCAACGACAAAATATGCCTGCCCAAAAATCCGTTTTGCTGCAGCTGCTGAAAGGACATATTTCGAATGCTGGATAAAAGAATGTTTAAGCACTGCTGCTGGAGATCTGCCGGGCTGATCCCGGGTGCGGTTTCCATCCCCCGAAAAATGCCGCGGATAATGCCCACGCATTCCGCCTCATCCATATTATCGAGAGCCGATTCCAGCTTGGCTATGGTCTCTTCTGACACGGGGCGAATTTGGCCCTCTCGATTCATAGTCTCAGGAAAGGGGATCACGGCGCCCGCTCCCTTCACGACTTTGTAGCTTAATGCCATTCGTGCTTCTTCAAAAGACCGGCTGATTCCCGCTGCCTGTTCCTGCACGGTCCCAATGCCGGCCGCTATGGAGAGATTCAGTTCCCGGGATACCGCTTCTTTGAGACGGCGTATTACGCGGATGAGTTCCCCATAAGCAATCGTGCTGCCATGGGCAATGAGGACCGCAACCTGGGGACCCGAATACCGAAACCGGTATACTCCCCGGTACGGCTTCAAAGCCAGGTCGATCTGTCGCAATAACGGCTCAAAGCCGATTTCCTTCAAGGCATCCATCGTACCCTCGAGTTCAATCATGATCGACGCGAACCGGGTGTTTGTTGTTGGAATGTGGGCGGACCGAAGCAGCTCTTCCACTAGATCTGTGTGGTCAACGCCAAGTTCGAGGATGCTCCGCAGTGCCTCTTCCTGATTACGGCTGTGAACCTCCTGCTTCAATTCAATCATTTCCTGCTGCTTGGCCCTGTCCGCACGGATCTCCTCCATGACCTGCCTCACGCAGCCGCTCAGCTCCTCTTCTTCAACCGGTTTGTTGATATAGAACTTTACCCCGAGCTGTATGCCCCGCCGGGCGTATTCGAAGTCGGCATATCCGCTTAACAAAATAAATTTGGCAGCACAGTCCGTCTCTTTCAGCATGCTGATCATATCCAGGCCATCGGCCTGCGGCATCCGAATGTCTGTAATGACAATGTCCGGCTGCCGCCTCTGAATGAGATTGCGCCCCTCCAACCCATTGTGGGCCGTACCGATGACTTCACATTCCGGAAGATAGCGTCCTATCATTTTTTGCAGCCCTTCCACAATACCCTTCTCGTCATCCACCACGATAAGCTTCATACCAAGCACCGTCCCTTCCCGTTTAACGTAACCGCCTGTAGTTTCAAACCTTAGGAATTAAAACTTCAATCGTCGTTCCGCCTGCGACTGCAGGAAGGATCTTCAAATAGAACCGATCCCCATATTGAAGTTTGATACGCTCTGCGATATTTTTCAGGCCCAGCCCTTTGCCCGCCTGCTCATCCTTCTTATCCAGCTTGAATTTATCCGATCCCGCTTCCTCCAGGAGAGATTGCAGCTCCGCTAGCTTGTCTGAGGTCATTCCGACTCCATCATCCGAAATCCGGATCCGGATGTCCCCCTCTTCCGTCCAAACACCCTCAATCCGGATATTCATCGTCTGTCCGTAGTCCACAAAGCCGTGGTTTATGCTGTTTTCGACAATAGGCTGGAATACCAGAGGAATGATGCTGCAGCTCATCATCTCCTCAGGGATGTTAATATGCAGTTGGAACGTATTATCAAAACGAATGTTTTGCAGCTGCAAATAGTTGACCGTATACTCCAATTCATGCCGCACTGAATGGAGTTTTCCTTCCTTGCCCAAGGCCAGCCGAAACATCCGCGCCAAAATTTTGATCATGTCGGCCGTCTCATCGTCATCCTTAACCAACGCCTTCATGCGGATGGACTCCAGCGTATTGTAGAGCATGTGGGGGTTAATTTGATTCTGAAGCGCGGTGAATTTGGCTTCACGCTGCTTGATCTCTGCGATATACACGTCTTCGATTAAGGTTCGGATCGTAATGATCATTTTGTTGTAGCTGTGCACCAGACTGCCGATCTCGTCGCCTGCCTGCGACTTCTCAATAGGGAGATACTGGCCTACTTCCGCCTGCTTCATGCTTCTGCGGAGCGCCTTGATCGGCTTTGTAATCGTATAGCTCAAACCATAGGAGATCAGCGTAATAATCAGACAGCTCGTGAGGATCACGATCACGGTCATGCCTTTGATCCGATTGATTTTGTGCAGCAGCTTCGAGCGCGGGATCTCCGTTTTGATGAGCAGCTCCCCCTGCGATGTACTTCCTGTTAAAACGATCCGGTCTTTGTCTCCCTGACCATTCAAATCTTCCGAACCGGATTGGAGCACCTCGTTCCAGGATAACCGTCCGCTGGCCGCATCCGAATCGTACACAATCTGATGGTGACGGTTGCTGATGATCACGCTCATGCCGTATTTGTCCCGCGCCGATACGAATTCATGATCGAGCTCCAGCAGCGCAAACGGATCCAAATCGATCAGAAGGATGCCCGCATACGCCCCGTCGGAGCTGAACAGCACCCTTCCCACCGTCACCATCGCTCCTGCCCCCTGATCCTCATAATAAGCACGGTCATGCAGTCCGGTAATAAAAAACGTTTCATCCAAGGCGCGGATCCCTTTGAACCACGGTTGGGACAACAGCATGTTATCATTCACCCGGCTGGTTGTCGTCGTATACTGATACACGCTGTTCTCCCGGCTGACCAGCATTACGGTACCGATCTCCGGTTTGAGCAGAGCGACCCGCATGAGCAGCCGCTGCACGGCAACCCTTTGGTTGACCACCTCGGCCATCGGTAAGCTCGCCTCTTCGCCCAGCTTGTAAATCAATTCGTTGTCGACTAGCACCGACTTCGTGACCTTATCGTATTCCTCCATAAATTCGTCCAAAGACGTCCTGATTTGCGACGTATACAGCGAAGCGAATTCTTGTGACGAATCCTCAAGCCCCGCTGCCGATTGACGAAATATGAATACGCTTACACAAATCAGGGGAATGACACAGGCCAGAAGGTAGCCTGCCATTAGCTTGTTTTGAAATCTCATATTTCTGATCATAGTGATGGCCTTTCGCATCCAATGCTTACGCTCCATACCCAGCCCTTCCTTGTTACGTTCTTTTTTAGCTATTGTACAACCCGTGAAGGATCGAAGCTATGGAAGGATCCTGGGAGGAGAATGGCGGTATTTCATGATTACACGAAAGCATACTTGAACCCGGCCCGTGAATCAAAGGGGCATTTTTAAGTTTATACCGGGGATTTTCATGAATTTATTGGCCTTATTCATAGCTTTCTTCAGGAACTAAAAAGCACCCCGAAAAGAAATTCGGGGTGCTTCTCTGACTTACTGTACTCAAAATATATTCCCGGGAGTCGTTCCTTTGGCTTTATTTCAATTGATGCAGGTGTTTGCCCTTGAGAGGTTTGCCCTTCCCCAAATGTCCATAATCCATAAGATATGATGATCTATTTACCGCTTTGCCCATACCCAATCCTAATTAAATCATAAGATACATTGTACGTTAAACTCAAGGAGGTAGTAAGGGATGAGTGGAGTTGTAGGAGGAGTTGGCGCAGGGTACGGTTACGGCTTGCATAACAATGTTGGTGCTATCCTTGTGTTGTTCATTCTGTTGGTAATTATTTTGGCAGCATTTTGTTGGTAAACCAAATATCAGGATTGACGAAAACCCTGCTGGCTACCTATTGACAGGGCGGACGCGCCGTTGTGATCTGAAAGCATTAGATCTTTCTTTTTCTAAACAAATAACATTTTCAAACCCTGACAGCTTTGTGCTGCAGGGTTTAATTTATTTCTGAATCTTTTTTTAAAGGTTTAAAGTCGCACTTTAAAGTTCGTTTCTCAGAATTTAGTAAACTAGCGAAATCGGCCTCTTTCATTGGTATAACTGCCGTGACCTCTTGTCCAACGCGTTCATATGATGCTTTGTCAAAGAAAGGAATGATGAGATGGATGCCTATTATAGCTGCACGCGATTCATGAGCCAGAGAGTCCGCATTATAACAAGAGGCGGTTATGTGCACGAAGGAAGAATCGTAAAAGTGGATCGTGATCATGTGTACTTGGAGACAGATCGAAGAGATGGCCCTGTAACGACCTCCGCTTTCCTCCCCTACGGATTCAGGGCTCGCAACTCCATTTTGACGTTAAGCCTGTTCACGCTGCTCGCGATTGCTTTAATCTAAATCCCAAAGCGATAAAAAATCAATCACCCTATGAAAATTATCAGGATTGTCTCCTCTAAATTTGGCAGGTCATTACGAAATAATACCTATGAAAACCGGTATCCACGCAGTTGATGCTTGTCGCCCTCGCTAAAGGCTATGATACGGTCCGGTCCCGGTGATCGGCTTTGACCAGGACAAATTTGTAGACGCGTTCGATATTCCGAAGAAATAAAAAAGAAACAGACGACTAACATACTGGCTACTTTTACGTACACTTAGAATCACCCCGATTTTCGGGGTGATTCTTTGCCTTACTCTACTCATTGGTCGACCAGAGCTCGATCCGGTCATTGATATGCTTGGTATAAGCCTCTTCCATTTCTTTAACTCCGGCCTTCTCCAGCTCCGCCATATAGGCGTCCCAAATGTTGTCGAAGTCTTCAGGTTTGGACATGACCGCTTCCGGGATGCGTTTCCACGTAATGTCCTTCATCTTGGCTCCCAGAATCACGGCCGGATCGTCGTTAGGCAGCGACATCGTGTATGCCGCTCCGTAGGCTCTCGGCTTAAAGTCTTCTTCCTTAGGGAAGAGGTCCTTCCAATGCTCCGCTTTATAAGCCTTCAGGGTCTCCTTCTCAGGTTCGCTGTAGTTCGCGGTCAGCAGTTCCGGGTAATTGCGGGTGAAGTAGTTGCCGGTAGAATCCTTGATGCCGTCACCATAATGGACCATCAAGTTCCAGTATAGTCCAAGGCCTGCCTCTTTCTGGAACGCCGCACCGTCATTGTTCGCCCGCTCCTGCACCTCGGGTATCAGCGTGCGTTTGCCGTTTTCCATCGTGTAATGCTTGCCTTCGATGCCCCAGTTATTCAGGATCTGTCCTTCTTCCGATGCTAAAAAGTCGAGGAACTTGATCGCACGTACCGGATCCTTGCATTTGCTGGAGATCGAGATGCCGTATCCTCCGTCAAAGCCGGCAGGCCAGAAGCTCGTATCCTTGTATTCCGTGCTTATCGTGACCGGATAATGACCGTAAGTCTGGTCGAATTTGCCGGCCGCCTTCAGCGCATTTTGTCCGTCGCCATAATCCCATTCCGGATCGGCAAGGCCAAGTACCCGCCCTGAAGCCACTTTCGCCTTAAATTGGTCGGTTTTCTGCACGAAGCTTTCCGGATCAAGCAGTCCAATGGAATTCATGTGGTTCAACCAGCGAAAGAACTCCTTTTCTTCCGGACGGCGGAAATGGTATGTGGCCTGGTGTGTTTCCTGATCGATGTAATACTCGCCGTCATCCGGCCCTCCGGTCGTCTGGAATCCCAAGTTGGTCACCTGGTACATATGCCAATCGTCCGCGTTCAGGGACAAGCCGATATTCTTATTGCCGTTTTCGTCCGTCGGATGCTTAGTGATGTAGTCCTGAATGACCTTTTCAAAATCCTTCACTGTGCGAATTTCCGGATATCCCGCTTCTTTGACGACGCGATGCTGTAGCTCAAAGCCTCCGTCGGCTTTAAACTTCTTCTCCTCGACAGCCGACCAGGTCGGGATCGCGTAGATCGCCTGGTCATCCAAGCTGTACTTCGTCCGAACAAGCTTGTCTCCGAGCATTTTCTTGATGTTCGGCGCGTACTTGTCGATCAAATCGGTGAGGTCGATGACGGCGCCGGCGTCGACAAGTTTGCCGACATCCGCTTTGGCTGCGATCAAATCCGGATAGTTGCCAGTGGCCGCAATCAATGAAATTTTCTGTACCGGGTCGCCGACAGCGAACTCCGCATCCAGGGTGACCCCGGTTTTCTCCGTGATCACCTTACCGACCTCGTCTTTCATGTTGTTCCAGTTCGTGCTGGAATCTTCCGAAAAATAAGTGAATGTGATGGGCTTCAGGTCATCACTTTTCGTTCCGGATGCAGCACTTCCCTCTGTCTCGGCTGCAGACGAGCCGCCGTTTCCACCGCACGCTGCGAGCGTTGCCGTCAAAGTCAGCGCCAGTACAGACGCCGCCCATCTCTTTTTACCTGACTTCATGAAGCTTACCCCCCAAGTCATAATGAATAATGATGAATATGTATGGAACAGGCGATGAGGCCTGGACACACCAGCATCTGTCTTTAACTTTTGACCGCTCCAAGCGTCATGCCCTTCACAAAATATTTCTGCAAGAAAGGATAGACGACCAGAATCGGTACCGTCACGATAATGGTAATCGCCATTTTGACGGATTCCGGCGATACCTGTGCCATGCGCTGAGCCATATTCGCAGCGTCCTGGGAATTGGTTGCACCCGTTGTCGTGCTTTGCAAAATTTTCATCAGCTCATACTGCAAGGTCGTCAACGATTCGTTGGACCCATTGAACAAATAGGTGTCAAACCATGAATTCCACTGCCCTACCGCCAGAAAGAGTGCCACGGTCGCAAGCGCCGGCTTGCAAAGGGGAAGAATCACACGCCAGTAAATCGTAAAATCGTTGGCGCCATCCAGTTTCGCCGATTCCTGCAGCGCATAGGGCAGTCCGTCGATGAAGGAACGAATGACGAAGACGTTAAAGGCGCTCACGAGCCCCGGCAAAATGTAAACGGCAAACGTATTAATTAAATGCAGTTCCTTCAACAGGATAAAGCCCGGAATCATCCCGCCTGAGACATACATGGTGATGGCCAGAAACATGGAGATCCATCGTCTTGCTTGAAAATCGCTGCGGGCCAGCGCGTAAGCCAGCATTGAACCGCTGAACAGGCCCGCTATGGTTCCAATGACCGTCCTCAGGACGGAAACTTTGAATCCGGTGATGAGGCCGCTGTAAGTAAAGATCAAGTCGTAATTTTTCAGCGTAAATTGCCTTGGCCAGATCGTAATCCCCCCTCTGACGGTATCCACCGAATCGTTGAAGGAGATCGCAAGCACGTTTAAGAACGGGTAAATCGTCAGGACGGTCACCACGATCATGGACAGATACACGATCGCTTCCAAAATTCGGTCCTGCGGTGATTTTGACTTCAGTTTGCTCTTCATGCGACCGGCCGGCGCAGTACTATTGGCAGTTCCCATGTCTTCCTCCTTACATAATGCTTTCGTTGGTGAAGCGCTTAAAAATACCGTTAGCCGCAAACAACAGGATCAGGCTGATCACCGAGTTGAAAATATTGATCGCCGTCCCGAAGGAGTAGCGTCCCATGGCCAAACCATAGTTAAGCGCATACAAGTCAAGCACTTCGGAGTAATCGATGACCAAGTGATTGCCTAACAGAAACTGTTTCTCGAAGCCTGTGCCGAGCAGGTGGCCGATGGACATAATCAGAAGCACGATGATTGTCGGCCGGATCCCGGGCAGCGTGATATGCCACATTTGCCTTAGCCGGCTCGCACCGTCAACACGGGCAGCTTCATAGAGCTCAGGGCCGATGCCGGAAATGGCCGCCAGATAAATAATGGCGTTCCACCCGGTTTCCTTCCAGATGTCCGCGCTGGTGACGATCCACCAAAACCAATGCCCTTGAGCCATAAACTGAATCGGCTGATCGATGATGTTCAGGCTGAGGAGTATACTGTTCACGACGCCCCCGTCTGTTGACAGCATTTTGGTGACAATGCCTGCAGCAACGACCCACGAAACAAAGTGCGGCAGATAAGACACCGTCTGCACGAACCGTTTCATCACCTGAAGGCGAACCTCGTTAAGCATTAAGGCGAAGACGACCGGTACAATGAAGCCTGCAATCAGGCCCATAAAGCTCATGGCCAGCGTATTTCGAAGCACCTGGTAGAAATGGTCATCCTGGAACAAGGTACGGAAATGCTCCAAGCCTACCCACTTCTGTTCAAAAAAGCTTACGCCAGGTCTATATTTTTGGAAGGCCATTGTCCAGCCCCATAAAGGCAGGTACTGGAAAACAAAGACCCAAAGAACGAACGGAATGGACATGTAATAAAGATATTTCTGGTTTTTCAGCACCTTCCACGCATTTTTTCGGGTCCGCGTCGTCTGTTTGTATGCGTTTTCCGTCTTTAATGTTATCGTTTTCATGTTTCCTCCCCTCTCCTGGCTTCCATCATAAATCAGCGGGGAGAAACGGCAAATACAACGGATTTCGGTAAAAATCATCCACAAATTATGGATTTTTAAAGTCGGAAGGTGAACGGCCCTCGTATTTTTTAAATTTGCTGTGAAAGTAGTTCACACTCGTGTAGCCGACGCGTTCCGCCACTTCGTATACCTTCATGCCCTGCTCCAGCAGCTCCTTTGCCTTGCGGATCCGGACCTTGTCGAGGTAGGTGTTGAAGTACTCCCCTGTTTTGTTCTTAAAGAGCTGGCCTAAATAGGCCGTACTGTAGTTCAGCATCCCGGCCAGCGTGTCCAGTTTCAAGTTGTCGGCATAATGCCGCTGAATAATGTTGATCATGATCTTCAGCTCTCTTTCCTTTCCCTCTGGCTCCGCATCCTCTGCTAATGCTAGAAGAAAAGAGTGTGTTTCTTCCAAAAGATCCGCCAGATGCTCATATTCGAAAATCCCCTTCAAAAAACGCGAAGCCTCCTCCGTCCCTTTCCATTCCTTGCGGGAACCTGCGGTCAGCTTATGAATGACGGCATTGGATAAAAAGAAAAACGATTCTTTGACAAAGCCTTCACTCGCCTCCTGCATGACAAAAAAGGCCGCCGCCTCGTCCAGCAATGGCCGGATCATCGTCTGATTGCCTGCCTCCAGGCTGTAATATAGGCGGGAGATGAATTCCTCCATCATCTCTTCCGGACTGCCGCCGGGAAGACGCGGCAATTCCGGTAAAGGATAGCGCGAAGGATAGGGACCCAGCAGCCGTCCCTTCTCGCTGAAGAAAGCCTGTTTTAACGCTTCCTGGGCTTTTATAAAGGAAATGTTCAGCTCTTCCGGCACCGGCACTGCTCCCCCGGTGGCTGCGACGAACCGGAAATTCCCCAAAGTGTTCCGCAGCAGCCGGTACAGCTGCTCCCGCCGCTGCATGCCGCGCAGCGGCTCTTGGAGAAGAAGGATGACGTAAGGGGGTATAACCGTGACCGCTCCGGTACCCCTGCGCTCGATGTCAGGCTTCAGCGCATCCGCAAGCTGCTGCAGCGCGTCGGGGTGGGTCGCTTCAGGTCCGCGCAGGAATACAGCCACGACTTCATAGCTGCTCCATATCAGTCTGGCTGCTTGTGCCATGCTTCGCAGCTTGGCGGGATCTTCGGTAGTATCCTGCGGTACGAGAAGGCTCTGGATCAGCCATTCTTGGTTTATACCCTCGATTGAACGCGGCCCCTTCTTCAGGCGTTCCTCTTCGATCCGCTCTCGTACCCGCGTTAAGGTATGGATCATCTCTTTGATATCCACCGGCTTGAGGAGATACCCGGCTACCCCGTATTTAATCGCTTGTTTGGCATACTCGAAGTCGGCATAACCGCTGAGTATGATCACTTGCAGCTCAAGTCCGCTGGATGATACGGACTGCATCAGCTGCAATCCATCCATAAGCGGCATGCGAATATCGACGATGGCGATATCCGGCCGTTCCTGATCAATCACTGCCAGTGCTTCTTGACCATTGGCCGCCGTGGCTGTCACGGTAAGACCCAGACTGTCCCACGGAATCAAGGTTTGCAGGCCTTGGCGCAGCTTCGGTTCATCATCCACAATGACGACCTTCATCATTGAGAATCACCTCCTGGAATGAAAAATGTGATCAAAGTCCCGGCTCCAGGCTCGCTATCGATCTGTAAAGCACTGGATTCCCCGTACAGCAAGACCAGCCGTTCGTTTACGTTGCGCAGGCCGATCCGCTGCTCCCCCTCGTCCTCAGCCGGTGATGCAAGCTCCTGCCGCACGAGATGGAGACGATCCGCCGAAAGGCCGGCACCGTTGTCACTCACCTTGACTTGAACCCCCCTCTGAAATGCCTTCACTTCCACGCTGATAAACACTCCCTCCGCGTGGTGATCCAGGCCATGAACGACGGCGTTCTCTACCAAAGGCTGGATAATCAATGGAGGTACCAGCATCCCTTCCCGGCCTGCATCAACCGTCAATTGATACTGCAAGCGTTCTTCATATCTGAACTTTTGAATATCGAGATAGCAGCGTACCCGCTCAAGCTCCTGGCCCAGCGGAATCCTGCCGCTGCCGGTTTCCAAACTGCTGCGCAGCAGTGTGCTGAGCAGCCACACCGCCTCCGCGATGCCGTCTTGTTTTCGAATATGGGCCTCCATCCGGATCGATTCGAGCGAGTTAAAGAGAAAATGGGGATTGATCTGGCTGGCCAGCATTTTAAATTTCATCTCGTTTTGCCTTTTCTCCACCAGGCTTTTCTGCCGGTTCGTTTCCTGGACTTCATTGAACAAGTGGTTCACCTCTCTGACCAGCGCGTTAAATTGCTTGGACAGCAGGCCAATTTCATCTTTCCCGTCGATATGCAGAAAGGTTTCCCAGGAACCCGACCGGACTTTGGACATATGCCTGCTTAACCGGAGGAGCCTTCTGGATAATAACGATGCGGAGGCATAAATGAGCAGGGCGGCAGCAATCAGACTGGCCGTAATGACGACCACACCGAGACGGATGACTTGATTGGCATCACGGGTGATCCCGGCAATGGAAAAAATCGAAATCGTGCGAAGGCCATTCCAACTGTCCTGCGGTTGCAGACTGGCGATGACTACCTTGGACGCTTTCCCGTTGATGGACGCATTGTAGCTTCCCTCCTGAAGAGAAAGTATATTGGGATCGGCATAAATATCCGAAAGAGCCTTGCCTAACACTCCGGCTTCATTGGACGCGACGACCCGGTTCCGGTTATCCACGATCAGGGTTGGGAACGACTCCTGCTCCAGAATGGAGCTTAACCGCCGCTTGTCCACATTGATGACCAGTACCCCTTTTCGCCCGGAAGCATCCAAAGGAAACGAACGAATCAAACTTAGATCATCGGAGCCTTTTCGTTCATCTTGAATCAGATTCCAACCGACCAGCCCCTTCTGCGCCAAGGCTTCTTTGTACCAATCCTGGGCCGTGACCGTTCGGTCCGGCTGGATAAACTCCCAGTTATCGAGTGCCCCCGGATTCTCGGCATAGACGCGGATCCCCGATATCTCCTTGTACAGCTGGAGGTAGTCGCGGATATCCGTATAGTCACGGTAAGCCTGAATGACCTCAACGTAGCTGTTGTATTTCTGGCCGGCTACCCTTTTCATTCGACCGTCATTCATCAGCCGGTTCGAAATGTCCAGCGGAACCTTGATCAGCTCTTCCGTACGTTTCCGAACACGCTCCACATTGGTAGAGACCTGCACAAAAGCGTTTTCAATAACGATTTCGCGCAGCTTTCCGGTCAAAAAAAGGCCGCACAGCAGCAAGGGAAGAACGGCCACCGATATAAACGTAACGGCCAGCTTCTTCCTTATTTTCATATCATTCATCATCCGGATAAAAAACATGGCGCTACCTCCCGTGTGATCTGTTCTGCTGCGCGCAAAAAGCCCCTTTTTCGCTTAAAAAAGGGGCTTAAACTCCATCCATTGATGCTCTTTCGGGCTTAGATCAATGGTTACGCCTTGCCGGGCTTGAGGGCCCGCAGTCTAAACCATCGGCTTTGATAATCTTTATGCTCGTAGGCAAGGGGCAAACCGAGCTGCATCAGCCGGTCTCCCCCAAAGACCGAAATCTCCCCGCCTGTTCCGGGTTCCACTTCGTATTCCAGTTCTGGGTCAAGTCCGTCCAGGCGCAAGGTCCGCTGGGGTGCGTTCGGCACGGCCATCACTTGAAAAGCGTAGACCAAGGCATCCTCTTGATCTTCCGAAACAAACATCCACGCCGACTCGTTCCCCTCGAACGGACTTTTCAGACGGTACAAGTCGCCTTGCTGCACCAACCCGCGAATCTGCTTGTAGGCGGCGACTTGGCGTTTGACCGTTTCCTTTTCGTCATCAGTAAATTTCGTGAGATCCAGCTCATACCCGAAATTTCCGGACATGGCGACATTGCCGCGAAAATCAAGCGGTGTGATCCGTCCGACCTGATGGTTCGGAACCGCCGACACATGCGCTCCGATGGCGCTTACGGGGTAGACCAGGCTGGTCCCGTACTGAATCTTCAGCCGTTCCACCGCATCGGTATTATCGCTGGTCCAGGTTTGAGGCATGTAATACAGCATGCCGGGATCAAAGCGTCCACCGCCGCTGGAGCAGCTCTCGAACAAAATATGCGGAAAATCGGTGGTGATTCGCTCAAGCAGCTCGTACAACCCAAGAACATAGCGGTGAGCAGTCTCAGCTTGGCGCTCCGGCGGCAGGGCGGCAGACCCGATTTCCGTCAAAGCGCGGTTCATGTCCCATTTCACGTAGGCAACCGGCACGGTGGAGAAAATCGCAGAGAGCGAGTCATAGATGTAATCTCGCACTTCCTGGCGCGTGTAGTCCAGCACCAGCTGCCACCTGGCTTCGCTGCGTCTCCGCCCCGGGACGTGAAGGCACCAGTCCGGATGCTTCCGGTACAGCTCGCTGTCCGGCGATATCATCTCAGGCTCGAACCAAAGCCCGAATTTCAGGCCCAGCTGATTGATGCGCTCCGCGACATCCGCCAGTCCGTCCGGCAGCTTCCGGCGGTCCTCGTACCAATCCCCCAGCGACGAATTGTCCGCATCCCGTTTGCCAAACCAGCCGTCATCCAAGACAAACAGCTCAATGCCCAGCCTGGCCCCCTCTTCTGCAATCGAAACCAGCTTGTCCGCATTGAAGTCGAAATACGTGGCCTCCCAGTTATTGACCAGAATCGGCCGTTCTTCGTCCCGGTATTTCCCCCGGCACAGCCGGGTCCGGTACAGGCGGTGATACGTCCGCGACATCTCCCCCAATCCTTGCGCGGAGTACACCATGACCGCTTCCGGCGTTTGGAAGCTCTCCCCCGGATTCAGCTGCCACGCGAAATCAAAAGAGTTCACGCCAATGCTAAACCTTGTGGAGCCGAAGGAATCTACTTCCGCCCCTGCTTCAAATCCACCGCTGTACACCAGGCTAAAGCCAAAGGCTTCCCCATGTCGTTCCGTCGTTTCCGGCGAGACCAGAGCGGCAAAAGGGTTAAACTGGTGGCTGCTCATGCCCCTTTTGCTGTCGATCCGGGTTTCGCCTTGCTCAAGCGGTCTTCGCTTCATAGTTCCTTCCCGGGCCCACGCCCCGGAAAGGTACACCATCTCCAAATCGCTATGACCGGAGAAATCGACGCTGGCACTAAGGGCACGGCGAAGCCGAAGCTTCTTGTCCCCTTCGTTGATCAAATGAGCTGACCGAATAATCACGTTGCGATCCGTGAAGATGGAATAAAGCAGGACGACCTTAAGTCCCGAGTAGGCATCTTTTAATACCAGCTCGAGCGTCTCTGCTTCGGACTCGTCCTCCGTATAAACGGCCGGAAGTCCGCTTAATGGCGGCTTTCCCTTCAGGATCCGGTATCCGTCGTATTTGAGCTCCGTAATCCTCGTCCCATCCTCCAGCTCGGCCTGGTACGCCGGATTGCGGAAGTCTCCGCTGCCGTACTGCGGGTATTCCTGCGGCAGCCGGTCAAGCCCAGCCCTCGCGGGAGTGTGTATCAGGAGGTCGCCCATCGTTTCCCGATGCTTCAGTCTCCCTCCCCAATATCCATGTACAGGATAACCGCCCACGATCTGAATCAAATAGCTCATGCCGGACGACTGTAGATGAAACAACCCTGCTTGCTCTTGAACGATTACGCTCATTGGTAAACATCCCTTCTTTCCTGCCTATCGGTACTTCATGCATCGTAACATGGTCTAGAAAATGGCTTGTGCCACATCCGTATCTATGAACCATTACATCTCCGCCATCCGGGGCCATGCTCCGGCATCTTTGTATTCAATCTATCTTTGAAACATGGCTTTAGGATTGATCTACGATTCCAGAAATACAGGCTTATATACAAAAATCATATATGATCATACGATAGGTCGTACATGGCATGGTGCTCACTCATTATGTTATTATGATTGATAATTGACAGGCATTCTATTTTTAAGGGGATGGGATTTGCTTGTGTTAGAGTATCTGCCGCGAAGTAAACAGCACACCGAGCTGCATTTGACGCAATTCGGCATGGAGGATTGTATATCCGGTCATTATTTTGGGCCCGCCGTCAGGACTCACTATTTGCTCCATTATATATTCAAAGGGGAGGGAATTTTTGAGGTAGGGGGAGTGAGGCACCATCTTCGAAAAGGACAGGGGTTTCTGATTTGTCCCCATGTCGTTACCTATTATCAAGCCGACGAAGTTAACCCTTGGTCATACGGCTGGGTTGGTTTTAACGGCACGCTGGCCGAACCCCTCCTTATGCAAGCAGGGCTAACCCCTTCATCTCCCATTCTGCATTATGATCGAGATGATATGATCCATAAGTATTTGCAGTTAATGGCCCAGTCGAGACAAAGCCATAAAGCCCGGGAAACCAGACTAACGGGGCTGCTGTATTTGATGTTATCTTTGCTGGTGGAATCCGGTCCGGAAACACCCACCGTTCAAAGGGAAAGCCGGGCTGAGGTTTACGTGGAGCAAGTGATCGATTTTATCGAAATGAACTTTTCCCAAAAAATTACTATCGAGGACATCGCGCATTTGATTGGGCTTAATCGAAGCTATTTGTGCTCGTTATTCAAACAACAAATGAACATAAGCATTCAGGATTACCTGATTCGCTACAGAATGGATATGGCGGCTAAAATGCTGGGAAGCACAGACCTTTCAATCGGAGATATTGCCCGCTCGGTCGGCTATGCCGACCCGCTCCTTTTCTCCAAAATGTTTAAAAAGGTGAAGGGGGCCTCGCCGAAACACTATCGGAGCGAAGCCTTTGGTCCAAATTAAGGTGGATCCCATAGGGAGGAAGTGGATTGAAAAAAGGTGTTCGTTCTCAAGGCGTACGTTTGAGGGGAGTCCCAACCCATTCCAAAAAATATGTCCAAAATCGCCGTCAACGACGGCGATTTTCAATTTTTCTTACCGATTCTTACCGATAGATCTGTAGAGTTTAAGCTACCGCAGACGGGCCAGCTTCTCCAGAAAGTCTGCCACGATTTCCAGCGATGCCTCGTCAAAACTAGCCAGCAGTTCCACCGCTTTATGATCCTTCTCCTCGTGAAAAACCCGGTGCAGCTCAGCCAGTTCGGCGCCAAGCGGTGTCACAGAGTAATAAATTTCTTTCAGATTGTCCGGCAGCTGGTTTTTACGTATCAGGTCCTGCTCCAGCAATTTGCGGGTGATTTTGGAGACGGCGCCTTTTGTTAAACCCATCTCGCGGGCGATATCGATCCCTTTAATGCCGTCATGCGCATAGATGACGTCCAGAACGTGCAGGCTTGAGACGGATAGACGGGGCAGCAGCTTTTTCAGCCGGTCGTCGGAAATACGCTCCATGAGCCAGAGTCGATCGCTGTCATCCTCGGCTTCGCTGACGAGGATCTGGTATATGGATTTTTCGATGCGATTTTTGAGCTGAAGCAAATCATCATTCATATCAGGCATAAGGCAAGCCTACCTTTTTTCTTTTCATTATATCATGGTTTCCGCAGAAACCATTTGACAAAGCATCATTTCCTTGTTATTGTGGTTTCCATGGAAACCATTTGGTTGGAACGTGGTCTTCATGCAGCTTCTGCAGAAATCACATTACATTGATTTGGAGGGAAATTTTATGAATGAGGTCATTCAATTGATCCGCCAGCATCGCTCCATCCGTAAGTTTACAAATAGGCCGTTAACCGGCGAGCAAATCGAAGCCATCGTTGACGCGGCGCAAATGGCACCAACCTCGGCGCATATGCAGCCGTTCTCGATCATCGGCGTTACCGATCAGGAACTGCGCAAGAAAATTGCGGAGCATTCTGAAAATCCGTGGATTGCGGAGTGCGGATACTTTTTTATCTTTTGCGCCGATCTTCACCGCATAATGCTGGCCGCCGGCCCCGACCAACAGGAAAAAATGAGCCGCAACCTGAGCTACTCGTATTTTTATCAAACCAGTGTGCTAAGTGCCGCGCTTGCTCTGCAAAACGCCAACTTGGCGGCTCAATCGATGGGTCTCGGGGCCGTTATTATTGGCGGGATTAACAGTGCTCTGCCTGAACTGGACGAATGGCTGGACCTTCCGGACTTTGTCATTCCTTTGGTCGGTCTTGCGGTAGGCGTCCCCGATGAATTCCCAGAACAAAAGCCGCGCCTGCCACGGTCCGCCGTATTTTTTGAAAACCAGTATGATCGTGATCTTAAAGCACAGGTCGAAGAGTATGACCGGGAAATAGGAGAATATTATGGCGCTCGAACCAACAACAAACAAAAGGCCAACTGGTCCGGGAAATTCATCTCAAAGCTGGATCGGGATTTGCCGCTGGGCGGATATACGGAGTATGTTAAGAGCAAAGGGTTTGATTTGAAATAGGCTCGTCAGAAATGCAAAATCCACAGCCCCATGAGGTTGTGGATTTCATTTACGTGATAGCCAGCCGAACCCCTGTCCGGACATAACGCCATCTTTTTTCCGCGTATAGATCGTGACCATCGTGATGTCACTGGTCCTCGCTTTATTTAATGCTTCGTCTGATTCGGACTTGTATTTGTTAAAATAGGCAGCATTTTCTGACTCTTCTCCATGAAGGAATTGCATTGGCCACAAATCGGTTGGATCAGAAAAACAAAGTTATCCCTCATCCATCCGTTGCACTTTTCATTGGTGCACGACCATATCGTTGTCATTTCCTCAGGAAGATCGATCATCAGTCTTTTCCGTGAATAGTACAAGCAGCATCCCACTTTCTCTTCTGGAATCATGAGCGAAAAAAAGGCCCCGACACGATGTGCGGGACCTTTCTAATTACAAACTTAGAGTTTAACAACATTCTCGGCCTGTGGGCCACGGTTGCCTTGTACTACATTAAATTCAACTTTTTGACCTTCATCCAAAGATTTGAAACCGTCGCTCACGATTGCACTGAAGTGTACAAATACGTCGTCTCCGCCTTCAACCTCGATAAAACCAAAACCTTTGTCTGCATTAAACCATTTTACTGTTCCTTGTTGCATAGTCAATTACCTCCATAATTCTATTTTTTACATGATCTTCGAGTTTCCAAAAAAAATCACATATTGTACAAGGTTACATCATCAAAATCTAACCCTCTACAATATGTGATCTCAGGTCGAAATTCCAATAAATTAACTATAACACAACTGGAGTTGAATAACAAGTTTATTTTGAATTTTGCTTCCATTTTATTGGAACTCATCTTATCTGCAGTATGACACTGTATAATCTTCCCCGGGTAGTATACTTAGTAAACCACAATTAAAGCGGAGAAAAATATTGATTAAGAGACATTATGCAGCCATCCTAATAAAAACGGAGATGCAAAAAAGCGACCCATTACGGATCGCCTTTCTGATACTCATTATGGAGGCGAGGGGAGTCGAACCCCTGTCCGAAGATAACGCCACATAAGCTTCTACGGGTGTAGTGACAGTTTTGATGTCACCCTACTAGGCTCCCCGTCACCGGATCCCGATAGGGTCAGCCTGTTTGTCTTCTTCAGCTAGCCCCAGGCGGAGACTAGACAGCGTATCCCACTAAAGTTGAGCCCTCATCCCGGCACATGGGCGATGCAGAGCGAGAGCACGTGTGCAGGTTATTAAGCTGCTACAGCGTAAGAAGTTTGTTGTTTGCCAGTTATTATTGGCTTTAGCGTTGATAAAGTGGACGCGTCCCCACTACCCGCTACTCATGCTCGAACTATCCCCGTCGAATCCAAGAACGCCCCCTTATTAAAAAGGGCTTCTATTGGATTAGATTAGAACCGTTGAGGCATAAGAAGCAATCTATCCAGCATCCTTCCCCTCCATGAAGAAAGGATGATCAGAAGCATTTATCACGTAAAAGGCCGGTCAAGCCATAACCTCTTACATACATAGTATATCACACATCCCGGCCAAAATGACACAGAGGTTGAAGGAAACGCAGGTGAAACTTGCCTGTAACTTCACATAACCCCAAATTAACGCGCGATCTTCTGTTTCTCGCGGAGTGCCCGCTGAATGTCGCGCTGCGCGTCGCGTTTGGCGGCCGATTCCCGCTTGTCATACTGCTTCTTACCGCGGCCAAGGCCAAGCAGCAGCTTCGCATAGCCGTTGCGGATATACACCTTAAGCGGAACGATCGTATAGCCTTCCTGCTTGGTCTGTCCCAGCAGCTTGTGGATCTGTTCCTTGTGCATCAGCAGCTTGCGGGTCCGCGTCGGATCCGTCGGATTATAGCGGTTGCCCTGCTCAAACGGGCTGATATGCATGTTATGAATATGAATTTCCCCATTGCGGATCGTTGCAAACGCATCCCCGATATTGGCCCGTCCGTTCCGGATCGACTTGATCTCGGTTCCGGTCAGCACCATGCCGGCTTCGTACGTATCCTCGATGAAGTAATCATGGGAAGCTTTTTTGTTCTGGGCCAGGACCTTCCCGTCACTCTTCTTACCACCCATGCTATCACTCCTCCCACACTTGCTATAACAACAATGGACTTCCGGTATACAGCACAAGGGGAAGCAGCTCAAGCGCCCTAACGAGAGCGTCTAGAGGCCGCAAACCCGGCCGGTATACCAGAAATCCATTGTATCAACTGGACTGGGCAAAATCAAGATTTCGGCGAAAAGGCGCACGGTGTGGCGCCCGTTTCAGGCGAAGCCTGATGTAAAAGATACTACCCAGGAACCCTTCTACTTTTTCTTCTTGCGCACGAAGGCGGCTGTGCCATTCTTGGCCGCACCCTTCTTCTTGCGCTTGCGGACGACGCTCTCGCCGCTGCCGGCATTGTCTTCGCGGGCGGCAGCCGCCCCGTCCCCGACAAAAATACCGCTGCGCGACGTTTTCTTCTTGCGGCCGCTGGACGGCTTGCTACTGCTGCCGCTCTGGCTTCCGCCAGGCGCCGGGGCGCCGTAGCCGCCCTTGCCGGATCCGAAGCCGAAGCTCGCTGGCCGCTTGGCTTCGCCGCTGCGGCCGCCTTCCCGCGCGGCGCCCTGCTGCGCTGCGCCGGCGCCGCCCTCGCGGGCGCTCTTGCCCGGCCGCGCGCCCTTGCCGCCGCCACGGGCTGCACCGCGCCCGCCGCGGCCATTCTCGCCGCCTTCACGGATGGCGGCGCCTCTGCCCACGCGGCCGCCACCACGGCCGCCAAAGCTTCCGCCGCGACGGCCTTCGCTGCGCGGCTTCATGTCCACCATCTCGAAGTCGATGGTGTGATCGTCCATGTTCACGCGCTCGACGCGGATCTTCACTTCGTCGCCGATCCGGAACACGCGTGACGTGCGCTCCCCGATGAGGGCCATGGAGGCCTCATCGAAATGGTAGTAATCGTCCGTCAGCGCGCTCAGCCGGATGAGGCCTTCGACCGTGTTCTCGAGCTCGATGAACATGCCGAAGCTGGTTACGCTGCTGATGATGCCTTCGAATTCCTCGCCGACCTTGTCGAGCATGTATTCGGCCTTCTTCAGCTGGTCTGTGTCACGCTCCGCATCCACCGCCACACGCTCACGCTCGGAGGACTGCTGGGCGATGTCTGCCATCCGGGAAGCCAGGTACTCCAGCCGGTTCTCCGGCAGGACACCTTTGTTCTCCAGCACTTCCCGGATCACCCGGTGAATGACCAGGTCCGGATAACGGCGAATCGGAGACGTAAAGTGCGAATAATATTCGGCGGCCAGTCCAAAGTGTCCGGACATTTCCGCATCGTATTTCGCCTGCTTCATCGAACGCAGCATCACCGTGCTGATGACCTTCTGCTCCTTCGTGCCCTGGATGTCTTCCAGCAGGCTCTGGAGCGCCCGTGGATGCACGGAGTTGCCCCGGCCCTTCACATGGTGACCGAAGTTGGCCGCAAACGCCATGAACGTCTGGAGCTTCTCCGGATCCGGATTTTCGTGAATCCGGTACAGGAACGGCACCTTCATCCAGTAGAAATGCTCGGCCACCGTTTCGTTGGCCGCCAGCATGAACTCCTCGATGATTTGCTCGGCGATCGAGCGTTCGCGTTTCACGATGTCGACCGGCTTGCCGTTCTCGTCGACGATCACCTTGGACTCGACGAAGTCGAAGTCCACCGCGCCGCGGTTCATCCGTCTCGCCCGCAGGCGCAGCGCCAGCTCCTTCATCAGCTTGAAGGTGTCGACCAGATAGCTGTACCGCTCCGTCACTTCCGGATCCTCGTCGTTGAGGATCTTCCGGACGTTGTTGTACGTCATCCGTTCCTTCGTTTTGATCACGCTCGTAAAAATGTCATGTCTCACGAGCTTCATATGCTCGTCGAATTCCATTTCACAGGACATCGTCAAGCGGTCCACCTGCGGATTCAGCGAGCAGATGCCGTTGGACAGGCGGTGCGGCAGCATTGGGATGACCCGGTCCACCAAATAAACGCTGCATCCGCGGTTGTACGCCTCTTTATCGAGCTCCGAGTTCTCGCGGACATAGTAGCTGACGTCGGCGATATGAACGCCCAGAAGGAAGTTGCCGTTGGGCAGGCGTTCCACGTTCACCGCGTCATCGAGGTCTTTCGCGTCCTCTCCGTCGATCGTGACGATCGTTTTGCCGCGAAGGTCACGCCGTCCCTGCTGGACGATTTCTTCTTCGGTGATTGAATCCGGGGCCTGCTCCGCTTCCGCCATGACCTCTTCCGGAAAAGCTTCCGGCAGCTGATGCTTGCGGATAATGGACAGGATATCGACCCCCGGATCATCCTTATGCCCGAGAATCTCGACCACTTCGCCTTCCGCGGCGGATCGGCCCTCCGGATAATTGACGATTTTGACGACGACCTTCTCGCCGTCGACCGCCCCGTTAAAGGCATCCTTCGGAATAAAAATATCCCGGTTGATCCGTTTATCGTCAGGCAGCACAAAGCCGTACGCTTCATGCCCCTGGAAGACCCCGACGATCTGGGTAATGGCCCGGTTGACGATCCGCACCACTTCCCCCTCCAGCTTGCCGCCGGCCGGGCTCTTTGCCGTAACCCGCACCAGAACGGTATCCCCGTTCATGGCGCTCTTCATATCATTGGCTCCAATGTATACATCCGGATGCTCCCGGTCCTCCGGGATCAGGAATGCAAAGCCTTTCGCATGGGCCTGCAGACGGCCCTTCAGAAGATCCAGCCGTTCCGGCACGCCGTACCGTTCCGACTGGGTCCGCACGATGGTCCCTGCCTCCTCCATCGCGTTCAGCGTTTTCAGAAAATCCTTGAAATCCAGCGCATCGTCAATCGCGAAATGCTGTTCCAGTTCCTGATACGTCATCGGTTTATATTCGGGATCCTGCATCAAATCAAGTATCATCTGTTCCGTAATCATCGTTTCATCACCTCAGGTGACTTGCAGGAATGCCTTCCGCAAGTGACTATGTAATCGTTCGTTTGTTGTATTTGTCCAGTAATATACACATACCCTAGTATACACGAATTTAATCGGTTGCATCCCTGCCCGTAAGCCTTAATCAACCTAAAAAACCTCCGCTCATCTTCCAATCGAAAAAGAGCGGAGGTTTTGGTGTGCTGCTATTCTTTACTTGACGACGACGGCCACCACAATGGCCAGGATAAAAAAGCATGCCGCGACGACAACCGTCACGCGCTGCAGCACGAGATCCATGCCGCGTGCTTTCGTTTTACCGAATAGATGTTCCGCGCCACCGGAGATGGCCCCGGAAAGACCCGCGCTTTTCCCTTTTTGCAAAAGAACAATCGCGATCAACGCGATGGAGAAAATCACGAGCAGCACCTTCAACAAGATTTCCATTTGTTCCACCTCCCAATGGCTTAACATCTCAATTATATGAATGTCAAAATTTCATTTTCCGTTATGGCCGACTTAGACTGCAGCCCAGCGTGCACAAACAGCATTCTTATTGTATCATAGCCTATTTGCGAACACAAGCTAAACCCGCATTGCACCGCTGTTTATGGCATCAATAACAAGCTCAGGGTGCCACACTCCCAGACGCACGACTGTTTTCAAATCGGAGTCACCGATTCTTTGATCACTATGCTGGGCAGTTCCATCTTGAAATGAAAAACTCCATAAGACGCAACTTTAAAAAAAGACAGATCACGTTTAGCGGAAGTGTTCCTTGCGATGATTGGATCGTTCAGCGCCACTGAAATTTTAAATAAAAAAAGCGCCCCGGAGTTACCCGGAACGCTCTTGCTTAAGGCTGTACAGCCTTATTTTTTCAGGTTGTAGAACGACTTCAAGCCGTTGTACTGCGCCAGTTCGCCCAATTCGTCCTCGATGCGGAGCAATTGGTTGTACTTCGCAATACGGTCCGTACGGGACGGAGCACCGGTTTTGATTTGGCCGGCATTCGTTGCAACGGCGATGTCAGCGATCGTGCTGTCTTCGGACTCACCCGAACGGTGGGAGACAACCGCTGTGTATCCTGCGCGTTTCGCCATTTCGATCGCATCAAACGTTTCTGTCAGCGTACCGATTTGGTTTACTTTGATCAGGATGGAGTTGCCGATGCCTTCTTCGATACCTTTTTCAAGGCGCTCAGTGTTCGTTACGAACAGGTCATCGCCAACGAGCTGGATCTTGTCGCCGAGTTTCGCGGTAAGGAGTTTCCAACCTTCCCAGTCGTCTTCGGAGCAGCCGTCTTCGATCGTGATGATCGGGTATTTGTCGACCCAGGAAGCGAGCAGCTCAACGAATTCACTGGATGTGTAGGATTTGCCTTCGCCTTCAAGATGGTACTTACCATCTTTGTAGAATTCAGTGGAAGCGACGTCCATACCGAGGAATACGTCAACGCCTGGCTTGTAGCCGGCTTTTTCAATAGCTTCCATAATGGAGGACAATGCGTCTTCGTTGGACGTGAAGTTCGGAGCAAAGCCGCCTTCGTCGCCAACTGCTGTGTTCAGGCCTTTGCCCTTCAGAACGGATTTCAGGCTGTGGAAGATTTCTGCACCTGTACGGAGAGCTTCCTTGAACGTAGGAGCGCCAACCGGCAGTACCATAAATTCTTGTACGTCGACGTTGTTGTCGGCATGAGCGCCGCCGTTGACGATGTTCATCATTGGTACAGGCAGTTGTTTAGCATTGAATCCGCCAAGGTATACGTACAGCGGAAGGTCCAGAGCGTCAGCAGCCGCGCGGGCTACGGCCATGGATACAGCCAGGATGGCGTTAGCGCCCAGCTTGCCTTTGTTAGGTGTTCCGTCCAGTTTGATCATCAGCTTGTCGATGCCGAGCTGGTCGAGCGCGTCCATGCCGATGACTTCAGGAGCGATGATTTCGTTCACGTTCTTCACCGCGTTCAGAACACCTTTACCGAGGTAACGGTCTTTGTCGCCGTCGCGAAGCTCTACAGCTTCGTGAGCGCCTGTGGATGCGCCGGATGGTACGATGGCGCGGCCATGGCCGCCGGATTCCAGATATACTTCAACTTCAACCGTAGGGTTACCGCGGGAGTCGAGGACTTCGCGTGCGTACACGTCAGAAATAATAGTCATTTTGTGCTAATCTCCTTTTCCACATTCGTAATTGGTTATTCAGACCACATGATATAGATTGAACTCAAGTTTAAAATGGAGAACCCTGTTGTATCGGTCTTATCCAAGCCCTGCAACACGAACTTCTTGAGTTCATTCTATATTGCTTGTCAGCTACTACAGCCATTATAACGCATCGGATCACCGGAATCGAATTTTCCGCTTATTTGCGGGTTGCGATCATCGATTCGCCGGTCATTTCGGCAGGCTTCGGCAGCTGCATCAGATCGAGAATCGTCGGCGCCACGTCGGCCAGAATGCCGCCTTCGCGCAGCGTTACGTTCTCATCGGTCAAAATAAACGGCACCGGGTTCGTCGTATGAGCGGTGAATGGGCGTCCTGCTTCGTCAAATACCATGTCGGCGTTTCCGTGGTCGGCGATAATAATCGCTACCCCGCCTTTGGCAATAACGGCGTCCACTACTTTGCCCATGCACTCGTCGGTGACTTCAACCGCTTTGATCGTCGGTTCCAGCATACCGGAGTGTCCGACCATATCCGGGTTGGCAAAGTTCAGAATGATCGCATCATGCTTCTCGGCTTCAATTTCCTTCACGCAGGCGTCCGCCACTTCATAAGCGCTCATTTCCGGCTTCAGGTCATAAGTGGCGACCTTCGGCGAATTGATCAGAATGCGCGTTTCTCCAGGCAGCTCGACGTCGCGTCCGCCGCTGAAGAAGAAGGTAACGTGCGGATATTTTTCCGTTTCGGCAATACGCAGCTGCTTCTTGTTATTCTGTACCAGCACTTCGCCCAGCGTGTTGTCCAGGTTCTTCGGCTCGTAGGCTACGTAGCCTTCCACCGTTTCGCTGAACAGCGTCAGGCAGACGAAATGGAGGTTTTCCGGGAACTTCGGCCCACGGTCGAATCCGCGGAAGTCCTTGTTCGTGAACACTTGGGACAGCTGGATCGCGCGGTCCGGGCGGAAGTTCAGGAAGATAACGGAGTCTCCGCTCTCCACCAGCGATACTGGGTTGCCCTGCTCGTCAACGATGACGGTTGGCTCCACAAACTCGTCGAATACCGACTTGTTGTAGGATTCCGTTACGGCAACCAGCGGATCGGTGTATTTCGGTCCATCCCCGTACACAATCGCACGGTAGGACTTCTCTACGCGCTCCCAGCGCTTATCGCGGTCCATCGCATAGTAACGGCCTTGTACCGTAGCGATTTTGCCGACGCCAACTTCCTTGATCTTGGCTTGCAGATCCTGGATGAACTTCTTGCCGGAATCCGGAGCCACGTCGCGTCCGTCCAGGAAAGCATGGATGTAAACCTCATCCAGCCCTTCTTTTTTCGCAAGGTCCAGCATAGCAAACATATGCTCGATATGGCTATGTACCCCGCCGTCGGACAAGAGGCCGTATAGATGGAGCTTCTTGTTGTTATTCTTTGCAGCTTGCACCGCTTCGACCAGCGTCGAGTTGTTGAAAAACTCCCCTTCGCGGATCGATTTCGAAATCCGGGTCAAATCCTGATACACGATGCGGCCTGCGCCGATGTTCAAATGGCCGACTTCGGAGTTGCCCATTTGCCCTTCCGGCAGACCTACCGCTTCGCCGGAAGCGGTCAGTGTCGTGTTCGGATACTTCGCCATCAGTCGGTCGTAGTTCGGTTTCTTGGCCTGCGCTACCGCGTTGCCTTCGTCCGTGCTGCGCAGCCCGAATCCGTCCATGATGATCAGTGCTACGGGTCTAGGTGCGGTCATCTTACTTCGCCCCCTCAACGAGCTGGATGAACGAAGCCGGCTGCAGGCTGGCACCGCCAACGAGCGCGCCGTCGATGTCGCTTTGGCCCATGTATTCTTTAACGTTCTCCGGCTTCACGCTGCCGCCGTACTGAATACGGACTTGATCCGCTACCTCTTTGCCATACAGGCCTTCAACCAGGCTGCGGATATAAGAGATCACTTCGTTAGCGTCCTGTGCAGTCGAGGACTTGCCGGTTCCGATCGCCCAGATTGGCTCGTAAGCGATAACCACTTGAGCCGCCTGTTCTGCGGACAAGCCTTGGAACGCTGCTTCCGTCTGCACTTTGCAGACGTCCTTCGTTTGGCCGGCTTCGCGCTCTTCCAGCTTCTCGCCGACGCACACGATTGGAGTCAGGTCATGACGGAATGCCGCTTGGACCTTTTTGTTCACGGTCTCGTCGGTTTCGGCAAAATATTGCCGGCGCTCGGAGTGGCCGATGATGACGTAGTCTACGCCAAGGTCTTTCAGCATCACGCCGCTGATTTCCCCGGTGAACGCACCGTTATCTTCAAAATGCAGGTTTTGGGCACCGATTTTGATCGATGTGCCTTTCACAGCTTCCACCAAAGCGGGAAGGTTCGTGAACGGAGCGCAGATGACGCTCTCCACGCCTTCAACTTCAGCTTTGCCTTTGACTTCTTCGATAAACGTTTTGGCTTCCGGAACGGTTTTGAACATTTTCCAGTTGCCGGCGATGATAGGTGTTCTCACACTTTTCACTCCTTTTTTGTCCTTACGGGTCCGTACGTTCCGCGCTCTTTCGGCGCTTCTTGCTTACTTGTCGTTCAGTGCCACGACGCCAGGAAGAGCCTTGCCTTCCATGAACTCGAGGGATGCGCCGCCGCCAGTGGAGATGTGATCCATTTTGTCAGCCAGATGGAATTTCTCTGCCGCTGCCGCCGAGTCGCCGCCGCCGATGATGGTGTAGCCTTCGGTTTGGGCGCAGGCTTCTGCCACTTCGCGTGTACCGTTGGAGAAAGGATCGATTTCGAATACGCCCATCGGTCCGTTCCATACCACGAGCTTGGAGTTCTTGATGATCTCCGCATATTTGGCACGGGTTTTCGGTCCGATGTCCACGCCTTCCCATTTCTCAGGGATGTTGCCGACTTCAACGATGTCGACGTTCGCATTGGCGCTGAAATCGTCCGCGATGACGATGTCGACCGGAAGCAGGAAGTTTTTGCCTAGATCCTTCGCTTTTTGGATAAATCCGAGCGCGACATCCAGCTTTTCATTATCGCACAAAGACAGACCGATTTCATAGCCCTGTGCCTTCATGAACGTATAGGACAGGCCGCCGCCGATCAGCACGTTATCCGCGATGTTCAGCAGGTTGTCGATCACGTCGATTTTATCCTTAACCTTGGAACCGCCGATGATCGCTGTGAAAGGACGCTCCGGATTGGACAGTGCTTTACCAAGTACGGAAAGCTCCTTCTCCATCAGCAGGCCGGATACAGCCGGCAGGTAATGGGCGATACCTTCGGTCGAAGCATGCGCACGGTGAGCGGCGCCGAACGCGTCGTTTACGAACAGGTCAGCCAGCTCAGCGAACTGCTTCGCAAGTTCCGGATCGTTTTTCTCTTCGCCAGGGTAAAAGCGGACATTCTCAAGCAGCAGCACGTCGCCGTTGTTCAGCTTCTCCACTTGTGCTTTGACCGCGTCGCCAACCGCTTCGTCAGCCTTGGCAACCGGTTTGCCGAGCAGCTCGGACAGGCGCTCTGCCGCAGGTGTCAGACGCATGGATTCTACCACTTCGCCTTTCGGGCGTCCCATGTGGCTGGCTAGAATCACTTTCGCGCCATGCTCGATCAAGTAGTTGATCGTTGGCAGCGTTTCACGGATCCGTGTATCGTCAGTAATTTTGCCGTCTTCCAATGGCACGTTAAAATCAACGCGCACGAATACGCGCTTGCCGTTTACTTCTACATCACGTACAGACTTCTTGTTCATCGTATTGTTTCCCTCCGCACCCATATTTTTAACGGGACAGTCTCCTCAGCCCCGTGGTTCAGCATGTTAGGACATTTAGCTTGCAATCATAGAATGGCTCAGCTCTGCTGAAAATTTATACATTCTATATTTTAAAGAGCGGAAACATAGGATGCCTGTTTCCGCTCGGGATGTTTTCGCTATGGGATGGCTGTTATTACTTAGCGATCTTAGCGAAGTATGCCAATGTGCGAACCAATTGGGAAGTGTAAGACATTTCGTTGTCGTACCAAGCAACGGTTTTAACCAGCTGTTGGTCGCCAACAGTCAACACTTTCGTTTGAGTAGCGTCGAAGAGCGAACCGAACGTGATGCCTTTGATGTCGGAAGATACGATTTCGTCTTCAGTGTAGCCGTAAGTTTCTGGATCGGAAGCTTCTTTCATTGCTGCGTTTACTTCGTCAGCCGTTACTTTGGTGTTCAGAACTGTAACGAGCTCAGTCAGGGAACCTGTTGGTACAGGTACGCGTTGAGCGGCACCGTCCAGTTTGCCTTGCAGTTCTGGAAGAACCAGACCAATCGCTTTTGCAGCGCCAGTGGAGTTAGGAATAATGTTTTCTGCAGCTGCACGCGCACGACGGAAGTCACCTTTTGGATGCGGAGCGTCCAGGGTGTTTTGGTCGCCAGTGTAAGCGTGGATCGTTGTCATCAAGCCTTGAACGATACCGAACTTGTCGTTCAGCGTTTTGGCCATAGGAGCCAGGCAGTTCGTTGTGCAAGATGCGCCGGAGATTACTGTCTCAGTTCCGTCCAGTGTTTCGTGGTTAACGTTGTATACGATCGTCTTCATGTCGCCTGTAGCCGGAGCGGAGATCACAACTTTCTTAGCGCCGCCTTTCAGGTGTTTCTCAGCAGCTTCTTTCGTTGTGAAGAAGCCTGTGCACTCGAGAACGATGTCTACGCCAAGATCGCCCCAAGGAAGTTCTTCAGGGTTACGGTTCGCCAGAACCTTAACTTCTTTGCCGTTCACTTTGAAGAAGCCGTCGTGAACTTCGATGTCTCCGTTGAAAGTGCCTTGCGTTGTATCATATTTGAGCAGATGGGCCAACATCTTAGCGTCAGTAAGGTCGTTGATGGCTACAACTTCGATGCCTTCCACATTTTGAATACGGCGGAAAGCGAGTCGTCCGATACGTCCAAAACCGTTAATGCCTACTTTTACACTCATTGAATAGTCCTCCCAAAAGTTCGTATTTTATTTATTCAAAACAGGTAAATACCTGTCATGACATCAAAAGGAATGTTGTTTACTCGCTGCCAATTTCCCGGCAGATTTCGATAGCGGCCGCTTCGTCAACCACCAGAATGTCCTCGTGGCCGAATTTGAGCACCGCATGGATCGCTTTGGCCTTGCTTCGGCCGCCCGCAATGCCGATGACGGTCTCGGTCCGCATAATGTCCTCCAGCCGCAGCCCCAAAGTCATCATTTTATGAACGACAACGCCTTGTTCATTGAAATAGTAGCCAAAGGATTCGGCTACGGCTCCTTCCGACCGGATCTCCTCCACGGCGGCGGGATCCAGCCTTCTGCGGCGGGTCATCTCCATCGCGTCCCCGATGCCGTGCATGATGATGCGGCAGTGCCTGATCGCCTGGACGATCTCCTGGATGTTGCGGTCCTGCACCAGCGACTGATACGCTTCATCGCTCAGGAGGTCCGGCACATGCAGCAGCCGGTACTGCGCGCCGACGCGCTTGGCCATGGTGGATGCGATCGTGTTCGCCTGAAACTCCACGCTTTCGCCAAGTCCGCCCCTAGCTGGCACGAACCAGCTGTTCTTCATCGGTACGGCCGCCTGCGGCGTCAACTGCTCCGCCACTTCGGCGAGCGTTGAGCCTCCAGTCACCGCTACGGTGTCCCCTTGGTTCATGACGCCAAGCAGCGCTTTGGCACCCGCGCGTCCCAAGTCACGCTTCGTGAGCGGCGACGATTCGCAATCCCCGGGCACGACCACGACTTTGCGCAAGCCGTACGTCTGGCGGATCTTCTCGCCAAGATCATTGAGGCCGAACAGCACTTTCACCATCGGCTCCATCTGTTCAAGCAGCTTGCTTCCCGCCTCACTGACCCTCATCCCAGAGCTCTCGATCTCAATCAGGCCCTGGGACTTGAGAAGATCCGTCTCGGCCCGCAGCACCCGCTCGGTCATATGCAGGGATGCAGCGAGCGTTCTCCGGCCGATCAGCTCCGACAGCATGATCTGATGAAGAATGGTATATCTGGTCTTGAGAACGTCCACGAGATCAGGCAGAAGCTGCTTTTGTATCTCTAATATATCCCGCATTTCTTTCCACTCCTGCAACTTCGCTTCCCTCTCTCCCCTGGCCCTAAAATGTCCCGGGTCAACGTTTTAAGTCCCACCACTATTCTACTCAATAATGGCGCTGGTTGCAAGTAGTCCACTGACTATAATTCACATCAGCCTTTCCTCCTATACAGCATTTTCCTGATTCAAAAAATTTAATAACTTAACCCTTGCATTTTGAGGCAAGCTATCATATAATAACTCTTGCTATTGAATTTTGCGCCCGTGGTCCAATGGATATGACGTAGGCCTCCGAAGCCTGAGATCGAGGTTCAATTCCTCGCGGGCGCGCCATTTTTCTTCATATAGAAGAGAACGCAGAACGGCAACCGTTCTACGTTATGTTTTTAACCAAACGTACCACAGCCAATCAGATGGCTATTTTTTTTACCTTGAGTTTGACTTTCTTTGACTTTTTGTTTGAAATTGTTTATCATGTGGTTAATACGGTAACAGTATGTATAGAATGACCTATTTTGAGCCAATTAAGGGAGGTTTTCCACGTGAGTTATATTCCTATGGTCGTCGAACAAAGCAACCGCGGTGAACGGGCTTACGACATCTATTCCCGTTTGCTGAAAGACCGCATCATTTTCCTGGGCACCGAAGTCAATGACGTGGTCGCCAATTCTATCATCGCCCAGCTGCTGTTCCTCGCAGCCGAAGATCCGGAGAAAGACATCCATTTGTACATTAACAGCCCCGGCGGATCCATTACGGCCGGTATGGCGATTTTCGATACAATGCAGTTCATCAAACCGGACGTATCTACAATCTGCGTAGGCTTGGCCGCTTCCATGGGCGCGTTCCTGCTGAACGCCGGCGCCAAGGGCAAACGCTTCGGCCTGCCGAACAGTGAGATCATGATCCACCAGCCGCTCGGGGGTGCGCAAGGCCAGGCTACGGATATCGAAATCCGCGCCCGCCGCATTCTGAAAATGCGCGACACCTTGAACCGCATTCTGTCCGAACGTACCGGACAGCCGCTGGAGCGCATCGAGAAAGACACCGACCGTGACTACTTCATGAGCGCAGCTGAAGCGCAGGAATACGGACTGATCGATAAAGTTCTGGAAAGCACTCCAATCCAAGGCGTGTAAATATTTGCGGCTTTGGAACCGAAGAAAAACAGGGAATCTCCCCGAATCGATCCGCTTACGGATCGCCGGGGGGGCTCCCTGTTTTTTTGATTTTTCAAGGCGTCAAGCAGGCTGCAAGCCGCCCATGAACATGATTCTCACAGGCTTGACCACATCAATATATTGATGTATTATTCTTAATACCCGCTTTAAACCATCTACATATTGATTGTCAGCGGCATAGTATATATAACATAATTTCCCTCTATCCCAGTCTATCGGTGTAGTTCTAGGATGAAGGGATTTCATGAACCATTCTGTGATCACAAGAATAACGACCACGATATGTGGTGTGGTTATCTACAATGACGTCAATAGACGTTTTTTTTGCGCCCATTACCACGGCAGAGAACATTATTCAGGAGTGAAGGATCATGCTAATCGTCTATGATTCCAAGACCGGCAATGTCAGACGCTTTATCAACAAGCTGAACATGAGAGCCATTCCGATCGAAGAGCAGGAGCAGGTGAATGAGCCTTACGTGCTCGTAACGTATACAACAGGTTTTGGGCAGGTGCCCGAGAAAGTGTCCAACTTCCTGTCGAAGAACAACCGCATGCTTCGCGGCGTGTCGGCCAGCGGCAACCGGAACTGGGGGCCTCGTTTCGCCAAGAGCGCGGATACGATATCGGAGATGTACCATGTGCCGGTCATCACCAAGTTTGAGCTTTCGGGAACGATGCGGGATACGGAGATTTTCAAAGAGAGGGTGCGGAGCATTGAAGCATATTGAACTCAACAACGAAATTATGCAGCGCGGATCGGACGGTTACTTTCAATTGGAAAAAGACCGGGAGGCGGTTGCCGCCTTTATGGAGGAAGTGGAGCGCGATACAATGAAATTCGGCTCCCTGCGCGAGAAGCTGGATTACCTTATTAGCAACGACTACTATGAAAACGTGTTTGAGCATTACACCTACGACGAAGTCGAGTCCGTGTTCAACCTGACGGCGAGCAGCGACTTCCAGTTCCAGTCCTACATGGCGATCTCGAAGTTCTACAAGGACTATGCGATGAGAACCAACGACAAGAAGCAGTACCTGGAGCAGTACCCGGACCGCGTCGCCATCGTGGCGCTGTACCTGGGCGAAGGGAATATCGGTAAAGCGCTCCGTATCGCCGAAGCGATGATCGAGCAGCGGCTGCAGCCAGCGACCCCGACCTTCCTCAATGCCGGCAAAAGCCGCCGCGGCGAGCTGGTCTCCTGCTTCCTGCTGGAAATGGACGATTCGCTCAATTCGATCAACTACGTGCTCGGCACCTGCATGCAGCTGTCCAAAATCGGCGGCGGCGTCGCCGTCAATTTGTCCAAGCTGCGTGGGCGCGGCGAACCGATCAAAGGCGTGGCCGGAGCGGCCAAAGGCATCATGCCGGTGCTGAAGCTGATGGAGGACGCGTTCTCCTATGCCGACCAAATGGGCCAGCGTAAAGGCTCGGGTGCCGGATACTATAACATTTTCGGCTGGGATGTCATCGAGTTCCTCGATTCGAAGAAAATCAACGCCGATGAGAAGCTGCGCATCAAGACGCTGTCGATCGGGCTGATTGTCCCGAACAAATTTTACGAGCTCGCCGCCCAGAACAAGCCGCTTGTGGTCTTTGGCCCCTACTCGGTATACAAAGCCTACGGCAAGCATCTGGACGACCTCGACATGGACGAAATGTACGACGAGCTGCTCACCAATGACCAGGTGACGAAGAAAACCGTCATGAGCGCCCGTGACATGCTGACGAAAATCGCTTCGATTCAGCTCGAGTCCGGTTATCCGTACATCGTGAACAAATCGAACGCCAACAAGGTGCATGCGCTGAAGGATGTCGGCCAGATCAAAATGTCCAACCTGTGCACAGAAATTTTCCAGCTGCAGGAGACTTCGGAAATTAACGACTACGGTGTCGACGATGTGATCCGCCGGGACATCAGCTGCAACCTGGCCTCGCTGAACATCGTGAACGTGATGGAGCAGGGGAAAATCAAGGAATCGGTCCGTGTCGGCATCGAGGCCCTTACGGTCGTCAGCGATCACTCCCGCGTGGAGAACGCGCCGGGCGTGAGTCTCGCCAACAAGGAGCTGCACTCCGTCGGCCTTGGAGCCATGAACCTGAACGGTTACCTGGCCAAAAACAAAATCGCATACGAGAGCGCGGAAGCGCGCGAGTTTGCGAGCACCTTTTTCATGATGATGAACTACTACTCGCTGGAGCAAAGCATGGAAATCGCGCGCGATCGCGGCGAAACGTTCCGGGACTTCGACAAGTCCGAGTACGCGAAGGGTACCTATTTTGACCGCTACCTCGAAAAGGACTTCCGGCCGCAATCGGAACGCGTGAAGCAGCTGTTTGAAGGCATCGAGATCCCGTCCCCTGAGGACTGGGCGCAGCTCAAGGCGCTTGTACAGAAGCACGGACTGTACCATGCCTACCGTCTGGCGATCGCGCCGACGCAGAGCATCTCGTACATCCAGAACGCGACGTCCAGCGTCATGCCAATCGTCGAGCATATCGAAACGCGTACCTACGCGAACTCGACGACATATTACCCGATGCCGTTCCTCAGCGCGGAAACGCAGTGGTATTATAAATCGGCCTACAATATCGACCAGTTCCGCCTGATCGACATGATCGCGGAAATCCAGCAGCATGTGGACCAAGGCATTTCCACCGTGCTGCACGTCAACAGCACCGTATCGACCCGGGAATTGTCCCGTTTCTATATTTACGCCGCCCAGAAAGGGCTCAAATCGCTGTACTACACCCGGACAAAAAAATTGTCCATCGAAGAATGCACCAGCTGCGCTGTCTAAATTCGAATATTACGCAAGGCGACGGCGGGGGCTTGAACAGCCCCTGTCGCCTTCTTCTATAAAAGGAGCAATGGTCTGATGAAAGCAGTAAACTGGAACCGGCCCGACGACGATTTTACGCTCATGTTCTGGCAGCAGAACATCATGCAGTTTTGGACCGACGACGAAATCCCCTTATCCGACGATAAAATGGACTGGATCAAAATGACCGACGAGGAGCGCACCGCCTACAAGCATGTGCTGGGCGGACTGACGCTACTGGATACGCTGCAGGGCGGCGTCGGCATGCCGAAAATTTTGGAGCATGTGGAAGGCCTGCAGCGCAAAGCCGTGCTCGGCTTCATGTCGATGATGGAGCAAATCCACGCCAAATCGTACAGCAGCATCTTCACCACGCTCGCCTCGACGGAAGAGATCGACGCCATTTTCCGCTGGGTGGAGGACAACGAGCAGCTGCAGTTCAAAGCGAAGAGCATCGAATCTTGGTACGCGAACATTCAAACCAAGCGCGATCTGTACAAGGCGATGGCCGCTTCCGTCTTCCTGGAAAGCTATCTGTTCTACAGCGGCTTCTTCTACCCGCTTTACCTGGCCGGCCAGGGCAAAATGACCAGCAGCGGCGAAATCATCGACCTGATCATCCGCGACGAGAGCATTCACGGCCTGTACGTCGGCACGCTGGCCCAGGAGCTGTTCCAGGAGTTCTCTTTCGAAGAGCAGGAGGAGCTGCGCCGGGAGCTGTACGAGCTGCTTGAGACGCTGTATCAGAACGAGGTGAAATATACGGATGATCTGTACAGCCCGATCGGACTGCAGGAGGAAGTCAAAACCTATGTCCGCTATAACGCCAACAAAGCGCTGATGAATCTCGGCTTCGAGCCGCATTTCCCGGAAGAGCCGATCAACCCGATCGTCTTCAATGGCATCAGCACCCACACCAAGCAGCATGATTTCTTCTCGAAAAAAGGCAACGGCTACGTCCGCGCGATCAACATCGAGCCGCTGTCCGACGACGACTTCGTGTTTGACGTATAGTTCAGGCAAGTAAACAGAAGGAGCTCCGCTCCATAACAAAGTCCCCTTTGAGCAGGCAAGTGCAGGAAGCGCACTGCCGTTTGCTCAGAGGGGATTTTTTCTGGATTGTCGTATCCACAGCAGCGCAATTCTCTTGTTGACATTTCAAATTATTTTGAAATATAATGTTCCCGATCCAATCATTTCAAAATAATTTGAATTATAGGGGTGAACTACGAATGTCTACCGATCAACAAACTCGGCTAAGCGGCTCTACATCCGAAATGGCTT
Organism: Paenibacillus favisporus; assembly: GCF_040545415.1. Lineage (NCBI taxonomy): Bacteria > Bacillati > Bacillota > Bacilli > Caryophanales > Paenibacillaceae > Paenibacillus > Paenibacillus favisporus. The sequence continues at coordinate 38,202 of NZ_JBEPLV010000004.1, read as the reverse complement.
CCGTCAAGCAGCGGGGCATGGGATGGAGTTTGGCACTGCTTGCTCTAGCACAGCTGATTTACGGGCTCGACATCAATATCGTTTTCGTCGCTTTGCCTGAGATCGGACATGGCCTTGGCTTCTCGGAACAGTCCCTGCAATGGGTGGTCAGTGCTTACACGGTTTTCTGCGGGGGCTTCCTGCTTCTTGGAGGGCGTGCTGCCGATATGCTGGGACAAAAGCGAATGTTTATTTTTGCGTTGGTCCTTTACGCCCTTTCGTCGCTATTGGGAGGCTTGGCTTGGGACCCGCTCGTCATCATTATAGCCCGTGCCATCCAGGGTATCGGAGCGGCGTTCCTGTTTCCGGCCACGTTATCGCTGATCAACCGATTGTTTGAGGAAGGTCCGCGCCGAAACCGCGCTCTTGCCGTATGGGGCGGGGCCGGAGCCAGCGGCCTGACGATTGGCTCGATCCTGGGCGGCGTATTGACGAATGCGTTCGGCTGGGAAGCGGTCTTTTTGGTGAATGTTCCATTAGCAGGAATCGTTGCACTAGCCGCGCTGTTCGTTATTCCACGCGATAAACGGCGGAAGCAAAAGCGCTATTTCGATGTTCCCGGCGCCGCCACGGTAACCGCAGGCGCCACTCTCTTGGTATATGTTCTTGTCCAAGGACCCGAATTGGGCTGGGCCTCCACGGAAATGATCATATGTGCTGCCCTTTCCCTGATCCTCTTGTCGATCTTCGCCCTGATCGAAATACGCAGTACCGCTCCTTTAATGTCGATTCATCTTTTCCGTAACCGCAGCTTGGCTTCCAGCATGGTCATTACATTCATCTACATGGGGACGTTTGGTGCCTTACCTTACTTCCTGACAACCTTATTTCAAAATGTGCATGGATACAGTGCTCTGCAAACCGGGCTTGCCTTCATTATCCCTTCCTTGGCGATCGCTGCAGGCACCCAGCTCGGCGAACGGCTGGCGACCCGTTTGGAGGCGCGAAGCACGCTGCTTATCGGCATGATCATCGGAATTGTTGGGACCATACTGATTCCATTAGGTGCATACACGGATAGCAGCTATCTGATGATCGTTCCGGGCCTCGTTATCTCTGGGATCGGCCAGGGCATCACCTGGACCGCCATGTGGATCACAGCTTCAGACGGCGTAGCCCCGGAGGATCAAGGCGTCGCGTCCGGGATGGCCTCGACCACCTTAAACATCGGCAATGCCATCGGGCTTGCCATCTTGATCGCCATCGCGAACTCGGGTACGCATCAACTGACGGGTGAAGCTTTTCGCCAAGCATTGGCTGGGGGTAATCGGACAGCCATTTATCTGGCGGCGCTCGGCATTCTCCTCGGCGCGCTTGTCGCCCTGTTTTTGCCCCGCAAACGAAAAATATGACCGACTGTGGCCCGTCCAGCAAAAACAACCAAACCCCCGTTATAGGTTTAACGGGGGTTTGGCAACATTAAATCATCCCTTGAGGACCGTTGACCGGCTCCCCGTTGGGATAAATCTTTCTATATCATCTGACTCAGCTTACATCATTTCAGCTGCATCGACTCCATTATTTCGCCGCTTCGAACGGATCCGTCCCCTTCGGCAGCAGGTCGCTGAAATTGAACGTATACGTTGGGAAGCCGGCGGCATACGGCCCGATTTCATACTGCTGGAAGAAGATCGTCAATCCGCTTTCCTTCACATAGAAGTCCGCGTCCTTTTTCAGCCCGTTGAAGCCGTCTGTGAAGCCGTCTTTGGTCGCTTTTTGCTTCAGCAGTTTGTCCAGCTTGGTCTTGGCGTCGACCGAATTGTGGAGCAGGCTGTCCAGCGTCAGCTGTTTGCCGTCCTTCAGCGAGAACGTAAACCCTTCGCGGGCCGTCATCCCGTGAGCTCCACCTGTGTATTCATAAGAATCCGTCACGATGCTCAGGACGCCTTGGCGGTTATAAGTAACCAGGAACGTTCCGTCGAACTCATACGGGTGCTCCACCTTCGCGTCGCGCTTTTTCGCCTTGGCCTTGGCTTCTGTGGCGAACGCTTCCGCCTTGTCTTTAAATACTTTGTTGATCGCCTCCTGGGCATCCGCATTAGCCAGCCCGCTTAACTGAGGATAACGGATCAGAATCGTTGCATTGGCGTCGCTCGCCTTGATGAGTTCGGTGGAGATTGCCACCTGGTTCATCTGACGCTTGGACAGGCTCAACGTCTTGGAAGACGCGTTATACACGCCCTGGAAGCCCATATAGTCGTTCAGCAGCTTGAAAGGAACGTACAGCTTGCCGTCGATCAATTTTCCATCGTAGCTGTTCGAATTGTCCCCGACATAGCTTCCGTTGATATAAGCGCTGACCCCGTAGTCGGAAACCTCCAGGTTCAGCTTCGTTACCCCGGATCCGACAGTGTACGTCTTGATACCCGGATTATAAGACAGCGGCAGACCGGCGGCATCGCGCAAAATGGACACCGGAATCATGGTGACCCCGTCAACCAGTTTCCCCTGCAGCGATAGCACCTTGCCGTTATATTTTAACGCCACTCCCGGCTGTACGGCCGGCTTCACGACCGGCTTTGAGGCTGCAGCCGACACCTGCGATCCCCCAAACACGCCGGCATTTCCGATCAATACGCCTGCGGCCAGCACCGCGGCTCCCCATTTCATTCCCTTGTTCATCCTTATCCAATCTCCTCTCCAAACATTGCTGCTTGTGCTAGTCATATGATTTATTACCCAAATTCACCACTTCCCTATTATAAAAAAGACCTCAGCCGATTTGTTTACAACCGGGGTTACAGTATTGTCGTTTACGCCAGCCAAAAGTATAACTCTCTTAACCTTTACGTTAACTTTGTGTTCCTTCATCCGATCAGCCACAGGCCTTGCGATCATGAAGTCCCCCATCGTAGGACACCAGCATCGCGCCAGAACTTAAAAAGCTCACGAAATATAAATAATGCCCCGTTCCGGAAGCCAGCTTAAGCATGGATCCCGAAACAGGGCTATTGTTCTTAAACGATATTCTCGGTCGTTGTAAGGCCTCTGCTTACTACCGTCCGCTCTTCAGCTCCGTCCAATAACGGTCATAGAGCTGCAGGGTATCCTTTACGTCGCCGAGCCATTCCGTCCGGCCCAGCTCTTCTTCGGAGAGGTTGATCATATGGTTGTTCCGGTACTCCTCGCTGTGGAACTCCATCGCTTTGGTGTTCGGATCGCTGTATCCGATCGACTCATAGTTCTTTGCGCTGACCTGCGGATCGAGCATGTAGTTGATAAACTTCTCGGCAAGCTCCTTATGCTCGGCCCCTTTCGGGATCGCATAGTTGTCCGAGAAGATCGTCCCGCCCTCTTTTGGCACGACATATTCCACATCCGGATTGTCCTTCGCGATAAAAGCCGCGTCGCCGGACCATACCGTTCCGATCCAGCCTTCCTCCTGAATCATCTTCTGCTTGATGGTATCCGTGTCGAAAGCAAGAACGCTCGGCAGCAGCTTCTTCAGGTCGTCCACGGCCGACTTGATCTCGCCTTCATCCTGGGAGCTGTTCGAGTGCCCCTGCTTCTTCAAGGCCATGCCAATCACTTCGCGGTTGTCGTCCAGCAGAAGGACCTTGCCCTTGTATTTCGGGTCCCACAGATCCTCCCAGCTGTCGATGGTGTCCTTCACGTATTTTTTGTTATACGCGATACCCGTTACGCCGGAAGTGTATACGATCGAGTACTTATTGCCCGGGTCAAAATCAGGGTTCTTCAGCGATTCCTGAATGTTCTCGAAGTTTGGAATGTTGTTCTTGTCCAGCGGTTCCAGCAAATTGTTCTCGATCATCGTCCGGACCATGTAGTCCGAAGGCTGGATCAGATCGTATCCGCCGCCGCCCGCCTTGATTTTGGCCAGCAAATCCTCGTTGTTCGCATAGTTGTCATACGTAACCTTGACGTTGAATTTACTCTCGAAGTCCTTGAGCACCTGCTCGTCAAAATTGTCAGCCCAGCTGTAAATATGAAGCGTCTCCTTGGAAGATGAGCATCCTCCCAGGGATGCAACCGACACGAGGGCGAGTGCCCCAGCCAGTACGAGACCGGCGATACCCTTTCTTTTCACAGTAACATATCTCCTCTCTTTCTCCTTATAGCGTGTAGTCCATATCCTTGTAGCTCAATCAATAGTTCCATATCTTGCAGCTGCGTTAAATCGGCAGCATTTTATGCTTCTTCTGGCCCTTGCCGCGGTTGAGGAAAAACTGCGCCAGCAAAATCAGCACGACGCTCACCACGATCAGCAGCGTACAGAGTGCGTTAATTTCCGGCGAGATTCCCCGCTTCACCTGGCCGTAGATGTAAATCGGCAGCGTAGTCGAGCTAGGCCCGGCTACGAAGAAGCTGACCATAAAGTCGTCCAGCGACATCGTAAACGCGATCAGCGCCCCCGAGATGACGCCCGGGAAAATTTGCGGCCACGTTACATGGCGGAACGTCTGCCAAGGGGTGGCGCCAAGGTCGGCGGCCGCCTCCTCCAGCTGCTTGCCCATTCCCGCAAGGCGGGCCGTCACCACGACATAGACGTACGACATGCTGAACGTGATATGGGCGATGATAACCGTCGCTTTACCCAGCGGAACATGCATCTGGTTGAACAGCACCAGCAGCGACAGCCCCATGATGATGTCGGGAATAATGACGGGCAGGTACATGAGTCCGTTCATGCTGCCCTTCCATCGCCGGCCAAGCCCCCGCAGGGACAAGGCGCCCACGGTTCCAAGCAGCGTCGCTACGATCGTGGATACGATCCCGACGGTCAAGCTGTTCATGAGCGCTTCAAGCACGTGGTCATCGGTCATCAGCGAGGCGTACCAGTCGAACGTAAATCCTTCCCAGTCCCCGCTGAGCCTCGTGTTATTAAATGAATAAATAATAATCAGCAGGATCGGCACATAAATAAAGATCATCATCAGCACGGAGTGAATCCCCAGCAGGGGATGACTTTTTTTCTTCATGCTCTCCCCTCCTTCGCTCGGTCCGCCCGGGACTGCATCGCCCGGTTAAACAGCAGGATCAGAATGAGGGACGTGATGACGAAAATCACGGACAGCGCCGAGCCGAACGGCCAGTTGCGCGCCCCCAGATACTGCTGCTGGATGATGTTGCTGATCATCGTCGACTTGGCACCGCCAAGAATATCCGTGACGACAAACATCCCCGTCGTGGAGACATAGACCAAGACGCAGCCGGTCATGATCCCGGACTTGCTCTGCGGCAGCGTGATGTGCCGGAACGCTTTCCAGCGGGTAGCCCCCAGGTCGCTGGCCGCATCCAGCAGCCGCTTGTCCATCTGTTCCAGCGCGACGTAAATCGGCAGCACCATGAACGGAATGAAGTTGTAGACCATGCCAAGCAGCACCGCGCCTTTGGTATACAGCATTTGCAGCGGCTCCTGAATCCATCCAAAATGGATCAGCAGCGTATTCACCACGCCCTGCGTGCGCAGCAGCAGCACCCAGGCGTACGTCCGGATCAGGAAGTTGATCCAGAACGGAATCGTGATCAGCACCAGTCCCCAGGTCTGCACCTTGGGAGAGGCATTGGCAATAAAATAAGCGAGCGGGTAGCTGACCAACAAGCATACGACGGTCGTCACCACCGACAGCACTAACGTATCCCAATAGATGCCGAGATACAGAGAGTCGAAAAAGGTTTTATACCCGTTCAGCGAGAAATGAAAGACAACATTGCCCAGTGTGTCGCGGCTCATCAATGACATGACCACGACGATCACCATCGGGACGAGCAGAAACAGTGCCAGCCACAGCAGAACCGGCGTAATCAGCAGCTTGGATCGTCTCATGCCCCGATGACCACCTCATCCCGCTGATTCCAGTCCACCCCGATCCGCTGCCCAACCTTCCAAACGATCTCATCTTCGAAGTCCAGAGCGATCGTTACCATCATCGGTTCGCCATCGAGCTGGACGGTTAGCTTATGAACGTTGCCAAGATACAGCACATCCTGAATGACTCCGGTCTTGCGGACCCCTTCGGTTTCCCGTTTTGGACGCAGCTTCTCCGGCCGTACGGCAAACAGCTCCGAACCGGAACTGAAAATGTTGTTCTCCCCGACGAAGGTCGCGGCGAAAAGCGTCTTCGGCGCGGCATAGATGTCCTTCGGCGTGCCGATCTGCTCGACTTTGCCGCTGTTCATGATCACGATCCGGTCGGACAGCATCATTGCTTCCTCCTGGTCGTGCGTGACATACACAAAGGTAATGCCCAGCGAGCGCTGCAGATGCTTCAGCTCAGATTGCAGGCTCTTGCGCAGCTGCAGGTCGAGCGCGCCCAGCGGCTCGTCGAGCAGGAGCACTTTGGGCTTGTTCGCGATCGCCCTCGCGATGGCCACCCGCTGCTGCTGTCCGCCGGACAGCTGATGCGGATAACGCGAAGTAAGCGCGGTTAGCTGCGTCATCTGGACGGCTTCAGCAACCCGTGCTTTTTGCTCTGCCTGGGGCAGCTTTTTCATTTTCAAACCGAAGGCGATATTGTCTCCGACGGTCATATGCGGGAACAGCGCGTAGTGCTGGAACACCAGGTTCAAATCACGCTGGTTAGGCGGAAGCTTCGTGACGTTCTGCCCTTCCAGAATAATCTCGCCGTGAGTCGGCTGTTCGAATCCGGCAATCATGCGTAGTATGGTCGTCTTACCGCAGCCGCTAGGCCCGAGCAGAGTCAGGAATTCCCCTTCTTCAATGTTCAGTGACAGCGGATGCACGACAACTTGTCCTTCAAATTGCTTCTCAATCTGGACAAGTTCAATCATATGCATCAACCCCTTATCCATTACTAAGAAAAAAGCCATATCCATGGGTATGGCTTTTTCGGTAAATTATTTCTCCCCGCTACGATTCAACGGAAGTTGTTTAAACTGTTGCTGCATGTACAAATTTTCGCATATTCACTATAACGTTTTTTGACCCTTGGTACAATACCTTTCTGTGTTTTCCCGCTGGAAAAGGGGGGGATCGGGACCCACTTCTGCGCAAAAAGCCGCCGCTTCAAGGGACGTCTGTCCCCGAAACGGCGGCTTGGCTCGGACCAATTCAGCCCGTGCTTATTTCATTTCGTACTGCACGCTCAGCTGCGTCGATACTTTCACTTCGCCAGGCTCCACCGAGGTGGCGTTGCCGGCGCTGCTTGCCGCATCCATTTTGGTCATGGAAGATTCGGCATAAATGATCGGGTTCTGCGCATCGCCCTGGCTCACGACCAGAACCACTCCCAGCTGGCGCTTGGCGGCCTTGGCAATGGCGCCCGCTTTCAGATCAGCGTTAGCCATCGCTTTCTCAATCACTTGTGCCTCATACTGGTCGCGGTTCTCAACGGAGAACTGTACGCTTTCAATGTTGTTGGCACCCGCACCGGAAGCGGCGTCAAGCAGCTGTCCAACCTTGGACAGGTCGCGGTACGATACCTGCAGCGTATGGTGGGCCGTATAACCCGTCACTTTTTGTCCGTCCTTCTCGTTGTAGGTGTAGTTCGGCTGCACATAGAACGTGGTGCTCTTGATATCTTTGTCTTCGATTTTCCACGTCGTCTTCAGCAGCGCGGTGATCTTTTGGATTTTGTCTGCCGTTGCCTTTTGCGCGCTTTGTGCCGTTGCCGCCTGCGAGTCCACACCGATCGACAAGTATGCGATATCCGGCTTGACCGAAATCTCACCTTTGCCCACAACATTGATGACATTGCGCTGTACATCCTGGTCCGCATAGACGGTGGTCGAGCCACCCAGTCCGGTGACGCCCGCGCCTCCAGCCAAGAGCGCTCCTGCGATCAGCACGGAACCTACCGGTTTCAGCCATGTTTTCATTACCTTCAGCCTCCCTTTATATACTTCCAGTGTATCCATATAGCCGAAAGCGCAAGCACGGACGCAGCCTGTAGGTCAAACCGCCTGCGCTGCCGCCCTCACCTTCCAACTGTATTTGTCTACTAGACGTAGGGGACTGTCAAATGTTGCACATGTTAGAAAAATAATCTTCTGCCTATGAAACGGTCAGCTGACGATCGATTTCAAGTGGCTCTGCGCTTCCTTAATGCCGGCCAGGCTCTGCTCATTGTTGCCAAGGAGGGACTGCAATGTGGCCGACAGCTCCTGCAGCGTAGCCGACGTTTGCTCGTTCACCGACGCGAGATGCGAAGTGGACTCATCAATGGAACCCGAGAACGTCTCCACTTCGTGAAGCAATCCGCGGTACCCGTCGGAAATCTGGAGCAGTCCGGCCACCGATTCTTTTATGGATTCAAATGCTTCGTACGTCTCATGCGTCATCTCGCTGCTCTTCTGCATCCGCTCCGCAACCTGATCCATCCGCATCAGGGTGTCGCTCATCAGCTCGGAGAAGCTGTGAAGCTGGAGCGATATTTTCTCCGCCGAGTCCGAGGCATTCTCCGCCAGCTTGCGGATTTCCCTGGCGACCACGGCAAAACCTTGGCCATGCTCGCCTGCCCGTGCCGCCTCAATGCTGGCGTTCAGCGACAGCAGGTTGGTCTGGTTCGCAATCTCCTGAATGGTCTGGCTGAACTGCGTCGTTTCATGAACCTTTCCGGTCAAGCTCTGGATATCCTGCGACATGGCGCCGATTTCTTCCTTGAATTCGATAATCGCTTCGTTCAGCTGCTCCACTTTGTCCTTGCCGGATTCCGACAGCCGGTTCGCCGTACCTGTCTGGCTCAGCAGCGTATCCGTCGAGCTGGACATCTGCTTGATCATCTCGTTCATCCGCTTAATGGACTCGTTAATGGCATAGGTGGAATCCACCTGGGATGATGCCCCGCCCGATATCTCCTGAAAGGCGACGTTCATCTGCTGGAACGAGGCGGTATTATCCTCGACGGCCTGCGTCAAGTCGTCGATGCTGCCGGTCACCGCAGCCACACTGCCCAGTACGTGTTCCTTTTGTTCCTTCTGCTCAGCCAGCAGCCGCTCGGTCTGATCGCTTGCCGCTTTCATATTGTTCATCAAGGACCGGGTCACCCGCAGCAGCAGGAACACCATGACGCATACAAGCGCATACATAATGATGACCGTTAAAGGTCCGTCCTTCGAACCGGTTCCGAGCTGAACCTCATCAGCCTTTTGCAGGCACAGGTAGAGCATCAACCCCAAGCCGTACAGCATCGTGATCGAGGTTAATATAATACGCAAGGTGATCAGCGCCAACACGAGCAAATAGTATATGGAAAACAAGCTGCTCGGGCTGGTGGAATCCAACGCCTGAATGAGGACTGTCAGCGCCACCCCTGTAATGGCAATAACGGCCGCCTGATGAATCAGCTTACGCCGGACTTGGCTGTACACCATCACCAGCAGGACCACTAAATCAATCAAGAAGCTTAAGTTGTTGAGACTCGTCAGATTATCGAAGCTTCCCAGCTTGACCGTGGACACGGCCATCAGCGTGGAGATCAGAATCGCGATCAGCAGAATCCGGTTTCTGCCCATCACGTCCCGCTCTACGATCGTCAGCCTCCGTCGTTTCCCCGATCCTTCAGCATCATCTGTGTTGGTTGTGGTACTGTTCCATTTCCCCATACGTTGACCCCTCTTTATCAAAATAAATGCATCCGGGCTTCCCCGCTGCCGCCGCTTGCATGAACGGCTATAGCTATGATATCGGATGGCAGATTTATTTTTATAAGAGCCAAATCGTCCCAGATCCCGCCAGACAGCAAAAAACAGCCCGCCCTCCCCAAGGAGAAACGGACTGCTTTGTGCAGAAAATGGCCTCAGCGCCGCATCATTCGCAGCCGCAGGGCCTATTCTATAATTGTTTATTATTGGTTTTCAAGCTCTTCTTTGCCCACCAAGTTGACTAAAGCGGTTACAGCCTGTTCTGCGTCCGCACCTTCAGCACTGATGTTTACTTCCGTACCCGAGCTAATGGCAAGGCTCATAATTCCCATGATACTCTTGGCATTCACCTTTTTATCATCTTTTTCCACGAAAATTTCAGACGAGTACTTATTCGCTTCTTGGACGAACAATGCTGCCGGTCTGGCATGGAGACCCGTTTTCAAACGGACAACTACCGGGTGCTTTGTCATGGAAACTTACCCCCTATTAGATCAATCTGTATAGCTCACACACAACACATTTTATAACATTATACCATTATACCATGAAGGAAACTAGAAGAAAAAAGGCTCAGCCGCCACGAATCTTCTCGGCCATTTCGTCAATCTTGCGCAGCCGGTGGTTCACACCGGATTTGCTGACGGTGCCCTTCAGCAGTTCACCGACTTCCTTCAGGTTCATATCGGGATGGGCCAATCTCACTTCGGCCACTTCCCGAAGTTTGTCCGGCAGATTATCAAGGCCTACTTCCTTCTGGAGCAGCTTGATGTTATCGATTTGCCGGACGGCGGCCCCGATTGTCTTGTTCAAATTCGCGGTTTCACAGTTCACGATCCGGTTGACCGAATTCCGCATATCCCGCATGATCCGTACGTCCTCGAATTTGAACAAGGCCTGATGGGCCCCAATCAGGCTTAAAAATTCAATGATTTTCTCGCCTTCCTTAATATACAGTATGAACCCCTTCTTGCGCTCTATACAACGGGCGTTCAGATGAAATTCATTGGCGAGGTCTACAAGGGCCTGGCAGTGCTCCTCATACATCGAGGCGATTTCAAGATGGTATGACGACCCTTCCGGATTGTTCACGGAGCCCCCTGCCATAAAGGCACCGCGTAAATACGCCCCTTTGCAGCATGGTTTGCGGACCAGATCCGGATGGATATGCGAGGTGAACAGGAAGCCCTCGGAGACAATCTTCAACTCCTTCAGTATTTCCTGAACCTGTGCAGGAATACGTACGATGTACACATTATTTTTCTTCAAACGCATTTTTTTACGCACGAGAAGCTCGGTATGCGCCTGGAAATGCTTTTTGATCAATGTGTAAATGCGTCTGGCGATAGCTGCGTTCTCTGTCGATATATCCAGAATCACCTTTTTATTGGAAAGCTGGACGGCCCCGTTCATCCGGATCAGTGCCGACAATTCAGCCTTTTCGCAGCAGGGCTCTGCTTCGATCATGGTCAGTTCTTTTTTAGTCAGCGCCGCAAACGACACGGGACTCACCTCTTTCGTTTAATCCAATTTTGAACCAGCTGGTAAATATGCCGGCTCAGCTTGTCGGCGTCATGGCGCAGATAGGTCCGGAACAGGACCAGCGTATCGGCGATGACTTTATAGCCAAGACTGGTGACCTCGTCGTAATCGAGCTCCACCGGCTTCGCGCCCTTCTCGGCATATTTGTCCTGCACCTGGGGCGGAATCTCACCGCTGTTCACGATGACATAATCGAACAGATGCTTGCCGACATGGTCATATACCGCCTGAAGATGGTCGCTTACGGTGTAGCCGTCCGTCTCCCCGGGCTGTGTCATGACGTTGCACACAAAAATCTTGATCGCGTCCGACGACATGACCGCTTCGGCCAGCTTCGGAACGAGCAGATTCGGCAGAATGCTCGTATATAGGCTTCCCGGGCCGATCAGGATGGCATCCGCCTCCCGGATGGCCTCGGTCGCTTCCGGAAGCGGCTCGACATGGGCCGGCTCCAGAAACACCCGCTTGATTCGCCCGCCGGCTTCCGGAATTTTCGACTCGCCGGTCACAATGGAGCCGTCCTCCATCTCTGCGTTCAGGATTACGGCTTCGCCCGCCGCCGGAAGCACCCGCCCCCGCACGGCAAAAACGCGGCTGAGCTCGCGCACAGCCGTTACAAAATCGCCGCTGATGTCGGTCATGGCCGCCAAAATCAGGTTCCCCAGGCTGTGCCCGGCCAGGCCCGAGCCGCTGGAGAACCGGTATCTCAGCATTTCCGACAGCAGCGGCTCCACGTCGGCCAGTGCCGTCAGGACGTTCCGGATGTCCCCGGGAGGGGGCATCTGCAGCTCGCTGCGAAGAATGCCCGAACTCCCTCCATCATCTGCTACGGTAACGACAGCCGTGATGTCTAGCGGCATTTCCTTCAGTCCCCGGAGCATGACCGACAGTCCGGTGCCCCCGCCCATCACGACGATCCGCGGACGGTCACTTCTTTGTTCTGCCACTGTCATCACTTCCACTCTCTTTAATGCCGATCACGTTCGGAATCCCGATGGCTGACGGAGACCGTCTCGGTCTCGCTGGCTCCCAGCATTTTGCCCAGGTACTCGGCGATCGCCACCGAGCGGTGCTTCCCGCCGGTACAGCCGATGCCGATGATTACCTGGCTCTTGCCTTCCTTACGGTATTGGGGAATCAAGAAATGCAGCATATCCAGCAGCTTCGTCAGAAAAGCCTGGGTTTCAGGCCACTTCATGACATAGTCATACACATCGCTGTCCTGACCGGTGTGTGGACGCAGGCTATCCACATAGTGGGGATTCGGAAGAAAGCGGACGTCAAAGATCAGATCGGCATCGATCGGAATACCGTACTTAAATCCGAATGAGGTTACGTTGACCGAAAGGGTATTGCTTTCCAAGTGGGAAAATCTCGAGATAATTTTGTCCTTCAATTGTCCCGGCTTCATATTGCTCGTGTCGAGCACCACTGTGGCCGAGCTCTTGAGCTCCTCCAGCATTTTGCGCTCCAGCCGGATGCCGTCCAGCGGCATGCCCTCCGGCGCAAGCGGATGCCGCCGGCGGGTCTCCTTGTAACGCTGCACGAGGACCGAATCGGTCGCCTCCAGGAACAGAATTTCGCAATGAATCGTGAAATGGTCCTTAATATAATTCAATGATTCGGATAAGGCCGTAAAGAACTCCCGGCCGCGCAGGTCAATGACCAGCGCCACCTTGGCGATTTTCCCCTTCGATTGTTCAATCAGTTCCGCAAATTTGGGAATGAGCACCGGCGGTAAATTATCCACACAGAAAAATCCCAAATCCTCCAAGCTTCGTACGGCCAAGGATTTACCCGCCCCCGACATGCCTGTAATAATAATCAGGGTGGCCATGGCCGACGCAGTATTATTCTCCTCCAGCATCAGCTTTCCCCTCCCTTATGGAATATGGGCCCGTTAATACTTGGTATACCCAGGTCACCCCTCATTTTAACCCATGAGCGACCTCGCAGGATCTCCTTACGAACGGAGCAGCAAACCGGCCGCACCGACGATACCCGCATCGTTGCCAAGCTCGGCAGGAAGGATCGATACCCCGCGCTGCAGCGGTTCCGGCGTCAGCTTCGCATAAACTTCCCGGACTTCGTTAAACAGGATGTCTCCAGCCTTGGATACGCCGCCGCCGATAATGAATACTTCCGGATTCAGAATCGCCGCAACTGCAGCCATGGACTTGCCCAGGTAGAAGGCTGCGCGGTTCACGATCCGCAGCGCCACTTCGTCGCCGGCTTTGGCTGCATCAAAGACTTCCTTCGCCGCGATGTTCTCAACCATCGACAGGGAAGTGCGGTCCCCACGCTCCACGGCATCTTCGGCCATACGGATAATGCCCGTTGCGGAAGATACGGTCTCCACACAGCCCATTTTGCCGCATCCGCATTGAATGGCTTCCAGATCCGGCACGACGGAGATATGTCCCAGCTCGCCGGCAAGTCCGGAGAAGCCTTGATAGATTCGGCCGTTAATGATGATACCGCCGCCAACGCCGGTTCCGAGCGTATAGCATACGCAGTTGTCGATGCCGCGTCCGGCGCCGCTCCAAGCCTCGCCCAGGGCCGCCACGTTCGCGTCATTATCTATTTTGATCGGCTTGCCAATCTTCTGCTCCAGAATGGAACGAATCGGTACATCCCGGAAACCTACGTTCGGCGCGAGGATGATGATCCCTTCACGGACGTTCGTAAATCCGGCAACCCCGGCCCCGACGCCCGCCAGCTGATCCCAGCTGTAAGGGGACTGCTCCACGATATGGCGCACATATTTCTCAATATTGTTGATAACCGTATCGACGCCTTTATCTGTTTCCGTGGGACCTTCATACGTTTGAATCAGCTGTCCCGCTTGATTGCAGATGCCCACTTTAATGGTCGTTCCGCCCAAGTCGACACCGACGTAGATTTGCTCAGACATGTTACAAGCCACCTTTTTTCCTCAATAATAGTTTGCTCCTACTGTACCAACTATAATTGAAGCCCTCTCTCCGGTCAAGAGAAGCGGGCCTTACCCGAAAGTGGGTCCAGCGCTTCTGTCAGAAGGCTTGCCGGACCTACCCCCTATATGAAAACCCTGCCAAAAAACATGACAATTGTCACCTCCATTCCATGACAGAGTCCACTAACGAAGGGATGCCCCCTCGTCTATGATAACGATAGATCAATCAAATCCGGATTCATCTGATCAATAGGAGGAAATGACAAAATGGAACATATTGCCGAACTGCAGCATGTCACGAAACGTTTTGGAAGCAAAGCGGCGGTCGATGACGTTTCATTCACGATTGATAAAGGATCCATCGTGGCCGTCCTGGGGCCCAACGGCGCAGGGAAAACGACGACGATCTCGATGATGCTGGGGCTTCTCGAGCCGACGAGCGGCTCTGTCCGGCTGTTCGGGCAAACCCCGAAGCAGCCGCAGGTCAAGCAGCGCATCGGGGCGATGCTCCAGGATGTCAGTGTGATCGACGGCCTGAAGGTGCGCGAGGTGCTGGCCTTGATCCGCAGCTATTACCCCCGGCCGATGAGGCTGGAGGAGCTGGCTGCCCTGGCCGGGTTCACCGAGGAGGACCTGGGCAAACGGGCTGAGAAGCTGTCCGGCGGCCAGAAACGGAGGCTCGGGTTCGCACTCGCGCTGGCGGGGAATCCCGATCTGCTGTTCTTCGACGAGCCGACCGTCGGTCTGGATACACCCGCGCGCCGCTCCTTTTGGGAACAGGTCCGAGCGCTCTCGGACCGGGGCAAGACCATCCTCTTCTCCACGCACTACCTGCAGGAGGCCGAGGACGCCGCAGATCGCGTGATCCTGTTCAATCGCGGCAAAATTGCCGCCGACGGCACGCCGCAGGCGATCACGGCCCAGCTGACGAGCCGCTCCGTGACCTTCACGACCGATACAAGGTCGCTCGAGGGCCACGCTCTGATGAGTGCCGATACCGAACAGCACATCCGCGAGCGCCTGCTCCCGGTTCCCGGCGTCCACGATTGCACCTGTCAGGAAGGACGCTGGACCGTCACGGCGGACAACACCGATACGGTGCTGGCCGCGATTTTCCGATACCAACTTCCGGTCCACGATATCCGGACCCAGCAGGGCCGGCTTGACGACGCTTTTGAAATCATGATTCATAATGACGACACACAGGGGGCTGTTTCCTAATGCACATGTTATTCATGCAGTGCCGGGCCGAAATGCTGCGGATTATCCGGAATCCGTACTACGTCTTCTGGTCCTTGCTGATGCCGATCGTGTTCTATTTCATTTTTACCCGCCTCGTGAATGCCGGCATTGAAGGCGCCTCCGAATGGCAGGCACGTTACCTGATGTCGATGACTTCCTTCAGCGTGATGGGTTCGGCGATCATGACGCTGGGCATCCGCATGGTCCAGGAGCGCACGCACGGGTGGTCGGTCTTTATGCGGATTACCCCTCTCCCCTCCAGCATTTATTTCTTTGGAAAAATGTTTGGCCAAATGGTCATGCACATGTTCTCCATTATTGTTATTTTTGCCGCAGGCTTTCTTATGAACGGCGTCCATTTGTCGGCTGGCCAGTGGATCGGCAGCGGATTGTGGATATGGCTCGCCTCCATCCCCTTCCTGGCCCTGGGCACCCTGGTGGGGACGATGAAAAGGGTCGACACTGCCAGTGGTGTCAGCAACATGGTGTATATGATTCTGGCGATCGTGGGCGGCATGTGGTTTCCGATCGACAGCTTCCCGGCCATCCTGCAGAGCATCGGCAAGTGGCTGCCTTCCTATAACTTCGGAAGCGGAGCCTGGGATATTGCCGCGGGTCATTCCCCCAGCTGGCAGCCGGTATTGATTTTGCTGGGATATCTCATCTTGTTTATGGTATTATCCACCTATATACGAAAGAAACAGGAAGCGGTGTAATGCCATTGGCACGTCGAAAAACAGAGATTTTCCCAAGAGCGCTCGGGTTTTCCCCCTATGTATGGCTCGTGTATATGGTCATTCCGTTGTTTAATATGGCCTATGAGCACGGCATCAAAATGGTGCTTGGCTACGCCATGATCACGATCTTTATCGTGTCGTATCGCCAGCTCTTTTTCTCCGAAAGGTTAACGGCCTTCTGGCTTGCCGTTCAGATGATTATTATTGTGACGCTGTCTTTGCTCTACCTCCCTTTTTATTCGTTCATGGGCTTTTTTACCGCCAACTTTATCGGCAATTATCAGGATGACCGGAAATTCAGGATCGCCTTCGCTGCCTTCGTGGCGTCCATCCTGCTCCCGATCCTGGGAAACATTCGTCATCTGACCGTATCGGACTACTTAACGCTCGTTCCCTTTATTATGATTATGTTGATGACCCCCTTCGGCATGCGTTCCATGAATCTGCGAAAGCAGCTGGAGCTGCAGCTGAACGAAGCCCGGGAGCAGATCGAAATTTTGGTCAAAAAGGAGGAGCGGCTGCGTATTGCCCGTGACCTTCATGATACGCTGGGACATACGCTGTCCTTGCTCACCTTAAAAAGCCAGCTGGTTCAGCGGCTGACGGGCAAGGATCCGGAGAAGGCACGGCTGGAAGCTCGTGAAATGGAAGAGACCTCCCGGGCGGCCTTAAGACAGGTGCGTGAGCTGGTTTCCGATATGAGGACCTTGACGGTGGCGGAAGAGATCGAAGAAGTGCGCTCGATTTTGCACAGCGCTGACATCACCTTGGAATCGGAGGGGGATACGCGACTGACCGGAATTCCCGATCTGACGCAAAACATCCTCAGCATGTGCCTGAAGGAAGCAGCGACCAATATTATCAAGCACAGCCGGGCCACGGCATGCGCTATTACTATTCGGAAGGGAACTTCCGACGTCCGGATGGTCATTCGGGACAACGGCGTCGGTCTGGAGGACAGCGGGCTGTCTACAAGCCAGGGCAATGGGCTGAAAGGCATGTCCGAGCGGCTGGCGCTGATCGACGGAACGCTGAAGCTGTCCTCTTCCGGCGGGACCGAGCTCATCATTACCGTACCGATTATTATTAAAGGGAAGGAGAGTGTTACGGCATGATCCGTATTCTGATCGCTGAAGACCAGCGTCTGCTGCGAGGCGCTCTCGCTTCGCTGCTCGATATGGAGGAGGATATGGAAGTGGTGGGCCAAGCCGGCGACGGCCAGGAAGCCTTGGACCAGATCCTGTCATTACAGCCGGACGTCTGCCTATTGGACATTGAAATGCCGGTTATTACCGGGCTTGAGGTCGCCGAGAGGCTCAAGACGCAGATGGCGGCTTGTAAAATCATCATATTAACGACGTTTGCCCGGCCGGGATATTTTGAACGGGCCGTGAAAGCAGGCGCCTGCGGATATTTGCTGAAGGATGAGCCGAGCGAGAAGCTGGCCGAAGCCATCCGGCGGGTCATGGCCGGCCACCGCGAGGTCTCACCCGAGCTCGTCTTCGGCTCGTTCCGCCAGGAAAACCCGCTCACCGCGCGGGAGCGCGACATTTTACGGCTGATTGCGGAAGGCAAGACAGCGAACGAAATTGCGGCGACGCTGCACCTGTCGCACGGCACCGTTCGGAACTACATTTCCGAAACGCTGAACAAATTGTCGGCCAAGAACCGGATCGAAGCGATCGGGATCGCCGAACAGAAGGGTTGGCTCTAGGAAGGACTGAAAGGCCTCATAATTTGAAAAAAACACGAACGGGGACCGGCTCATGCAGCCGGTCTTTTTGCCGTCGGTGTAGGCTTGGGTTCTCCTCTTTTCGGTACCGAGTGATTTTGCGCCCGCGTCACTTCTTCCAGCTTCAAGCCGGATAATAGATGACCATGCTTAATCTCGTCAGCGAGCCGCCGGAATTATGGTACGTATGCGGCCGGTCGGCCTTGAACCGGATCGAGTCACCGCTCCCGATGGTATGCTCGCTGTTGTTCACGCGGATGGTCAGTTCCCCCTCGTACACCGTAATGTACTCCTCCGTTCCCTCACCATGCGATTCCGAAGCGAGAAATCCTCCTTTATCGATCTCAACCGCATACATCTCGAAACGCCGCTCTTCATCAAACGGGAAATAAGGATAGACCCGGTATTTGCCGTTGTCTTCAGATAGCTGCTGGACCTCGCTTTTCTGAATCACTTTGGTGTCAGGCTGGGGCTGGTTAATCAGCGACGTGAACGAAATTTTGAGACCGTTGGCGATTTTCCAAATGGTTGTGATTGTCGGGCTCGATTCGCCCCTCTCGATTTGGCCGATCATCGTCTTGCTGACGCCGGTGAGCTCGGCTACCTTTTCCAGACTGAGCTTTTTATTGTCACGGATGCTCTTCAAATTCCGCGCGATGATCAGATTGATTTCTTCCATGGGCACACCTCTTCCAATCGATTATGTACAATATAGCGATCACAATGTACAATATGAAGCATAAATGCGTTATAGCGTAATTTTCGGACATTATAACATATAAACGGAGGAGACCCAAGATGCCCGTATTTTCGTTTCTTGTCTATATTGTAGTAAGCACCTTTACCCCCGGCCCCAACAACTTTATGGCGATGCTGTTTGCTCACAGGTACGGTTTTCGACGAACGATCCGATTTTGTCTGGGCGTTGGCGCCGGCTTTTTTGTCGTTGCACTGCTGTGCAGTTACTGCAATCTGCTGCTCAAAAATCTCATTCCCGGCATCCGGTGGTGGATGACGATTCTTGGAGCGGCCTACATGCTGTATCTCGCCGTTAAAATCATGTTCCACCACAAGAAGGCAGTGAGCAGCCGGGAGGACAAAAACAACCGCTTTCTGACGGCGGCGCTGCTGCAGTTTATCAATCCCAAAGGCATTTTGTACGCCATAACGGCCGTATCCACCTTTATTCTCCCGTACCATTCTTCCCATCTGGCCCTGATCGGCTTCTCTTTGTTTCTGGCACTCTTGAGCGTGATAAGCACCTTCTGTTGGAGCATGTTCGGCTCCATATTTCAGCAATGGCTGTCAGCATACCAGACCCCGTTTAACGTCGCGATGGGCCTGCTTCTCGCATACAGCGCCGTTTCCATCCTGGTCGAGTAAATGTGGAGCCCGGCGCAACGCCTGCCTGCATAGCATCCACAGAAATTAGCACGCATACAGGAGGAAACCTCTCCTCGGCAGGATCAGGTAGCGGCCCGTTCCCCCATTCTTATGTAAAAAGGAGCCGTCCCCGGCTCCTTTTCTATATTCGTATTGGTCCGCTTTACAGCGTTTCGCTCCAGTCATGCACCATGCTGCCTTCCAGGAACTTCTCGCAGTCCATGGCGGCCATGCATCCGGTACCGGCAGCGGAAATCGCTTGGCGGTAACGCACGTCCTGCACGTCGCCGCAGGCGAATACGCCTGGAATGTTCGTTTCGGTCGTTCCCGGCTTCACCTGGATGTAGCCGATTTCGTCGGTCGTAATCTGGCCGTCGAGGAACTTGGTGTTCGGCGTATGGCCGATCGCCACGAAGACGCCGTCTGCTTCGATCAGCTCTTCTTCGTTCGTTTCATTGTTGCGGACCTTCAGTCCCTTCACGCCGTGCTCACCGGCCACAATTTCAAGCGGCGTACGGTTGAGCGACCAGATGATCTTCTCGTTCTCGCGGGCGCGGTCCTGCATAATTTTGGACGCTCTCAGCTCTTCTCTCCGGTGAACCAGCGTAACGCTGGAACCGAAACGGGTCAGGAAGCTGGCTTCCTCCATGGCAGAGTCCCCGCCGCCGATCACGACGATCTTTTTACCGCGGAAAAAAAATCCGTCGCAGGTCGCACATGTGCTGACTCCGCGTCCGACGTTTTCCTGCTCGCCCGGAATGCCCAGGTATTTGGCCGAGGCGCCTGTGGAGATAATTACGGATTCCGCCTCAATCTCTCCCATGCCTTCCACGGATAGCTTAAACGGGCGTTTGGAGAAATCGACTTTGTTGACCCAGCCGGTTTTAAACTCGGCTCCGAAGCGTTCCGCCTGCTTGCGCATGTTGTCCATGAGCTCAGGGCCCATAATGCCCTCCGGGAACCCCGGAAAGTTCTCTACCTCAGTCGTGGTGGTCAGCTGTCCGCCGGGCTGCATGCCTTCGATAACCAGCGGCTTCATGTTGGCGCGTGCCAGATAAATCGCGGCCGTCAGGCCGGCAGGTCCTGTTCCGATAACGATGGATTTGTACATGAGAATTGCCTCCTTTTCGAACGGAAATGAATGGGTCTATTTAGATATTCTCCGTAAATGGCCGGAAAATATCATCGCTTTCTTCATCCAGTGAACATACACTGTCGATCCGCTTGACGTTGCGGCTCACCGTGGAGACCGAAACGCCATAGCGCTGGGCCACCTCCTGGTAAGTCAGGGCGCGCCCGTGCTTCTTGGCCGTCAAGTATTCCAGAGCCGCCGACCAACCCTCCGCTTGCCTGATGAGAGGTGTCTCGGGATGCAGCTTATTGATAAACTGGTGCCATAATTGCTGCACATGGTTTTTCTGTGCGCGGTCGGCCACCGTCTCCATGCTTTTCAGGGCCTTGTCGACGACAGACTGCAGTGTCCCGTTCCACTTGGGCAGACCCGCAGCCACTTCACGGTATGCCGCTGCCCCGACGGCCGCGCCAGGAAGCTCAGAGCTATCAACCCCGAGATCCCGAAGCACCCGGCGCGCTTCAGCTTTGAGCTCGCTCAGCACGTCCGGGTCTTCGAGGAAGGTCATCAGCGTCTCCTTGACTTCATCATCGGCAATCCAGGCCAAAGCCCGGATGACCTGCAGCTTGGTACCGGAATCTCCGTACCGGAGCGCCCAGGAGAAGGAAGACCGAATCAGCGGGTTGTTCTTGATTTCCTCGGACATGCCCTCCCCGTCCTTCTCCCACCGCTTAAGCTGCTCTTCAAAGGGCAGATGATATTGATAGCTGAGCTTGACGCTTCCGCCAAAGCCCTCCTTCAGCTGGTCCAAATAAAACCGGGGAATTCCCGATTCCGGGTCCAGCTTCATGGCCGTGCTCCAGTAACGGGCCGCCTCCTTGCTTCTGCCGCTATTATAAGCGGCGACCGCTGTGTAATGGTAGAGGCTCGGATCATCGTTGAGCTCGTCATCCTTCAACAGGCGGCGGAAATGACCGTAGGCCGCTTCATGCCGGCCCAGAATCCCCATCGTCGTCGCAAGCTTGAATACATGTTCCTGATGAAAGGGAACCGTAACCTCCAGCATCTTCATCATGCCGTCTAAAGCTTCAGTATCCCCTTCATGCTGGTAAAAAACCGCCAGGTTGCACAGTCCGTGCAAATTTCCCGGCTCCAGGGACAGTACTTCGCCGATGGTCTCCTTGGCTTTGCGGAACAAGCCCATGTAATAATAAGCAAGGGACAAATTGTTGCGCGCCGCAAGAAAGTCGGGGTCTTCCTTCACGATGCCTTCCAGCAGCTCGGCTGCCTGGGCAAACTTCCCTTCTTCCATCAGGGACCGCGCGCGCTCGTGCTCCACGATGCCCCCGCGGCTCTTGATCCGGCTCAGCTTGGTCGGCCGCTTCAGCTCATACTGAAGCAGCTCCATCATTTCTTCCGCTTCGTCCAAAAATTGCCCGGCCGGGTCCTCCTCCAAATACGTGACCAGTGCGCGTTCCGCTTCCTCAAAGTTCTCCATGTTGGCGTAATTGTTGGCCATATAGAAGTAACACTCTGTCATGGTCGCATCCACATGCTCCAAAATGTGCGCAAGAACGGCGTTTGATCCTTCATAATCGCCCATCTCTGATAATATACCCGCCATATTGCAATGATTCACCGGATTTTCCGGCTCATATTCAACAGCTTTGCGAAAATATTTTAATGCCTTATCGTATCGGTGTCGGTCCAGAGACCGAACCGCTCGTTCAAAAAAGAAATTGGCATCCATTTGAATGGGTATTACTTTTTGGTGTAGGTCCTCCGCCCGCAGATGATAATCGTTCATTCCTAAGCAAGGCACCTCCTTGATTGCTGGATAGAACGAACTGAAGCCACCGCTTCGCCCCTCTGGAATCAGAGAGTACATACGCCGAACTTTAAGTTCAATCTATCCAGAACAGTATACCATAAGATGCAAGGGGCATCTAAGCCATAATCTACTATATAAAAAATGTACATCGACGTATATTCATTGAAGATAAGACCGCGTTTATCCCCCGCGCAAGCGCAAAAAGACCCCGGGGCAGCTATACCCCGGCGTCCTTAAATAAAGTGGCGATCGACCCGCCCTCGATAATAATCCGTGTGGCCCGCGCCAGCATCGGCGCAATCGTCAAGATGTGCAGATTCTCCGGCCGCGCTTCCGGGATGGCGATCGAATCCGTCACCACGATCTCCCGGATATGGGGATGATCGAGCCGCTGCAGCGCGTCGCCCGAGAACAGGCCGTGCGTGGCGCATACAATCGCCTCGGACGCCCCGCGCTCCTTCAGGCCCTCGACTACATTGACGATCGTCGATCCCGTATCGATCAAGTCCTCGATGATGATCGGCGTCCGTCCCTTCACATCGCCGATGACATGCGTAATGACGGACTCGTTATGCGCAGGTCTCTTCTTGATCATGATCGCAAACGGAGAATCGAGGTGATTCGCCAGCTTCTCCGCGGTGGACGCCCTTCCGGCGTCCGGCGACACGATGACCGGCCGGTCGATTTGAAGCGATTTCAAATGACCGCTGATGAGGTCCAGCGCCGTGAGATGGTCGACGGGAATATTAAAAAAGCCCTGAATGGCAGGTGCATGCAAATCAACAGTAATGACCCGGTTCGCCCCGGCCGTCGTCAGCACGTCCGCCACCATTTTGGCCGTAATCGGTTCACGCGGTGCGGACTTGCGTTCCTGGCGGGCATACCCGTAGTAAGGAACGATAATGTTCACCGTACGGGCCGAAGCCCGCTTGGCCGCGTCAATCATGACCAGCAGCTCGACGAACAGTTCATTAATGGGGTGAGACAGGGACTGCACAAGGAAGACGTCGCAATTGCGGATGCTTTCCTCATAGTTCACATAGATTTCCCCGCTTTTAAAACGGGAAAGCTTAACGCTGCCCAGCTCCGCACCCAGCATATCGCAAATTTTTTCAGTTAGAACAGGATTCGATGATCCGGAAAAAATACGCAGCTTATGTTGCATACGACCCTCCTGATAACCCGTCTTCTATACTTAGATTATACATCGGTTCGCTCCCGGAATGAAATCACGCCGATGAGTCCGGCGGAAAAATATTTCCGTCCCTGTTCATCGGCGCTACTTCAAACGGCCCTATGCCCGCAGCAGACCGTATACTTACAAGCCTGCTTATACCTCCAGCGGAATCCGGCTGCGCTTCCGCCCTTCGAAAATAACGAGCTCGCGGAAACCAACCTCCCAGAGCATGTTCCGGGCGGCTTCCAGATTCTCGCCCAGCTTGAGCGGATCATGAGCGTCTGAGCCCACCGTGAGTGGAATGCCCAACCGGTATGCCTCCTCCAGCATGCGCCGGGACGGGAACATTTCCGCGCAGGGCTTGGACAATCCCGACGCATTCAGCTCCATCGCCACCCCGCTGGCCGCAACAGCGGCAAGGGCGGCGTTTTCCAGCGCTTCTACTTCCCTTGCCGCCTCGGGGCCTGGATGGTACCCGAACCGCTTGATCACGTCCAGATGGCCCATAATGTCGTAAAAGCCGGTAGCAGCCGCCTTTTTCACCGCATCATAATACGTTTCGTATACCTTCAGGACATCCTTGCCTTCCCAGCCTTGCACCTGACGGTGATCCGTAATGTCCCATTCGCCCAAAAAGTGAACCGAGCCAATAATGTAATCCCAAGGGTATGCGTTCACCATGTTCTCAATTTCCGCCTCATAGCCCTCGATATAGTCGCCCTCCAGGCCGACCCGAATGTCGATTTGGCCGCGGTAGCGCTCCTTCAAAGACAGGCACTCCTCCACATATCGCGGAAGCTCCTCCATCGGCATCGCCATCTCCGGATAATACGAAGCCGGGTCCACATGAAGCAGTGGCATATGGTCGGACAAACCGATCTGCCCAAGCCCGATGTCAACCGCGCGGCGCACATATTCCTCGAGCTCGCCTACGGCGTGGCCGCACCGGACATGGTGGGTATGGTAATCGATGTACATAGCGGTTCCCCCCCTAATCCCGGCGGGGACGCTCGTGGCGGCGGTCCAGCTCGGCCATGATATCATCCAGCGGCAGCTTGCGTTCCTGCAGCAGCACCAGAAGGTGATAGATCAGGTCGCTGACCTCAAGGCGCAGCTCGTCGTTGTCCTTGTTTTTGGCTGCGATGATCGTCTCTGCGGTTTCCTCGCCGACCTTTTTCAAAATTTTATCGACGCCTTTGTCAAAAAGATAGGTCGTATATGCGCCTTCCGGACGCTCCTTCTCGCGTTCCGCGATCACCTGCTCGAGCTCCTCCAGCACCGCAAAGCGGTGTCTTCCTTCGCCCGCCGCACCGACCCCTTCGGCCGATTGCTCCTGTCCCGGAACGGCAATGCCGCGGTAAAAGCACGTTTCCTCGCCGGTATGGCATGCCGGACCCTTCGGATGGACCAGGAACAGCAGCGTATCCCCATCGCAGTCATAGCTGGCGGACACAATGCGCTGAGTGTTGCCCGACGTCGCTCCCTTGTTCCACAGCTCCTGCCGCGAGCGGCTCCAGAACCAGGTCTCCCCGGTTTCGATCGACCGCTTGAGCGAATCTTCGTTCATATAAGCCATCATCAGCACTTTACGCGTCGTGGCGTCCTGAATAATGGCGGGTACGAGGCCGGCCTCGTCATAACGGATTTGCCCCTGCACCTGCTCCAGGGAGAATTGCTGTGTGTTGCTGCTCATCGGATTTCAACCCCTTTTTGCTTTAAGTCCTGCTTTAATTCCGGTATCGATATTTCCTTGTAGTGAAAAATGGTAGCTGCCAAGCCCGCATCCGCCTTCCCCTGCGTGAAGACTTCGGCAAAATGCTCCTTCGTTCCCGCTCCGCCTGAAGCGATCACCGGAATCCGGACAGCGTCCGCGACCGCTGCGGTGAGAGGAAGGTCAAAACCGTCCTTCGTACCGTCAGCGTCCATGCTCGTCAGCAAAATCTCTCCCGCTCCGAGGGCTTCCGCTTCCTTCACCCAGTTCAGCGCCCGGATGCCTGTCGCTTTGCGTCCGCCGTGCGTGTAGACCTCCCACTCGCCCCAAGCCTCGTTATACTTGGCGTCTACAGCCACGACGATGCACTGTGAGCCGAACCGGCGCGCCCCTTCCGCTACGAGCTGGGGATTCAGGACGGCCGCCGTGTTGATGCCGATTTTGTCCGCGCCTGCGCGCAGAATCCGCTTCATGTCATCGACATGGGAAATGCCGCCGCCTACCGTGAACGGAATCGCGATTTCCCCTGCGGTTTGCCGCACGACCTCCACCATGGTGGCGCGTCCTTCCACCGACGCCGAAATGTCCAGGAATACCAACTCATCCGCGCCTTCCTTGTCGTACAGCGCCGCGAGTTCCACCGGATCGCCCGCGTCCCGCAAATTTTCAAAATTAACACCCTTCACCACACGGCCGTCCTTAACGTCCAGGCAGGGAATGATTCGTTTTGCCAGCATGGGCCTCGCTCCCTCTCTTTTCGTACTCACATGGTAGTCTGACTACCGTTTATCCCTTTATATCTGCAAAAGAGAGCTTCCGCTCTCTCTATCCTCACGTTTATGCTTGTTCAGCGATTCGCCGCAGCGCATCCGCAAGCTGAATGCTGCCCGTGTACAACGCCTTTCCGACGATAGCTCCGCCCACGCCGTCGCCGCGGTGTCCGCTGAGGTTCAGCAGGTCCTCGGTGACCGTCACGCCGCCCGAAGCGATCACGGTGCGTCCGCTGGCTTTGGCAAGTGACACGATGGCCTCGATGTTCGGCCCCTGCATCATGCCGTCGCGGGAAATATCGGTGAAGATGAACGTTTCCGCTCCTTTGGCCGCCAGCTCTTTAGCCAGTTCCTCTGCCTTAACCTCCGATGTCTCCAGCCAGCCGCGTGTCGCCACATAACCGTTCCGCGCATCGATTCCGATCGCCACGCGGTCTCCATAAGTGCCGAGCACCGCCTCAGTAAAGGCGCGGTCCTCGATCGCCGCCGTGCCGATAATGACCCGGCTCACGCCAAGGCCCAGCAGGCGCTTCACGTCATCCAGGGTGCGCAGTCCGCCCCCGACTTGAACGGGGACTTGAACGCCTTTGGCAATGGCTCCAATGACCTCGTCGTTTACCGGGCGCCCTGCCTTGGCGCCGTCCAGATCCACCAAATGAATATAGGCACCGCCCTGTGCTTCCCAAGCCTTGGCGGCCTCGAGCGGGCTGTCGTTATATACCGTTTCCTGATTATAATCCCCTTGAACCAGCCGTACGCACTTGCCTCCGCGAATATCGATGGCCGGATAAATGATAAATGAAGACATCGTTCTCCCCGCTTTCCTGTTATTCCACGCCGGTCAAGAAGGCGTTAGACCTTCGCTCCCGTCAGCCGCAAAAAGCTGCGCAGCAGCTGCACGCCCAGCTCGCCGCTTTTCTCCGGATGAAACTGCATGCCATACACCGACCCCCGGCCCACGATCGCGGTCACCGGACGGCCGTAATCCGTTACCGCCAGCAAATCGGCGGGTTCGTCCGGCAGCACATGGTACGAGTGGACAAAGTACACATGGCCCTCCGTAAGGCCGCTGAACAGCGGACTGTCCTTTTGCACAAACTGCAGCCGGTTCCAGCCCATGTGCGGCACCTTCAGCTCCCCGTCCGGGAAGCGGACCACCCGACCCGGCAAGAGGTTGAGCCCTTCGTGATGGCCATGCTCCTCACTGCTGCCGAACAGCAGCTGCATGCCGAGGCATATGCCGAGCAGCGGCTTGCCGCCCTCAGCGGCCTCCCGAACTACCCGGTCAAGCCCGGTTTCGCGCAGGTGCTCCATCGCGTCGCCAAACGCGCCAACGCCGGGCAGGATGACGCCGTCAGCCCCAAGAATGGCTTCGCGGTCGCCCGTCACAAGCGCCTCGGTGCCGAGACGTTCGACGGCCTTGCTGACGCTGTGCAGGTTGCCCATGCCGTAATCCACAATGGCGATCGTCACGGTTACAGCACTCCCTTCGTTGATGGAACCCCCGTAACCCGCGGATCGATGCTGGTCGCCTCATCCAGCGCACGCCCCAGCGCCTTGAACACCGCTTCGATCATATGGTGCGTGTTCTGGCCGTAATGAACAATGACATGCAGCGTGATGCGTGCCTCCAGCGCCAGCTTCCACAGAAACTCATGCACCATTTCGGTGGAGAAGCTTCCGACTTGGCTGGAAGGATACTCCGCCCGGTATTCGAAATGCGGTCGATTGCTCACGTCGATCACAACCTGAGCGAGCGCCTCATCCATCGGAATGAATACGTTCGCGTAACGCTTGATGCCCTTTTTATCGCCGAGGGCTTCCCTTAACGTCTGGCCGAGGCAGATGCCGATGTCCTCCACCGTATGGTGGTCGTCAATTTCGATGTCGCCTTTGGCCTTCACTTTCAAATCAAACTGGCCGTGCTTCGTAAACAGGTCCAGCATATGGTTCAGAAACGGCACATCCGTTTCCAGTTCGGATACCCCGGTGCCATCTACGCCAAACGTCAGCTGAATATCGGTCTCGTTCGTTTTGCGGCTGATGCTTGCACGGCGTTCACTGCTTTGATTAGTCATGTTCTAGTCTCTCCCTTCGATTTCTCGTTTCAGCCGGACCTCAATGGCTCGGGCATGCGCTTCCAGCCCCTCGCCGCGCGCCAGCTCCATAATCGCTTCGCCGTTTTTCAGGAGCGCTTCCTTGCTGTAGTAGATCATGCTGGACTTTTTAATAAAATCATCGACATCGACCGGCGAAGAAAACCGGGCCGTGCCGTTTGTCGGAATGATGTGGTTGGGCCCGGCAAAATAGTCCCCTACCGGCTCGGAGCTGTATGCTCCAAGGAAAATCGCCCCGGCATTCTCGATCAGCCCGACGATCGCCATCGGATCCTGGACCATCAGCTCCAGGTGCTCCGGCGCCAGCCGGTTGACGACCGAAATGCCTTCCTTCAGCGACTCCACCACGATGATGGCTCCGTAGCCCTCCACCGAAGCCGCCGCGATATCCCGGCGGGGCAGGCTCTCCAGCTGCCGCTTTACCTCGGCAGCGACCGCATCCGCCAGCTGCCGCGAAGGCGTCACCAGAATCGCGGACGCCATCTCGTCATGCTCGGCCTGGGACAACAGGTCGGCTGCCACGAATTCGGGATCGGCCTGCTCGTCGGCCAGCACGACGATTTCGCTCGGCCCGGCGATGCTGTCGATGTCGACCGCACCGTACACTTCCCGCTTGGCCAGCGCGACATAAATATTGCCCGGCCCGCAGATCTTATCCACCGGCGCGATCGTCTCCGTGCCGTACGCCAGTGCCGCGATGGCCTGGGCACCGCCAACCCGGTAAATTTCATGGACGCCGGCTTCCGCGGCCGCCACCAGAATATACGGGTTGATGCCCTCTTTTCCGCCGGTTGCCGGCGGTGTCACCATGACGATCTCCGGAACGCCCGCCACCTGGGCCGGAATGACATTCATCAGCACGGACGACGGATAGGCCGCTTTCCCGCCCGGCACATAGACGCCGACCCGCTTCAGCGGACGGATGATTTGCCCCAAGATGCTGCCGTCAGGCTGCAGATCCATCCAGGAGTTTCTTTTCTCTCTCTCGTGGAACGCGCGAATATTACGCGCCGCAGCCGAAATCGCTTCGACGAACGATGGCTCAACCTTGGTGTAGGCCGCCTTCAGCTCCTCTTCGGTCACGCGCAGTCCCGATGCCGTCAGCTTCGTGCGGTCGAGCTCTTCCGTGTACCGGAGCAGCGCTGCATCGCCCTCCTGCTTTACGTCCTGCACGATCCTTTTGGCGGCTGCATTTTGCTCCGGCGTGCCGTACTCGACCTCCCGCCGCAGATCAAAATCCTCAACCGGTACGATTTTCATCCCATTCTCCCCCTCTGCTAACCCTTCGCCATCCACTCTGCTTGGTTTTATCCCGAACTACTCCGAAGCGGAAATCACTTTCTGAAGCCGGTCGCAGAGCGACTGGATTTGCCCATTCTTCATCCGGTAGCTCACCCGGTTGGCCACCAGACGGCTCGTTATTTCAAAAATGCTGTTCATTTCCACCAAACCGTTTTCCCGCAGCGTCTGACCGGTTTCCACCATATCGACGATCCGGTCGGAAAGCCCGATCAACGGAGCAAGCTCGATGGAGCCGTTCAGCTTGATCACCTCGACCTGCTGCCCCTGCTCGCGGAAGTACTGCGACGCCACGTTCGGGTACTTCGTTGCCACGCGCTGCTGAATGCCCGGCTTCCAGTCGGGCAGACCGATCACGGACATCCGGCATCTGGCGATACCTAAGTCCAGCAGCTCGTAGACATCGCGATTTTCTTCCATCAGTACATCCTTGCCGACGATGCCGATATCCGCGGCGCCGTATTCCACGAAGGTCGGCACATCCACCGGTTTGGCCAGGATGAATTCCATGTCCAGCTCCGGCAGCGGAATGACCAGTTTGCGCGACTCATCGACCTCTTCCGGGATCGGAAGACCGGCTTCACGGAATAATGCCGACGCTTTTTTATAGATTCGCCCTTTCGGCATCGCCACTTTTAAAGTTTCTGCCAACGTTCTCCCTCCTGCTTCTAATTGTTGATCTATCTATCTCAATTCGCTGTTTATGTTTTTCTAATCCTGCCCCAGGTTCCCTTTACCCCAAACTCCCGCCAAAAGTGATAACCTCTCCATAAGCTTGGCTGGTCGCCCCTGGTTGCGCCGCATCCGGGCCGGTATGATCTCCGTCGATCAACAGCGTAACAACCGATTGTCCCTGCGCACGAAGCCTCGCCGCCTCCGCCAGGCCTTCCTTGCGATGAGCCGCATCATAACGGACAAGAACAGGCAGCACAGCCGCTTCCTGCACGCCGTTGACGCCATCCAGAATACGGTTCGTTTTCAGCGCGAATCCCGTCGCCGGAACGTCCCGTCCAAACTGCTTCAGCAGATTGTTGTACCGTCCGCCGCTGCAGACCGGGAAGCCAAGCTCGGAGGCGTAGCCTTCAAACGTCATTCCTGTATAGTAGGAAAAGTCTCCGATCATCGTCAGATCGATAAGTACGTGCTCCGACACACCGTATGCCTCCAGCACCTCCCATACTTTGCACAAATGGCTGATGGATGCTCTTGCGAGCGGATGACCGCTCAGCTCCAGCGCCTGATCGCAAATTTCCTGGCCTCCGCGCAGACGGAGAAGTCCTTCGAGCCAATTCCGCTGTTCATCCGTTACACCCAGCTCGCTGATCGTTTTACGGAAACCGACGAAGTCGCGGCTGAGCAGGCCCTCTTTCAGTGATTGCTGAGCCTCGGTTGATCCGGGGAGGATTTCATCAAACAACCCGTTGAGAAACCCGACGTGGCCCATGGCGATTTTAAAAGAAGACACACCCGCCGCCTTCAAAGACTCGATGGCCAGCGCCACGACCTCGGCATCCGCTTCGGGTGAATCGTCACCGACGAGCTCGACGCCGGTCTGAAAAAATTCCGCTTCCCGTCCGGCTTCTTCCTCAATGGCCCGGAACACGTTCGCGTGGTAAGACAGCCGGATGGGCAGAGGCTCTTCCTTCAGCAGCGACGAGACCACCCGGGCGATCGGAGCCGTCATATCCGAACGAAGCACCAGTGTGGTGCCCCGGTTATTCAACAATTTAAACAACTTGCGGTCCGACGTGGAGCTTGCCACGCCTACCGTATCGTAATATTCCATCGTCGGCGTCATGATTTGCCGGTAACCCCAGCGGCTCATGCAGTCAAGCACGTCGCGCTCGATCCGGCGCAGCTTGGAGACCGCATAAGGCACATAATCGCGGACGCCTGAAGGCTTTTCAAAACCTTTCGGCTTGGTCACGTCCTATCACCTCGAACAGTTATATTTCTTCATCACGTTAAAGTGCTACCATACTACCAAAGTAAAGAATAATGGCTATATTAACATGAAAAGGCAGATTCGTCAATTGCCATACATTTCACTTCCGTGCCCTTGCCTCGGCTTGATACAAAAAAAACATTCAAAATCCAAGCTTTTGAATGTTTTTCGTATGTGCGGCCGCTGCCTTTATTCATCCGATGCCGGCACTGACGAGGAATGCGCATCCTCCTCCGTTTTCGAATCCGAACGTCTCAGCTCGCGCAGCGGGTTTCCGCCGACAAAGGCACCCGCCTGTACGCTCTTGTGCACGACGGACCCGGCGGCAATGACAGCGCCGTCTCCAATCGTGACTCCCGGCAAAATGGTCGTATTCGCTCCGATCAACACATTGCTGCCGATCAGGACTTGTCCCAGCCGGTATTCCTTAATCAGATATTCGTGGGCGAGAATCGTCGTGTTGTACCCGATCACCGAATTGTCCCCGATCGTGATGTTCTCCGGAAAGAACACGTCCACCATGACCATCAGGCCAAAGGCGGCATGCTCTCCCACCTTCATTCCTAGCAGGTGACGATAGATCCAATTCTTTAGCGGAAGAATCGGGCAGTACCGGGCCGCTTGTATACATATGAAATTTTTAACCCCTTTCCAAGGGCTGACCGTTCTATAGATTTGCCACAGCGCGTTCGGGCCTTCGACCGGGTAACGGGTCACGTTTCTGCTCACAATCGCCTTACTCCTGTTCCACCAAGGAATATAAATCGGTCATATTATGCAGTATGTAATCCGGATTATACTCGCGGAGCACCTTCTCGCCTTTCAGCGACCAAGCAACCCCGGCAGACCGGACTCCTGCCGCCTTGGCGGATTGAATATCCACCGGGCTGTCCCCGACCATCAACGTTGCTTCCGGATCCGCTCCAAGCTGCTTGATGGCCATCAGCACCGGCTCCGGATGCGGTTTGGGATGCTCGACGTCCATCACCGTTACAATCGCCTTCATATACTTGTCCAGCCCGAACATCTCCAGCACGCGGAACGTCCCCGGCTTGTTTTTGGTGGTCACAACCCCCATCGTAATGCCGCGCCGGTCCAGTTCCTTGATTACCTCCAGCACATGCGGAAAAGGCTGCACCATCTCGTCGTGATGAGCGTCGTTATACGTTCTGTAAGCCTGGTGAAAATGGGTCACATCCTCGCTCCCCGAGAAAAACTGGAGCTGCTGCTCCAGCGTCATCCCCATTTTTGGAATGATCACTTCCCGAGTCAGGGGGGGCTGGACGTGCTTCTCCAATACATGCATAAACGAGCTGATAATCAATTCATTCGTATCAATAATCGTTCCGTCCAAATCAAACAGTACGGTATCTATCATGCTGTCGTTACTCCTTTTTGTCCTCCACTTCGGCGTTCTCCTCGCGGTGCTCAGGGGTAGCAACGGGTTCTACTTTAGTATCCTGATCCAGCGCGGTTGCTTCCGGCACCGTATCTTTCGGCGCTTTCGTCGAGACGATCGGATCCAGATAGTGCTCCTTCGCCTGACCTGTTGTACGGCGCACAATGATCAATACAATGGCGACGACGATAATCAGGATCGCTAGCAGCTGGGAAATACGGACATTTCCGTAGTTCGGGTCAAGCGCACCATGCTCGAATCCCATCCACTCCATCGGTTTCCACAAACCGTTAACCATCGATGCCAGCCATTCCGGACCCTTAAAAGCAAGGCTGTCCGTCCGCAGTCCTTCGATAAAGAACCGCCCGATCGAGTACCAAATAAAATAAGAAAGGAACAATTCAGCCGCGCGCAAAAACTTTTGACGACGGAGAATAAACAAAATGATGATGCCCACCAGGCTCCATAACGATTCGTACAGGAAGGTCGGATGGTGGTAGACGCCCTCGACGTTCATTTGGTCTACGATAAAAGCAGGCAAATGCAAATTGTTCCGCAGGAAAAACTCATTCACCGGACCGCCGTACGCTTCCTGGTTCACATAGTTGCCCCAGCGACCGATCATTTGCCCCGTAAGCAGGCTGGGTGCACAAATGTCGGCAATGCGCCAGAAGTTGTACCCTCTGTAACGGAAATAGATGATGGCGCAAATGATCGCTCCGATCAGCGCACCGTAGATGGCAATCCCGCCGTTCCATATTTTAAAAATGTCCAGCAGGTTGTTCTTGTAATCGTCCCACATGAAGGCCACGAAATAGATCCGCGCCCCGATAATAGCCGACGGTACTCCCAGCAGCAGCAAGTCCATGAAAAATTCAGGCATAATGCCGAATCTTCTGCCTTCCCGGATGGCCAGGAGGAGGCCAACCAGCGCCCCCAAGCCCAGGATCAGACCGTACCAGTGAACCGACAGGGATCCAATCGAGAAAGCGATCGGATTAATTAGCAATGTAGCCATGTATCCACTCTCCTAGTCCATATCGTCCATATCTTCTGCAATGGTGGCTGTGAGCTTATTCGTAAACTGCAGGGCCGCATTCAGACCCATTTGCTTCAGCCGGTAATTCATGGCCGCCACTTCGATGATGACCGCAAGGTTACGTCCCGGACGTACCGGAATGGTCACGAGAGGAATGTCGGTATCGATGATTTTGGTCGTTTCTTCATCCAGTCCGAGCCGGTCGTACTGTTTATCCTGCTGCCAGGCCTCAAGCTTGACGACAAGCGTAATTCGTTTGTTGTTCCGGATTGCTCCGGCTCCGAACAGGGTCATGACGTTGATGATCCCCACACCGCGGATCTCCAGCAGATGGCGAATCAGCTCAGGAGCCGATCCGTGCAGCTGAAAGTCCGAGGTCTGCCGGATTTCCACCGCATCATCAGCGATCAGCCGGTGACCCCGTTTGACCAATTCCAGTGCGGTTTCACTCTTGCCGATGCCGCTGCTGCCGGTAATCAGCATGCCTACCCCATAGACGTCGCACAATACGCCATGAATGGTAGTGGTCGGCGCCAGCTTTCTCTCCAGAAAGCCGGTAATCCGGCTGGATAGGATGGTCGTCGCCATATTGCTCCGCAGGATGGGCAGGTTCTTTTCCTGGCTAAAATGGATCAATTCCTCGGGCACTTCCAGCCCTCTCGTGACAACAATACAAGGCGTCTCCTCGCTGCTGCACAGGCGCTCCATCCGTTCCTTCCGTTCTTCTGCCGTAAGCATGGCAAAAAAGGCCAGCTCCGTTCGTCCCAGCAGCTGCACCCGTTCCTCAGGATGATATTCAAAATAACCTGCCATTTCCAGACCCGGTCTGTTTAAATCATCTGTCGTGATGGCCCGTCTCAGGCCGTGTTCCCCTGAAATGACCTCCAGCTGAAATTGCTGGACCAATTCAGATACTCTTACTTTCTTAGCCATTTCACGTCTCCCTTTCTATCAGCTGGCTCTTCTGTCAGCCGACTGCCGCCGGTCAAACCATGAATTTTCTAATGTACCCATCGTAAATGATATTTCCCATGAATGCAATGTCAGCGGCCTATTCGCTCCAAATACAAAAGAGCCGCCCGAAAGGGCGGCTCTTCATCTTCAGGCATTCCGCCTGGAATTAGTCAGCCAACAATACGTTCAGCTCAGACTCTTTGTCAAAGATATGAATTTTGTTCATATCGACAGCCAAACGAGCGCTGTTGCCTTCACGAGTCGTAGAACGTCCGTCTACACGGGCGATAACGGTGTCGTTACCCAATCCGCTCAGGTAGAGGAGCATTTCGTGACCAAGGTTTTCTGTTACGTCTACATGGGCTGTGAAGATCGTATTCGGAGATGCTTCCAGGAATACAGGCTCTTCATGAATATCTTCCGGACGAACGCCCATGATCACTTCTTTGCCGATGTAGCCTTTGCTCTTCAGGATTTGTGCTTTACCGCCTGGAACTTCTACGTCAAGTCCTTGGGATTTGAAGCGTACAGAACCGTTGGACTCGCTGAGTGTTCCGTTGATAAAGTTCATGGTAGGCGATCCGATAAAGCCGGCAACAAACAGGTTGTTTGGATTGTTGTACAGCTCTTCCGGAGAAGCGGCTTGTTGAATAATGCCGTCCTGCATAACCACGATACGGTCACCCATCGTCATGGCTTCCGTCTGGTCATGTGTTACGTAGATACAAGTGGTTTCAAGGCGTTTCACCAGTTTCGTGATTTCCGCACGCATCTGACCACGAAGTTTAGCGTCCAAGTTGGAAAGCGGTTCGTCCATCAGGAAGACTTGAGGATCACGCACGATCGCACGTCCCAAGGCAACACGCTGACGTTGACCACCGGAAAGAGCTTTTGGCTTACGATCCAGCAAATGCTCGATATCGAGGATTTTCGCAGCTTCACGTACACGTTTATCAATTTCATCCTTTTTCACTTTACGCAGCTTCAGACCAAAGGCCATGTTTTGGTATACGTTCATGTGTGGATACAAAGCGTAGGACTGGAACACCATCGCGATATCGCGGTCTTTAGGAGCTACATCGTTCACGACGCGGTCGCCAATGTAAAGTTTACCGTCAGAGATTTCTTCCAGACCGGCGATCATACGAAGTGTCGTAGATTTACCGCAACCGGAAGGACCTACCAACACCAGAAACTCCTTATCCTTGATATCAAGGTTGATATCCATAACTGTTGCTTTGTCAGAACCCGGATACTTTTTGAAAATATGCTCTAAACGTACACCTGCCATGTGAATTTGCCCCCTTAGTGTATAGTTATGAAATCGAATACATTATGATAGTTATATATTACCCAACATCTCGCAGACTGGCTATACACAATCTGCACAAAAAACCTATTTTCTTTTCGTCACTTTATACAATAGCATCGTCAGCTTCACCAAAACCGCGTCCCCAAAGCTTCTAACGTCCAGATTCGTCTCTTGTTTGATCTTATCGAGCCGGTATAAAAGGGTATTCCGGTGAATATATAGTCGCTTCGCCGTCTCGCTGACATTACAGTCGAGCTGAAAGAAAGTCTCCAGCGTCGACAAGGTCTCGTTGTCGCTGAACAATACGCCGTGGTCTCCTGCCTGCTCGAGAAAGCGGCGGCGCTGCTCCATCGGGATGCTGTAGATTAAACGCTCCAGCAGCAGCTCCCATGGGAAGTGGACATGCTCCGACACATGAAACGTCCGTCCCAAGAAAATGGTTTCCCGAAGCATGCCTACCGCGCCCGGCAGTGACTTCAAGGGGATGAACGAAGGCGCGGCGGATAAATGAAAAGCACCAACCCATTCGCTTGCAATCAGCTCATAGAGCCCCATACAGAACGCGGAGAGCATGTCTGTTTCCGATTCGCCGTTATCCTCTTCTTTCTCGTCATTACTGCCGGCCACCAGTTCTTTTCTGGCCAAGATGAGCCACTCGTTGTCGCGGAGAGCAGCAAGCACCACCTCTCCGTCGAAGTAGCTGCGCAGCAGCTTTTTCAGCTGGCTCCCCTTAACATCGGAGGCATGGATACTCTCACAAGTCAGCAAAAAGGGAGTCATCTCTGCGGAAAGCAGACGTTTTAGTTCCAAATCGTCAGGCAATTCGGCATCGCCGTGTCCCAGGTCGAGCTGTTCTTGAATCCATTGACTGAGCTTCAGAAGTTCACGTTCCTCATCACCCTGGGCTTCCACGGCATCTCCCGTTTGTTCTCTTACCGCAGACAGCAGTACACCGATCAAGCGGGATACTTCATCATTGACCAGCTCAGAATTGGCTTCAATTACGTGTACCCGCCCGTTCTTGATAAACAGCGGGAACCACACCTTGTCCTCCACCATCACCACATCCTGGAGGCTCCTATGCTCGGTCTGCTTCCCTTTCTTCAAAGGAGCCTTGCCGGATACCGTAACAGGCAAATAAACAGACTCCGACTGCTGTTTGCTCAGCTCCTTGATATGTAACGTTCCGCCTACAACCTGCTCCAACTTGCTTCGTAATGTTTCCATCTCCACCATTGATGTCATCCACCACTTTGCCATTTTTATTAATCATCTTACCATATTCCTATATAAAATCGAAAACCACACTTCTTATGCACATCAGATCGTCAGGCCATAAAAGACAAAAAGACCATCAACCGAAAGGTTAATGGTCTTTGTGATGAGCCATGAAGGACTCGAACCTTCGACACCCTGATTAAAAGTCAGGTGCTCTACCAACTGAGCTAATGGCTCTTACAACTGGTGGAGGCTGATGGATTCGAACCACCGAACTCGTACGAGAACAGATTTACAGTCTGCTGCGTTTGGCCACTTCGCTAAGCCTCCATATAAGGTGGCTCGGGACGGAATCGAACCGCCGACACGAGGATTTTCAGTCCTCTGCTCTACCGACTGAGCTACCGAGCCATACATGCAAAAATAAAGCGGGTGATCTTAATCTTCCCACTTTACGCTGTGGAAATTCACTATGCAAAACATCATCTTCAATCTATATCAAGCATATAGATGAAGTAAATAATAATGGCGGGACCGACGGGATTCGAACCCGCGGTCTCCTGCGTGACAGGCAGGCATGTTAGGCCTCTACACCACGGTCCCGCATTATTAGATGGTGCCGGCGAGAGGACTTGAACCCCCAACCTACTGATTACAAGTCAGTTGCTCTACCAATTGAGCTACACCGGCATATGATGGTGGAGGCTGAGGGGATCGAACCCCCGACCCTCTGCTTGTAAGGCAGATGCTCTCCCAGCTGAGCTAAGCCTCCAGGTATGTATGGTAGCGGCGGAGGGGATCGAACCCCCGACCTCACGGGTATGAACCGTACGCTCTAGCCAGCTGAGCTACGCCGCCATACTAAAACTTGCTAAGATGTGATTCAAATGGCGGAGAGAGAGGGATTCGAACCCTCGCACCGCTTACGCAGTCTAACCCCTTAGCAGAGGGTCCCCTTATAGCCACTTGGGTATCTCTCCAAGCATAACCTCGGTATACAAATTGTATAACCAAGAGTGGTTTCAAAACACATTCAGGAATTTGACTCCCTGAAAACTAGATACGAAACGAATCTACATTTTATATTTATTGGATAAGCCCTCGACCGATTAGTATTGGTCAGCTCCATGCATTGCTGCACTTCCACCTCCAACCTATCTACCTCGTCGTCTACAAGGGGTCTT